>NZ_JAVREP010000025.1:0-83119 GCF_031845465.1 Nocardiopsis lambiniae | reverse complement strand
CCCGGCAACGGTCCGGCCGGCCCCGACGCACACGACGGTCCGGGTGCCCGGAGGTTCTGGCGGGCCGCCCGCTTCCCCGCGCTCCTGGCCGCCGCGCTCATCACGGTGGCGATCCTGATGTCGTTGGGGAGCGAGCAGTTCCCCACCGGCCACCTGGAACCGGGGAGCGTGGCGCCCGACGGCACCCGGGCCCTGGTGAACGTGCTGAGCGAGGACCGTGACGTCGAGGTGGCCCGCACCTCCCAGGACGCCGTCGAGGAGGTCTCCGCCGCCGGTGACGACGTCGTGCTCGTGGTGTTCATGGACCACCGACTCCTCCCCGAGGAGCTGGACCGGCTGGCCGACCTGGACGTGGACACCGTGCTGGTGCGCCCGTCCGTCAGATCGCTGGCCGCGTTCGCGCCGGGGGTCGAGATGACCGGGCGCGAACTGCCCGCGGACTTCCTCGAACGCCCCGTGGAACCGCGCTGCGACCTGCCCGCCGCCGAGGCCGCGGGCCCCGCCTACGTCCACGGCGAGCTGTACACCGCGCCCCAGGGGGCCGACGCGGTCGGCTGCTACCCGATGGAGGCCGGTGACGCCCTGCTCCAGGTCGCCGGGAACGGTACCGGTACGACCACCACCGTGCTGGGCAACGGGAACCCGTTGAGCAACCGGCTGCTGGACCGGGGCGGCGACGCCGCGCTGGCCCTCAACCTCATGGACGCCGGAACCGTGGTATGGCTGCGTCCGGACCCGCCGAGGCAGGAGGGCGGGGCGACCATCACCGAACTGCTCCCGGCCGGCCTGCGGTGGTCCCTGCTCCCGCTGGCGGCGTCCCTGGTGCTGCTCGCGCTGTGGCGGGGCCGCCGTATGGGCGCGCTGGTGCCCGAGTCGCTGCCGGTCGTGGTGCGCGCCTCGGAGACGACCGAGGGGCGGGCCGCCCTGTACCGCTCCCGCGGTGCGCGCGACCGGGCCGCGGACGCGCTGCGCTCCGGTTTCCTGGAACGGCACGCCGTCCGGCTGGGGCTGGGGCCGGACGCCTCGCCGGAAGCGGTGGTGGCGGCGGTCGCCGAACGTACCGGAGGCGACCCGCGGGCGCTGCGCGACCTGCTGTACCCGGCGACGCCGGACCCGTACACGGCCGACGACGACGGCCTGCTCCGGCTGGCCGCCGAACTGGACGAACGCGGACGGAGGCTGCGGTGACCGACCCCGGCACCGATCCCGACGCGTCCCCCCGACCCGGGGCCGCCCTCGGGCGGGCACCCGACATCGAACACGGAGCGCCGACCCCAACGGGGGCCGGCGACACATCAGGTAGCGAGAGAGGTAGACGGCACGTGAGCGCCTTCACACCCGAGGCACTGCCATCGGCCGACGAGGCACGGGCGGCCCTGGTCGCCCTGCGCCGCGAGGTGGCCAAGGCCGTCGTGGGCCAGGACGAGACGGTGACCGCCCTGGTCGTGGCGCTGCTGTGCCGCGGCCACGTGCTGATGGAGGGTGTGCCCGGTGTCGCCAAGACGCTGCTGGTGCGCACCGTGTCGGCGGCGCTGTCGCTGGACCACAAGCGGGTGCAGTTCACCCCCGACCTGATGCCGGGCGACGTGACCGGGTCGCTGGTGTACGACCAGCACACCGCGAAGTTCGAGTTCCTCAAGGGCCCGGTGTTCACCAACCTGCTGTTGGCCGACGAGATCAACCGGACCCCGCCCAAGACCCAGGCGTCCCTGCTGGAGGCCATGGAGGAACGACAGGTGACGGTGGAGGGCAGCCCCGTGGCGCTGCCCGACCCGTTCCTGGTCGCCGCCACCCAGAACCCGGTCGAGTACGAGGGCACCTACCCGCTCCCCGAGGCGCAGCTGGACCGCTTCCTGCTCAAGGTGACCGTGCCGCTGCCGCCTCGGGCCGCCGAGGTGGAGATGCTGGGCCGGCACGCGGCCGGGTTCGACCCGGGCGACCTCGCAGCAGCCGGGGTGTCCCCGGTGGCGGGCGCCGCCGAGCTGCGGGCCGCCCGGTCCTCCGTGGAGACCGTGCGGGTGGCTCCCGAGGTGCTCGGGTACATCGTGGACCTGTGCCGGGCCACCCGGCGATCGCCGTCGCTCCAGCTCGGCGCGTCCCCCCGCGGCGCGACCGCCCTGATGCGCACCGCGCGCGCGTGGGCGTGGCTGTCGGGCCGCGACTACGTGACCCCCGACGACGTGAAGGCGCTGGCCAAGGGGACCCTGCGGCACCGGATCTCGCTGCGCCCGGAGGCGGAGTTGGAGGGCGCGACCACCGACGGGATCCTGGACGGCGTGCTCTCCTCCGTCCCGGTGCCGCGCTGATGGTGGTCACCGGCCGGGCGGTGCTGCTCGCGGGTGTGGCCACGGTCGCCGTCGCCCTCTCGGGTCTGCTGGGCGCGTGGGCGGCGGTGATCGCCGTGGGCGTCGTGGTGGTTCCGCTGATCGTGGACGTGGCGCTGGCGGTGAGCCCGAAGGCGCTGCGGATGTCCAGGTCCGGCGACACGTCGCTGCGCCTGGGCGACTCCGCCGTCGTCGAGGTCCTCGTGAGCAACCCCACCGGACGCCGGCTGCGCGGGAGCGTGCGCGACGCCTGGCCGCCGAGCGCGCACGCCGCGCCGCGCACCCGTCCGCTGCGGGTGGACGCGGGCGAACGGCGTCGGGTGACGACGACCCTCACTCCGACCCGACGGGGCGACGCACGTGCCGCCGGCGTCACGGTGCGCAGCATCGGCCCGCTGGGGCTGGCGGGGCGGCAACGCACCCTGTCCGCGCCGTGGGCCGTGCGGGTCCTGCCGCCGTTCCACAGCCGCCGGCACCTTCCGGGCAAGCTGTCGCGGTTGCGGGAGCTGGAGGGGCAGCACACGGCGATGGTGCGCGGACAGGGCAGCGAGTTCGACTCGTTGCGCGACTACGTGCCCGGTGACGACGTGCGCTCCATCGACTGGCGGGCCAGCGCCCGCAGCGACGGGGTGGTGGTGCGCACCTGGCGTCCCGAACGGGACCGGCGCATCCTCATCGTGCTGGACACGGGGCGCACCTCCGCCGGCCGGGTGGGCGACACCCCCCGGCTGGACCACGCCATGGACGCGGCCCTGCTGCTGGCGGCGCTGGCGGGCAAGGCGGGCGACCGGGTCGACTTCCTGGCCTACGACCGTCGGGTCCGGGCCCAGGTGAAGGCGTCCGGCAAGGGCAGCCAGGTGCACCGGATCGTGGAGGCCATGGCCCCGTTGGAGGCGGAGCTGCTGGAGTCCGACCCGGCGGGCCTGGTGAGCACGGTCCTGGGCGCCCAGGGACGGGGCCGTTCCCTGGTGGTGCTGTTGACCGACCTCAACGCGGCCGCGTTGGAGGAGGGCCTGATGCCCCGGCTGTCGGCGTTGACCTCGCGGCACCTGCTGCTGGTCGCGGCGGTGGAGGACCCCGCGGTGGCGGCGATGGCCGCCGAGCGCGGCGACTCCGGCGCCCTGTACCGGGCCGCCGCCGCGGAGCGCACCCTGAGCGAGCGCCGCCGGGTGACGGCGGAGCTGCGCCGGTCGGGGGTCGAGGTCGTGGACGCCGATCCCGAGCACATCGCCCCGGCGTTGGCGGACGCGTACATCAACCTCAAGGCCCAGGGACGGTTGTAGGGGGCCGCGGGCCCCGAGGGGCGGGGTGGCCGGTTCCGGCCATCCCGCCCCTTTCCGGTGTTCACCACGTCTCGGGGCGTACGGGCCCTCGGTGGGCGAAGGGGCGGTCGGTCAGTATGGGGGCATGACCGTCCCTCCAGGCCATGACAACGCCGCGCGCGGCGACGTGTACGGGCAGCTGGTCCAGGCCCGCGACATCCACAACGTGACCATCAACGCCGGTGAGCACGCCGCTCCCCCGCCGGGGGCGGACGTGGCGCTGGATCCGCCCCGGCCGGCGACGACCGTGCGCGGGCGGGACGACCTGCTCGACGTCCTGGTGGCGGAGATGCGGGCCGGGGCGTCGGTACCGCACGTGCTGACCGGACCAGGCGGATTCGGCAAGACCACGGTGGCGGCGGCGTTGGCCGAGCGGGCGCGGGTCGAGGGGCGGACGGTGTTCTGGGTGCGGCCCGGGAACGTCGCGGCGAGCATGATCGAGGTCGCCGTGGAACTGGGCGGGTCGCGCCGGGAGGCCGAGGAGGTGCGGTCCACCCGGCACCTGGCGATGCGGTGGGTGTGGCGGCACCTGGACCACGCGCCCCGGCCGTGGCTGCTGGTCATCGACAACGCCGACCGGCCGGAGGAACTGGACCCGGAGCACCGGCCGGGCGATCAGCTCGGGTGGATGCGGGCGAGCCGGGGCGGGTTCGTGGTCGTGACGACGCGGGTGGACGATCCGGGGCAGTGGACGCCGGCCCGGATCCACCGGGTGGAACCCCTGGGCGGGGGCTCGGCGGGGACGGCGCTGGCCGACCACGCGGGCCTGGAGGGACTTCGGGGCGCCGGGGAACTGGCGGAACGGTTGGGCCGGGTACCGCTGGCACTGGCGCTGGCCGGGCGCATCCTGGCCACGCACCGGGTGCTGTTCCCCGACGCCCGGGCGTTGTCGGCGCACCTGGAGGAGGGCGTGGACCGGCTGGACGAGCTGGCCGCGCCGTTCGTCACCGGGGAGGACGTCGACCGGAGGTCGCTGTCGGGGGTGTGGGACCTGTCCCTGCGCCTGTTGGCCGAACGCGAGCCGTACGCGGAGCCGCTGTCCCAGGTGCTGGCGGTGCTGGGCCCGAACGCGGTGCCCGTGCCGCTGCGTCGCCTGCCGGTGCCCGTGCTCGCCGCCGGGCCCCTGGAAGGGCTGGACGAGGTGGGTCTGGCGCGCGCGATCAACGCGCTGGTCGTGCACGGCCTGGTCGCCCTGGGCGAGCACGGTGGGGAGACCGCGCTGCGGATGCACCCCTTGGTGGCGGAGACGATCCGGGCGGGAATCGACACGACGCCCCCGCTGCGCATCGCCGAGGGACTGCTGCGCCGGCACGCCGATCACGACCTGCTCCTGGAGGCCAACGCCCACGTGGAGCTGGGCCGCGCCTGTGCCCGCATACGAGGGGACGCACACCCGTCCGTGGTCCGGGCCGCCGTGGCGAACCTCCGCGCGGTCATGCTCTCGGGCCATCGGGAAGCCGCGGAAGAGGCACTGGGCGCGTTGGTGGAGGCGGCCGGGAAGGACATCGGCGTCACCCATCCGGAGGTGATGGCAGCCCGGCACGCCCGGGGCGACGCGCTCCGGGCCCTGGGCCGGATCGAGGAGGCCGAGGAGGTCTTCCGTTCGGTCCACGGGGACCGGGAGGCCGTGCTGGGCCCCGGTCACCCCGATACCTTGAGCAGCCTGCACCAGGTCGCCCTGGTCGCGGGACTGCGCGGCGATCTGGACGCCGCCGAGCGGATCTTCCTCGACGTGTGGGAGGCCCATGTCGGGAACGAGGAGGAGCTCATCGCGCTTCAGGCACGGGAGAACCTCGCCTGCGTCCTCATGGCCCGCGGTGACCACGACGGGGCGGAGGAGGGGCTGCGGTGGACACGCGGGATGTGGTCGCGACTGCTGGGTGAGAGGCATCCGAGGACCATCACCGCCGACTACCTTTCCGCCCTCAACGCGGCCGGGCGCGGGGAGCACACCCGGGCCGGCGCGCTGTTCGAGCGGGTCGCGCGGGCGCGGGCGGAGGTCCTGGGCGAAGAGCATCCCGAGACGGTCGAGGCCAGGGGACGCGCGGAACGGTCCCGGGCCGCCGGCGGACGGTGACCGTTCGGGCGTTCAGCCCCGTGACACCGACCGCGTCCAGCCGGACCATTCCCCGGAGCCGATCGAGAGCACCGCGGCGTCCCGGTTGCGGGTGTCGCGCATCAGGACGGTCGTGGCATCGGGGAAGGCGACCTCGACGTACTCTCCGCCCTTGAGGGCGCCGAAGCCGCTCGTGAACCACGAGAAGGTGTCCGTGATCGCGACCTCGACACAGTTGGACGCCATGTTGCTGCGGGAACTCTTGAACCATCGGGGGGTCTCGCTCATGGCCCCGATCCTGCCACGCGCGAGCCTTGTCCGATAAGGCGCTCAGGCCACCGGGACCGCCGCCGGGGCGTCCTTGATGTCGCCCGTCTCGCCCTCCAGGTAGGCCCTGCGGCCGACCACGAACACGTACAGGAAGAACAGCACCTCCGCCAGCACGCCGATGCCCAGCGCCACCGGGACCGGGATGTGGCCGGCGACCGTGTTGCCGGTGACGAGGCCCTCGATGAGACCGGAGATGAAGAGCACCACCGCCAGTCCCAGGGCCGCCGCCACCGCCGCGCGGCCCTCCTCGCCGAAGGCGCGCAGCCGGGTCCGGTCCCCGGGGGAGATGAGCGTCCACCCGAGCTTCAGGCCGATGCCGCCCGCCACGAACACGGCGGTCAGCTCCAGCAGGCCGTGGGGAAGGATCAGGCCGAAGAACACGTCGGCCTTGCCGTGGCCGATCATGAGCCCGGCCATCAACCCGACGTTCACCGCGTTCAGCAGCATCACGTAGAGGGTCGGCAGCCCGAAGGCGACCCCGAACACGATGGCCTGCGCGGCTACCCACGCGTTGTTGGTCCACACCTGGGCGGCGAAGGAGCCGCGCGGGTTCTCCACGTAGTAGTTGGCGAACTCGTACTCGACCACCTGGGAGATGTACTCGGGGGTGCCCAGCGCGTGCATCACGGCGGGGTCGGCGACGACCCACCAGGCGACCGCCGCGGCGACCCCCACGGTGCCGGCCGTCATGCCGATCCACCACCAGCGCAGCCGGTACAGGATGGCGGGGAAGACCCGGGTGAAGAAGCCGAGCGCGTCGCGCCAGGCGGGGGCGTGCGCTCCGGTCACCGCCGAGCGGGCGCGCGCCACCAGGGCGGACAGCCGGCCCACGAGGGCGGGGTCCTGACCGGAGGAGCGCACCACCGAGAGGTGCGTGGACACTCGCTGGTAGAGGTCGACGAGTTCGTCGATCTCGGCGCCGTCGAGGGAGCGGCGCCTGCGCACCAGGGCGTCCAGCCGCTCCCAGTCCCGGGTGTGCGCGGCGGCGAAAACGTCGATATCCACGCAAGGGACCCTACCGTCTCGGCATCCGATCCGGTGGCCGGTGGGAACGCCGTACCCGGGTGGCGGGTAGTGTCGGATGCGAACATTTCCGTTCGGCCCCGAGGGAGAGCGAGCACCGGTGTCCTATCCCGGCGGTGGTGAGGTCCGAGGCGACGCGTACGGTACGACACCCCTGGTCACGGGGGACGCGGTGGTCCTCGACCTGCGCCCGGCCGGGTTCGCGACCCGGGCCGTGGCGTTGGCCCTCGACGCGATCGTACAGATCGTGCTCGCCATCCTGCTGGGCCTGTTGGTGGGCTGGATGGCCACCACCATGGACCCCGCCGCGACCGCGGCGGTGGGCCTGGGCGGCACGATCCTGATCTTCGTGGGGTATCCGACGGCGTTCGAGACCATCTCGCGCGGGCGGTCCCTGGGGAAGATGGCACTGGGTCTGCGCGTGGTGGGCACCGACGGGTCCCCCGAGCGGTTCCGGCAGGCGCTGGCCCGGTCGCTGACGGGCTTCGTGGAGATCTGGATGACCACGGGCGTGATCGCGCTGATCACGTCGATGCTGAGCGGGGACGGCCGTCGGGTGGGCGACTTCCTGGCGGGCACCGTGGTCGTGGAGGAGCGCACGGGTCGCCCCCGCGAGGAGGTCGTTCCCATGCCGCCGCACCTGGCTGCCTGGGCGTCGGGCGTCGAACTGTCCCGGTTGTCCCCGGAGACCGCGGCGGCGGCCCGGCAGTACGTGCTGCGCTACGCGGAGCTGGCCGAGCACACCCGCCACGAGATGGGGATCCGGCTGGCCGACGCGGTGGCCGCGCAGATCAGCCCGCCCCCGCCGCCGGGCGTCACACCCCCGTACTTCCTCGCGGCCGTGCTCGCCGAACGCCGACGCCGCCACGAGATCGCCCTGCACGAACGGCGGACCCACCGCCCCACCCGCTGATCGGGGCCTCCACCACGCTCACGTCCGCCCGAGGATCAGGGGTGCCAGGAGCGGAGGTAGGACTCCTGGTCGGGGGTGAGGGTGTCGATGGCCACTCCCAGCGCGGCCAGTTCGAGGCGGGCGACCTCGGTGTCGATCTCGGCGGGCACCTCCACCACACCGGGTGACAGGTCGGGGTGGGCGTGGGCCAGCCAGGCGGCGGTGAGGGCGTGGGCGGCGAAGGACAGGTCCATGACGGCGGCCGGGTGTCCCTCGGCCGCGCCGAGGTTGACCAGCCGTCCCTCCGACAGCAGCAGGACGCGGCGGCCGTCGGCGAACACGTACTCGTCGGCGTGCTCGCGCACCCCCCGGTCGACGGTGACGGCGAGCCGGTCCAGGGCCGGCAGGTCGATCTCCAGGTCGAAGTGGCCGGAGTTGGCGAGGATGGCGCCGTCGCGCATCAGGACGAGGTGTTCCTCGCGGATGACGTCGCGGTTGCCGGTGACGGTGATGAACACGTCCCCGAGCGGGGCGGCCTGGGCCATGGTCGCGACCGTGTACCCCTGCATGACCGCGTCCAGGGCCTTGACCGGGTCGACCTCGGTGACGATGACGCGGGCGCCCATGCCGCGGGCGCGTTCGGCCAGGCCGCGGCCGCAGTAGCCGAACCCGGCGACGACCACGGTGCGGCCCGCCAGCATGGTGTTGGTGGCCCGCAGGATGCCGTCGATGGTGGACTGGCCGGTGCCGTAGCGGTTGTCGAACATGCGCTTGGTGGCGGTGTCGTTGACCGCGACCATGGGCAGGCGGAGTTCGCCGTCGGCGCTCATGCGGCGCAGCCGGATGACGCCGGTGGTGGTCTGCTCGCAGCCGCCGAGCACGCCTTCGAGCAGGTCGGGGCGGAGGGCGTGGAGGGTGTGGACGAGGTCGCAGCCGTCGTCGAGCAGCAGGTGGGGCCGGGTCTCCAGGACGGTGATCAGGTTGCGGTCGTAGGCGGACGGGTCCATCCCCGCCCAGGCGTGCACCGCCACCCCGTACTCGGCGACCAGCGCGGCCGCGGTGTCGTCCTGGGTGGACAGCGGGTTCGAGGCGGCCAGGGCCACCTCGGCGCCGCCGGCCCGCAGCACGCGCAGCAGGTTGGCGGTCTCGGCGGTCACGTGCAGGCACGCCGCGACGCGCATCCCCTCCAGGGGGCGTTCGACGGCGAAGCGCCGGTGGACGCTGCGCAGTACCGGCATGGAGCGCTCGGCCCAGGCCACCCGGCGCACCCCGGCCGGGGCCAGGGCCAGGTCGGCCACCTCGTGTGGAATCCCGGTCATGGACCCGCCCGTTCCCGTATTCGTCTTCGTCCGCACGCCTCCGGGGCCGGCGGGCGCCGGCCCCGGAGGTCGATGGGTCCGCTAGTAGCGGTAGTGGTCCGACTTGTAGGGGCCGGCGACGTCCACGCCGATGTAGGCGGCCTGCTCCTTGGTGAGCTCGGTCAGCTTGACGCCGAGCGCGTCCAGGTGCAGACGGGCGACCTTCTCGTCGAGGATCTTCGGCAGCGTGTACACGCCGATCGGGTACTCGTCGGGCTTGGTGAACAGCTCGATCTGCGCGATGACCTGGTTGGTGAAGCTGTTGGACATCACGAAGCTGGGGTGGCCGGTGGCGTTGCCCAGGTTGAGGAGCCGGCCCTCGGACAGCACCAGGACGGTGTGGCCGTCGGGGAAGGTCCACTCGTGGACCTGCGGCTTGATCTCCTTCTTGACGATGCCCGGCACCTTGGCCAGACCCGCCATGTCGATCTCGTTGTCGAAGTGACCGACGTTGCCGACGATGGCCTGGTGCTTCATCGCCGTCATGTGCTCGGTCATGATGACGTTGAAGTTGCCGGTGGTGGTGATGAAGATGTCACCGGTCCCCACCACGTCCTCCAGGGTGGTGACCTGGTAGCCGTCCATGACGGCCTGGAGGGCGTTGATCGGGTCGATCTCGGTGACGATGACGCGGGCGCCCTGGCCGCGCAGCGCCTCCGCGGCGCCCTTGCCGACGTCGCCGTAACCGCACACCACGGCGACCTTGCCGCCGATGAGGACGTCGGTGGCGCGCATGATGCCGTCCGGCAGCGAGTGGCGGATGCCGTACTTGTTGTCGAACTTGCTCTTGGTGACCGAGTCGTTGACGTTGATCGCCGGGAAGGCGAGCGTGCCCGCGCGCTGCATCTCGTACAGGCGCAGGACACCGGTGGTGGTCTCCTCGGTGACGCCCTTGATGCGACCGGCGATGGCCGTCCACTTGTCCGGGTCCCGCTTCAGGCTCGCCTGGAGCAGCTTGAGGACGACCTCGAACTCCTCGCTGTCGGCGGTGGAGGGGTCGGGGACGGCCCCGGCCTTCTCGTACTCGGCGCCCTTGTGGACGAGCATGGTGGCGTCGCCGCCGTCGTCCAGGATCATGTTGGGGCCCTCACCGCCGGGCCAGGTGAGCGCCTGCTCGGTGCACCACCAGTACTCCTCCAGCGTCTCGCCCTTCCAGGCGAAGACGGGGACGCCCTTGGGGTCCTCGACGGTGCCGTCGGGACCGACGACGACCGCGGCGGCGGCGTGGTCCTGGGTGGAGAAGATGTTGCAGCTCACCCAGCGCACCTCGGCGCCCAGCGCGACCAGGGTCTCGATGAGGACCGCGGTCTGGACGGTCATGTGCAGCGAGCCCATGATGCGGGCGCCCTGGAGCGGCTTGCTGTCACCGTACTCGGCGCGGGTCGCCATGAGACCGGGCATCTCGTGCTCGGCGAGCCGGATCTCGTCGCGGCCGAAGTCGGCCAGGGACATGTCGGCGACCTTGAAGTCGAAAGCCATGCGTTCCTCACTCGTGATGGTCGTAGCGCACCCGATTCTAGGCCCGCCGGCCCGATATCGGAGCGAATCTGACAACGGAACGTCAGATGGCGTCGATGTGGGGGGCGGGCTCGGTTAGGGTCGCTGCATGGCCCTGGACGACACCACGATCGCGCACGGCGGTCCCGTGCCCATCTCGGCGGCGGCCGAACGGCTGGGGACGACCCCGCGCATGCTCCGGTACCGGGAGGGTCTGGGGCTGTTGCCCCGTACCCAGGAGCAGCCCACGGGACGCGGACACCGGCACCGCCGGTTCACCGAGGAGGATCTGCGCACCATCGCGATGGGACTGGACCTGGAGCGGGAGTTCGACATCCCGCCGGCGGCGCTGGCCTTCGCGTTGCGCGTGCTGTCCGAGCCCGAGGTGCTGACCCGGGTGCGCGCCCACGGGGAGCGGCTGGGCCGGTTGGCGCCCGCCCCGGCCCGCGCCCTGGACTTCGAGAAGCAGAAGGCGATGCGGCTGCTCGGTCGGCGTCCGTGATCCGACTCCCCCGATCGCCGAGGGTTCACACGCGGTCGCGGCCGGTGGCGGACACGGACGGGGCCCTCCGTCATGTTTCGCCCGAGTGTCCACGGGCTACGGAGACAGCGTGGATACCCTACGTCTCAGCGCGGACCCGGGTCGGCTCCCCGACCGCGTACGCGAAGAGCTCACCGATGTCGACCGGCTGCGCAGGATCTGGGCCGAGCATCGACAGGCCTGGCCCCGCGAGGAGCGCGAGACCGCGCGCCGGGACCTGATCCGCACCCGGATCCGTGAGGCGGGTGTCGACGGCGCGCTCGCCGACCTCCTGGTCTCGGCGACGGTGGACGGGATGGCCGGGCGGGCGCTCACCCGCGAGTACGCGGCCGAGCTCGCCGAACTCGTCCACTCCCTGCCCGACCCGGGCCCCTTCCGCGCTCCGAGGAACCCCCTGACCCTGGAGTACGCCCACCTCGTGGCCGATCCGGCCGCCGTCCCGGGTCACCCCCTGGTGCGGGCCGCGGTGATCTACATCGAGACGCTGGCGATCGTCACCGAGCTGGACGAGGGACGCGAGGCGCCACGGCTGCTGCCGTGGGTGACGGCCGCCCTGGTACTGCGCCGGTCGGACTTCCCGCCGCTGCCCCCGACGCACCCGCCCGCGCACACCGGCCTGTCCCCCGGGGAACGCCTGGCCGAGACCGTCTCCGCCATGGCCCGCGCGGTCATGGCGGCGTTGCGCGACGAACTCGGCTGGACGCCGCCGGGGGCGCCGCCCCCGCCACGGGGGCCGGTGCCGCCGTTGGCGGCGGTGACCCGTCGCCGGATCCTCGATTACCTGCGTTCGCGTCGGGAGCCGGTCGGTCTCATCCTGCGCGCGCTGGACCCCGGGGCCCGGGTCCTGGTGCGTTCGGGCGGCTTCGATGACACGGAGGAGGGCGATCGCCCCTCCGAGACCGGGCGCGCCGTGCTCACACCCGGCGCCGCGCACTGGTGGAGCACCCTGGAGCTGGCCGTGGGAGAGGCGGTGCTGACTCTCACGGTGGTGACCCAGGAGATCGGGCGACCCCGCACGGGCGTGCTGGCGGTCATCGTGGACGGGAGGCTGACCACGGCGGAGGGGGCGCGCGACGTGCCGGGGGTGTCGATCGCCGACAGTGTGACCGTGATGCCCACGGACTGTGTGGACGACCGGTGGCCGCAGATCCGCGATCTGGTCGACGAGGCCGTCTCCCAGGCGATGGGGGCGCTCACCCGGGTCTGATCCGGGGAGACGCGACGGGCCCGGCACCGCACGGCGCCGGCCCGGAAGGACGTGGGGATCAGTTGGCCACGATGATGAGGACCAGGAGCAGGACCAGGATCAGGATGGTCATGAGCACCGCGGGGATGACCCAGCTCTGCTGGAGGATCGAGTCCTCCTGCGGCTGCCGCCGCGGCGGGGGCCCGTAGGTCTGGTTGGGGTTGCCGGTGGCGAGCGGGTTGCCGTACGGCTGCTGCGGATAGGGGGTGACCGGCCGAGGGTTGGACGGCCCGGGGTGGCCGTGCATCCCCATGGGAACGCCCTGCTGGGGATTGGAGGTGCCGGGGTGTCCGGGCAGACCGGGCCGGGGGTTGGACATCCCGGGATGGCCGTGGAAACCGGGGCGCGGGTTCGAGGTGCCGGGGTGCCCGGGGAAACCGGGCCGGGGGTCGGACGCGCCGGGGTGGCCGAACGAGCCCTGGGGGCCGGTCGGCGGGCGCACGGCGGGCATCTGGTCACCGCCGATGAGGCCGGTCTGGGCGATCTGCTCACCCTGTTTGACGGCGTCCTCGGTGGAGGGGGCCGCCTCGGTGTCCTCGTGGCCGAGGAGCCGCATGAGGAGTCTCTGGGCGGTGGGCCGGTTCGCGGGGTTCTTGTCGAGGCAGGTGGCGACGATGGGGCGCAGCTCCTCGTCGACGTCCTCGATGTCCGGCGGGGCGCTGATGACGCGGTGCACGACCGCCGGAACGGTGTCGGAGCCGAACGGAGCCCGGCCGCTGGAGGCGAACGCGATGACGCAGCCCCAGGCGAAGATGTCGCACTTGTCGGTGATGCCGTGGCCCTCGATCTGCTCGGGCGCCATGTAGGAGGGCGTGCCGACGATCGAGTTGGTCATGGTGGCGGTGCCGTCGTCGATCCGGGCGATGCCGAAGTCGATGACGCGCGGCCCGTCCGGGCCGAGCAGCACGTTGCCGGGCTTGAAGTCACGGTGGACGATGCCGGCCTTGTGGATGGCGACGAGCGCGGTGGCGGTGGAGACCGCCAGCCGCTGGAGGGCCGAACCGCGCAGCGGGGCTCCCTTGGAGACCGTCTCCTGGAGGTCTCTGCCGGGTACGAACTCGCTGACCACGTAGGGCGGGTCGCCGTCGAGTCGCGCGTCGATGATCGCGGCGGTACAGAAGGAGGCGACCTTCTGCGCGGCGCGGACCTCCTTCTCGAACCGCTTGCGCAGGTCGCTGTCGCGGGACCACTGGTCGTTGAGGACCTTGACCGCGTACTCGTCGCCCTGGGGGTCCTCGGCCAGGTACACGATGCCCTGACCGCCCTTGCCCAGACGTCCGGTCACGCTGTAGTCGCCGAACGCGGAGGGATCGCTCGGCTGTAGCGGTTCGGGACCGGGCATCGGTGTCCTCCAGGGAGGTCGTGGTGAGCGGGGGGCGCACGAAAAGGGTACGGGCCGTGGGGGTGGGGGATGGTGCGTCCGTCACCCCTCGGAGACGAAGTCTCTCACTTCGCCGTACCCGCTATGACTACCGGAACGTTCATAACGTTCCATCCGGTACCGACACGGATCCCGCTCCCCGCCCGCCGCCCGGGGCTCAGCCGACCTTGCGTGCCTCGTCGACCAGCAGGACCGGGATGCCGTCCCGGATCGGGTAGGCCAGACCGCTCTCGTCGCAGACCAACTCGTCGGTCTCGGGGTCGTGGCGCAGCGGCGCCTGGCTCTGCGGGCAGGCCAGGATGTCCAGCAGCCAGTCGTCGATCTTCGTGCTCATGGTCCTCGTTCCTCGTGGTCCCGGGTGGGGCGGCCGACCGCCCCACCCTCCATCATGCCCCCTCTCAGGAGCGGACGATGGCCAGGACCTCGTCGCGCAGCCCGTTGACCGACTCCGCGTCGGCGGCCTCGACATTGAGTCGCAGCAGCGGCTCGGTGTTGGAGGCGCGCAGGTTGAACCAGGAGCCGCCGGGCAGTTCGACGGTCAGCCCGTCGAGTTCGTCGACGGTGGCGCCGTCCCGGTCGGCGAAGGCCTCGCGCACGGCGACCATGCGCTCGGCGGCGTCGGCCACCTCGGAGTTGATCTCACCGGAGGCGGCGTAACGCGAGTACTCGGCGGTGATCTCCGACAGCGGGCGTCCGTCGGTGCCCAGCACGCGCAGGACGTGCATGGCCGCGAGCATGCCGGTGTCGGCCTTCCAGAAGTCGCGGAAGTAGTAGTGGGCGGAGTGCTCGCCGCCGAACACCGCGTCGGTCTCGGCCATGGTGGCCTTGATGAAGGAGTGGCCGACCCGGGTGCGCATCGGCACGCCGCCGTGTTCGCGGACGATGTCGGGGACGGCGTGGGAGGTGATGAGGTTGTGGATGATCGTCGCCCCGGGGTGCTTGGCGAGTTCCTGGACGGCGACCAGGGCGGTGATGGCGGAGGGCGGCACGGCGTCGCCTCCCTCGTCCACGACGAAGCAGCGATCGGCGTCGCCGTCGAAGGCCAGGCCGATGTCGGCGCCGGTCTCGCGGACCTTCTTCTGGAGATCGACGATGTTGGCCGGGTCCAGGGGGTTGGCCGGGTGGTTGGGGAAGGTGCCGTCGAGTTCGAAGTAGAGCGGCACGATCTCCAGGGGCGCTCCTTGTTCCAGGACGGCGGGAACGGTGTGGCCGCCCATGCCGTTGCCGGCGTCCACGACGACCTTGAGCGGCCGGATCCCGGACAGGTCCACCAGGGAGCGCAGATACTCGGCGTATCCGGAGAGCAGGTCCTGCTCGGTGACGGTGCCGACCGGGCCGTCGTGGGCGGGCACGCCCTCCTCGGCGAGCCGGCGGATCTCCGCCAGTCCGGTGTCGGAGCTGATGGGGGCGGCTCCGGCCCGGCACATCTTGATGCCGTTGTACTGGGCGGGGTTGTGGCTGGCGGTGAACATCGCGCCGGGCAGGTCGAGGGATCCGGAGCCGTAGTAGAGCAGGTCGGTGGAACCGAGCCCGGTGAAGACCACGTCCACGCCCTGGCCGGTGACCCCGTCGGCGAAGGCCCGGGCCAGTTCCGGCGAGGAGGGCCGCATGTCGTGGGCGACCACGACGGCCGGTCCGCCGACGACCCGGGCGAAGGCCGCGCCGATCGCCCGGGAGATGTCCGCATTGAGCGTGTCCGGAATCACACCGCGTACGTCATATGCCTTGAAGATGCCTGCGAGGTCTGCCACGTCTTCTCCGGCCGGGTCGTCCTGCTCCGAATGGTCGCCGCGCGGAGGCGGGCCGCGCGCGGTACCAACCTAGCAAGCGCTCTCTAGGCACGGGGATCCGGACGCGACGGGTCGGAGCGGACCACCCGCAGATGTCCACGACGCATGGTGTCGGCGCCCTCCTCGACATCGTCGGGCGGGCGCGCGGGCGGGCGCGCCGCCTCACGTACGGCGTCCGCGAGGGCCTCCAGGTCGTCGCTACCGGGACCTCCGCCCACCGTCTCGACGGGGAGCCGGACGACCTCCCATCCGCGCGGCGCCGTCAGGCGATCGGCGTGCATGGCGCAGAGGTCGTAACAGTGCGGTTCCACGTAGGCGGCGAGCGGACCGAGGACGGCCGTCGAGTCGGCGTAGACGTACGTGAGCGTGAAGACGGCGGGTTGCCGGCAGGCGGTTCGGGAGCAGCGTCGAACAGGGCTCACAGCGTTCGACTGTATGCCTTTACTGAGGGACACGCCAGCATCGTTCCACGACCTCGTCCGTTTCGTGGTCTCCAACGCGATACCGGTGCCGGTCCGAGTCCTTCGGGGCGCCCGAACGAGGGATCCGGGCACGAGCGTGCCGGGCGGGACTACGCGTGGCGCCCGTGATGGCTTAGTCTCGAAGGGTGCGACGAGTGCGCCCTTCTCATGGCCAACCAGACCGAGTGCGACGCCGGGACCGCCGGGGCCGAGGCATTCGCGGTCCTCTCGTGCCCTCCGACCTGCCGGTGTCCCGCAGCCGAGCGCAGGCCTTCGACGACCTCGTCCTGGACGCGGTCGAACGCCTGGAAAGGTTGTGGGCCCGTGAACTGGCGAATGTCGACTTCCTCGTGGAGGACGTGCCCCCGGTTCCGCCGCAGGGTCCGCTGACCGAGGCGATCCCCTTCTCCCGTTTGGAGACCGATCCCTCGGGCCGGGCCCGCATCGTGGTGTACCGGCGTCCGTTGGAGATCCGGACCAAGGACCCGGAGGAGATGGCCCTCCTCGTCCACGAGACCGTGGTCGAAGAGGTCGCCAACCTGCTCGGTGTGGAACCGGAATCGGTCGACCCCGAGAGCTGACCGGACCGGTGTCCGCCCGGCGGCGATGGCCGCCGGGCGATCAGTGCTGACCGCCCCCGGGGCACCGGTTCCGGGCCGCGGGTCCCGACCGTCCACGATCAGGGGACCACGCCCACCATGGTGTCGCGGACGACCGGAAGGGCGACCTCGACGGGCGCGGGACGCACGGGCAGCACGCTCCGCCCGTCGCCGTCGGCGATGATCCGGGCGACGTAGAGCGGCCCGGAACCCTCCAGCAGGTCCAGTCGAACGGCGTACCCGTCCTCCTCGTCGGTGCCCGACGGGGAGGTCCAGCCGTCGTCGCCGCCGAACAGGACGGTGGTGCCCGCCGCGACCTCGGTGCGGACCGAGTCGCCCTGGGTCCCGTCGGCCCCGATCGGGGTGGCCATGAGCCGGACGTCCCCCTCGGGGGCGCCCAGGACGAGCCGGGTGTCGGTGCCGACGGGGACGTCGGGAAGCACCGCCGTGGTGTTCAGGGGGAAGGACAGCGGCGGGACCGACGAGGTGTAGGCGGTCTCCAGGACGGCCGGGCGATCGTCGCCGGCCCCGTCCTCCTCGTTGAATTCGGCGGCGACGCCCACGACCACGGGAACGTCCGATTCCACCATCACCGTGCCGGGTGCGCCGCCCAGGGCGGTGTCCAGGCTGATCCGCGCGGAGGCCGCCGGAGGGACCTGGAGTTCGAGCGGGTCGGCGGCGGCGCCCTCCGAGGCGTCCTCCTCGTCCGCCTCGTCGCGCTGCGACGTGATGACGTGGACCCGCACCGAGGCGGGGTCGTCACCGGGCGCGGTGACGATCAGGTGGCGCCGGCCGGCACCCGGCGGGACCCCCGGGACCACGTGTTCGAGGGCGGGTGCGGCGGTGGGCGGGACCCAGTCGACGGGGCCCTCGACGTGTTCGGCGAGCAGGGAGGCGGCGACCCGGCCGGTGCTGGTGCGCACCTGCACGCCGATACCGCCGATGCTCTGCGACAGTTCGGTGATGTCCAGGGTGGTGGACTCGCCCGGGAGCATGGAGATACCGCGGCTGTCGAGGGAGTACGAGGGTCCGCCGCTGGTGTGGATGTCGAGACTGACGGTGGCGCGGGACGTCTCGGGGTTGGTGAGGTGCACGACGACGGACTCCAACCGGACGCCCTCGCTGTCACCGCCGCCGGGTAGGGCGAACCAGGTGCTCACCGAGGGCTCGGCGCAGCGCACCTCGGTGACGCCGTCCTCGGTCACGGTGACCTGACCCGATTCCAGGCCGGAGGCGAGTGAGCCCCGGGCGTGGATCGCGGTGGGCCCGGTCGCGCCGTCGGTGTCGACGCTCCACACGTTGCCGGGTTCGGTGAGCTCCTCCCCGAGGATCAGGTCGGGGTCACCGGAGGTGTTCCCGGAGGTGCCGGCGTCCTCCGACTCCCCTTCCCCGGCCGTCGCGTCACCCTCCTCGGCGTCGCCCTCCTCGGGCACGGGCGGAACGGGGACGGCCCACAGTTCGCCGGTGTCGTCACGGCTGACCCGGGGGGCGTAGGCGGCGACGACACTGTCGGCGTCGGTGTCGTGCGGGGCGGGGCAGACCCGCAGGGCGTGGGTGGGGCGGACGGTCCCGGGCCGCGTGACGCCGAGTTCGGCCGTCACCGGCCCGGTGATCAGCGCGATGCCGAACAGCGCGGCCAGGGCCAGCGCGACCAGACCGAACAGCGCGAACCGGTTCTCCACGATGAGTCGCACGACCTACTCCTCCCCCCGGGGCGCCGACGTCCCGGCGTCCCCGTCGTCGGTCCCGGATCCGCCGCCCGCCCGACGCCGTCCCGGTTTGCGGCGGGTACCGCGGCGACGGCCCCGCACGGTCGTGATCGACCCGGTGTCGGTGACGGCGATCTCCCCGGTGTCGGGGGGATCCTCATCCACGGTCGTCGACCCACCGTCGGATCCGGTGTCCCGCTCGGCGGCCCGGGATCGACCGCCCCGGCGGGAGCGGTTCGGAACGCGCAGTCCGGCGGGGCGGCGGGGGCGCGGCGCGGGGGTGGACTCGATGAGGCGGACGTCCTCCTCGGTGCGCACGCCCGGCGCGGCCAGGACGGCCACCACGAGCAGCAGCAGGCCCTGGGTGACCGTCCAGGCCGTGTGCACGTGGTCGGTGTGCCATACCCGGATCTCGCCGCCCTGGACCGGCAGGGCCCAGGCCTGGGTGCCGTGCGCGGTCTCGACGGGGGTGAGTCCGGTGCCGTCGAGCGTGGCCCGCCAACCGTCGCCGGCGGTCTCGGCCAGGGACAGCCGGCGGCCGGTGCCGCCCTCCCCGACCTCGGCGGTGAAGTCGTCTCCGGGGCCGTCCACCCGTACGGGGTCCGATTCCAGCCCGTCCTCGGAGACCACCCGCAGTCGGCCCGTGGGTTCGGCCAGTCGCCACAACCCGTACCGGTCGGAGAGCGCCTCCCGCATGAGGCCGGGGGTGCCGTCCAGGGTGTCCACCATGGTGACGTCGGTGAGGGTGCCCTCCCGGGGGCGCGGATAGAGCACGTACTGGATCCCGTGGTCGGCCAGGAGGTGCAGGCCGTCGCCCCCCTGGCCGATGGAGAGTTCGGCGACGACGCGGTCCACGGCGGCGCGGGTCCCCTCGTCGGGGACGATGCGCTCCTCCCCCAGGCGCGGTTCGCGTCCGCGCACCACGGTGTGGTCCACGCCGCCCTCGCCGTCGGGGGTGATGATGAGGGTGCGCGCGCCGGTGCCGTCGTCGCTCAGCCCCACACCGTCGCCGACCAGGGTGCCGGGGAGGATCGGCTCGGCCCGGGAGGTGAGCGGCCCGTCGACGCCGTGCCACATCCACAGGGCGGCGCTGACGACGGGTGTGGTGAGGGCGAGCAGGGCGACGCCGACCGCGAAGATCCGGCGCGGGCCGCCCAGGGAGACCATGGTGCGGAAGGCGCGGGCGGCGGTCGCCGCCGACAGCAGCACGGCCGTGGCGGCGAAGGTCAGCGCCACCCCGGGCCAGACCGCCGCCGGAGGCCCCCCGAAGTGGGGCTCGATGACGAGGCGCGCCCCGAGGACCGCCACGAGCAGCCCCAACACGGCCAGGGACCAGCCGGCGGCCACCAGGACGCGGTTGCGCAGGAGCAGCAGCGCGCACAGGGCGGCGGAGAGCAGGCCGGCGGTGACCCAGAACGGGGGCGCGCCCGGACCGCCCGGGGAGAGCATGAGCAACTGCTGGGGGGTGACCGCGGGTTCGGAGAGCCCGGGCCGGTGCAGCCCCGCCTCCAGCAGCCACAGGGTGGGGTGCAGGAGCAGTTCCAGGGTCCAGGGCATGAGCATGACCAGCGGAACGCCCAGGGCGATGCCGATACCGGTGTAGAGCGGGCGGCCCAGGTGCCCGAAGGCCGCGGCCACCACCAGGCCGGTGACCAGGGCCAGGAGCCACACCATGGGGACGAACGCCGTGGCCACGGCCAGGGTCAGCCCCAGCCCCCAGGCCGCGCGCCTGGAGTGTTTGGCGGGCATGACCACCAGGCGGATGAGCAGCAGGCCCAACACCGGCATGAGGATGTGGACCAGGGAGGTCCCGAAGCGGCCCTGGGCGACGGCCCCGATGACGATCGGCAGCAGCGCGTAGGAGGCGGCCATCCACAGACGGGCGGGGCGGTAGCCCAGCACCTCGCGGGCGAGCAGGTAGGCGGTGAGGCCGGAGAGGGGGACGGCGGCGAGCAGGATCACGGAGATCGCGATCCGGGGTTCGCCGAAGGTGAGCGTGGACGACAGCGCCAGCATCCCGACGTAGGGCGGGACGGGTCCGTCGGAGCCGGTCCCGGTGTCGGGCGCACCGGAGAGGTAGAGGTTCCACAGGTCTCCGGCGCCGCCGGAGACGGGCGGCAGGGCGCCGCCGGCCAGGAGGGGGCCGAACAGCAGGGAGCGTTCGGCGATGAGCGTGACGATCGCCAACCCCATGACGAGGAGGGGACCGGGGCGCAACACCACCCGACGCAGGAAGCCCCCGGTGTCGGTGGGGGCCTCGTCCTCCTCGACGGCGGGCGCGGTCGTGACGGCCTGGTGTCGGCCGCCGGCGTCGATGACCGGTTCCCCGGAGAGCACACCGGTGAGGAAGTCGCCGAACTGGCGCATCGCCACACCGCGCGCGAGGAAGGGGCGGATGGCGCTGTAGGTGCGGCGACGGTCGCGGCGACGCCGGAAACGGGCCCGCAGGAGCTTGTCCGGCCGCAGGTAGACCAGGGTGATCGCAGCCGCCTCGTCGAGGGCGTTGGCGGGCTGCTTCATGAACAGGTACATGACCACGCGCAGCAGCGATCCGACGGAGTTGCGCAGCAGCGCGGCGAGCATGCCGCCGAAGGGGAGGTTGGCGAGCAGCACGAACACGGCGTGCCTGCGGTCGACCCGGCGCGGGTGGTTGCGGGTGGCGCTGATGGGGCGCCGACGACGGGCGGAGGCCTCGGCGTGATAGGCGACGGCGTCGGTGACCAGGACCGCGCGCAGGCCGGCACCGCCCACCCGCCAGCAGAAGTCGATGTCGTCGCGGAACAGCGGGAGGGCTCGGTCGAATCCGCCCAGGCGCTCCCACACGTCGCGGCGGACGAGCATGCCGGCGCTGGACACGGCCAGGACCTGGCGGGTGCCGTCGTGCTGACCGTGGTCGAACTCGCGCTGTTCCAGACCGGTCTCGCGGCGGCCGGCACCGTCGATGGTGACGCCGATCTCGACCAGGAGGCGGCGGTCGAACCAGTCCCGGAGCTTGGGCCCCAGGACGGCGGCGCGCGGATCGCGGTCGGCGGCGGCCAGCAGGTGCGCGAGGGCGTCCTCGTCGACGGCGAGATCGTCGTGGATGAGCCAGATCCACTCGGTGGCGTCCTCGTCGAACCCGCGCACCGGGGTGGTGGAACGCGGCAGTTCCAGGGCGGCGCGCACGGCGTCGCCGTAGCCCGTGCCGGCCGACAGCCCGATGATCGCGTCCGGGGGCAGGTATTCGCGGAGAACGTCCACACCGCCGTCGGTGCTTCCGGTGTCGGCGGCCACGGCGCGCTGCACCGGGCGACTCTGGGCGCGCAGTGCGGCCATGGTCTCCGGCAGCCACCGCGCCCCGTCGTGGGACACGATGACCGCGGTCACGACGTGTCTGGCTGAGTCGAGGTCGAGCACGGCTGTGGTGGGTTCTCTCCGGGAGAGGGAAGGGACGACCGTCCCGGACACGGGGCCCTTGGCGGGGGGCGGGAGCCGGGGCGGTGGGCGTGCGATGACGCCGGTTCCCGACCACGGGTCGGGGGCACGGGTGCGTGCGGGACATCACCCTACGCCACCTCGTCCCATTGTGCGCATATTCACTCCGGTCCGTACCGGTGGTGGCATATCCGCGCATTCACCGCCTAAGGGTGCCGATCACCAAAATCCGGCGTGCCCCCGAACGGCCGTGAACATGAAAGAAGCGCGCCCGGGCTCATGGCCCGGACACGCTTCCGTACGTGCCTCCTAGAGCATGTCCGCCAGGAAATCGAAATCCCCTCCGGCGGCTTTCTTCAGCCTTCGGCGCTCGCGCTCGGAGAGTCCCCCCCAGATACCGAAGCGCTCATCGTGTTCGAGCGCGTATTCCAGGCACTCCGCACGCACCTCGCACGACTGACAGACCTTCTTGGCCTCCCGGGTCGAGCCGCCCTTCTCGGGGAAGAACGCCTCCGGGTCGGTCTGCGCGCACAGTGCGCGTTCCTGCCAGCCCAGATCCTCATCCGAGCCGTGCGCCAGCGGGATGATCTCGCTCATGCGCACCTCCTGTTGCCCCCCGTAGATGTACCCGGCCCTTTTCGTCCCCCAGGCCGGGCGGAATCCCACCTTGGAATTACACGCGGACGCAGCGCTACTCGTCAAGCGCCCTACGTGGTAATCCACTGAATATCATGTAACGAAGTGCCGGCGACACTCGCTTCATGTCCGTTCTGTGGATTACCACGCAATTCACGGCGTTCCAAGGTGACGGGGGGCCGAGAGCCCTCGCGGAGGGCTCAGCGCTGGCCCTCTCCCCCGTACCAGCCCTGCTGACCCCCGGTCCCACCCTGTCCTTGCTGGTCAGAGCCGTATCCCGGGGTCGATCCGTACTGGCCGCCGTAGCCGCCGCCGGTCTGGTCGGTCGTTTCCGTTCCGTTGTTCTCACCGGAGTTAAAGAACGGGTCAACTCCGCTCTCCGACCCCGCGGACGGCGGCTGCGCCTGCTGACCCTGCTGCTGGTACCAGCCGTAGTTGATGGCGTCCTGGGCGGCCTGCTCACCGGAGGGGGCCGCCTGCTGGTCGCCGCCCTGCGGGGCGTACTGGGACGGGTCGTAGGACTGGCCGTAGCCCTGCTGGGCGCCGGTACCGTACTGCTGCGCCTGGGCCGGCTGACCGTAGGCGTCGTACCCCTGCGGCTGCGCCTGCTGGGCCGAGGGGTCCGTCCCGTAGGCCGCCTGCTGGGCCGAGGCGTCGTAGGCCTGCTGACCGTAGGACTGGGCCGAGGCGTCGTAGCCCTGCTGCGCGGAGGCGTCGTAGCCCTGCTGGCCGTAGGCCTGCTGTGCGCCGGTGCCGTACTGCTGGACCGGCTGACCGTAGGCGTCGTACCCCTGCGCCTGCTGACCCGAGGCGTCGTAGGCCTGCGGCTGTGCCTGGGCCGCCGCGTCGTAGCCCTGCTGGCCGTAGGCCTGCTGTGCGCCGGTGCCGTACTGCTGGACCGGCTGACCGTAGGCGTCGTACCCCTGCGCCTGCTGACCCGAGACGGCCTGGGCGGGGTCGGCCGCGGGCTGGCCGGTCGCGGTCGGGTCCTGGGCCGGGTAACCGGGCTGGGCGTAGGACTGCTGGGCACCGGTCTGCGGGTAGCCGCCGTAGGCGGGCTGCTGCGGCGCGGCGCGCGGCACCAGGGTCGGGTCGTTGAACACCTTGAGCAGCGCGAAGGCGAAGATGCCCAGCACCGCGCCCTGGCTCAGGGTGCCCAGGAGGTTCCCGAAGCCCGCGGAGGCCCCCAGCATGAACCCGGCGATGAGGTTGACCAACGCGAAGAGCAGCCCCACCCCCGAGAGGATGAGGGCGATCAGCACGATCGGGAAGGCCGCGGAACGGGTGCGCTCGGAGGTCAGTACGAGGGCGACGGCCACGGCGAGCAGGATCACCACGGACAGACCGAAGAAATGACCGCTCGCACCGAGCATCGCCGAGGCGAAGGAACCCGGGTAGGCGGAGCCGGAGATCAAACCGATGAGACCCGCCAGCACCGAGGCGCCCACGGCACCGATCAGGACCCAGGCCGCGGGTAGGCGCAGGCGTTCCAGTGTTTCGTTGTTCAAGGGAGATTCCCCTCTGCTGCTTCGTCGCCGCCCTCGTGAGAGGAAGAGTGGCAATATCGTCGGGCTGTCGGATGGAATCGGCCCGCCCCGGCTCGTGAACGTGGGGACACCGGAGGACCGGGCCGAAAAGGTGGGACGGCGGCCACGGTACCGAGGTTCGGCGGATCGGCGAACTCCCGGTACCGGAACGGTCACGCCCGGGTCGCGCCCACGGTGGGGCAGACGACCCGTACATGCTCCCAGCCTGCCAGACTTGGACGCATGCGGATAGTCGTACCGGCCGGAGGTATCGGCGGAGCACGCTTCCTGCGGGGCCTGAAGGCCGCGCTCGGAGTCGACGCGCCGACCCCCGGGGAACAGAGCACAGACGCCATCACCGTCATCGGCAACACGGGTGACGACATCACCCTGTTCGGACTGAGGATATGTCCTGATCTGGACACTGTGATGTACACCCTGGGCGGAGGGATCGACGAGGAGCGGGGCTGGGGCCGGGCCGAGGAGACCTTCACCGTCAAGGAGGAGCTGGCCGCCTACGGGATGCGCCCCACCTGGTTCGGACTGGGCGACCGGGACACCGCCACCCACATCGTGCGCGCGCAGATGATCGCCGCCGGATACCCGTTGTCGGCGATCACCGAGGCCCTGTGCGACCGCTGGCGGCCGGGGGTGCGGCTCCTGCCGATGACCGACGACCAGGTCGAGACGCACGTGGTCATCGAGGAGGACGGCAAGCGCCGTGCGATCCACTTCCAGGAGTGGTGGATCAGGTACCGGGCGTCGGTGCCCGCGCTGAGCATCGTCGGCGTGGGCGCGGAGGACGCCGCGCCCGCCCCCGGGGTGCTGAAGGCGATCGCCGAGGCCGACCTGGTCGTGCTGCCGCCCTCCAACCCCGTGGTGAGCGTGGGCTCCATCCTGAACGTCCCCGGGATCCGGGAGGCCATGGTCGACAAGACGGTGGTCGGCGTCTCCCCCATCATCGGCGGGGCACCGGTGCGCGGCATGGCCGACGCCTGCCTCACCGCGATCGGGGTCGAGACGAGCGCCGGGGCGGTCGCCGCCCACCTGGGCGCGGACCTGCTCGACGGGTGGCTGGTGGACGAAGCCGACGCGGGCACCGAGGTCGAGGGGATCGAGGTGCGTTCGCGTCCCCTGTACATGAGCGACCCCGCGGCCACGGAGGCGATCGCCGGGGCCGCGTTGGACCTGGGCCGGGAGCTGGCCGGGCGCAAGGGCGGCCGGGGATGAGCGCCGGGGTGCGGGTACGCGGGCTGGCCGGTGTTCCCGAGGTCGCCGAGGGCGACGACCTCGCCGCGTTGATCGCCGAGGCGGTCGCGGCGTCCGGAGAGCCCCTGGCCGACGGGGACGTCCTGGTGGTCACCTCCAAGATCGTCGCCAAGGCCGAGGGACGGCTGCGCCGGATGGACCGGGAGGCGGCGATCGACGCCGAGACGGTGCGGGTCGTGGCCCGCGCCGGGCGGACCCGGATCGTGCAGACCCGCCACGGCCTGGTGATGGCCGCGGCCGGGGTGGACGCCTCCAACGTCGAACCGGGCACCGTGCTGCTCCTGCCCGCCGACCCGGACGCCTCGGCCCGCGCCCTGCGCGCCGGACTGCGCGAGCGGCTGGGGGCACGCGTGGGCGTGCTCGTCTCCGACACCTTCGGACGCCCCTGGCGGGTCGGACAGACCGACGTGGCCATCGGCGCGGCCGGGGTGACCCCGGTACAGGACCTGCGGGGCTCGGTCGACACCCACGGCAACCTCATGGAGGCGACGGTCAACGCGGTCGCCGACGAGATCGCCGCGGCCGGCGAACTGGTCAAGGGCAAGACGAGCGGGGTCCCGGTCGCGGTCGTGAGCGGCCTGACCGGGGTCGTCACCGAGGAGGACGGACCGGGGGCGGCGGCCCTGGTGCGGTCGGCCGACGCCGACCTGTTCCGCTACGGTTCGCGCGAGGTGGTGCCGGCCCGGCGCACGGTGCGCGCGTTCACGGACGACCCGGTGGACCCCGAGGCGGTGCGCCGCGCGGTGGCGACGGCGATCACGGCGCCCGCCCCGCATCACACGACGCCGTGGCGGTTCGTGCTGGTGGAGTCCGCGGAGGTGCGCAAGCGTCTGCTGGACGCGATGCTCCAGGCCTGGGTGGCCGATCTGCGCGGCGACGGGTTCGACGAGGCGGCGATCGCGCGGCGCACGCGACGCGGCGACGTGCTGCGCGGCGCCCCTTACCTCGTGGTGCCGTTCCTGGTGCCCGACGGGGCGCACGCCTACCCGGACGATCGGCGGGCCGACGCGGAGCGGACGATGTTCCACGTGGCGATGGGCGCCGGTGTCCAGGGACTGCTGGTCGGGCTGGCCGTGGAGGGTCTGGGCTCGGCGTGGATCTCCTCGACGATGTTCTGCCCCGGTGTGGTGCGCGAGGTGCTGGAGGTGCCCGCGCACTGGCGGCCGATGGGAGCGGTGGCGGTGGGCCACGCGGCCGAGCCGCCCCGGGAGCGGCCTCCGCGCGATCCGGAGGACTTCATCGAGGTCCGTTGAGCCGAGTCGGGCCCGTCGACCACAGGTCGGCGGGCCCGTCCGTCTTCCGGAGGCCCTCGACGGGCGACCGCGGCCCGGCCCTCCCCTCCGCCGCACCGGAAGGCGCCCCCGAGCCGGGGCCGTGCGGTGGGCGGCGGTGCCGTGCGCGGATCGGGGCCCTGAGCGCGCCGCGCCGGGAGGGCCGTACCCACCGGGTCCGCCCGGCGCGGGAGAGCCGGGATCCGGTCCTCGGTGAGAGGAGGAGCCGTCCGTAGCACGAATGAACTCCGGGCGTCCTTCACGTTCCCAGAGGGGAACCCGGTACCGAATGAAACTGAAAGCTTTCCTTCCCATTCCATTGACGCGTGAGTAAGGCAACTCTAAAGTTTCTTAACAATTCAACCCTCCGACCTTCGTCTTCCCCGCTCGACGGAAGGAAACCCCCCGACCATGAACCGTCACCGAGCCCGCACCCCCCGGGCGAAGGCCCTCTTGGCCGGGGCGTTCGCGGCACTGACCGCCGCGCTCGCCATCGGCGCGACCCAGCTCTCCCCCGCCTCCACGGAGGTCCACAACGTGGCGAACGAGGAGAGCGCGGCGCAGCAGAACGGCCAGTGGCTCACCGGTTACTGGCACAACTTCGACAACGGCTCCACCGTGATGCCGCTGTCCGCGATCCCCTCCGAGTACAACCTCGTCGCCGTCGCCTTCGCCGACAACCACCCGAGCCTCGACGGCGGCATCACGTTCAACCTGGCCGGTGGCGAACTGGGCGGCTACACCGACGCGCAGTTCCGCGCCGACATCGCCGCGATCCAGGCGGAGGGCCGCAAGGTGATCATCTCGGTCGGCGGCGAACTCGGGAACGTGATCGTCTCCAACCCGACCCAGGCGCGGAACTTCGCCGACACCACGTACGCGTTGATGCGGGACTACGGGTTCGACGGTGTCGACATCGACCTCGAACACGGCATCAACGCCCAGTACCTGACCGACGCGCTGCGCGACCTGCACGGGCAGGCGGGCGACGACCTCATCATCGCGATGGCACCGCAGACGATCGACTTCCAGGCCCCGAGCATGGGCTATTACCAGCTGGCGTCGAACATCTCCGACATCCTCACCATCGTCAACATGCAGTACTACAACTCCGGCACGATGATGGGCTGCGACCAGAAGGTCTACGCCCAGGGCACGCCCGACTTCGTCGCCGCGCTGGCCTGCATCCAGCTGGAGATGGGGCTGGAACCGAGCCAGGTCGGCCTGGGCCTGCCCGCGGTGCCCTCCGCCGCCGGCGGCGGATACATGGCCCCGAGCCAGATCGTCCGCGCCCTCGACTGCCTGGAGGCCGGGACGAACTGCGGGAGCTTCTCCCCCGACACCCCGTACGGCCCCATCGGCGGCGTGATGACCTGGTCCATCAACTGGGACGCCACCAACGGCTACGCGTTCGCGAACACCGTCTCCGACCGTCTCGCGAGCGGCCCGGGCGGCGGCGTCCCCACCGACCCGCCCACCGAGCAGCCCACGGAGCAGCCCACCCCGGACCCCGGGGACTGCACCGCCCCCGCGTGGAAGAGCGGCGACGTCTACACCGGCGGCAACGTGGTCTCCCACAACGGTTCCGAGTGGCGCGCCCAGTGGTGGACGCGGGGCGAAGAGCCCGGCACCACCGGCGAGTGGGGCGTCTGGCGCCTCGTCGCCGCCTGCTGACCCTCCCCTGACCGGGCCGCCCGGCGACCGCCGGGCGGCCCGCCCCACCCCTTCTTCTCCACACGCTCCCCCCGGCCCCCGCGCCGGCGGGGTCCTCTGTCGTGCCCTCACCCGGGGCCGACGCATCCCCCGAGAACAACGAGGAAGGTCCCATGTCCGACACCCGACCCCGCGGTGGGCCCGCACACCGGGCCCGTTCCCTCGGAGCGGCCCTCGCCACCCTGGCACTGGCCGCCGGGGCGCTGTTCACGCCCGCGGTCGCGCACGCCGCACCGGCGGAACCCGTCGCCTCCACCGACGCCGAGTGCCGACCCGACGGCCTGTACCCGACCCCCGGCGTGGACGTCCCCTACTGCGACGTCTACGACACCGACGGCCGCGAGAAGCTGCCCAACGACCTCGACCGACGGGTCATCGGCTACTTCACCAGCTGGCGCAACGGCTCCAACGAGCAGCCCGAGTACCTGGTCGACGACATCCCCTGGGACCGGATCTCCCACATCAACTACGCCTTCGCGCACGTGGGTCCGGACGACCGCGTGTCCGTGGGCGCCGACACCCCCGACAACCCGGCCACCGGGATGACCTGGGAGGGCCTGACCCCGGACCCGGAACTCGACTACGAGGGCCACTTCAACCTGCTCAACACCTTCAAGAAGGACCACCCCGGGGTGAAGACCCTGGTCGCGGTCGGCGGTTGGGCCGAGACCGGCGGGTACTTCGGGCCCGACGGCGAGCGGGTGGACAGCGGCGGGTTCTACTCGATGACGACGACCTCGACGGGGGTCAACCACGCGGGCATCGAGACGTTCGCCGACTCGGCCGTGGAGTTCGTGCGCGAATACGGGTTCGACGGGCTCGACATCGACTACGAGTACGCCACCTCCAACAACGGCGCGGGCAGTCCCGACGACTTCTGGATCTCCGACGCCCGGCGCGGCCTGCTGTGGGAGGGCTACGAGGAGCTGATGCGGGTCCTGCGCGAGAAGCTCGACGAGGCCTCCGCAGAGGACGGCACGTACTACCAGCTCACCGCGGCCGTCCCCGCCTCGGGTTGGCTGCTGCGCGGCCAGGAGGTGCACCAGGTCGTGCAGTACCTGGACTTCGTCAACATGATGTCCTACGACCTGCACGGCACCTGGAACCACTTCGTCGGCCACAACGGGGCGCTGTACGACAGCGGCCTGGACCCCGAGTTGAGCGCGGTGTACGGGGCCTACAACGGCATCGGCTACCTCAACGCCGACTGGGCCCACCACTACTTCCGGGGCGCCATGCAGGCGGGCCGGATCAACCTGGGCGTGCCCTTCTACACGCGCGGCTGGAAGGACGTCCAGGGCGGCACCGACGGACTGTGGGGCACCTCCGCGCTACCGGACCAGACACGGTGCCTGCCGGGCACCGGCGTCAACACCCCCTGCGGCAACGGGGCCGACGGCATCGACAACCTGTGGCACGACAGCGACCCGGTGACCGGTGGCGAGATCCCGGCGGGGGCCAACCCGATGTGGCACGTCCTCAACCTGGAGAACGGCGTGGTCGGCGACTACGTGGACGACTACGGGGTGGACGACGGGATCGTCGGAACCTACGAGCGGCACTGGGACGACGTCACGAAGAACGAGTGGTGGTGGAACGCCGAGACGCGCACCTTCCTGTCCGGTGACGCCGATCGAACCATCCAGGCCAAGGCCGACTACGTGGCCGACACCGGTCTGGGCGGCATCATGATCTGGGAGATGGCGGGCGACTACGACTACGACGAGGACGCCGGGCAGTACGTCATGGGCGACACGCTCATCACCTCGCTGCACGAGACCCTGAGCGACGCCGGCCCCTACGGCGCCCGCAAGGCCGAGACCGAGGCCCCGGCCGAGGTCCTGGACGTGGACGTGGAATTCCACGAGTTCGCCCTGGGCGACAACAACTACCCCATCAACCCCAAGGTGACCATCACCAACAACTCGGCCGCCGAGATCCCGGGCGGCTCGAAGATCACCTTCGACTACGGCACCTCCGCCCCGGGCAACATGGGAGACCAGTCGGGGCTGGGTCTCACCCACCTCCAGATCGGGCACTCGCGGTCGGACAACATCGGCGGCCTCGACGGCGACTTCCACCGGGCGCGGATCACCGTTCCGGGCTGGCAGTCGATCCCGGCCGGCGGGACGTTCACGTTCAACCTCAACTGGCGTCTGCCCATCGCCCAGCCCTCCAACTGGCGGGTCGAGGTGGGCGGCACCGAGTACGCCATCACCTACGACCACCCGCGCGAGGGAACCGTGGTGGACGGTCCCGACGACGGCGGGCCCGGTGGAGAGGGGCCGGGCGACGGCGAGCCGGGCGACTGCACCGCACCGGCCTGGAACGCCCAGAGCGTCTACACCGGCGGGAATCGGGTGAGCCACGACGGCCGCGAGTACGAGGCGCGCTGGTGGACGCAGGGCGACCAGCCGGGCACCACCGGCGAGTGGGGCGTCTGGATCGACCGAGGGTCCTGCTGACCCCCGGCCGCGCGCGGGGGCCCGCCGGCCCCCGGACCCGCTCCGCGCGGCCCTGAGGGGAGGGGCGGGGGCACCATCACGGTGCTCCCGCCCCTTCGCCGTTCCCGGCTTCGGAACACCCTCGGCGCCACGGCGGGGCGGGCCTTTCGACGTCCTCCGGGTCCGAGGCGGACACGGCCGCCCCGAGGTCGGACCCTCTCAGACGAGGGGCAGGGATCTGCGCAGGATGCTCGGGGCGACGCCGTCGCAGGCCTCGGCCACGCGGCGGCGCTCCGCGGAGGCCTCACCGTAGAGGGTGGTGCGCTGGCGCAGCGGCCGACCCGTGGGCTCCACCAGGGCGCGGATGTCGCTGATGGTCTTGTACGACCCCTGCCCCGAGCCCGCCATGCGGCTGATGGTCTCCTCCATCAGGGTGCCGCCCACGTCGTTGACGCCGCCGCGCAGCAGGTGGCGGCAGGTGTCCTCGGCGAGTTTGACCCAGGAGCACTGGATGTTGTCGATCGATCCGTGCAACAGCAGGCGGGCCAGCGCGTGCAACGCCCGGTTCTCGCGGACCGTGGGCCCCGTGCGGGCCAGGCCCGCCAGGTAGATGGGCGCGTTGGTGTGCACGAACGGCAGCGGCACGAACTCGGTGAACCCCGGCCGCCCGTTGCGCTCCAGGGAGCGCTCTTGGAGCGAGCGCAGCAGTTTGATGTGCGCCACCCAGTGGTGGGGCGAGTCCACGTGCCCGTACATCATCGTGGACGTGGTGGGGATGCCCAGGTCGTGGGCGGTGGTGATGACCTCGATCCACTCGCTCGCCGGAAGCTTGCCCTTGGTGAGGACCCAGCGGATCTCGTCGTCGAGGATCTCGGCGGCGGTACCCGGGATCGACCCCAGACCGGCCTCGCGCGCTCGGGTCAACCACTCGCGGATCGGCAGGTTCGTGCGCGCCGCCCCGTTGACCACCTCCATCGGGCTGAACGCGTGGACGTGCATGTCCGGAACGCGCTCGCGGACGGCGGCGGCGATGTCGAAGTAGGCGGTGCCCGGCAGGTCCGGGTGGATCCCGCCCTGCATGCACACCTCGGTGGCGCCCGCCTTCCACGCCTCCTCGGCCCGGTCGGCGACCTGGTCGAGGGAGAGGGTGTAGGCGTCGGCGTCGGTGCGGCGCTGGGCGAACGCGCAGAACCGGCAGCCGGCGTAGCAGACGTTGGTGAAGTTGATGTTCCTGGTGACCACGAACGTGACGTCGTCTCCGACCGCGTCGTGTCGGATCCCGTCGGCCAGGTCCGCCAGGGCCTCCATTTCGGGCCCGTCGGCGTGCAGCAGGGCCAGGGCCTGCTCGTCGGAGAGCCCCGCCGGGTCCTTCTCGGCGGCGCGCAGGGCCTCGGCGATCCGCGGGTCGAACCGGCGGGGCAGCGCGCCGTCGCGGTCGACGCCCTCGCGCAGCGACTCCCAGTCGCCGTAGACCGAGTCGAAGTCGCCGCGACGGTCCCCGGTACGCCCCTCCGTGTCGACGGCCGTGTACAGGTCGGTGCGCCCGGTGGGCGCGAGGACCGCCTCGGGTTCCTGCCAGGGACGGCCCACCAGGGGCGCGTCCTCGCGGGCCAGGCCGGTCTCCGGGTCCACCAGGGCCTCGACGTGCGCCCGCAGGCGGGGGTCGAGCCAGGGCTCCCCGGCACGGATGTACTCGGGGTAGACGGTGAGCCGTTCCTTGAGGGTGAACCCCTGGGCGGCGCTGCGGGCGGCCAGGTCCTCGATCTGGGGCCAGGGGCGTTCGGGGTTGACGTGGTCGGCGGTGAGCGGGGAGACCCCGCCCCAGTCGTCGATCCCGGCGCGCAGCATGAGGGCGTACTCGTCACGGCCGCCGTGCTCACCGTCGATGAGGTTCGGTGGGGCCTGGATGTGCGTTTTAGGGCCCGTGATCAGCCGGGTGACGGCGATGGTGGCGGCCATCTCGTCGAGTTCGGCGTCGGGCCGGTGCATCATCGGGGTGTCCGGCTTGGCGCGGAAGTTCTGGACGATGATCTCCTGGATCCCGCCGTGACGGCGGGCGACGGAGCGCATCGCGAAGATGGACTCGGCCCGGTCCGCGAGGGTCTCGCCGATGCCCAGGAGGATGCCGGTGGTGAAGGGGACGCTGGAGCGGCCCGCGTCCTCCAGGGCGCGCAGGCGGACGGCGGGGTCCTTGTCGGGGCTGCCGTAGTGGGCCTGCCCCCTCTCGGTGAACAACCGCCGGGAGGTGGTCTCCAGCATCATGCCCATGGACGGGGCGACGGGCTTGAGTCGCTGGAAGTCGGCCCAGGTGAGCACCCCGGGGTTGAGGTGCGGCAGGAGTCCGGTCTCTTCGAGGATCATGATGGCCATGGCGCGCACGTAGGACAGGGTGTCGTCGTACCCGTGGGCGTCGAGCCATTCGGCGGCCTGTTCCCACCGGTCCTCGGGTCGGTCCCCGAGGGTGATGAGGACCTCCTTGCAGCCCGTCTCGGCGCCCCGGCGGGCGATGTCCAGGACCTCGTCGGGGGACAGGAACGGGGCCGGCAGCCGGCCGGGCACGGTGGCGAACGTGCAGTAGTGGCAGCGGTCGCGGCACAGGCGGGTCAGGGGGACGAACACCTTGCGGCTGTAGGTCACGACGCCGGGCCGGCCGGCCGCCTCCAGGCCCGCGTCACGGACCCGTTCGGCGTACCCCAGGAGGGTGTCCAGGTCCTCGCCGCGGGCGTGCAGGAGCACCTCCGCCTCGGTGACGTCGAGGGTCTTGCCGTCCCGGGCCCGGGCCAGGGCCCGACGCATGGCGGACGGGCTCGGGGCGGGGTCGGATTCGTTCGCACCGGTCATAGGGGGCACCCTACGCCCCGGGGGTTCCGGAACCGTCGACCGCGTCACCCCGATCCCGCCGCCCCGGCCCCGCCGTGACGACGCGGTCACGCCGGGCGTCCGGAAGGACGGCGTAGGGTCGGCGGAGGAGATGTGAGGAGGGACCGGGTGCTCTCTCGGCTGCGCCGTGACCCCTGGGTACGGTTCGCGCTGTTGGTCCTGGTGTGCGCGTGCGCCGGATGGGCGTTGCGCGGGCATTGGGAACAGGCGCGCGACGCCGCTTCGGCGCTGCCCCTGTGGACGCTGCCGGTGGCGGTGCTCTCCGGCATGGCCGGGTTGACCGCGCAGATGCTCGCCTGGCGGGCCCTGTTGGCGGGGTTGGGATCGCCGTTGTCGGTGCCGGTGGCGGCCCGGGTGATGTTCGTCGGCCAGCTCGGCAAGTACCTGCCGGGGTCGGTGTGGGCGTTCGTGGCCCAGGTGGAGTTGGCCCGCGACCGGGACGTGCCCCGGGTGCGGGGGACCGCGGCGACCCTGCTGGCGGTGGGTGTGACGGTGGCCGCCGGCCTGGCGGTGGCGGGTGTGGCGTTGCCGCTGTCGTCGGTGGAGGCGGCCCGGACCTGGTGGTGGGCGTTGGCCCTGGCCCCGCTGCTGCTCGCGGGCCTGCACCCGCGCGTCGTGCGGTGGGGCGTGCGTCTGGTGGCCCGTCCGTTCGCCCGGTTCCGAGAGGTGGCGGAGGCCGGTCCGCTCGACATCGGCGGGCGGGCGATGGCGGCGGCGCTCGGGTGGACCCTGGTGGCGTGGGTGCCGCTGGGCCTGCACCTGTGGTTGCTGGCGTGGGCGGTGGGCGGCGACCCGTGGGGGTCGCTGGCCCCGGCGGTGGGCGCGTACGCGCTCGCGTGGACGCTGGGACTGCTGGTGGTGTTCGCCCCGGCCGGGCTGGGGGTGCGCGAGGCGGTGCTGGTGGTGGCCCTGGCCCCGGTGGTGGACGCCGGGGCGGCGCTGGTGGCGGCGGTGCTGTCGCGTCTGGTCATGACGGTCGCCGATGTGGCATGGGCGGGGTTGTCGGTGCCGCTGTCGCGGCTGGGGGGCCGCTTGGTGGACGCGGACGGGTCCCGGTCCGGACCGTCGTGAACCCCTTTGCGGGGATCGGGCTAACACAGGTAGAAGCACGTCCCTGGCGTCCCCACGGATTGGACCCCCCATGCCCCCTACCGCCTCCTGGGCGCACGGGCCCGAAGGAGCGGAGAGCGACGCGTCGGTCGTCCGCCGGTCACTGCACGAACCCACCGACTTCGGTGAGATCTTCCGCCGGCACGCACCCGCGCTGCACCGCTACGCGGCCCGAAGACTGGGCCCCGCCGAGGCCGACGACGTGGTCGCCGAGACCTTCCACATCGCCTTCCGCAAGCGGCACCGCTACGACCCGGCGTACCCCGACGCACGCCCCTGGCTGTGGCGGATCGCCGCCAACCTGATCCGCCGGTACCACCGCACCGAGACCCGCCACTACCGCGCCCTGGCACGGACCGGCGTCGACCCGGTCCTGGAGGGGCACGCCGACCGGGTGGAGGCACGAGTGGACGCCGACTCGGTCTCGGCCTCCCTGGCCGCCTCCCTGGCCGGACTGTCCAAGGGCGACCGCGACGTCCTGCTGCTGATCGCCTGGGGCGAGCTGACCTACGAGGAGGTCGCCTCGGTGCTGGGCATCCCCGTGGGCACCGTGCGCTCGCGGCTCCACCGCGCCCGCAAACGCCTGCGGGCCGACCTGCCCGCGTCCGCCGTCGACCACGAGGAGGTGACCCGGTGAACGAGCTCGACCACCTGAGGACCCTGAGGTCCGAGATCTCCGAACGCTCCCCGGAGGAACTGGCGCTGCTGACCGGCTGGCGGCCGGGCGGCGAAGGCCTCCGGTCGGTGCGCCGGCCACGCATGCTGCCACTGGTGCTGAGCGGTGTCGCGCTGGTCGCGGCGGCCACCGTGTTCCTGGCGCTGGTGGTGTTCCCGGGTTCGCTCACGGTCGGTGTGGGCCCGGCCACCGACCCCTCCGAAGAGGCGACCGAGGGCACCGTGGGGGCCGATCCGCTCGACACCATGGGGCCGCTCATCGAGAAGATCGGCGCCCAGGAGCAGACCGGGACCGTGTGGTACACCAGCGTGGAACGGACCGAGTCCATGGGGGTGGGGCCGGAGGACGACCCCTACGCGATCCTGTACCGGAGCCCGGCCGAGTACTGGCGGGACACCACCTCCTGGCAGTCGGTCGGCCGGCCCCTGGGCAACAGCTGGGAACTGGCCTCCGAGGGGCAGCGCGCCGCCTGGGAGCGGGACGGCTCCCCCCAGCGGTGGACCGAGACCCTGTACGGGGAGGAGATGGAGATCCCCCGAGAGTTCCCCCTGGAGCTGGGCGAACCGTACGAGGACCGGTACACCCCGGTCGGGGACCGCTTCCTCGCAGAGGGCTCGGACGTGTTCGACCTGCCCGCCGATCCGGACGGGCTTCGGCACGAGTTCGGCCTGGGCACAACGGTCCGCCCCGGCAACGAACCCCTGCTCCCCTACCACGACGCCGCCGTCCTGCCGGCATCGCCTGAGGTGCGGGCGGGGATCTACGCGATGATCGCCCAGGCCCCGGAGGCGGTGCCCTTCGAGGGCGAGGACGTTCTGGGGCGCCCGGCGGTCGGCATCTCCCAGACCGCCGGGGAAGGCACCTCGGGGCGGTTCGAATACCGGCTGCTGTTCGACCCGGAGACCGCGATGCCGCTCTCCTACGAGACGATCGTCATCGAGCCTTCGACGTCCCATGCGGCCTGGCGGCGGCCGGGCGAGCACACTCGGTACGTCGTCTACGAGGAGATGGGCTGGACCGACGACTGGCCGCTGTAGGAAGCCGGTCGGGGCCCGGGAGCCGCGCGGTGGACGGCGCGGCTCCCGGGCTCAGGCCGCCAGCAGACGGTCGACGTAGTCGGCCCAGAAGGGTTCCGGGTCGACCGGGCGCACCCCGGCGCGGAGCCGTTCGGGAGCGCCGGGGGCGTAGAAGCGGTCGAGCGCGCGGGCCAGGTCGTCCACGTCGCCCGGGGCGCACAGCAGGCCGTCGACGTCCTCGCGGACGTGGTCGGCGAGGGCGCCGGCCCGGGTCGCGATGACCGGCAGTCCGTGCTCGTGGGCCAGCCACACGTTCTGGCTGGCCGTGGCGGTCCGGTAGGGCAGCACCACGGCGTCGGTCGCCGCGTACAGCCCGGGCAGTTCCTCGGCGGGCACGTACCCGTCGCGCAGCCGCACCCGGTCGGCGAGTCCCAGCTCCCCGGCCAGCGCCGCCTGCTCCGCGGTCCCACCCCAGAACTCCCCGGCGACGGTGAGGGTCACGTCGTCCGGCGCCCCGGCCGCCAGGGCCCGCAGCAGGACGTCGACGCCCTTGTAGGGGCGGACGATGCCCAGGAAGAGCAGGTTCCGGCGCTCTCCCGGCGCCGGGGGTACGACGGCCCCGGTGGCGGGCAGGTGCGGGGGCAGCGCCGCGGTGACGGGGGCGTCGAACCCGGCACCGCGCATCCCCTCCGCCAGGCCGGCCTGCTCGTGGGAGTGGGCGAGCACCCCGTCCACCCGCCGCAGCAGCGCCCGGACCAGCGACACGTCCACGGCACGACGCTCGTGCGGCAGCACGTTGTGGCACAGTGCCACGACCCGGGTGCGTTCACCGCCCGCCGACCGCGCCCCCGCCAGCACCCCGAGGTAGGCGGGCACCTGCACGGGTGAGAACAGGGTGAGCACCACCAGGTCGTTCTCCCGGGCCAGCCGCCGCCCGATCCGCCACCATCCGTCCGGTCGGTACCAGGCCAGGTCGCGACGGGTGTCGGGGTAGGGCTCCCCCTCGGGCTCGTCGACGGTCTGCGTCCCGGGGTAGAGCGCCGCCGGGTACTGGGCCCGCCACGACTCGACCACGGTCGGGTGGCCGGCCGCCCGAAGCCGGTGCGCGAGTTCGGTGGTGTGCCGGGCGCCGCCGCCCTTGTACGGGTGGGCCGGGCCCACCAGGGCGACCCGCACGGTGCTCACGCCCCGTTCCGGGAGCGCACGATGAGGTCGGCCAAGAGGGCGAGCGCGGCGATGATCAGCCCCGTCATGAGGATCATGACGGTGTTGTTGGGCATGTACAGCGGGTTGCGCACCTGGTCGAACACGAACTTGGCGACGCCGACGCCCAACAGGGTGAGCGCCGGGGGCATCAGCACCTTGAGCGGGTTGAAGTACATGACCATGCGCAGTACCTGGAGGATGTAGCGGTAGGCGTCGCCGACGAAGTGGAACTTCGACTTCCCCGCCCGCTTGGCGTACTCGATGGGCACGTACCGCACCGGGTGCTGGTTGGACAGGAACGCCAGGGTGATGGTGGTGACGCAGGAGAACCCGGGCGGGAGCAGCCGCAGGTAGGGGCGGGCGACGTCGCGGCGGAACACGCGCAGGCCGGAGTTGAGGTCCGGGATGCGGGTGTTGGTGAGGCGTTCGGCGATCTTGCGGATGATCCACTTGGCGGGCACCCGCAGCGCCTTGTGGCTGCCCATCTCCTGGGTGCGGGCCCCCACCACCTGGTCGATCTCCGGGTCCTCTTCGAGCAGGGCGACGAGTTCGGGGATGCGTTCGTTGGGGTAGCTCATGTCCGCGTCGGTCCACACCACGAACTCGCCGCGGGCCCGCTGGCTGCCGATGCGGCGGACCGTCCCGGAACCGCCGTTGTGGCCGAACGCGATGATCCGCATGTGCGGGTGGGCGGGGGCGGCCTCACGGAGCCGTTCCAGGGTGCCGTCGGTGGAGGCGTCGTCGACGGCCAGAAGTTCGTACCCGTAGTCGGACGCGTCCATGGCCGCGCAGATGCGCTTGACCTCGTCGACGACGTGGTCCTCTTCGTTGTAGCAGGGCAGGACGATGGTGACCCGCACCGGTGGGTCGGCGGCCTCGGCAGAGGGGGGTACCGGAGCCGAGGGCTCTCCGTCGGGGGTGGTGGGCGACGGGCGGGCCTCGGAGCGGAATCGGGCGTCGTCGTGTGTCTGGCTCATACGTTCTCTTCAGCGGGTGGGGACGGGGATGGGACGGGGGCCGGGATCAGGGGTCGGGGACGACCGTGATCCACACGCTCCCGACGAAGCTCCAATGACCGGTGGGGGGTGCCATGAGCGTACTCGGATCCATCTGCGCGACCACGTGGAAGGGGCGGTCCGGTTCGCTCTCGGGGGCCAGGGAGGTCAGCTGGTCCCAGTCCTCGGAGGCGAGCACGGCGGTACGGTCCCGCTGGTGGATCCCCGCGACGACGCGGTCGACGTTCTCCGGTGTCGCGTCGTTCAGGGCGGCGGTGGGCACACCACAGACGTTGCGCAGCAGCGGCATGTAGTTGCCCGCCATCCCGGAGTCGACGACGATCACCGAGGCGTCGTCGGGTAACGCGGCGCACAGGCGTTCGGTGGCCGCCACGGTCCCCACGTCCTGCCGGTACCCCATGATCCCGGCGAAGGAGGTGATGGCGGTGGGGCCGATCATCGCCACGGCCGCGCCGGCGGCGACCACCACCGGCAGCGCGCGGACCGGCGAGGCGTCCCTCTCCGCACGCACGGCGATGGCGCAGTAGCGGGTGAGCCAGGCCAGGAACCAGACCGCGAACAGCACGAACGCGGGGATCACCAGGACGATGAGACGACGGCTGGCCCACGGGTGGTCGGGGGTGATGGCGGGGCGCATCAGGGTGGTGGCCACCGACCACACCAGCAGCATGGCGGGCAGCAGCCACTGGGGGTCGCGCCACGACGTGAGGCGGCGCAGCACGAGGGCCACGCCCAGCGAGGCGAACAGGACGGTGCCCAGCCCCACGTACCAGCCCACCCAGTACAGGCTCATGTCGTAGTAGGTGCGGCTGCCCTCGACGGGCAGGCCCTCCCGGGACTGGACATAGGCGACCCAGCCGTCGGTGAAGTCGCTGCCGTGGCCGTGGTCGGGCCAGAGGAGGGGGCGGATCGCGAAGCCGACCATGGTGAGCAGGGCCAGGGCGGCGACCGTGTTGGGCAGCCACCGCACCCGGTCCGTGTGCGGCGGCCCGTACCGCCACAGGACCGCGGTACCGATGACGGCGGCGAGGATGACACCGCCGCTGATCATCAGCAGCGGGTCGAGGGAGTCCGACAGGTACTCCAGATAGGGCAGGGACAGGCCGTACCCGGCGTACAGGCCCAGGCCGACGCCCAGTGCCAGGCCGCCCAGCAGGGGCAGCGCCTGCCCGCGTCGGGCGAGCAGGAGCAGGGCGATGAACCCCACGACGGGCAACAGGTCGCGGATCGCGTCGATGCGGACCACCAGTGCCAGGCCGAGCACCAGGCCGGCGATGCCCGCCAGGGTCCGGTCCCGCGACCAGCGGTCGGAGATGTGCGTGCGCCGGACCAGGGAGTCGTAGGCGAGGACCAGCCCGCCGAGCAGGAGGATCTGGGTGACGGGCTCGCTGTAGGTGAACCGACTCACCCACTGCTGGGGCAGGCACAGGGCCAGGACCAGGGCGGCCAGGGGGGCCCAACGGGCGCCGACCAGTCGGGCGGTGAGCCCGGCGAAGGTGAGCACGCCCAGCGCGCCCAGGATCGGGGTGACGACGAGCATGCCGTCGAGCCCTCCGATCCAGTACCCGATGGCGGTGATGAGGGGGGCGCCCGCCATGAACTGGGGCCAGATGGCGTCGCCGCGTTCGTAGTGGGCCAGGCTCTGGTAGCTCAGCGCGGGGTCGTTCCCGGCGATGAGGTCGCGCTGCTGCGGGATCGGCAGGTACCCGTTCTCGGCGATCCACACCGTGTACATGGCGTAGGAGGCGGGGTCGCGGCGGATGACCAGGGCCTCGGCGTGGTAGGCGATCTGCACGATGGCGAAGGCGACCGTGATGACCAGGACCAGGAGGACGGGCCACCAGGGCACGTCCTCGTCGGGGTCCGGGATGAGCCGCGGCACCAGCGCACCGGCCGCGATCACGGCGGGGGCCCCGAGGATCAGGGCGATCCAGGGGGTGAACAGGCCGAGTGCCAGAAGGGGGAAGGCAACCAGGAGCCAGGCCGAGACGGCGATCGCGGGCAGCGCGGTGACACGGGCGAGGAATCGTCCGGGAGGCAAACGCATGAGGCCACTGTGTCACTTCCCGTCACCCCGACGCACACCCGGCGGGGGTTCGTTACGGACCCGCCGCCTCGGGGCCGCGCACCGCGATCGGCGGCCCTCCCGCCTCCCGTGTCACCCACCTCCCAGAGCGGAACACCTAGAGTGTGGGCCATGTCCGAAACTCCCGCGCAGCTGTGGCGCGACCTGGTCGCCGCCGATCCCACCCGCCCGTTCACGACCTCCTACGACGCCTCCGGCGGCCGGGTGGAGCTGTCCCGGGCCACGTTCGACAACTGGGTGTCCAAGACCGCGAACATGCTGGTGGACGGGTTCGGGGCGCAGCCGGGCGACCGGGTGGTCCTGGCCCTGCCGGTGCACTGGCAGTCCCTGGTGTGGCTGACGGCGTGCTGGTCGGTCGGGGCCATCGCCGAGATCGCCACCGGACCGGACCTGCCCGAGGGCGCCCTGGTCGCGGTGGCCGACGCCGACCGGTTGGAGGCCGCCCTGGACAGCGGCGCCGAGGAGGTCGTGGGCACCTCGTTGCACCCGTTGGGGCTGCCGCTGCGGGAGGTGCCGCCGATGGTGCAGGACTACTCGGTGGAGGTGCGCGCCCACGGCGACCGTTTCTCCCCCTACCCGGTGGACCCGGGGACGCCGGCGCTGCGCGTGGACGCGGACCGTTCGGGTGCGGACCTGGTCGCCGACGCCCGGTCCCGCGCGGAGCGGTGGGGGTTGACCGACGCCGACCGGATGGCGTTGTTCGCGGCCTCCGACGAGCCGCTGCGCTCGCTCGGCCAGGGCGCCGAACTCCTGCTCGGGCCGATGGCCGCGGGCGCGCCGATCGTCCTGACGCCGTTCCCGGCGGAGACCGACGCGGAGTCGGTCCGGAAGCGGTTGGAGTCGGAACGGGTCACCGTGATGGCGGCCGGTGGGGGCGGGACCGTCTTCGGCGACCTCCCCTTCCGCCGGATCTCCCTCACGGACTGAGCGCGGTCACGGAGGCCGGCCGTCCGGGTTCGAGGAGGGGTCGAGGGCCCCTCGGGGACCCGGGGACGACCGTGGGCGGCCCTCCCCGCCGATCGCGCCTCGTGTGACGTGCGGCGGACGGTGCCCCGCGCGACGCACCGTCCGCCCTTCCCCACCGGGGAGCCGCACGGCGAGGTCGTGGGTGGTGTCGGGTCCGCTCCGATCCCGGGCCCAGCCACGGTCGACGCGACGCGGGACCGCGGCGAGGTCGTGGGTGGTCATGGTGTCCTCCCGGAGCGGGTCGGGCTCCGTCGTCCCGACCGATTCCGCACGCCTTCCGAGGACCCTGACCGCAGATCGGTGGGTCACCGTGGATCGTCGGCCACGACCACCTCGTTTCCCGCCCTGGGGACCCGGGTCACGGCCCGAGGGCCGGACCGCGCGCGGCGGCCCGGCCCCGGACCCGCCTCACGACTCGCGGTAATAGGCGTCGACGGCGACCCCGCGGCGGGCCTCGTAGTCGTAGGTGTAGACCTCGCGGCCCTCGATGAACACCCGTTCGGCGCGACTCATCACGTCGAGCGGGTCGCCGGACCACACGACGACGTCGCCGTCCAGTCCCGGCTTGAGGGAGCCGACGCGGTCGGACAGGCCCATGATCTCGGCCGGGTTCACGGTGAGGGCGCGGATCGCCGACACCGGGTCCATGCCCTCCTTCACGCACAGGGTGGCCTGGTGGATCAGGAACTCGATGGGCACGACCGGATGGTCGGTGGTGAGGGCCACCTTCACCCCGGCCCGGTCCAGGATGCCCGGATTGGCCAGGGTCTTGTTGTTGACCTCGACCTTGGACCGGTTGGTCATCAGCGGACCGGTGATGACGGGGATGTTCCGGGCGGCCAGTTCGTCGGCCAGCAGGTGGCCCTCGGTGCAGTGGTTGACGATCAACCGGTACCCGAACTCGTCGGCCAGTCGGATGGCGGTGTGGATGTCGTCGGCCCGGTGGGTGTGCTGGCACCAGGGGAGTTCACCGTCCAGGACCCGGACCAGCACCTCCAGGGTGTTGTCCCGGTCGAAGGGCTTGTCCTCGGCCTCGGCCTGCGCCCGCTTGGCCTTGTAGTCCTGGGCCTTGGTGAAGGCGTCGCGGATGACGGCGGCCACGCCCTGGCGGGTGGAGGGGAGCTTGTCCTTGTTGCCGTAGACCCGCTTGGGGTTCTCGCCGAGCGCGCTCTTGACGCTGGCGGGCTGTTTGATGAGCCGGTCCTCGATGCTGCGGCCCCAGCATTTGATGGCGACCGTCTGCCCGCCGATGGGGTTGCCCGACCCGGGCTTGACCACCGAGCTGGTGACGCCGCCGGACAGGGCGTCGACGAAGCCCCGGTCGGCGGGGTTGATGGCGTCCAGGGCGCGCATGCGGGCGCCGTTGGGGTCGGTCATCTCGTTGGTGTCGTCACCGGCCCAGCCGATGCCCTCCTCGTCGATGCCGATGTGCCCGTGGGCCTCGACGAAGCCGGGGAGGACCCACTTGCCGGAGGCGTCGACGACGGTGGCGCCCTCGGGAACGGTGACCCGGCCGTCCGGCCCGACCGCGGTGATCCTGCCGTCGGAGATGAGAACGGTGCCGCCGTCGATGGGGTCTCCGTCGACGGGTACGACGTATCCGGATGTGATCGCGATATCCATGGCCGGCAACCTAGCCCATGAGGGGACCCCACCCCAAGGCCCGCGGGTGGGAACGCGGCCCCGGGATCAGCCCTCGGGCCACCGCGCGGTGAGGACCTCCGAGTCGGGGGTGAGTTCCACGGTGACCTCCTCGATGGCGTCGCGGACCATGGAGCACCGCGTGACCTGCTCGGGGTCGGTGATCAGCTCACCGCCCTGGGCGGCGAAGGCGTACACGATGGGTGCCCGGTCCCCGTACTCCATGAGCCGGAAGGGGCCGCCCAGTTCCGGGTGCCGGGGCGACTTCTCGGGGATCATGCCCAACCGGACGATGCCCGCCGCCACCAGGTCGGCGAGGAAGTCGCGTTGGGCGTTGAGGACGTCGGCGCCGCCCTGGGGGCGGCGGAGCACGGTCTCGTTGAGGACCACGCGCAGCGAGGGCCCCTCGGGGCCGGTCATCGCGGCCCTCAGGGCCATCTCCTCCTCCACCATGGCCTCGACCTCGGTGTCGGAGAGGTCGAAGTAGCTGGGGCGCAGCACCGCCCACGAGTACTCTCGGGTGCGCAGGAAGGGCGGGATGACCACGGGTTGGGTCTCCCACACCTCCGGAGCGTGGACGGTGAGTTCGCGCAGGTCCCCGAACTCGTTGGGGAACGCCTCCGCCTGGAGGGCGACCGCCCAGGCGTCGACCAGCTGGTGGTCGGTTCCCAGCGCGGTGTCCACCCGTTCGACGAGGGAGCGGGCCGGCCGGCAGCGGGCGCTCTCCACCTCGCCGATCTTGTCGTCGCTCACCCCGACCGTGGCGGCGAGTTCGGCGCGCGAGAGTCCTTTGTCGGAGCGGGCCCGGAGGATCCGCTCGCCGAAGGGGAGCCATACCGCCGAGGGCAATACAGTGTTCACGCCCATCATCCTCTCCCGTCGCCCGGCGGGGCCGAACCTCCTTGGGATCGACACCGCACGGCCCCGTGGGTCGAGCCTCTCCCGGAGCGAGGTGCCCGGTCAAGCGACCGATGGAGTGCGGCGATCCGTGATAAGTCAGTACAAGGTCTGACAATGCCACCCGGCACGTCGAACGCTCCCCCGAAAACAGGAAGATCCCGTGGCCTACCTCTACCTGATGTTCTTCATCGTGGCGCTCGCCGTCTGGGTGTACGCGCTGTTCGACGTCATCGGATCCGATGCCGACGCCGTACGGCTGCTGCCCAAACCCGCCTGGGCGGTGATCGTCCTGCTGCTGCCCAAGCTGGGGGCGTTGCTGTGGTTCGCCCTGGGTCGGCCGCCGCGGGTCGAGGCCGGTCCCGTGCGTCCTTCCTCCCCTTTCCCCGAATACGACCACCCCAACCGGGCCCGGGGCGTGACCCCGGAGGACGACGAGGAATTCCTGCGCCGCTGCCGTGAGCGCGCCGAGGAACAGCGTCGCCGCGCGCGTGAGCAGGCCGAACGCCGCGAAGAGGACGGACCGGAGGAGACGCGGCCCTGACGGGGCGCGGGTGACGGGCGGGGTCGGTAGCCTGAGTGGCGCCCCGCCGTCCCGTCCTGAGAGTGATCACATGCGCCTGTCCACCCTGACCACGACCCTCGTGACCGGAGTCCTCCTCCTCACGGCCACCGCCTGCGGCGACGACGGCACCGCCGCCGACCCGGGCGCCACGGACTCCGCCCCCGCACCGGACGGCGCCGAGGTCCCGGACGTGGACGTCAGCGACGTGGAGGGCGCCACCCTGCACACCGACCGCGGCGACATCACGGTGGACCTGTTGTCCGACGTCGCGCCGGTCACGGTCGCCAACTTCGTCGGGCTCGCCGAGGGCGCCGGACCGGCCAACCCGGTCACCGGGGAACCGGAGTTCTACGACGGCACGATCTTCCACCGGGTCATCCCCGGCTTCATGATCCAGGGCGGGGACCCGGAGGGCGTCGGCACCGGCGGCCCCGGTTACCGGTTCCAGGACGAGGTCGGCACCGGCGAGACCTTCGACGAGCCGGGTGTGCTGGCCATGGCCAACTCCGGTCCGGGCACCAACGGTTCGCAGTTCTTCATCACGGTCGAGCCGACGCCGCACCTGGAGGACAAGCACACGATCTTCGGGTACGTCGCCGACGACGCGTCGATGGCCGTGGTCGAGGAGATCTCCACGGTGGCCACCGGTCCCAACGACAAACCGGCGGAGGACGTGGTGATCGAGTCGGTCACCGTCCACCGCGCCGGCTAGCCGGGATCCCCTGCGGGTGACCGCCGCTACCCGCGCCGCCGCTTGGCCAGGGCGGCGCGGGAGCGTTCCACGGCCGGGCCGATCACCTCGACCAGGGCGTCGACGTCGGCCTCCGTGGAGGTGCGCCCCAGGGACAGGCGCAGGCTGCTGGAGGCGGTGTCGGGGTCCGCGCCCATCGCCAGCAGCACGTGACTGGGCTGGGCGACCCCGGCCGAGCAGGCCGAGCCGGTGGAGCAGGAGACGCCCTTGGCGTCCAGGAGCATGAGGAGGGCGTCGCCCTCGCAGCCGGGGAACGACAGGTGCGCGATGCCCGGTAGCCGCCCGCGCGGGTCGCCGTTGACCACGACGTCGGGGACCACGGCGCGCACCCGCTCCTCCAGGGAGTCGCGCAGGTTTTTCAGGTGTTCCACGTGCTTCTCACGCTCGATGACCGCCAGGTGGACGGCGGTGGCCAGACCGAGCACCAGAGGTGTGGCCAGGGTCCCCGAACGGATGTCGCGTTCCTGACCGCCGCCGTGCAGGATCGGCACCGGGGTCAGTCCGCGCGCCAGCACCAGGGCCCCGGTGCCCACCGGACCGCCGAGTTTGTGCCCGCTGACCGTGAGGGCGCTCACCCCCGAGGCGGCGAAGTCGATCGGTTCCACGCCCACCGCCTGCACGGCGTCGGTGTGGAAGGGGATGCCGTGCTCGGCGGCGACGGCGGCCAGTTCGACGATCGGCTGTACCGTGCCGACCTCGTTGTTGGCCCACATGACCGACACCACGGCGACGGAGTCGGGGTCGCGCTCGATCGCCTCGCGGAGGGTCTCCGGGCGGACCCGGCCCAGGGCGTCCACGGGCAGCGTCTCGTGGATCGCGCCCTGGTGCTCGGCCGTCCAGTGGGCGGGGTCCAGGGCGGCGTGGTGTTCGACCGCGCTGGTGATGACGCGTCTTCGGCGCGGGTCCTCGGCGTTGCGCGACCAGTACAGGCCCTTGATCGCGATGTTGTCCGACTCGGTGCCGCCCGCCGTGAAGACCACCTCGTGCGGAGTGGACCCGAGGGACTCGGCGACGCGTTCGCGGGATTCCTCGACCGTGCGACGGGCGGCGCGGCCGTGACCGTGCAGGGAGGACGGGTTACCGAGGGCGCCGAGCCCGGCCGCCACGTCGGCGACCACCTCGGGGCGGACCTCGGTCGTGGCAGCGTGATCCAGATACACCATGGCCCACCAAGGATAAGCCTCAGGGAAGCACGACCGATAACCTTGGGGCATGCCCGAGCACACCGCAGCAGCACAGCACTGGCCCGCTCCCGTCGCCGACCGTCCGGTCCGCGCCCGACTCACCCTGCCCGGATCGAAGTCGGTGACCAACCGCGCACTCATCCTGGCCGCGCTGTCGCAGACGCCGTGCCTGGTGCGCCGTCCCCTGAACAGCCGGGACAGCGAACTGATGGTGGGGGCGCTGCGGGCGCTGGGCACCGTCGTCGTCGAACGCGGCGACGACCTCGTGGTCACGCCCGCCCCTCTGCGCGGTCCGGCCTCGGTGGACGTCGGCAACGCGGGCACCGTGATGCGGTTCGTGCCCCCGGTGGCCGCGCTGGCCGCGGGCGACGTGCACTTCGACGGCGACCCCCGGGCCCGCGAACGGCCCGTCGGCGAGCTGTTGGCGGCCCTGCGCGCGCTGGGCGCCGCCATCGACGACACCGACGGCGCCCTGCCCATGACCGTGCGCGGGACCGGCCGGGTCCGGGGCGGCGACGTCGTCCTGGACGCCTCGGGCTCGTCCCAGTTCGTGTCGGCGCTCCTGCTGGCCGGCGCCCGGTTCGAGCGGGGTGTGCGGGTGCGTCACGAGGGCGCGCCGGTGCCCTCCCGCCCACACCTGGACATGACGGTGGAGATGCTGCGCGCCGCCGGGGTGACCGTGACGGTCGGCGATGACGTGTGGGCGGTGGAGCCGGGGCCGATCAAGGTCACCGAGATCACCGTGGAACCCGACCTGTCCAACGCGGCCCCGTTCCTGGCCGCCGCCCTGGTCACCGACGGCGAGGTGACCATCGACGGTTGGCCGGAGCGCACCACCCAGCCGGGCGACCACCTGCGTTCTCTGTTCACCCGGATGGGCGGCGAGGTGGAGTGGGCCGACGGCGCCCTCACCCTGCGCGGCACCGGTCGGGTCCTGGGTCTGGAGGCGGACCTGCGGGAGGTGGGCGAACTGACGCCCACCATCGCCGCGGTGGCCGCCCTGGCCTCGACGCCGTCCCGGCTGACCGGCATCGCGCACCTGCGTCGACACGAGACCGACCGCATCGCCGCGCTGGCCACCGAGATCAACCGGTTGGGCGGTGCGGTCGAGGAGCTGCCCGACGGCCTGATCATCGAGCCCCGGCCGCTGCGCGGCGGCGTCTTCCACTCCTACGACGATCACCGCATGGCCACCTCCGGCGCCGTCATCGGGCTCGCGGTGCCCGGAGTGGAGGTGGAGAACATCGCCACCACCCGCAAGACCCTGCCGGACTTCCCCGGTCTGTGGGCGGAGGCCCTGGCATGAGCGGTATCCGGGGCGGGGGACGCCACCTCGACGAGGACGACATCCGGGTGCGCGCCCGGGGCGGTTCGCGCCCCCGCACCCGCACCCGCCCCAAACACGAGAACGCGGTGGAGGGCCTGGTCACCGCCGTGGACCGGGGACGGTACCGCTGTCTGGTCGAGGGCAACCGGATCGTGGCCATGAAGGCCCGCGAACTCGGCCGCGGGTCGATCGTGGTGGGCGACCGGGTGGACGTGGTCGGCGACCTCTCGGGGCTCCCGGACACCCTGGCGCGCATCGTGCGGGTCAAGGAGCGCAGCTCGGTGCTGCGCCGCACCGCCGACGACACCGACCCGGTGGAGCGGATCATCGTGGCCAACGCGGACCGGCTGGCGATCGTGTGCGCCCTGGCGGACCCGGCCCCCCAGCCCCGGTTCGTGGACCGGTGCCTGGTGGCCGCCTACGACGCCGGGCTGACCCCGCTGCTGTGCCTGACCAAGGCCGACCTGGCGAGCCCCGACGAACTCCTCCAGGTGTACGCGCCGCTGGGCGTGCCCTACGAGGTGCTCAGTCCGGACGGCGACCTCACCGGGTTGGCGGAACAGCTGGCCGGACGCACCACCGTGCTCGTCGGGTCCTCGGGCGTGGGCAAGTCGACCCTGTTCAACCGGCTCATCCCGGGCACCGATCGGGCGGTGGGCCACGTCAACGCGGTCACCGGCCGGGGACGGCACACCTCGACCTCGGCGGTCGCGCTGCCGTTCGAGGGCGGATGGCTGATCGACACCCCCGGGGTGCGCAGTTTCGGGCTGGCGCACATCTCCCCGGAGACCATCGTCGAGGGTTTCCCCGACCTGGCCGACCTCGCCTCGGACTGCCCGGCGGGATGCACCCACCAGGCCGACGCCGAGGACTGCGCCGTCGAGGCGGCCCTGGCGCGGGGCGGGGCCGACCCGGCCCGGGTGGCATCGCTGCGCAGGCTGCTGGCGAGCCGCGAGGGCGATGTCGAGGAGGAACACGAGCGGGAGCCCTGATCCCACCCACCGCGGCCCCTCCGCTCCACCCGCCCGCCGACCTCAGCGGACGGCCCGCGGCCGGCGCTCCTCCTCCCCCGGGACGTCCTCCTGCCCGGGGTCCGGAACCCCGCCGGCGCCTCCGCCGGTGGGGTTCCGGCCGATGACGTGCCGTTCCCCCAGTCGCCCAGGGGTTCCAGAGCCTCGTTGAGGGAGACGCCGAGCGGGGTCAGGGAGTACTCCACCCGGGGCGGAACCTCGTCGAAGTCCTCTCGACGGACGATCCCGTCCTCCTCCATCTCGCGCAGGTGGGCGGCGAGGACCTTCTCGGAGACGCCGTCCAGGGTGCGGCGCAGTCCACCGAACCGGTGCGGGCGCTCGCCCAGCGCCCACAGGATGACGATCTTCCACTTGCCGCCGATCACGTCCATGGCGGCGGAGGTCCCGCAGTGATACGACCCCGGACGGCGAAGAGCCACCGTGTTCCCCCTTCCTGCACGCTCACCCCGGGGTGAGCACCCACTTCGAAGTGCGTACTTGTGGGCGTTCCCGCCCGGCGCGAGCCTAGTCGACATGACGGACAACACCCTTGACCCGACCCGCGTCGTCCTGCTCGGACTGGGCGACATGGGCGCCGCGTTCGGCCGCGCCTGGCTCGCCGCCGGCCGCCCCCTCACCGCCTGGAATCGCACCGCGTCCCGTGCCGAGCCCCTGGCCGCCGCCGGTGCCGACGTGGCCGTCGATCCGGCCGCGGCGGTGGCCGCCGGGCGGCTCATCGTCACCTGCCTGCTCGACGACGCCTCCGTCGGCTCCGTGCTGGAAGGGGTGGACCTGACCGGCAAGGACCTGGTGGACATCACCACCGGCACCCCGGAGGAGGCGCGCGCCCGCGCGGAGTGGGCCACCGCGCGCGGGGCCCGGTTCGTCAGCGGCGGGATCATGGCCGTCCCGCCGATGGTGGGCGTCGCGGAGTCGGGCGCCTACACGTTCTACAGCGGATCGACGGAGGCGTTCGCCGAGCACGAGAAGACGTTGGCGGTGCCCACCGGCACCCGGTTCTCGGGAGAGGACCCGGGCCTGGCCGCCCTGTTGGACGTGGCCCTGCTCAGCGCCATGAACGGCATGTTCGCCGGGATCACCCATGCCTTCGCGCTGACCCGGAGGTCGGGGGTCCCGCTCGGAGAGGTCGCCGGGCTCCTTGAGGGCTGGGTGGGAGCGATGCTGTCGGACGCCGCCGGCGGGTTCGCCGAGCGGTTGGAGGGCGGCGACCTCACCACCGGGGTGGTCTCCAACCTGGCCATGCAGTCGCAGGGCTACGACACCCAGCTGCGCACCGCGGAGGAACAGGGGATGAGCACCGAACTGCTGCGCCCCTACGCCGACCTCATGGAACGGCACGTCGCCGACGGACACGGGGACCAGGACGGCGCCGGGCTGGTCGACCGGCTCCTGCGGGACCCGGCCTGAGCGGGGTTCACAGGTCGACGGTGCCGCCACAGCGCCAGTAATGGACGCGGTCGTGCTCCAGGAACCCCTCGTCCACCAGGCCCCGGCGCAGCGCCGGGACGTCGGCGCTGAACACGCCGATCACCTCGTTGACCCGGGCCTCGGTGTACCGGACGCCGGGTTCGAACGCCCGCGCCACCCGGTCGAGCAGGAGCAGTCGCGCGGGGCGGCGCACCGGGATGGACGTGATCCGTCCCTCACGGATGTACGCCCGCAGCTCCTCGCCCGCGTCCTCTCCGGTCAACACCCCTCCCGGTGGCCGACCAGCAGCATTCCGTGCGTCACCGTCTCCACCCGGCGCGCCGCCTCGGCGGGATCGATGGGCTGGAGGGCGTAGGACACGGTGAGACGCACACCGACGTCGGCGACCGCCTCGGCCACGGCCGGATCGAGGTCGGGCCGGTTCTCGCGCAGGGAGGCCGCGATGCGGTCGCCGAGCACCCCGAGCAGGGGGCGGGAGCGGGTGGTCAGGACCGGCAGCAGTTCGCGGTCACCGGTGACCACCGCGTGCAGCAGCGGGTTGTCCCGAGCGGTGTCCAGGATGAGACGCGCGGTCCGGCTCACGGTGTGGGCCGGATCGCCGTGCTCGACGGCCAGGACCCGCATCACCCCGTCGAGCAGTGCGTTGACCTCGCGCACGACGACGGCCTGGAGCAGCCCCTCCTTGCTGCCGAACACGTTGTACAGGGTCTGGCGGGACACCTGGGCCGCGGCCGCGATGTCGGCCATGCGCCGCTCGCCCCACCCCCCGGAGACGACCTCGGCGTAGGCGGCGTCCATCAGCCGTTCCCGGACCGGTCCGCCCTGTCTGGTATCCATTCCCCCATGGTCGCACCCGACCGCGTCGACTCCCACCCCCCGTGTCCGCCCCCGGAGGAGCCTTCTCGACAACACTCCGATCACTCGGGTGGAGCCCCTTGGCCATGTCCGCGCCCGGGAGGGTAGCGTTACCGCCCATGCTGTCCTTTGACGATGATCTGCGACTGGCCCACGTGCTCGCCGACGCCGCCGACGACATCGCGCTCAAGCGGTTCCGCGCGCTGGACCTGGTGGTCGACACCAAACCCGACCTGACCCCGGTGACCGAGGCGGACCGCCTGGTCGAGGAGACGCTCCGCGGTGTGCTGTCGCGTGCCCGTCCCCGGGACGCCGTGGTGGGCGAGGAGTACGGCAAGACCGGCAACAGCAACCGCGTGTGGGTGATCGACCCGATCGACGGCACCAAGAACTACGTACGCGGCGTTCCGGTGTGGGCCACGCTCATCGCCCTGTTGGAGGGCGACCGGCCGGTGGTCGGCGTGGTCTCGGCCCCGGCGCTGTACCGCCGCTGGTGGGCCTCCCTGGGCGGCGGCGCCTGGCAGGGGCGGAGCCTGTCCAAGGCATCGCGTTGCAGCGTGTCGAAGGTCTCCGAGCTGTCGGACGCCTCACTGAGCTTCTCGTCCCTGACGGGTTGGGAGGAGCAGGGTCGGCTGGAGTCGTTCCTGGGCCTGACCCGGTCGGTGTGGCGCACCCGCGCCTACGGCGACTTCTGGTCGCACGTGATGGTCGCCGAGGGTGTGGTGGACATCGCCGCCGAGCCGGAGCTGTCGCTGTGGGACGCCGCACCGCTGCCGATCATCCTGGAGGAGGCGGGCGGCCGGGCCACGAACCTGCGCGGTGAGGGATTCGTCGACGGCGGGCCGCTGGTGTGCACCAACGGCGTCCTGCACGATCGGGCGCTCACCTGGCTGAACGGGGGCCCGACGCCGCTGCGTCCGGTGTGAGTCGGCGTTCGGTGTCGCGGAACACCCCGAGATCCGGGTTCCGGACGCACCGATCGACACGATCGGCATCGGCCATAACACGGAGAGTAGTAGCGTGTCATGTGTGCCGACGCTCACTCCTCTCTCAGGTCGCCTGGGTGCGACCGCCGTGCTGCTGCTCACCACCGTCGCCTGCGGCGGCGGCCACGGCTACACGCCCGACGAACTCGACGCGATGATCGCGGACTCCGTGCGCGCGTCCGACACCGACGCCGCCCCCACCGCCCCGCCCGAGACCGTCTTCGACCCCGGCCTCCTCCTGTGCGTCCCGGCCGTGGACACCGCCGAGGTTCCGGGAGAGGGCGCCTGGCGCACCGAGGCACCGCGCGCGGACGTCGAGGAGGGCCCGGTCGAACTGGGGATCCTGCCGCCCGACGACGTCGACCCGGCTCCCGTGACCGTCACGGTCCGCACTCCGGACGATGACGTCCACACCCTGGAAACGGACACGGCCCCCGGGGAGTGGTCTCATGTCCGTTATCCCGAGCAGGGCGAGGGCGGACCACCTCCCGGCGTGTACACGGTGCTCTGGTCGGAGAGCACCACTGGAACCCCCTTGACCTGCGATGGTTTCGAAATGTGACGGCGAGCGGGACGGCTCTCCCCCCGGGCCCCCGCGACCGGGCGCCGAAAAAACAAAAATCCCCCAGTGATCATGAACCGAAACCCACGGGCTCCGCGATGATGTCCGTGAGGCACCGCCCCCGCGGGCCTTCACAACGCCGCCTTCGACGCGGCGTCACCCCACGCACACATTGGGAAGGGACCGTATGCTGCGTTCCCTCGTGGCCGGGATCCTGCTCGCCTTCGCCGGTTCCCGCGCCAATATCGCCAGGACCATCCTGTCCTGCGCCGGCATCGTCGTCGGTGTCGGTTCACTGATCGCCGTGGTCACCGCCGGCGACTTCGGCCAACGTTTCGCCGTCTCCTACAGCGAGGCCAACGCCGGCCGCCCCGCCACCCTCAGCGTCGGGCTCTGGGGAGGCGAGGTCACCGACGTGGTGGCCTTCGAGGAGGACCTCCACCGCGCCGGCGGCCAGGACGTGTCGATCTACCACTCCATCGGGAACACCTCCATGCGCTCCGGCGACCAGGTCGTCCGCGACGTGGAGTTCCGGGCCGTGGACGCCACCCTGGCAGACATCCGCCGGATCAACATGACCGAGGGCCGCTGGTTCACGGAGGCCGATTCCCGGTCCCTGGCCCCGGTCATGGTGGTCAACCAGACCCTGGCCGCCGACCTCGGCGACGTCACGACCGTCCAGATCGGCACCGACCACTGGATGGACGTCCGCGTCGTCGGGGTCTCGCAGAGTTCGACCCTCGACTTCGGCTGGTACAGCGCCTACCTGCTGCGCGCGCCCGCCACCGAGGAGCTGATCTTCGGCGAGGCCGTGGAGACCTCCGAGGACGGCGCCACCGCGCCCGTGTCCCTGAAGGACTTCGAGTACCTCGTCCGAATCGACCCCTCCGACACGGCGGCGGAGGACCCCTGGGGCACCGTCTTCTCCGATCGGATGATGTCGGCCTCCGAGCGCTGGGGTCCGGATCTGTCCGAGGACGCCCTCACGAGCTATCGGGCGGACTACGCCGAGGAGGTCAACGAGCTGATCACCTACCTGTCGATCGGCCTCATCGGCATCGCCGCCATCACCCTCACCACCGGCCTGCTCGGCGTGCTCAACGTCGGCCTGGTCACCGTGCGCGAGCGCCGTCGCGAACTGGCCACCTACCGCGCGCTGGGCGCCACCCGGTTCACCCTGTTCGTCGCCGTGGTGATGGAGTCGGTCGTGGTGTCGCTGGTCGCGGGTGTCCTCGCCCTGCTCGGCTGCTGGGTCCTGGTCACAACGGGCGGGGTGATCGCGGCCTCGTTCATCGACCTGCCGCCCGATGTGGCCCTCACCATCCCCCTGACCGCCGTACTGGTCGGCCTGGGCAGTGCCGCCGGTGTCGGCCTGCTCGCCGGAGTCATCCCCGCCCTTCGGGCACTGCGCTCGTCCGTCGTCGCCGGACTGCGGGAATAGGAGACACACGTGAAGAAGTGGATCATCATCGGCGCGGCGGCGCTGCTGTTCGTCATCGCCATCGCCGGTTCCGGGTACTTCCTGATGTCCCGACTGGGCGGATCCTCCGGAGAGGAGTTCATCTCCGACGGCGCCCTCGACGTGAACGGCGTCCCCTACCCCGTCGAGCTGGGCACGGTCGACTCGGTCATGGTGCTGGACGCCACCGTCCAGGCCGAGCCCGGCAGGAGCGTCAAGGCCAAGAAGGGCGGCCAGGTCGCCCACCTGTGGGTGACCGATGGCGCCGAGGTGGAGCAGGGCGCGCCCATCATCAACGTGAAGATCACCGAGGAGTCCGCGGCGGGCGGCGAGGACGAGGCGCCGGCCGCCCCGGTGACCCGTGAGGTCAGCCTGTACGCGCCCGTCTCCGGCAAGGTGTCGGGGCTGGCCGACGTGGAGGTCGGCGACGTGCTGGAGCCCGGCGCGGTCGTGGCCTCCGTCGCCCCGGACGTGTACCGGGCGGTCGCCACGATCCCCGCCAACGACCTGTACCGGTTCTACGAGGAGCCCAAGGACATCCTCCTGGAGATCAAGAACGGCCCGCCGCCCGCCCAGTGCGACTTCCTCTCCCTGGGAGCGGCCCGGGGCGACGGCGAGGAGCAGGAGAGCACCGACGAGTTCGACTTCTCGATGGAGGAGGGCGGCGGCGGTGGCGGTGGTGGCGGCGGCGAACTGGCCTGCCGGGTCCCCTCCGACACGAAGGTGTTCGAGGGCGTCCAGGGGAAGCTCTCGATCAGCACCGGCAAGGCCGAGGACGTCATCGTCGTCCCGGTGACGTCGGTGCGCGGCACCACCGGCTCCGGTGAGGTGATCGTGATCGCCGAGGACGGCACCGAGGAGACCCGCGAGGTCGAGTTGGGCGTCTCCGACGGATCGCTCATCGAGGTCGTCTCCGGTGTGGAGGTCGGCGAGCAGGTCATGGACCCGATCCCCCTCGACCCGCGCTTCGACGTCCCCGGTGCGGACGAAGGCGACGACGAGGACCACTACCTCGAAGAGGAGGGGATGTAGATGTCCGTGGGCATGCCGTCCCCCCTGGCGCCGGAGGCCGTGCCGCCGTCGGCGCCGCTTCTGCGCGTGGAGGGTCTGACCCGGCACTTCATGGTGTCGGGAACCCGGATCGACGTGCTGCACGACTGCACATTCGAGGTGCACCGGGGTGAGATCGTCGCGATCGTCGGCCAGTCCGGTTCGGGCAAGTCGACCCTGCTGAGCCTGCTCGGTCTGTTGGACAGGCCGAGCGGCGGGGAGTACGTGTTCGACGGGGTGAACACCAGCCGGTTGGGCGAGGGTCCCCGGTCACGGCTGCGCGGGGAGGGCATCGGGTTCGTGTTCCAGCAGTTCCACCTGTTGGAGCGGCGGACGGCACTGGCCAACGTGGGCGTGCCCTTGGTGCTCGCCGGGCAACCGGCGCTGCGTCGCCGGTCGCGCTCCCGCGAGCTCTTGGAGGCGGTGGGGCTGGGGCACCGTCTCCACTCCAAGCCGCACCAGCTCTCCGGCGGTGAGCAGCAGCGTGTGGCCCTGGCGCGGGCGCTCAGTCGCGACCCCGCGCTGATCCTCGCCGACGAGCCCACGGGCGCCCTGGACGCCGACAGCAGCAAGATGATCATGGACCAGTTGCTGGAGCAGGCCCGGATCCGCGACTCGGCGGTGGTCGTGGTCACCCACGACCCGAAGGTCGCCGAGCGGGCCCACCGTGTGGTGGAACTCGTGGAGGGCCGCACCCGCTGAGACCTCCGGGCGTCGTCGTCGCGTCCCCTCGCCCGACGGCGCCCGGAGCCCCCGCCCACCCGACCGATCCCGGACCGTGGGCGTGATGGTGGGGCCGCGATAACGGCGGAGGAGAATCCGCTTCTCCTGGAAAAGACTCGGGCCCGGAAATCCATTGGATTTCCGGGCCCGATTTCAGTAGCGGGGACAGGATTTGAACCTGCGACCTCTGGGTTATGAGCCCAGCGAGCTACCGAACTGCTCCACCCCGCGTCGTTGATCTCTACTTTAGAGGCTTTCCCTCCGGGCCGCAAATCGTTTCCCGTGAGGGGAACGATCGAGATCGGGCCTGATCATCCGGCTGCGAACTCCGGATGCGGGATGTTCGCGAAGAACATCTTCCCCCCGGCCCGTCCACAGGGAATGAACCGGGGAAAACACCGGACCCGGGAAATACATCCCGGGTCCGGGCCTTGGTAGCGGGGACAGGATTTGAACCTGCGACCTCTGGGTTATGAGCCCAGCGAGCTACCGAACTGCTCCACCCCGCGTCGTTGTGTCTTCAGAGTAGCGTGCCCTGGACGGGAACGCGAATCGGCGCGATACGAACGGGGCGGGACCCTTGCGGATCCCGCCCCGTGGAGTGCCGTGTGCCGGCGAACGGCTAGTCGCCGCCCTCCTGCTCGGCGAGGGCCTCCTCGATGGCCTCAAGGGCCTCACGGAGGCGCTCGTCGGCCTCCTCCTGGCCTTCGCGGGACTCCTCCCAGGCCTCGACCGCCTCGTTGAGGGCGTCGGTGAGGTCCTGGTCGCCGCCGGAGCCGGCCTCGGACTCGGGGGCCTCCTCCTCGGGGGCCTCCTCCTCACCCTCCGGTTCGGCCGGCGGCGCGGCGGCGCCGTCGAACAGGTTGCTCAGCGCGTCGGGGAGGTTGCTGCCGATGGCGACCTCCTCACCGAAGCCCACCATCACCTGCTGCAACAGCGGGAAGGAGGCGGCACCGCCGCCGCCCGCCTGCACGTACAGCGGCTCGACGTAGAGCAGACCGCCCGCGAACGGCAGGGTGAGCAGGTTGCCCCGGGTCACCTCGGCGTTGGACTGCTCCAATGGGAGCAGCACCTCGCGGACGTTGGCGTCGGCGTCGAAGGCGTTCTGGACCTGCCCCGGACCGAAGATGACCGTGCTGCGGGGCAGCTCCAGCAGCTTCAGCTGTCCGTAGTCGTCGGAGCGCGGGTCGCTGTTGACCGCCATGAAGGCCGCCAGGTTCTCACGGCCCCGGGGCACGTAGGTGGTGGTCAGCGAGAAGCTGGCCTCCTCGTCGCCCGGGTACTGGATGGTCTGGCGGTAGGGCGACTCGGGCCGGTCCGTGGCGCCGGTCGGGTCGTTGGGCACCGCCCAGAAGTCCTGGCCGCCGTAGTAGGCCGCGGCGTTCGTGACGTGGTACTCGCGCATGATCTCGCGCTGCACCTTGAACAGGTCGTCCGGGTAGCGCAGGTGGTCGATGAGCTGGTCGCTCATCTCGTCCCTGTCCTCGATGACGCCGGGGAAGGCGCTCATCCACGTCTTGAGGACCGGGTCCTCCTCGTCCCAGGCGTACAGCGTGACCGTGCCGTCGTAGGCGTCCACGGTGGCCTTGACCGAGTTGCGGATGTAGTTGACCTGGTTGCCGGGCAGCGCGCCGACCGGCTGGAGGGTCCCGTCCGTGAAGGTGTCGGTCACCGCCTGGGTGAAGTCGATCCGGTTGGCGTACGGGTAACCGTCGGACGTGGTGTAGGCGTCGACGATCCACACGATCTTGCCGTCGACGATCGCCGGGTAGGGGCGGCTGTCCACGGTGAGGAACGGGGCGACCTTCTCGACCCGGTCCAGCGGGTCCCGCTCGTAGAGGATGCGCGAGTCACCGGTGATCGCGCTGTTGAGCAGGATGTTGGGTTCCTGGTACTTGATCGCGTACAGGATCCGCTCGAAGAACGAGTCCAGTTGCACGCCGCCGCTGCCGTCGTAACGGTTGTAGGCCTGCGAGCCGCTGGAGCCGGCGGCACCGCTGTCGTCATCGGTGGCCTCCTCGCCCTCGGCGGGGGCCTCCTCGTCGGTGGTCTCGGTGTCGGCGTCGGCCGGGGCCTGGGCGTCGTCCGGGCTGGGGCCGACCTCCGGCTCGACCGCGTCCTCCGGAGTGGGGACGTCGGCGGTCTCGCCCTCTTCGTCGAGGGGGTAGTCGTACTCCTCCTCGGCCTGGACGATGACGTAGCCGGCGCCCTCGCGACCGTAGTAGACGCGCTCCTGGTAGTCGCCGACGACGTCGCTGAGCTCACCGCGCGGAGGGATGTTGTACTCGGTGAAGACCGGGCGGCCCTCGGCGTCGATCTGGGTGCCCGCGGCGGCCACGAACCCGTAGCCGTGCGTGTAGATCAGGTGCCGGTTGAGCCAGTTGTCCTGGTCGGAGGGCGGACCGTCCAGCTCGCGGACGGCCACGATCGTGTCGATCAGGTTTCCGTCGGCGTCCGGGTAGCGGTCGACCTCCAGCACCTCCGGGAACTGGTAGAAGCCGCGGACCTGCTGCATCTGCTGGAAGGTCTGCGAGACCACGGACGGGTCCGCCAGACGGACGGTGGTGCCCTGGGCCTCTTGGACCAGTTCCTCGGCGCTCAGCTCGGTGGTGGCGTCGTAGGCGACCACGTCAGCGTCGTCGATGCCGTACGCCTCACGCGTGGACTCGATGTTGCGCTCGATGTAGGGGCTTTCCAGGCGCTGCTCGTTGGGGTTGACCTGGAAGCGCTGGACGATCTCCGGGTAGGCCGCGCCGACGATCACCGCGGACAGCACCAGCAGGCCGAGGCTGGCCATGGGGACCATGGTGTTCTTGAAGTAGATGTTGGCGAAGAACAGCACGGCGCAGATCACCGAGATGACGGTGAGGATCGTCAGGGCGGTCTTGACGGCGTGCACGTCGGTGTACGAGGCACCGAAGGTGTAGCCGCGCTCGGAGAAGACCAGCCCGTAGCGGTCCAGCCAGTACGAACCGGAGCGCAGCAGCACGAACAACCCGAGCAGCACCGACAGGTGCACCCGGGCCGCGGGGGTGGCGCGTTGTCCGGTGTCGTTCTGAAGACGGACACCGCCGTACAGGTAGTGGACGATGACCGCCGCGATGAACGCCAGGATGACGGCGGCGTAGAGGTAGCCCAGCAGGATCCGTATGAACGGGTAGACGAACGCGTAGAACGCGACGTCCATCTGGAACTCGGGGTCGGTCACCCCGAAGTCGACGCCGTTGGCGAATTGCAGGTAGGAACGCCAGTCACCGCTGGCCGCGGCGCCGGAGAGGAGGGCCAGGGCGCCCACGGCGAGCCAGAAGAAGAGCTTGCGGTGCGGGTCGATGGACTGTCGGTAGCGGTCCAGGCCCTGCTGTTCCAGGCTCATCGGCCGGATACCGGGGCGGGCCCGGTAGGCGAAGAAGATGCTCGCGCCGACGATGACGGCCATCACCAGGGCGGCCACGGCGAACAGCAGCACCCGTGTCCAGAGTTCGGTCAGGAAGACCGAGGTGTAGCCGACGGACTGGAACCACATGTAGTCGGTCCAGAAGTTCGCGGCGAACATCAACCCCGCGATGATGACGACCACGGTCGCCGCGACTGGCGCGAGCAACCTTGATCGACGAGGCATGCGCGCAGGTGGTGCGCCGGGCGATCGGAAGCTCACGCCTCCCCCTCGTTATGGCTTGATAGGTGCGTTCGGTGCGCGTGCAGCGCCTTGTTAACGGAGAACTTCACTTAGGCCCTTCGGAGTTCCCGAAATCCGTCCTTCGGGGGTGACAAGGTCGCATCGTTGGTGTATCGGCGAGGCAACCCGCCGGTGCCTTTGTGACCCTACTGTCCGCGAACGGGAGCGGCGAGGTTCCCACATCGGCCACTATGGAAACGTGTCGAACATTCGCGAAGCCGTCATGGACCTCGAACGCCACGCAGCCGAGCAGGGGTGGGACCGACCGCTGGGGCTGTACGCCCTGGTGCCGACGGTCGACCTGCTGGCCGCCGAACCCGCCCTCGCCGAGATGCTGGGCGTCACCGGCACTCCGGATCCGAAGGAGTTGACGCCGGTCGAGCAGGATCCGCTCCCCACCGACCTGCCGTTGGAGGAGGCGCTGGGCCGCATCATGTGGCCGGAGGGGGTGGCCGGTTGCGCGCTGGTCATGGAGCGGCTGGTGGTGAAGGGCTCCGACGAGACCCTGGCCCCCGGTGAGGACGCCACGGCGGACGGCCGGGAGACCGAGGAGATCCGCATGGTCGCGGGCGTGCTGCGGGACGGCGCCCGGCACTGCGCGATGCGCATGCGCAGCCACGACGAGGAGAAGTCGGTGCTCAACGGCGCCGACCTGATCCCGGCGCTGACCTCCGCGCTGGCCCTGACCCTGGACCTGGACGGCTGAGGCCGTCGGTCGCCCCCGTCACCCACGACCCTCGGTGGTCGGGCCGGAGGCCGACGGCGCCTCGCCGTGGCGGGCGGCCCGGAGGCGGGGCCTCCCCCGCCCCTCACCGCCGCTACTCGCAGCGGGTCAGCTCGCCCTCACCGGTGCGGATGGTCTCCAGGGCCTCCACCGCGTCGGTGAGGGTCTCGACCCTCACGACCTCCAGTTCGCCGTAGGCGGCGGACTCGAAGACCTGGGAGCAGCTGTCGGCGGCGACGAAGAAGTAGCCGGCGCCGGCCCGTTGGGCGCTCACCATCTTCTGCTGGATCCCGCTCACCCCGCCGATCTCGCCGGCGGAGGTGATGGTGCCCGAACCGGCGATGGAGGCGCCGCCGGTGAGCCCCTCCTCGCTGAGGCGGTCCATGATGCCCAGGGCGAACATCATGCCCGCGCTGGGGCCGCCGATGTCGCCCACGGTGATGTCGACCTCGATGGGGAAGTCCATCTCGTCGGAGATGAGGACGCCCACGGCGGCCCGGCCCTCCTCGCCCGGTTCGGAGACCATCTCCACCTCGATCTCCTCGCCGTCCCGGTCCAGGGTCAGGACGACGGGCTCCCCGGGTTCGCGCGAACCCACGCGCTCCACGACGAGTGCGGTGCCGACGACGGTGCCGGGTTCGCCCTCGGAACGCGTCAGGACCTTCTCGCCGTCGACGGCGAGGACGACGTCACCGGGCTCGACCAGCCCGTCGGCGGGCATGCCCTCGACGGTGTCGCCGACCACGGGGATCGCGTCGTAGCCGAGGCCGAGCTGGTTGAGGGCCGCGGCGGTGGCGCTGGTCTGGGAGTCGTTCATCTGGACGGTCTGCCGCTCGCTGACCTCCTCGGGGCTGCGCCCGGCGGGGAACAGCAGCTCCTCCGGCAGGACCGCCTCCGTCGGTGACAACCAGGCGCGGACGACCGTGAGGAAGTCGAGTCGGCGCTGGGGGCCGCCGGCGTACTGCACCGTGACCATCGACAGCGAGCCCTCGTGCTCGTAGCTGTCCGCCCCGTCGATCCGGATGACCGGGCCCTCCTCGGTCCGGCCCACCGTGTCGAGGGTGATGCCCGGACCGGCCACCAGATAGGGCATCGGAAGGTAGCGGCTGCCGACCCCGAGCCCGACGAGAAGGGCGAGGGCGACAACAAGGGTCATGACACGACGAACCATGCTGCACACCTTATTGCCGTCGGTGTACGGGGTGCGTCAGGGCGCCCCCACCCACTCCTCGTCCCCGTCGGAGAAGGCCTGGTGCTTCCAGATGGGCACCTGTGCCTTGAGGTCGTCGATCAGCCGCCGGCAGGCGGCGAAGGCCTCCTCGCGGTGTTCGGCGGAGGCCGCGACGACGACGGCGAGGTCACCGATCTCCAGGTCGCCGACGCGGTGGACGGCGGCCAGCCTGACCACCGGCCGGCCGGGGACCGAGGTGTCGGCGAGCACCTTCTCCATCACCGAGCGGAGCATGGCCTCGACGGTGGGGTGCGCGGAGTAGCCCAGGCGGGCCACGTCACGGCCGTGGTCGTGATCGCGGACGGTACCGATGAAGACGGCGGTACCGCCGGCGCGGGGGTCGGTGACGGCCGCCAGGACCTCGTCCACCGACAGAGGGGTGTCGCGAACGGACGCGAGAGTGATCTGTTCCACGTTACGAAGGTACCAATCGTCCCGCCCCGCGCATCGGCGGTGGTCCGGGGCGGGCGGCGGGGCGTCCGACCACGGGGCCGCGGTGACCGCGGACGGATCAACCGCCCTTGCGCTTGCGCAGGTGCCGGATGGTGACGGCCGCACCGATGGCCGCCGCGGTGGCGCCCGCGGCGCCGGCGGCGGTGACCGCGACCTCCTTGCGGCCGATGCTCCGACCGACCAGGGCCGGCCCTCCCCTGGAATCGAGCAGGCCGCTCAGGGCGGCCCCGTTGTCGTAGGCGGGTTTCCACCCGGCCTCGCGCAGCACCGAGCAGTCGACCACGCACGGGTGGACCAGGAACTTCAGCTCCCCCTCGGCGGCCGGGGTGATCTTCGCCTGGTGCAGCCGGCGGATCGTGCCGAAGGCCAGGTTCGCGGGGACCTCGAAGTGCTTCATCCCGGCGATCTCCTCGACCTCCCCTTGGGTGAGGGAACCCTCGCCGCCCACCGCGATGACCCCCTCCGGGCCGTCCACCCCGCGCAGCGCGCAGAAGGCCAGCGCTCCGGCCAGATCCTCGACGTGGCAGAACTGCCAATGCTGTTCGCGGCCCTTGACGGTGAGCAGGCGCGGGGCCGAGAAGTGCCGGCTGAGCAGGGTGTCCAGGCCGGGGCCCACCAGCGGCGCGGGGCGCACCACGGTGACGGTGAGGCCCGGGTGGGCGCGACGGGCGCGTTCGGCCAACGCCTCGATCTCGGCGAAGTCGCCCATGAGACCGTCGCCGCTGTCCGAGACACGGGGGGTGTTCTCCGGCAACGGGACCGGGTTGTCCGGTGCCGCGCCGTAGACCATGGTGCTGGTGATGAGGAACACGCGGGGGACGCCCGCGGCGGCGGCGGCGGTCAGGACGGTCTGCGCGGCGCGGATGTTGTGCGCGCGCCGTCGGGCCGGTCTCGTGTCCAGGGAACGGTCGTCGGCGGTGTGCACCAGCACGTCGACGCCGCCCAGGCGGGAGACCAGACCGGGGTCGCACACGTCGGCGATGCGCCAGGTGACACCGCGCAGGTCCGCGAACTCCTCGTCGATGGCGATGACCTCGCGGGGGACCGCGGAACCTTCCGCCCCGGCCAGGCGTTGCACGAGGAGCCGGCCGACCCCGGAGGCCGCACCGGTGACCGCGACCACCACCCCGGCCCCTCCGGACCGGCTGTGCTCTGGGCGAACCTGGTTGCTTTCGGTATTCACTCCGGGCGACTCCCAGCTAACGTGACAGTGGAGACCAAACCTAATCCTGCCTGAGGTCTGATTGTGAGCGACCTGCCTTTCGGTTTCAGCATGCCGAACGATCCCGATGACGAGTCCGGACGCCGCCCCGGCGACTCCGGCTCGGGTGGTGCCGGCAGCGGCCGCCCGGGCGGAGGGGACTCCGGTACGCCGGACGGATTCCCGTTCGGCGATCCGCAGCAGATGGCGAACATGCTGCGGCAGTTCGCCGACATGATGTCGGCCCAACCCGCCCCCGGCGGTGACCGACCCGCTTCGGCGTCGGGCATCAACTGGAGCATGGCCAAGGACATAGCGCGACAGGTCGTCGCGCAGAAGGGCGACCCCAGTGTGCCGCCCGCCGACTACGCCAAGGTCCAGGAGGCCCTGCGCCTGGGCGACCTGTGGCTCGACCAGTCCACCGCGCTGCCCTCCGGGATCCAGTCGATCCAGGCGTGGAGCCGGTCGGAGTGGATCGAGAAGACCATGGACTCCTGGTCGCAGCTCTGTGACCCGTTGACCAGCAAGACCGTGCGATCCATGGGGCAGAGCCTGCCCGAGGAGATGCGGTCGATGGCCGGCCCCCTGCTCGGCATGATCCAGCAGATGGGCGGCATGATGGTCGGCCAGCAGGCCGGTCAGGCCGTCGGTGAGCTGTCCCAGGAGGTCGTCGGTACCGCCGACATCGGGCTGCCGCTGGCCGGCGAGGGCAACGCCGCTCTGCTGCCCCTGGGCGTGGAGAAGTTCAGCGAAGGACTGGAGATCCCCGACGACGAGGTGCGGCTGTACCTGGCCGCCCGCGAGGCGGCGGTGCACCGGCTCTACGCCCACGTGCCGTGGCTGCGTTCGCACGTGTTCCGACTGGTCGCCGAGTACGCCGACGGCATGTCGTTCGACGTCAGCGGCCTGGAGGACCGGCTCGGAGAGATCGATCTCACCGACCCCGAGGCGCTCCAGGAGGTGCTGGGCGGCGCGGGCGGCGGTCAGGGCCTGTTCCAGCCCGAGGACACCCCGCAGCAGAAGGCGGCGCTGAACCGGCTGGAGACCACTCTGGCCCTCATCGAGGGCTGGGTGGCGATCGTGGTGTCGGGCGCGGTCGACGGACGGTTGCCGCAGGCGAACGCCCTGGCCGAGGCCACCCGGCGCCGTCGGGCCACCGGCGGTCCCGCCGAGCACACCTTCGCGGCCCTGGTCGGGTTGGAGCTGCGGCCGCGTCGGCTGCGCGAGGCCTCCGCCCTGTGGACGGCGCTGGAGGAGGCACGCGGGATCGACGGTCGCGACGCGGTCTGGCAGCACCCGGACCTGATGCCGACCGGCGAGGATCTGGACGACCCGGCCGCGTTCGTCAGCGGCGGCGCGTTCACCGACACCGACTTCGACATCTCGGCGCTCACCGACGAGGCGCCGGGCGTCGCGAAGGACGAGGGAGAGAAGGACCCGAGGAAGGACGAGCCGGGAGAGGACTCCTAGGTGTCGCTGCACGCCGACGCCCGGGCGGTGCTGTCCGCCTGGGCCGCGCCCGACGAGCGCCAGGAGGGGTTGCGCCGCTCCTACGTGGACCACCTGGACACCCACCCGGACGCGATGTGGCGTTCCTGCCTGCCCGGGCACATCACCGCCAGCTCGGCGGTCATCTCGGCCGAGGGCGACCGGGTGGTGCTGACCCTGCACCGCGTCCACCGGATGTGGTTGCAGACCGGGGGGCACTGCGAACCGCGGGACGCCACCCTGGGCGCGGCGGTGCTGCGCGAGGCGGTCGAGGAGTCCGGCATCGAGGATCTGACGCTGCTGCCGGAGCCGGTCAGGTTGGACCGTCACGCGGTGCCGTGCGGTGGGGGGAGTTTCCATCTGGACGTGCAGTACGCGGTGCTGGCACCCCCGGGAGCGACGCCGGTGATCGACCCCGAGGAGTCGGCCGACCTGGGCTGGTTCCCGGTGGAGGCGCTGCCCGAGCCCACCGACGAGGTCACCCGTTCCCTGGTCTCGGCCGCGGTCGAGGCGGTCGCCGCCCATCGGGGTTACGTCCGGTGAAACCCTCCGGCGACCGCGACGGCCGCCCGGTCCCGTCGACCGTCCTGTTCTCGGACGGGGGCCTGCTCTCGGCGGGGATCCTGGGCGTCGGCTGAGCGGTCCGGGCCCCGGTACGGGCCGACCCGCCCTCCCCGACGGAGGGAGTGGGGCACGGCCGGTCCGTGGTCGAGCCCCTCGACCGATGAGGGGATGGCGGGCTTCTCGGAGAGGTCCGTTCCGTCCGGTGTCGGCGCGGCGGGCACCGCCCCGGGCGCGGACCCGCGTCACCGGAGGACCGGCATCGGCTGCCGGGCCTGCCGATTCACTCCTCTTCGAGGGCGACCTCGGTGGAGTCGAGCGTCTCCTCGTCGGGGACGAATTCGGGACCACAGGGTTCGGCGCGCGAACCGGCGCTGAACCCCTCCAGGTAGCCGCGGGCGCGCTCGGCCTTGGGATAACGGTGCACCAGTTCCCAGAACTCCCGGCCGTGATGCGGGATGAACAGGTGCGCGAGTTCGTGGATGAGGACGTAGTCGACGACCCATTCGGGCATTCCGGCGACGCGTCGGGAGATACGGATCGTGCGGGTGTCGGGGGTGCACGAACCCCACCGGGAATTCTGGTTGTCCACCCAGCGGACGCTGTCGGGCAGCCGGGTTCCGTCCAGATAACGCCGGGCCAGTTCGACGGCCCGGTCGTGGAGTTCCCCGTCACCGGGGCGACGGCGTTCCTCGCGGGCTTCCAGTCGTTGCAGCATGCGGCCCACCCAGCGCTTTTCCTCTGCGCGGGAGAACGTCGCGGGCACGAGGACGACGGTGGTGTCCCCGTCCCTGTAAGCCGAGACCGTGCGTCGGCGGCGAGGACTGCGTCGGACCTCGATTTTGGTGTTCGAGGGCACGAACTTTACGGTAGCCGAGGAGAGCGCTCTCGAACAGGAGTGTGTTGTCCTGTTATGTCATTGATCTCACGGGGACGACCCGATCGGCGTCGATGCTCGGAAAACGCCACCCCGTCGAGCGTTCAGCGTTGACCTGGGGCATTCCGGCCTTCCCCTCAGGCCCTCTCGGAGGCCTCCGGAGAAGATCTCTTGATCATCCGTACATGAAAAAGAGACCGGACGGTGACCCCTTTTCTGGGGTCCCCGCCCGGTCCCGGACCGGCTCCGCGATGCGTCCGCCCTGTTCTCGACCCGGTTCATCGGGTGCGGTGGTCACCCTCGGTGGCCACCATCCCGATCACCGGGTCAACAGAGACGTGACCACGCGATTTCCATGATCGCGTTCTCCGCACGACGCTGCTCCCGCTGGCGGGCGCGCATCTCTCGGGCGGTGAGTCGCCGCCCCTGGTGTTCGCGGCTCTCGGTGTCCATCTCTTTGGCCACGGTCAGGATTTCCAGGATCATCATGTGTCTTCGTTCTCTCTGAGGTTCGTGTCGTGCGATGGGGGTGGTGTGCGTTCCGGCGCGGTGATCAGGCCGCGACCGGAGCCGGGTTCTTCCGGGGACGGCCGCGCGGACGCTTGCGCGCCACGATCTGACCGGCGACGAACAGCTGTCCGCCCCAGACGCCCCACGGTTCCTTGCGGTCCAGGGCGTCGGACAGGCACTGTTCGCGGACCGGGCAGGCGCCGCAGACGGCCTTCGCCGCCTCGACGTCGGCGGGGGCCTCGGCGAAGAACAGGTCGGGCTGTAGGCGGCAGGGGATTTCGGCCTCGCCCAACCAGGGCGTTTCCAGGACCGACGCGAGCATCGGTGCCCTCCAAGATCTTTGTTCGTCTCGTACAACGCGGTCGGTGTTCTCGGTTCACCGGAACCGGTCCGGTGTGGGACCTGACTTGCGATGCAGACGCCTGCTCTGCCTCCCTGGGGGAGATCGAGCGGACGAGGATACAAAGAAAGCCGCGGCCCCTAGATCGGGGTCCGCGGCCACGGGTCGAAACTCTCGACCTGTTCTACCAGGCCGGATTTCTCCGTGAACACTCACCCGATGCGCCGTAACGACGCGGGGTTTCTTCGACGTGATCCGCCGTCAGCGCGCCTCGGTCACGGGCGCTCTCATTGCCGGTGGACACACCACTGCCATGGGACTCGGACTTGGCGGCGAGGATCACCTGGGCACCGGGACGGAGGCCGAAACCTCCGAGACCTCCCTGGATCCCCTCACCGATACGGGTGCCCTGGAGAGCACCCTCGCTCCAGACCGAGCCGGCGCCGGTGAAGGCGCCACAGGCGATGGCGCGCTCGCCGCGGAGGGCGAGGCCGCCGGACAGACCGCGCATGGCGGTGCCCGGAGCAGCGGTCAGCGACTGACGGGACTGCGCGACGAAGTTCGTGGTGATGTTCGTCATTGGATCGGGCACCTCCTTCAGAGTCGGGCGACGGGAATCTCTCACCCGCGCCGGTAGAACGGTCTTGGCGACGATGTACAGACTAGGGGCTGCCCACGAAAACAAGCAACCTATTTTCCACCTGCGAAAACGTCCGGATCCGGCCACGTTCCCGCGGTAATCCCCGGCGTTCTCGGGGGACCACCGCGGGACCTCGACCGGTACCGGTCAAACGGAGTCGGAGCGCACGGCGTCGGACCAGCCCTCGGCGTCGACGACGCGGATGAGGCCCTCCTGCACCACGGAGCACACGAGTTGTCCGTCCCGGGTGTAGACCAGCCCCCGAGCCAGCCCGCGGGCCCCTTGTGCGCTGGGGGTCTCCTGGGCGTAGAGCAGCCACTCATCGGCGCGGAACGGCCGGTGGAACCACATGGCGTGATCCAGGCTGGCCATGGAGATCCCGGCGAAGGAACGCCCGTGACGCAACAGCACGGTGTCGAGGAGGGTGAGGTCGGAGGCGTACGTCATGAGGCACACCTGGGTGAGCCGGTCGTCGGGCAGTTCGCCGTCGACCTTGAGCCACACCGGGTTCACGGCGGTGCGCAGGCGGGGGTCGCGCTCGGCCTCGTAGGACAGCGGGCCCACCGGGCGCAACTCGATGGGGTGCCAGCGCACGAACCCCGGGATCCGGCCGAACTCGGCGCGCAGTCGCTCGCGGGTGCTGGGCAGTTCCTCCGGCGGGGGCACGTCGGGCATGGGGGTCTGGTGGTCCAGGCCCGGCTCCTCGTTGTGGAAGGAGGCCGACAGGGTGAAGATCGCCTTGCCGTGCTGGATGGCGACCACCCGGCGGGTGGTGAACGATCGGCCGTCGCGGACCCGGTCGACCTCGTAGACGATCGGGACCGTCGGGTCGCCGGGGCGGATGAAGTAGGCGTGCAGGGAGTGAACGTAGCGGTCGGCCGGTACGGTGCGGCCCGCCGCCACCAACGCCTGGCCGGCGACCAGCCCGCCGAAGACCCGTTGGGGGCCCTCCTCCGGGCTGCTGCCCCGGAAGATGTTGACCTCGATCCGTTCCAGGTCGAGCACGGCCAACAGGTCGGCCAGGGACTGCTGTCGGCTCTCGTCGACTCTGTCGTTCATTCCGGCGTGTCCTCCTCGTCGTCGGGGGCGTCCCGACCTTCGGTGACCGCGACGGGGTCGGCACCGGAGACCAGCGCGAGCACCGCCTCACCGTAGCGGTCGAGTTTCACGGCCCCGACACCGGACACCGCCGCCAGCTGCGAGAGCCCCGAGGGCTCCTGTTCGGCGATGGCCTGGAGGGTGGCGTCGGTGAAGATCACGTAGGCGGGCACCTTCTGCTCCTGGGAGACCGCGCGTCGCCAGTCGCGCAGGCGCTCCAGCAGCGCCTCATCGTAACTGGAGGGGCAGTCCAGGCAGCGGCCGAGCTTGCGCTCGGCCGCGTCGGTGAGGGAGGACCCGCAGACCCGGCAGCGGGCGGGGCCGCCGCGCTTGCGCTCGGCCCGTCGGGCGGTGGTGGTGGGGGAGGCCGGACGCAGCCCGTCGAGGAAGCGGGAGGGCTTGCGGCTCTTGCGACCGCCCGGGGAGCGGGCCAGCGACCACGACATGGCCAGGTGTTCGCGCGCGCGGGTGACGCCGACGTAGAAGAGCCGACGCTCCTCCTCGACCTGTTCGTCGGTCTCGGCGTAGATGATCGGCATCATGCCCTCGGTGAGGCCGACCAGGAACACCGCGTCCCACTCCAGGCCCTTCGCGGCGTGCAGGGAGGCGATGGTGACACCCTCGAACCCGGGGGCGTGTTCGGTGGCCATGCGCACGTCGAGTTCCTCGACGAGGTCGTTCATGGTCACCGGGGTGCCGTCCGGATGCGGCTTGGCCGCCATGTCCTCGGCGAGCTGGACCATCGCGGTCAGCGACTCCCAGCGTTCGCGGGCCTGACGGCCCTCGGGGGCGGTATCGGTGAGGCCGATCTGCCCGAGGAGCTGACGGACGGTGGAGATGAGCGGGGCCGGCTCCTCCCCCGCCGCCTCGTGCCGGGCGCCGCGCAGCAGGTGCACGGCCTTCTTGATCTCGGGGCGTTCGAAGAACCGGGCGGTGCCGCGCACGGTGAACGGCACCCCCTGGTCGGTGAGGGCCTGTTCGTAGGCGGCGGACTGGGCGTTGGTGCGCACCAGGACGGCGATCTCGCCGGCCGGGACGCCCTCCTCCAGCAGGACACCGATCTTGCGGGCGACCCCGGTGGCCTCCGCGGGTTCGTCCTCGTACTCCTGGTAGACGGGGTCGGGCCCGTCGGGGCGCTGGGCCTGGAGGGTGAGGTGTCCGGCGGAGGTGGTGCCGCCGGCCTGGGAGATGACGTGGTTGGCGACCCGCACCACCTGCGGGGTGGACCGGTAGTCGCGGACCAGTTCGACCACGGTGGAGTGCGGGTAGCGGGCGGCGAAACCGGTGAGGTAGGAGGGGGTGGCGCCGGCGAAGGAGTAGATGGTCTGGCTGGGGTCGCCGACCACGCACAGGTCGTCGCGGTCGCCCAGCCAGGCGTCGAGCAGGAGTTTCTGGAGCGGGTTGACGTCCTGGAACTCGTCGACGACGAAATAGCGGTACTGGTCGCGGACGCGCTGGGCGATGGCCGGGTACTCGTTGATCATGGCCGCGGTGAGTTCGAGCATCGACTCGAAGTCGAGGAGGTTGTGCTCGCGGCGCAGTTCCTCATAGGCCTCGAAGACCCGGGCGACCTCGCCGGCGGGCATCGGGGCCTGGCGGGAGGTCTTGGCGATGACGCGCTCGTAGTCGGTGGGGCGGACCTGGGTGACCTTGGCCCATTCGATCTCGGAGGCCAGGTCGCGCAGGCCGGTGCGGTCGGGCTGGACGCCGACGGAGTGGGCCGCGCGGGCCACCGCCTGGATCTTGCTGTCGATGAGGGTGGGCTTCTCGCCACCGATGACCTGGGGCCAGAAGAAGGAGAGCTGGCGCAGGGCGGCCGCGTGGAAGGTGCGGGCCTGTACCCGGGGGGCGCCCAGGGAGCGCAGGCGACCGCGCATCTCACCGGCGGCGCGGTTGGTGAAGGTGACCGCGAGGACCTGCTGCTCGGAGACCACTCCGGCGGCGACCGCGTGTGCGATGCGGTGGGTGATGGCGCGGGTCTTCCCGGTTCCGGCACCGGCCAGGATGCACACGGGGCCGCGCAGCGCACGCGCCGCCAGGGTCTGCTCCGGGTCCAGTCCCTCCAGGACGCGGTCGGGGTCCATGGTGCTCCTGAGGGTGGTCGAGACGGTTGTGCTGTTCCGGGGACAGTCTCTCAAGTATCGGTCTCCCGGAGGACGGATCCGCACCTGTCCACAGGGCGGTTCCGAAAGGGGGCACAGGGGTCGGAGCGACCGCCGGGACGCGTGAGCGGGCCGATCGAGCCGAATGACACATTTCAGAACCACCCGGCCCTGTGAGGCGTCCCACGTTGTGTCGCGCGGTCGAGGGAAGCGGACCGGAGCCCACGGTGTTGGGATGTGGGACCGGGCGTGGAACGCCGACCGCAGGACGGAGAGAACGTGAGCGAGATGACGAGCACGGCGACCGAGAATTTCACGATGTACACCACCCCCTGGTGCGGGTACTGCAAGCGGCTCAAGAGCCAGCTGGCCCGGGAAGGGATCACCGGGCACGAGGTGGACATCGAGGAACACCCGGAGGCCGCGGAACTCGTGATGAAGGTCAACAACGGGAACCAAACGGTCCCGACGGTGGTCTTCAGTGACGGAGCGGCGATGACCAACCCGTCGCTCGCTCAGGTGAAGAAGAAGCTGGCCGAGCTGTCGTAGGTCGGAGAAACGCCGCCCCGTGGGTTCCCTCCCGCGGGGCGGCGGCCCCCCAGAACCCCGAGGGGCGTCCCCGGCACGACCGCGCCGGCCGCTGACGGCTCGGACGGATGACGACGGGGAGTGTTGAGTTGGGGGACGACGTGAGTTCTCATGACATAGCGGTCGCCGACGCGGTCGGCGTGGTGCGCCGCACCCCGACGGGGTGGCGCGTGGGGAACGGGCACGAGCTGCCCGACCTGGTGAGCGCGATGGTCCTCGCCGACCTGCTCACGGAGGAGGAGGGCGGGGAGCGGCCCCGGTCGCAGGCGCCCGGTCGGGCGCCGGAGGGCGCCACGGAGGTGGAACGGTTGCGCCACACCATCGCCCAGCTGGAGCACGCGCTGCATTCGCGTGTGGTGGTGGAGCAGGCGATCGGTGTCCTGGCGGAGCGGCACACCATGCCGACGCGCGAGGCGTTCGAGCGGCTGCGCTCATCGGCGCGTTCGCGCGGACGCAAGGTCGCCGACCTGGCCCGTGACGTGGTGGAGAGCAGTACCAGTCCGTTGATGGTGCTCCCGGACGAGCTGAGCGTCTCCCCCGGCGCGAACTCGAACTAGGGCGTGTTCGGCGGATGCTTTCGTTCGGTTCGACGCTTGCGCCGAGTGACACGAGTGGCCTCCAGTCGCTCTCTCGCAAGACGACAGGCGCGGGTCGGCCCGGGGTCGGCCTTCCGGCGGCGCGGCGAGAGAGCGCCCGGGGGTCGCGAGGCGGAATGACCCGTCGAACACGCCCTGGGGCGCTCGCGGGGTGCCGGAGGCCGGTGGAGTGGACGTCCCGGGGACGATGACGACCACCGCGCCCTCTCGCACCCCGGTCCCGTTCTCCGGGCACCCGGGGACGGCGACGGGGAAACGGCCGGCCGTCGGGGCCTTCCCGAGGTGGACGGACGGGCGAGGGCTCGAAGGGGTCCGGAAGGCGACCGTGTCGGGAGCGGTCGGCTTCGGGGCCTTCGCCGCGCGACGGCCGCCCCGGCTACCACTGGCCGGGGAGCTCTCCCCCGTACCAGTGCTCGATGAGGGTGCGGGCGATCGAGATCCGCCCCGGGAGCACGATCTCACCGGCTGCCGCCGTCTCCGCCAGCGCGGAGCGGGTGAACCAGCGCAGGGCGCCCAGCTCGTCGTCGGTGCGCTCGGTCTCGCCGACGGCGCGCGCGGTGTAGCCCATCATGAGGCTGCGCGGGAACGGCCACGGCTGTGAGGCCAGGTAGCGGGGGGCCTCGACGACGATCCCCGCCTCCTCCGCCACCTCACGGATCACCGCGTGTTCCAGGGACTCGCCGGCCTCGACGAACCCGGCCAGCACGGAGAAGCGGCGCGCGTCCCAGTGCGGGTTGTTGCCGAGCAGGATCTCCTGCTCCCCCTCCTGCTCGCGGTGCACCAGCATGATGACCGCCGGGTCGGTACGGGGGAACTGTTCGCGGCCCTCCCGTTCGCACGTGCGCAGGTGGCCGGCGGCGGAGATGACGGTGGGCGATCCGCAGGCGGGACAGAACCGGTGGGTGGCGTGCCAGTTGGCCAGGGCGACGGCGCGGGTGAGCAGCCCCGTGTCGTGGTCGCCGAGCAGGGGGCCGAGTTCGCGCAGGGAGGCGGGACGGGCTCCGTCGCGTTCGGTGAGTTCGCGGGGCGAGCGGACCGCGAAGTAGGCCCGGCCGTCGGCCTCCCCCAGCAGGTAGCGTTCCCCCTCCGGTGCCCGTTCCGGTGAGGTGAGGACCAGCGCGGGCGGACCTTCGGTGGTGGCGAGCGCCCGGGACTGCTTGGCCATGAGGGCCTTCCACCCGTGGGAGAGGGGGTCGCCGCCCTCCAGTTCCAGGACCCGGGTGTCGGGGTCCGCCCACGCCTTCTCCAGCCAGGCGTCGTCCGAGCGGCGGTGCGCGACGGGGTCGACGGCGGCGCGGGACAGGGTGGGGGTGGTGTCGACGTGCATGAGGCCTTCCGGGAACGTGCGGATCGGGCGGGCCGCGCCCCGGGAGGGGCGCGGCCGATGCCTAAAGGAGTAACACCATCGGGTCCCGCGTCATGCCCGAACGCGGAACCCGTCCGGTTCAGACCCCGCCGCCGAGTTCCTCCCACAGGTAGGCGACGCTCTCGGCGCCCTTGAGGAGGAGCGGAACCTCGACCTTCTCGTTGGGGGCGTGGATGCGGTCCTCGTCGAGTCCGACGGCGACGAACACCAGCGGGGCCCGGAGGATGTCGGCGATGTCGGCCTCGGGGCCGCTGCCGCCCTCCCGGGTGAAGAGCACCGGGACCCCGAAGGCGCGCTCCATCGCGGCGCGGGCCGCCTTGAGGGCCGTGGAGGACAGGTCGGAGGCGCAGGCGCGCACGCCGCCGCCGAACTCCAGTTCGGCGCGCAGGCCGGCGGGGACCCGGGCCTCGACGAACGCGCGGACGCGGGCCTGGATCTCCAGGGGCTCCTGGCCGGGGACGAGGCGGAAGCTGATCTTGGCGTGCGCGGAGCGGGGGACGATGGTCTTGCCACCGGCACCGGTGTGACCGCCCCACATGCCGTTGATCTCGGCGGTGGGCCGCAGCCAGACGCGCTCCAGGGTGCTGTAGCCCTTCTCACCCCAGGTGGCGGTGGAGGCGGCGGTGGCCAGCCATTCCCTCTCGTCGAAGGGCAGGCGGGCGATGAGTTCGCGCTCCTCGGCGTCGGCCTCGACGACCCCGTCGTAGAACCCGGGGACGGCGACGCGGTCGTCATCGTCGTGCAGGGCGGCGAGCAGGCCGCTCATGGCCTGGAGCGGGTTGGGGACGGCACCGCCGAAGGAGCCGCTGTGCAGGTCGCGGTCGGGGCCGTACAGGGAGATCTCGACGTCGGTGACGCCGCGCATGCCCACGCACATGGACGGGGTGTCGGCGGCCCACATGGTGGTGTCGGAGATGACGACGACGTCGCAGGCCAGGCGGTCGCGGTTGGCGCGCATGAGGTCGGCGAAGTGGACCGATCCGGACTCCTCCTCACCCTCGACGAGGAACTTGAGGGTGACGGGCGGGGCGTCGGCGCCGGAGGCGGCCAGGGCGGCGCGTACACCCAGGGCGTGGAAGAGGACCTGGCCCTTGTCGTCGGAGGCGCCGCGGGCGAACAGGGAGGTGCCGCGCTCGGTGGGGGTGAAGGGGTCGGTGTCCCAGGCCTCGACGGGGTCGACGGGCTGCACGTCGTGGTGGCCGTAGACGAGCACCGTGGGCGCGTCGGGGTCGGCGGCCGGCCATTCGGCGAACACGGCGGGCAGCCCGGGGGTCTCCCACACCTCGACGGTGGGAAAACCGGTGGCGGTGAGGTGATCGGCCAGCCACCGGGCGGATCCGCGCACGTCATCGTGGTGCTCGGGGTCGGCGGAGATCGAGGGGATCGCCAGCCACTCCTTGAGTGCGGAGAGGAAACCGTCCCGGTTCTCCTCGATGTAGGTGCGTACGTCCATCCTCGTGTCCTCGTCTCGACGTCGTTGTCGGACTCGACCTTAGACCCGGACACGTGGACGCTCGGCGCCCACCTCCCCTCCCGGTGGTGGCGTCACCGGGGCACCGCGCTCGGTGCACACGGTCCACGGTGCCCGGGCACCCGACCGAAGGGCGCCGGGGCACCGCGGTCGCGTGGATCCCCTGGTCCGGAGGGCGGGAGGTCGTCCGGCGCGCGTGGTGAACACGCCGATAACGGCACGCGGAGGGAACCTTTTCGGCAGCATGGGACTCGTACGACAGGGGTGGGACCCGCCCGCCCCGACCGATGGAAGGAACCACGTGAGCGTCACCCCCTCCGAGGCGATCATCGCCCGCTTCAACGAGCTGTTCGACGTGCTCGACACCGACGGGGACAAGGTCGCGACCTGGGCGGACTATCAACGGCTCGTGGACAGGTACGTGACCGGTTACGTACTGGACCCCACCGAGCCCAAGGCGCACGCGATCGAGACGGCCTACCGGTCGCTGTGGCAGGAACTGGTGCGGCACTCGGGGGCCGAGGACCGCTTGGAGCGCGAGGCGTTCGTGACGGCGATGCACGCTGCGTCGGAGGACCGCAGCCGGTTCAACGCGGCGGAGGCGGTGGCCGAGGCCGTGTTCGACCTGCTGGACGAGGACGGGGACGGGCGGATCAGCCTGGCGGAGTTCCTGGTCTACGCGGCCGCGCTGGGCGCGACCGAGGCGGACGCCCGCACCCGGTTCGCGCACGTGGACATCGACGGCGACGGGCACATCAGCCGGGAGGAGTTCGTGCTGTCGGCGCGGGAGTACCTCTTCGGCGAGGACACGAAGTCCCCGGGCGGATTCGTCTTCGGCGTGGTGTGAGGCGACGACGGGTGCGGCCGTCCGAGGTCCGGGCGGTCGCACCCCCGAGGGGTGTCCGAGCGGATCCGTGGCGCCGAGCCGACCGGTTCGCCGGTTCGGCTTGCTAGATCGCCGATTGACCGTATGTCATGCGGTCGTCCTTCTCCTCGACCGACGTCCCGCATACGGGCGGCCGAAGGACCCGGCAGTGATGGAGAGGGGATCGCATGCTCACCCGACTGGAGGTCAACGGCTTCAAGAACCTGCTCGGGCTGGAGGTTGATTTCGGACCGTTCACGTGCATCGCCGGAGAAAATGGAACAGGAAAGTCGAACCTGTTCGACGTGATCCAGTTCTTGAGCTTGCTGTCCAGCCGTTCGCTCATCGAAGCCGCGATCGAGGTACGAGGCACAGGAGGGGAGCGCTCAGGAGACCCACGAGAGCTTTTCTGGAACGGCTATGGGACTCATGAACGTGAAATGAGTTTTGCAGCGGAGATGATCGTTCCCGAAGCGGTGGAGGATGACTTCGGCCGGGAGGCAAAAGCCACCAGCACCTATCTCCGGTACGAATTGCGCCTCGGATTTCCGCCACCATCGGGAGCCGACAGAATCGGCCGCGTCACCCTCTTGCACGAGAGCCTGAAGCACATCAACCTGAGCAATGCCCCACATCGCCTGCTTTTCCCTCACAGTAAGAGCAAGTTCCGCCTTGCTCGGCTGCCTGCACGGGGCGGCCGACCGTGGGAACGTGTGGTTAGCTCAGGAACTCCCGGGCACCGCGCAGGTCGGTGTGCGGGAGTCGCCGCCGTGTGGCCGCGCAGTCCAGGCGCACGTCCGTCGGTCCCGACAGGCCGGTGTCGGCGCGCCGTCCGGAAGGCAGCGCGGCCGGGTCCAGGCCGTCCCGACGGGCGATCAGCACGCCCAGTTCGTGGCGGCTGACCGCGTCGGCCCCGGCGACGTGGTGAACGCCCCCGTGCTCGGACGACGCGAGCTCCAGGAGCGCGGCGACCAGATCGCGGACGTGGACCGGGCAGCGCACGACGTCGGTGAACAGCACTCCCCCGAGCCTTCCCGCCGCCAGGTCGTGCACCCGACGTTCGTGGACCGAGCCTCCGTCGCCGACGATCAACGAGGTGCGGACGATCACCGCGCCCGGGTCGATGGCCTTGATCGCCGTCTCGGCCGCGGCCTTGGCCGCACCGTAGGGGGTGATCGGGTCGGGGTCCGCCGTCTCGTCGTAGTGGACCGCGGCGCCCGAGAACACGGCGTCGCTGGAGACGTGGACCAGCCGAGCCCCGGTCGCGGCGGCGGCGAGCGCCACGTGCGCGGCGCCGTCGGCGGTGATCGCCCAGTCGTCCTGTCGGTAGGCGGCGTTGACGACGGTGTCCGGCCGGGCGGCGGCCATCAGGTCGATCGCCTGTCGGCGGTCCCGGACGTCCAGGGGGGACCACGACACCCCTTCGCCGTCGGGCCGACGTGTCGCGTACGTCGCGGCCACCCGATGGCCCGCCTCCAGGGCCTGCCGGACGACCTCGCCGCCGAGGAACCCGCTACCACCGATGACGAGGACGCTCATGGTCGGTCACGCTACCGTCGGCCGGTCCCGCCGTCCACGACCCGGCGGCACCCCGCGCTCCCTTCATTTCGTCGTCGGCACGCGCTAACGTACAACCAAATGGTTGTAGATGAAGAGGCCGCCGATCGTCTGTTCCACGCTCTGGCCGACACCACCCGGCGCGACATCCTTCGCCGCTCGATCGAAGGCGAACCGTCCGTGTCGCGGCTCGCCGAGCTGTACCCGATGAGCTTCGCGGCGGTTCAGAAACACGTCGCCGTACTGGAACGGGCGGGACTGGTCACCAAGACACGGCACGGGCGGGAGCAGCGCGTACGCACCGATCCCGACGGCGTACGACGGGCCCGGCAGGCCTTGGACCACCTCGAAGCACTCTGGCGCGGACGGGTCGACCGCATGGTCGACCTGCTCGCCGAACCGGCCGGAACCACCGGACCGGACGAACCGAAGGAGACGGACCGATGAGCGTCACCAGCGTCGACAAGAACTTCGACGACCTCTCCCTGACCCTGACCGCCGACTTCTCCGCCCCGGTCGAGCGGGTGTGGCGGCTGTGGGCCGACCCGCGTCAGCTGGAGCGGTGGTGGGGCCCGCCCACCTACCCCGCGACCGTCGAGGAACACGACCTGACCCCCGGCGGCAAGGTCACGTACCACATGACCGGCCCCGACGGTGAGAAGCACCGGGGCCGGTGGGAGATCGTCTCCGTGAACCCGCCGACGGCCCTGGAGTTCGTGGACGGCTTCTCCGACGCCGACGGCGCCCCGAGCACCGACATGCCCACGGCCCACGGATCCGTCGAGATCTCCGCGCACGGCGACGGCACCCGCATGGTGATCCGCTCCACGTTCCGGTCCAGGGAGCACATGGAGCAACTCATGGAGATGGGCATGGACGAGGGCATGGAGGGCGCGATGGGCCAGATCGACGCTCTGCTCGCCGGCTGAGGCCCGAGCACCCCACCGCGCGGCCCCTCGGCGCTCCCGCCGGGCACCGTCGCACGTTCAGCCGACGAGGCGGTCGACCACGGTGATGCCGCACGACCACCGATTCGGCCACGGGCGCTTGAGGGGTTCCGGTTCGCCGCGCGCCGGGACGTGCGAGGGGGATCAGGAGGGTGGGGCGAGCGAGGGCCACGGCTCGGGCGGGCCCGACGCGAGGAAACACAGCAGACCGAGGATCCGGCTCAGGGGCGGCGCCGTCCAGTGGCGTCGCCCCGGTACGGGGTCCGGCGACGCCAACCGGCCGAGGGCCCAGGTGAAGTGGTGCCGGAGCACCCGCGCCTCCCGACCCTCGCCGCCGTAACCCTCCAGCACGGCGGGCAGCCAGGCGGGCGGCAGCTTGGCGAAGTCGGTGGCGGGGTCGGCCACGGACGCGTCGCCCCGGTCCACGATCCCGGAGAGAGCGCCGTCCGCGGTCACGATGAGGTTCTGGGGGGGCGATGTCCCCGTGGATCAGGGTGGGTCGGACCTCGGCGGGCGACCGGCCGGCGAGGGCCTCGCACCAGGCGCGCAGCCGGTCGGCGGTTCCGGAGTCGATGAGACCGTCGTCGCGTACGCGGCCGACCAGGGCCACCGGATCCGGGGGCCCGGTGTCACGGGGAAGGCCGGGCGGGACGGGGATCGCGTGCGCTCTCGCCAGCTGTTCCCCGAGGTCGACCAGTACGCCCCGGCTCGGTTCGCGCCCGACCAGGTCGGTGCCGGGGACCCGCTCCAGCAGCATCGTCGGCGGCGCGCCCTCGGTGAACCCGACCAGCGCCGGTGTGCGCACCCCGGCGGCGCGCGCGGCGGGGATGAGCGCCGCCTCCTTGCGCAGATCCTCCTCGAAAGCGGAGTCCCGGGGGATCCTCAGCACGAGTGCGTCCCCCAGTGCCAGCACATGGTCGGCCAGCCCGGCGGGCAGGGCCGTCACCTCACCGGACGGTATCCCGTGCCGTGCCGTGCCGCGACGGCGGTCGCGATCGTCTCCATGGCCGCCGATCCTCGCACGTCCGCCCGAGCCACGCCGACCCTTTTCCCCTTCGCACCCGGGGCGGTCCGCACGACCGGACTCACTCCACGGCGCGGTCGACCCGACCGTCGTCCGGGCGGGCGTCGCCGCGCGGACGGGGGTCGCGCTTCGGGCGGCGGGGGGACGCCGGGCCCGGGCGGGTCTCCCCCGGGGCCGACGCCCCGTCCGTCGGAGCGGAGCCGCCGGGTTCGGGGACCGACTCGATGAGGGCGGCCAGGCCGTCGGCGTCCAGAAGGTCCGAGGGGCGCACGGTCTCGTTCGCTCGCACGTAGTGGAACGCCGCGCGCACCTCCTCCAGCGGTACGCCCTGGAGGTCGGCCCAGGCCAGCCGATAGGCCGCGAGCTGTACACCGACGGCGCTCCGCTCGCGCGCGTTCTGCGGAGGGCGCCCCGTCTTCCAGTCGACCACGTCGTAACGTCCGGTCTCCGGGTCGTGGAACACCGCGTCCATCCGGCCGCGGATGAGACGGTCGCCGATCACCGTCTCGAACGGCACCTCGACCTCGCTCGGGATCCGTCTCCCCCACTCGCTCTCCTCGAAGAGCCGCTGAAGCTCCTCCAGGTCCTCGTCCTCCCCGGCGGTCTCGTCGGCCGCCCCCGGCAGGTCGTCGAGGAGGGTCGCCGTTCCCAGCCCGAACCGCCGTTCCAACCAGGTGTGGAAGGCCGTCCCCCGCCGCGTGTGCGGCGCCGGCGGACGGGGCAACGGCCGCCGGATCTGCCGGGCGAGCCCCGCCGGGTCGCGGGCCAGCCACACCATCGACGACACCGACAGGTGGTCGGGCAGCTCCACCTGGACGGTCCCGTCGTCGGCCCGGTGCGCCTCCCGGTCGCGGTGCGCCAGGAGAAGGTGCGTGTCCCGCTCCCACCCCTGAAGTCGTCGGCCCAGCTTCTCGTGCCGCGCCGGGTCCGGAGGCACCGCCTTCCCCTCGCGCAGCGCCGCCCGGGCCCGCTCCACCAGGACGGCGCCCGCCTCGATCTGCGCCCGGCGGGTCACCGCGCCCTCCACCTGCGCGAGGGTGTCCGGGGTGGCCTCCCCGTCGCTCTGCGGGTCGCCTTGGAGGGGCGGCCACACGGCCTCCCCCTCCTCGTCGTCGTGCGGGTTGGTCTCGTCGAGTTCCGGCGGTTCCGCCCACGCGACCACGCGGCCGGCCCCCCGCTCACAGGCCTCGCGGATCTCCTCCAGGAAGACCGACGGGCCCCGGGGCGTGGTCCCCGTGCGCCCCCACCAGTGCCCCGTGCACACGAGCAGGAACGAGGCCCGGGTCACCGCCACGTACGCCAGGCGGCGTTCCTCCATGAGGTGGCGGGCCGTCTCCTCCTCCTTGAACGCGGTGATCGCCCCCTTGTCCACACCGCCCAGCACGGGCAGGCTGTCGCGGTCCCCTCGCAGCGGGTAGGGCAGCAGGTGGTCGGCCCTGACCCAGGCCAGGGCGTTGCGGGCGGCGGCCGGGAACACGGGGTTGCGTCCCCCGCTGATCCCCGGCACGAACACCACCGGCCACTGGAGCCCCTTGGCCCCGTGCATGGTCATGAGCTTGACGCTGTCGGATCCGCCGACCCGCTCCCCCGGCGCCAGGCCGCTCTCGTTCTCCTCCGCAGCCCGCAGGTAACCGAGGAAACTCCCCAGACCGGGGTCCTCGCTGTTGCCGACGAACCGGACGGCGTGGTCGACGAACGCGTCCAGATCGGCGCGCGCCGACAGGGGTTCGCGACCGCTGCGGGCCGCCACCTCGATGTCCAGTCCCAGCATCCGCTCGACCTCGGTGATGAGGTCCGGCAACGGCTGCCCCACGAGTTTGCGCAGGGAGCGCAGCTCCTCGGAGAGTCGCGACAGCCGCTCGTACCCGAGTTCGGAGTAGGCTTCGACCGCCCCCGGGTCGTCCACCGCGTCCACCAGGCTGCCGCTCTCGGCCGTCAGGTCCAGCACGGTGCGACGCAGCACGTCGTCGCGGTCGTCGTCCTCGGGCCCGTCCCCGGTGAGGTCGCGCCGGGAGTGCCGGGCCAGTTCGGTGGCCCGCGCCCCCAGCGCCGCCAGGTCGCGCGGCCCCAACCGCCAGCGCGGCCCGGTGAGGAGCCGGGCGAGTTCGTTTCCCGCCGCCGCGTCGTGCACCACCCGCAGGGTCGCGATGATGTCGCGCACCTCCGGCACCAGCATGAGTCCGCCCAGGCCCACGACCTCGACGGGGACTCCGCGCGCCTCCAGTTCCTCGCGCAGCGCCGGGAACTGGGCCCGGCGACGGCACAGCACCGCGATGTCGCCCGGTCCGACCCCGCCGTCCCGGGCGCAGCCCGTCTCACCGGCCGGCCAGGGCAGCCCGTCCGGCGCCGTCTCCGGGTCGCGGCGCACCCCCTTGACCAGGTCGGCGATGCGCGAGGCGATCCAGGCGGCCTCTTCGGACTCGGTGCGGAACAGGGCGACGTCGGACCGTCCCCGCCCGCGACGGGCCGGTCCCGGGTAGAGGATCGGCACCTCGGCGGCCTCGGCCCGCAGTTCCTCGGAGATCCAGCCGGCCACCCCCAGGATCCGTTCGCCGTTGCGGAAGCTCGTGGACAGCTCGCGCACGGCGGCGGGGCGGCCCGGGGCGGCCGGGAAGTCGGTGGGGAACCGGGTGAGGTTGGCGGCGATCGCCCCCCGCCACCCGTAGATGGACTGGCAGGGGTCACCGACGGCGGTCACGGCGTGTCCCTCGCCGAACAGCGAGCGCAGCAGGACGAGCTGGGCGTGGCTGGTGTCCTGGTACTCGTCCAGCAGCACCACCCGGAACCGGCCGCGTTCGATGAGCCCGACCTCGGGATGGTGCTCGGCGATGCGGGCGGCCAGCGCCATCTGGTCGCCGAAGTCCATCGCCTCCCGGATGTGCTTGGCGTGTTCGTAGCGCTCCACCAGCGGCAGGAGCTGTTCGCGCCGCCGCTGGGTGTCGACCAGGTCGCGGGTCTCCTTGGTGGTCTTCTTCAGGACGTCCACCTGTGACCGGAGCCAGCGCCCGATGCCGCGCACCTTCTCCGGTGTGGTGAGGTGGTCGGAGATCTCCCCCGAAAGGTGCAGCACCCGTTCGATGACGGTGTCCGCGCCCACCGTGATCAGGTCCATGGGCCCGTCGTACTCGCCGACGATCCGGGCGGCCAACTGCCAGGACTGCCCCTCGCTGAGCAGCCGCGCGGTGGGTTCGACGGCCTCGCGCAGGGCGTGGTCGGCCACGATGCGCCCGGCGTAGGCGTTGTAGGTGGACACGGTGGGCTCGCCGTCGAGGACGCCCTCACCGATCACGTCCTCGCCCAGCTTCTCCCGCACCTGGTCGAGGCGTTTGCGCACGCGTTCGGCGAGTTCGGCGGTGGCCTTGCGGGTGAAGGTCAGACCGAGGACCTGCTCGGGACGCACGTACCCGTTGGCGACCAGCCACACGACCCGGGAGGCCATGGTCTCGCTCTTGCCCGAACCCGCGCCGGCGATGACCACCCCGGGTTCCAGGGGGCCGGAGATCACCTCGGACTGTTCGGCGGTGGGTTCGGGCCGTCCGAGGACCCGGGCGAGTTCCGGGGGGGTGAACCGGGGGTGGGGGCGGGGG
>NZ_JAVREP010000024.1:0-86131 GCF_031845465.1 Nocardiopsis lambiniae | reverse complement strand
GTCCAGGAAGTTGCCGATGAGGGCGGCGCCGTGTTGCCCGGCGATCGACTCGGGGTGGAACTGCACCCCCCACCGTGGCAGGGTGCGGTGTTCCAGGGCCATGACCACGCCGTCCTCGGCCCGGGCGGTGACCGTCAGGGGTGCGGGCAGGGGTTCGGGGACGGCCAGCGAGTGGTAGCGCACCGCGGTGAAGTCCTGTGGCAGCCCTTCGAACAGGCCCCGGCCGGTGTGGCGCACCCGGGTCAGGTGGCCGTGGCGGGGGCGGGGGGCCGAGACCACGTCGGCCCCGGCCAGGTGGGCGATGGCCTGGTGGCCCAGGCACACGCCCAGGACCGGGAGCCGGGTGGCGGCCAGGAGTTCGGGGACCCGGCCCAGGTCGCGCGGGTGTTGGGGGCGGCCCGGTCCGGGTGAGATCACGATGGCGTCCACGCCGGCGAGGTCGAACCGGTTCCAGTCGGGGTCGTCGTTGGTGAGCACGACGGGTTCGGTCCCGGCGACCTCGGCGATCAGCTGGAACAGGTTGTAGGTGTAGGAATCGTGATTGTCCACGAGGAGAACGCGCATCCCGCCCCTTTTCGTCCGGATGGCGACATCCCAGGTTAAGGCGACCGGCGCGGGGTCCGCGTTGTGCACAGGTCCGGTCGGCCCCTGGTGCGGACCGGTCCGCCCGGGTAGACAGGAAGGTGAAGGGTTCCCTCCGTAGCAGGGAGTACGCCGTGACCGCTTTCTTCGCCACGATCGTGATCCTGGTCATGGTCGCGTTGGGCACCTATCTGGTGATCACGGTGGCGGCCGGGTCCACCGCCGGGAAGGTCGCGCCCCCGGACCGGACCCCTCCCGGGGTCGACCGCGCCCAGGAGGAGCTGCGGCTGAGATACGCGCGCGGTGAGATCGGCCGCGAGGAGTACCTCCAACGCAAGATCGACCTGGAGTGAGCGGTGCCGGCACTCCCCCGGCCCGGGCGATCCCCGTGTTCGGGGAAGGCGCCGCCGGTCGGCCGTGTGCCGCCCCGTCCCTGATCCGGTCGGGTCGGGCGAGGAGGTCCCCTCGGGGGGTGGTGTTCGGTTCTCCGTTGGCATCGGGGTGCGGGGCGTGTAGATTGGCGCCCGTCCCTGTCGTCTACGAATGAGGTGGACGTTGCGCATCTGAGGTTCGCGATCATCACGCGGCACGGCCTTTAGCCTGCCATCACCCTCGGCCCCGGGCCCTCGGTGATCCGCGTGTGCAGAACCTCGGTGCACGAGCCGTCCCCGTCACGGGACCCCTCTCACCGCTCCTTGTCGGCCCCGGCCGCGTGGTGCTCGCATACGAAGCCCTTGTCACTTCGCTTCCGTATTGCGAGAGAACCATGTCACAACCCACCGCCGCCGGTGTCTCCGTCGCGTGCTCCTCCCTGACCGTCGCCTGGGCCGACGGCACGACCGTGTTCGAGGACCTGTCCCTGACCGTGGGCCGGGGCCGTACGGGCCTGGTCGGCGCCAATGGTTCGGGCAAGTCCACCCTGCTCGGACTCCTGGCCGGGGCGAGGAAGCCCACGTCGGGGTCGGTGACCGTCCGCGGACGGGTCGCCCACCTGCCGCAGAACATCGCCCTGGACACCGATCTGCGCGTCGACCGGGCCCTGGGCATCGCCGACACCCGTGCGGCGCTCAAGGCCATCGAGGCCGGCGCGGTGTCCGAGGAGCACTTCGAAACGGTCGGCGAGGACTGGGATGTCGAGGAGCGCGCCCTGGCCACCCTGGGCGCGCTCGGCCTGGACGGCATCGAACTGGACCGCACCGTGGGGCGGATCTCCGGCGGTGAGGCGACCCTGTTGCGCCTGGCGGCCCTGCTGCTGGAACGCCCCGATGTCCTGCTGCTCGACGAGCCCACCAACAACCTCGACCTGTTCGCCCGACGCCGGCTGTACGACGCCGTCGACGGGTGGCGCTCGGGCACTCTGATCGTGGTCAGCCACGATCGCGACCTGCTGGAGCGCGTGGACCGCATCGCCGAGCTGCGCTCGGGGTCGATCACCTGGTACGGGGGTGGTTGGTCGGCCTACCAGGAGGCGCTGGCGGTGCAGCGGGAGGCGGCCGAGCGCACCCTGCGGGCCGCCGACGCCGACGTCAGGCGGCAAAAACGCGAGTTGGAGGAGACCCGGACCAAACTGGCCCGCCGGCTGAGGCAGAACCGCAGGGTCCAGGCCCGGGGCGGTATCCCCAAGATCGTCGCCGGCAACCTCGAACGCCGATCCCAGGAGTCGTCGGGCAGGCTCAAGGGGGTGCACGAGGAGCGCCTCGACGAGGCGCGCGAGCGCCGGGAGGAGGCCGCCGACGCGGTTCGTGAGGACGCCGAGATCACGGTCGATCTACCGGAGACCGCCGTGCCCTCGGGGCGGGAGGTCCTCAGGGCCGAGGGGCTGACCCCGGTGCACGGGATCCTGAGGGGCGCGGACCTGTGGGTGCGCGGTCCCGAGCGGATCGCCCTGGTGGGCCGCAACGGGGCGGGTAAGACCACCCTGTTGCGCACCCTGCTCGGGGAGTTGGAGCCGAAGGAGGGGCGGGCGCGGGTGTTCGTGCCGGCCCGGTTCCTGCCCCAGCGGCTGGACATGCTGGACGACTCCCTGACCGTGGTGGAGAACGTCGAACGGTCGGCGCCGGGGGTGGAGGATCGGCGTATCCGCTCCCAGTTGGCCCGGTTCCTGTTCCGAGGGGCGCGCGCCGCCCAGGAGGTGGGGACCCTGTCGGGCGGCGAGCGGTTCCGGGCCACGCTGGCGGCGCTGCTGCTGGCCTCCCCCGCCCCGCAGTTGTTGGTGTTGGACGAGCCCACGAACAACCTGGACGTGTCCGGTGTGCGGCGGTTGACCGCTGCCCTGGGGTCCTACGAGGGCGCGCTGATGGTGGCCGGGCACGACCTGCCGTTCCTGGAGTCGATCGGTATCACGCGGTGGTTGTTCGTCGGCGAGGGGCTGGTCGAGACCACGGCCGAGGGGGTGCGCGCCCTGCTGGCGGGCGAGCCCTCGGGATGATCGCGGTGCCCGCCGCGCCCGGGGCGCGGCGGGCCGGTCCGGCACTCCCGGGAAGCCCGGGTTCCGGGTGCCGGTGGCCGACCATCGACCTCACCCCGGGGGTGCCGCCCCGGGGTGTCACGGCGAACTCCCCGGCCCGCTCAGCCGGTCATCTCCTCCAGCGTCTTGCCCTTGGTCTCCTTCACGAACCGCCAGACGAACAGCAACGACAGCAGGGCGAAGCCCGCGTAGATGAGGTAGGAGCCGCTCAGGCTCCAGTCGCGCAGGCTGGGGAAGCTGACGGTGATGAGCCAGTTGGCCAGCCACTGGGTGGCGGTGGCCACGCCCATCGCGGCGGCGCGGATCCGCAAGGGGAACATCTCACCGAGCAGCACCCACACGACCACACCCCAGGACAGGGCGAAGAACAGCACGAAGGAGCTCGCCGCCGTCAACGCCACGGCCGCCCACACGAACGGCAGGCTCACCTCGTCGCCGTCGACCACGGCGTTCCCGAACGCGTAGGAGGCGGTGGCCAGCGCGAGGGTCATGCCCACCGAGCCCACCAGCAGCAGGGGCTTGCGGCCGATCCGGTCCACCAGGGTGATGGCGATGACGGTGCCGACGATGTTGACGACCGAGGTGAACAGGCTCAACAGCAGCGAGTCGGTTTCGGCGATGCCCACCGACTGCCACAGCGAACTGGAGTAGTAGAAGATGACGTTGATGCCCACGAGCTGTTGGAACGCCGACAGGGCCATGCCGATCCACACGATCGGCAACAGCAGGTAGGGGCCGCGCAGGTCGCTCAGCTTGGGCCGTACCTCCGAGCCCAGGGCCTGGCGGATCTCCCCGATGCGGCGTTCGATGCGTTCGGCGCCGCCGCCCTCCACGTCGGACAGGATGGTCCGGGCCCTGTCCACCTGTCCCACCCGCACCAGGTAGCGGGGGGATTCGGGGATGAGCAGGCTGAGCAGCAGGTAGATCGCGGCGGGCAGCACCTCCATGCCGAGCATCCACTGCCAGGCCTGGACGGGTCCGAGCATGTTCTGGGAGCTGCCGTCGGCGATCTGGGCGATGCCGTAGTTGACCAGCTGCGAGCAGGCGATGCCCAGCACGATCGCGAGCTGTTGCAGCGATCCCAGCCTGCCCCGGTAGGCGGCCGGTGAGACCTCGGCGATGTAGGTGGGGGCGATGACCGAGGCCATGCCGATGGCGACGCCGCCGAGGACGCGCCAGGCGGTCAGGTCCCACACGCTGAACGGTAGGGCCGAGCCGATGGCGCTGATCGCGAAGAGCGCACCGGCGACCTGCATGACCCGGATGCGCCCGTGGCGGTCGGCCAGGTAACCGGCGGTGGCCGCGCCCAGCACACAGCCGAGCAGGGCCGAGGCGATGGTGAAGCCCAGGACCGCCGAGTTGACCTCGAACCTGGCCTGGATGGCGTCGACGGCGCCGTTGATGACGGCGCTGTCGTACCCGAAGAGGAAACCGCCCATGGCGGCGGCCATGGCGATCATCGTCACGTGGACGATGTTCGCCTCCCCGCTCTCCCCTGTTGTCCCCTTGTCGACACTGCTCACGCCCGCTCCCCCCGACGACCGACCTTCCCAGAGTGCACCCGACGCGACCGTGCGTCACGGCCCCGGTACCCGACGCTGGGGCAAAGATGCCCAACGATGCCCGTTGTTTGGGACGTTCGGGGGAAGCCCGTGGTCGACGGGCGGGGGCGGGCCGTCGAGCGCGGCTGACTCCGACTCCCCGTACATCACCGGATACCGCCCGAAAACGGTCGCGCCCTTACAAGAGTCGGGCGGTGTTTTTGGCGGGTCCGGTGGATGCGCCGCACCGGGTCGGCCCTTCAGGATCGTATTCCGTGACGATCTACCAGCCTTTGGCCGACAAGGCCCTGCGCCGTGAGACCCCCACCCGCGACGAGTTGTGCGCCGTCCTGAGCGGATCCGACGACGACCTGATGGATCTGGTCGCGGCGGCCTTCCGGGTACGACTGCGGTACTTCGGCCGCCGCGTCAAACTCAACTATCTGGTCAACATGAAGAGCGGTCTGTGCCCGGAGGACTGCTTCTACTGCTCGCAGCGGCTCGGCTCGGAGGCCGAGATCGTCAAGTACACCTGGCTCAAGCCCGATCAGACCCGTGAGGTCGTCGATCAGGGGGTCAGGGCCGGTGCCAGTCGCGTGTGCCTGGTGGCGTCCGGGCGCGGCCCCACCGACCGCGACGTGGACCGGCTGGCCCCCACCATCGAGGGCATCAAGAAGGAGCACCCGGGGGTGGAGGTGTGCGCCTGTCTGGGGTTGTTGTCGCAGGGGCAGGCCGAACGGTTGCGCGAGGCGGGTGTGGACGCCTACAACCACAACCTCAACACGTCGGAGGAACGGTACGCCGACATCTGCACCACCCATGAGTTCGCCGACCGGGTCGACACGGTGGAACAGGCCAAGCACGCCGGTCTGTCGCCGTGCTCGGGGCTGATCGCGGGGATGCGCGAGGGCGACGACGATCTCATCGACGCCCTGTTCGCGTTGCGGGAACTGGGGCCGGACTCGGTGCCGGTCAACTTCCTCATGCCGTTCGAGGGCACCCCCTTGGAGGGCACCTGGGAGCTGACCCCGCAGCGCTGTCTGCGCATCCTGGCGGCGGCCCGGTTCGTGTTCCCCGACGTGGAGGTGCGGCTGGCCGGGGGTCGGGAGATCCACCTGCGCACGCTGCAACCGTTGGCGCTGCACATCGTCAACTCGTTGTTCCTGGGCGACTACCTCACCAGTGAGGGGCAGGCCGGCAAGGCCGACCTGGAGATGATCGCCGACGCGGGGTTCGAGGTGCAGGGCGCGGGCGAGCCCACCCTGCCGCGCGAACGCCACGACCTGTTGCGTCCGCGCCGCCGGGGCGCCGGAACCGCTCTTCCGCCCAACGCCTGATCCGCGGCCCCGCCACCGCCCTGGCACACGCGGTGGCGGGGGGCGGGGTTCACCGCTGCTGGGGGACCTGTTCGGCGCCGTTCCACTGCTGGTACTGCTGGGCGGCCTCGGCGGCGGCCTGGTCCTCCTGGCGGTCGCGCACGCACTTGGCGAGTGTGAAGGTGGCGGTGACGACGTACAGCAGGCCCATGCCCAGGAACGCGCGGATCCACAGGTCGACGGGCAGGAAGACGATGCCCACGCCCAGGCCCAGGGAGGCGGCGGCGAAGGAGATCATCGACTGGAGGTAGAACTGGGGGCTGGACCTGGGGGTGGGGGCGAAGAGGTTCATGTACCCATGATCGTCCGGGCCGGTGGGGGTGCGCCTGAGTACGCCTACTCAACCTCCGCAGGTCGTGCCCCTTCGCCGGGGCGGTCGGGGCGAAAGGCGGTGAGGTCCTCCTCGGTGGCCCGTCCCATGGCCAGGCGGGCCGCGACGAGTCCCTGGTAGGGGCCCAGGGACAGGCCGTCCCCGCCCAGGCCGGTGGCCACGATGATCCCGGGCAGCCGCTCGATCGGCCCCAGGAGTTGGCGGCCGTCGTGGGTGCCGGGGCGAAGACCGACGCGGGTCTCCACCACGGTGGCCTCGGCCAGGTCCGGCATCAGGTCCAGGGCGGTGGCGAGGTTGTCGGACAGTCCCTTGGCGGTGACGCGGCACTCGAATCCGGCCTCGGGTTCGCGGGTGCCTCCGGTGACGACCCGGTCGGGTCCGAAGGAGACGACGTGGTGGTCGTGTTCGCCGAAGCGCACCACGGGCCAGGCGCGGGTGTCGGTCCCCGGGAGCGCGAAGTGGGTGATCTGGCCGCGCACGGGGAACACCGGCGCCCTCACCCCGACCGCGGACAGCAGCCGTCCCGACCAGGCGCCGGCCGCGACGACGACCACGGGGGCCTCCAGGTCCTCGCCGCCCACGCGCACCCCGTTCACCCGGTGGCCGTTCCACAGCAGGTGGGCGTCGCCCTTGCGGTAGCGCAGGCCGCGTTCCTCGGCGGCGTTGAACAGGGCGGTGCGCAGCACCCGGCCGTGGACGCGGGCCATGCCCTCGATGTACACGCCGGCGTAGAAGGCGGGCAGCAGGGGGAGGTGTTCGCGCGGCTCCCCGGGGGCCAGTCGCTCCACCCGGCCCATGCCCTCGTATCCGGGCAGGTCGGCCAGGGCGCGCACGAGTTCGTAGCCGGCGTCGTCGCCCTCCAGGTCCACCGACATGCCGCCGACCCGTTCGTATCCGGTGGCCTGGCCGTCGTCGGTCAGTTCCTCGATGAGGGCGGGCAGGTGGCCGGCGGCGCGTCGTTTGAAGTCCTGGACGGCCGGGTCCTCCCAGGGGAAGGGCCAGGGGAAGACGACGCCCTGGCCGGCGTCTGTGGCCCGACCGGTGTGTGAGGAGTCCACCAGGGCGGTGGAGACGCCCTTCCGGGCCAGGTGGAACGCCGTGGCGGTCCCCACGATGCCGCCGCCGACCACGATCACGTCCATGTGCTCCACCCTGCCGTGCGAGGGATCCCGGAACAAGTCGAAGGACCCGCGTGCCGCGCCGCGGTCCGGGGTATGCAGCGGCGATAGGTTGTGCGGTCGACGAGGAGCGCACCCATCCCCTGGAGGACATGATTTGAACGCGTACACGCACGGTGTCGCCCTGATGCGGCGTCCCGGACCCGACCTGGCGCAGGGCATCGTCACCCACATCGACCGGGTCGAGGTCGATCCGGTGCTGGCGTCCCGCCAGTACACGATCTACCAGGAGACGCTGGCCTCGGCCGGGTGGAGGGTCTACGAGGTGGATCCGGCGCCCGAGCACCCCGACGCGGTGTTCGTGGAGGACCCGGTGGTGGTGTTCGAGGACCTGGCGGTGCTCACCCGGTCGGGGGCGCCGGAGCGGCGCGGCGAGGTGGACGGGGTGGAGGCCGCGGTGCGGCGGCTGGGGTTGCGGGTGGCGCGGATCGAGGCGCCCGGCGTCCTGGACGGCGGCGACGTGTTGCAGGTGGGCGCGACCGTGTACGTGGGGGTGGGCGGGCGCACCGACGAGACGGGGGCCGCCCAGTTGGAGCAGTTGCTCAAACCGCTGGGCCGGGAGGTGCGGCGGGTGCCGTTGGGCGGGGTGCTGCATTTGAAGTCGGCGGTGACGGCGCTGCCGGACGGGGCGGTCATCGGGCTGGCGGAGCTGGTGGACGCCTCGGCGCTGCCGCCGATCCGTCGCCCGGCGGAGGCGGAGGGGGCGCACGTGCTGCCGTTGGGCGGGCGTGACGTGCTCATCAGCGCTGCCGCGCACGAGACCGTTCACGAGCTGGCCGGGCAGGGATGGCGGGTGCTGCCGGTGGACATCTCCGAGTTCGAGAAGTTGGAGGCGTGCGTGACCTGCCTGAGCGTGCTGATCCCCGACCGGGAGTTGTGAGCGGAGCACACCCCACCTCCTCTTTTGCCGATGCGGCAAAGAATTTTGTGGTTTTCGTTGCTCGGGCCGCATGCTGGTCGCGGAGGTGATCGAGGTGACGGATCGACGGAACGACACCCACGACGTGGTGGTCATCGGCGGCGGAGCGGCCGGGCTGAGCGGGGCGGTGACGCTGGCCCGTTCGCGGCGCTCGGTGGTGGTCGTGGACGCGGGTGCGCCGCGCAACGCCCCGGCCGAAGGGGTGCACGTGCTGCTGGGCCGGGAGGGCATCGCCCCCGGTGCGCTGCTGGAGCTGGGCCGTGAGGAGTTGCGCGGCTACGGCGGGGAGGTGATCTCCGGTGAGGTCACCGGTGCGGTCCGCGACGGGGACGGGTTCGCGGTGACGCTGGCCGACGGGCGTGTCCTGCGGGCCCGCCGGCTGCTGGTGACCACCGGTCTGGCGGACGAGTTCCCCGACGTGGCCGGTCTGCGGGAGCGGTGGGGGCGGGACGTGCTCCACTGCCCCTACTGCCACGGGTGGGAGGTGCGCGATCGGCGTATCGGTGTGCTGTCCACCGGGCCGATGTCGGTGCACCAGGTGCTGCTGATGCGCCAGTTGAGCGAGGACGTGGTGTTCTTCTCCCACACCGCGCCGGAGATCGGCGCGGAGGACCGCGAACGGTTGGCCGCGCGCGGCATCGAGGTGGTCGAGGGCGAGGTCGTGGCCGTGGAGTCGGCCGAGGACCGCCTCACCGGGGTGCGGCTGGCCGACGGCCGGGTGGTGGAACGCGAGGCGGTGGCCATCGCCACCCGCATGGTGGCGCGCGCCGGGTTCCTGGCCGAGTTGGGCCTGGTGGTGCGGGAGCATCCGATGGGTGTGGGCGAGCACGTGCCCACCGAGTTCGGTGGCCGTACCGAGGTGCCGGGGGTGTGGGCGGCGGGCAACGTCACCGATCTGGCCGCCCAGGTCGGCGCCGCAGCCGCGGCGGGCACGCTGGCGGGTGCGCACATCAACGGCGACCTGGTCATGGAGGAGGCCGATCGGGCGGTCGCCGGGGCACGCGCCGGGGCGGGGTTCTCGGCCGAGGCCGAGGCCGAGGCGCACGTGATGGTGGCGGGCGAGCGCCGCCACGGACTGTGAGGGGGAGCCGGTGGCGGAGACGTTCGACCGGGAGTACTGGGAGGACCGCTATCGAGGGCACGACCACGGGAAGGGCGGACACCCGAACCCGCGACTGGTGGCCGAGGTCGCCGACCTGACCCCGGGCACCGCCTTGGACGCGGGAGCCGGTACCGGCGCCGACGCCCAATGGTTGGCCGCGCGGGGATGGACGGTGACGGCGGTGGACATCTCCCGGGCCGCCTTGGACGCGGCGCGCGAGCGGGCCGGGGACCTGGAGGCGGGGGCGGCGGAACGGATCACGTGGGTGCGCGCCGACCTGACCGAGGAGATCCCCGGTGGGGGCGGGTTCGACCTGGTGAGCAGTCATTACGTGCATCCCACCGGTGGGTACCGGGCGTTCTTCGACCGGTTGGCGTCGGCGGTGGCGCCGGGCGGCACGCTGCTCATCGTCGGACACGACCCGGCCGAGGCCCACGGTCACACCGGGTCGCTGTCGGAGTCGCACGTGAGCGCGCAGGAGATCGCCTCGGGGCTCGACCCCGGGGTGTGGGAGGTCGTGGTGGCGGAGTCGCGGCGGCGCGAGGTCGAGCGCGGTGGCCGCCGGGCCACGATGCACGACGCGGTGCTGCGCGCCCGGAGGCGGGGGTGAGGCGCGCCCGCCGTGCCCCGGCCGGGGCACGGCGGGCGGGGCGTCAGCGCAGGTCGGAGAAGAAGGCGCGCACGTCCGACAGGAGGAGTTCGGGCTCCTCCATGGCGGCGAAGTGACCGCCCCGGTCCTCGACGTCGGTCCAGCGCACGATGGTGTTCTCCGACTCGCAGTAGCGGCGGATGCCCACGTCGTGGGCGAACACGAGGACGGCGGTGGGCACGCCCGAGTCCTCGTCGACCTCGCCCCAGCCCATCTCGTTGGCGTAGCCGACGTAGGCCGCCGAGGAGGCGGTGCCGGTCAGCCAGTACAGCATGACGTTGGTGAGCAGCCGGTCGCGGTCGATGATCTCCTCGGGGAGGGTGGGCCGGGGGTGGGTCCACTCGCGGAACTTGTCCATGATCCACGCCAGTTGGGCGAGCGGGGAGTCGGTCAGTCCGTAGCCCAGGGTCTGGGGGCGGGTGCCCTGGATGGCGATGTAGCCGAACTGCTCGGTCATGAACGCGCCGATGCGGGCGATCCGGTCGCGTTCGAGGTCGGTGAGGGAGGCCAGTTCCTCCTCGGAGATGTCCTCGGGGGGCATGCCCAGACCACCGTTGACGTGCACGCCCACCACACGATCGGGGACCGCGCGGGCGACGTCGGGCGAGACCGCCGCGCCCAGGTCGCCGCCTTGGACGCCGAAGCGTTCGTAGCCGAGCCGGTCCATCAGCTCCGCCCAGGCGCGGGCGATGCGCTTGACGTTCCAGCCGGTGTCGGAGACGGGTCCGGAGAACCCGAAGCCGGGCAGGGAGGGGATGACGACGTGGAAGGCGTCGGCGGGGTCGCCGCCGTGGGAGCGGGGGTCGGTGAGGGGGCCGATGAGGTCGAGGAACTCCACCACCGAGCCGGGCCAGCCGTGGGTGAGCAGCAGCGGCAGTGCGCCGGGTTCGGGTGAGCGCACGTGCAGGAAGTGGATGTTCTGGCCGTCGATCTCGGTGGTGAACTGCGGGAGGGCGTTGAGTTCCTTCTCCGCCTCACGCCAGTCGTAACCGTGTCGCCAGTGGTCGGCCAGTTCGCGCAGCCAGGTGGTGGGGACACCGGTGTCCCAGTCGTCGCCGGGGAGCGGGGCGGGCCATCGGGCGGCGTCGAGCCGGGCGTGGAGGTCCTCGATCTGCTCCTGGGGGATCTCGATGCGGAAGGGGCGGATCGCTGCGCTGTTCGTCATGATCAGAACAGTAGGAACAGTGGAGGACGGTTTCTGTCCTCCACTGTTCCCTCGTGGGGTTTTCGCGAAGGATCCGGTCAGGCGGCTTCGTCGAGGAGTTCGCCGGTGCGGCGGCGGGCCTCGTCGTAGGTGAGGCCGTGCTCGGCGAGCACCGTGGCGGCGGGTTCGGGCGGGCCTTGGCGCAGCAGTGCCAGCAGGAGGTGGGCGGTGTCGATGGTGCGGTGTCCCGCGGCGATGGTCTCGCGCAGGGACAGCTCCAGGGCCTTCTTGGCCTTGGGGTCGAAGGGGCTGCCCAGGAGGCCGCGCCTGCGCGGGACGGCCGGTTCGGCGGGCGGGGTCAGGGCCTCGGGGCCGAAGGTGGCCTCCATACGGCGGAACAGGGCGTCGGTGTCGATGCCGACGGCCCGGAGGGCGCGGAGTTCGCGGTCGGTGAGTCCGGCCGGGCCGTTGGGGGGGTCCTCCAGCATGTCGGGGGTGATCCCGGCCTCGGCGAGGATGCGGGCGGCGGTCCCCTCCGAGCGGGCCAGGGTGATCAGCAGGTGGCGGGGGCCGACCTTGGCGTCGCCGTGGTCGGCGGCGGTGGTGATGGCCTCGCTGACGACGGTGCGGGCGGTGCGGCTGAAGCGTTCGAACACGGTTACTCCCGGTGGGCGTGCTTCTGGTGGACGGCCTGGCGGGTGACGCCCAGGTGGTCGGCGATCTCCTGCCAGGAGCGACCCTGTTCGCGGGCGGTGCGCACGTGCAGGGACTCCAGGTGGTCGGCGAGTTTGCGCAGTGCGGCGACGGCGATCAGGCCGGTGGCCGGGTCGACCGGCGTTCCCTCTTCCATGGTGTCAATTTAGCTTGACGGATTTTTTGTGTCAATTGAAATTGACGCGCTCTGCCGTGGGGAGAACCGCGAACCGTCACGCGCGCCTCGGCGTTGGAGGGGAAGGAAGTGATCGCGAACCCGGGGAGACCCATGACCGCCGTACGTCTCGTCCGCAGCCGGACCCTCACCGAACACGTCGACTACGCCTACGCGGCCACCGTCACCGGCCCCCTGCGGGCGGTGTGGACCGCCGGCGCCTGCCCCCTCGACGAGAAGGGCGCCACCGTCGCCGTCGGCGACGTCGCCGGGCAGGCCGAACGGGTCATGCGCAACCTGCGCACGGCCCTGGCCGACGCCGGAGCCGACCTCACCGACATCGTCAAGACCACCGTGTACGTCGCCTCCCCCCGACAGGAGGACCTGGTGGCCGCGTGGGAGGTCGTGCGCTCCCACATGGGCGGACACGACGCCCCGAGCACCCTGCTCGGCGTGGCCGCGCTGGGTTACGACGACCAGCTCGTGGAGGTGGAGGCCGTCGCCGTGACGGCCGCGCCGCGGACCCCGGAGCCGTGACCCCGGAGCCGGGCGCGGGCCCGGTGCGCGTTCACGCGCACCCGGCTCGCGCACCGTGGAGAGCGGAAACGGCGCACGCCGCCGTGTCGATGAACACCCGCCCGTCGACCGCGCGAGGTGGCCTCCCGCGGCCCGCCCACGTCGCGTGCGGACGGTGTCGGCCCGGGGCCATCGCGCTGCTCCCCCACCGTCGATGGCGGACAGCATCTGTCCTGGACTCCTGGCAGACTGCGGCGTATGACGACCACCACGTCCTCACGACTGCTCCGGCTGCTGTCCCTGCTCCAGATGCGCAAGGACTGGCCCGGCGCCGAACTCGCCGACCGCCTGGAGGTGAGCGCCCGCACCGTGCGCCGCGACGTGGACCGGCTGCGCGAACTCGGATACCCGATCCAGGCCACCATGGGCACCGGCGGCGGCTACCAACTGGGCGCGGGCGCGGCCCTGCCGCCGCTGCTGCTGGACGACGACGAGGCCGTCGCCGTCGCGGTGGGGTTGCGCACCGCCGCCCAGGGCGGGGTGTCGGGCATCGAGGAGACCTCGGTGCGCGCCCTGGCCAAGCTCCTCCAGGTGCTGCCCTCGCGGTTGCGGCGCCGGGTGGACGCCCTGGGCACCTTCACCGTGCCCATGCCCGGCAGGGGGCCCACGGTGGAGGCCGACGTGCTGGCCCTGGTCGCGGGCGCCTGCCGCGACGGGGAACGGCTGCGCTTCGACTACGAACGCCACGACGGCACGACCTCGCGGCGGGTCACCGAACCCCATCGGCTGGTCTCCCGGGGGCGGCTCTGGTACCTGATGGCCTGGGACAACGAGCGCGACGACTGGCGGACCTTCCGGGTGGACCGGATGCGCCCGCTCACCCCCACGGGGCCGCGGGTGCCCCCGCGCGATCCGCCCGAGCAGGGGGTGGCCGCCTACATGGCCGAGCGGATGAACCTCCACATGTGGACCGAGCGCGCCCGGGTGCGCCTGTTCATCGGCGCACGGGAGGCGGTCGAGCGCGGCATCGCCGAGTACGCCCGGGTGGAGCCCGTCGACGACTCCTCCTGCGTGGTCGAGGTCGCGAGCGATTCGCTGATGGTCATGGCCTGCTACCTGGCCATGTACGACGTGGAGATGCGCGTGGAGGAACCCGGGGAACTGCGCGAGGAGATGCGGACCCTGGCCGCCCGCCTCCACCGTGCCGCCGACGGCGGCGACTGACGCCTCCGACGTTCCGATGCCCGGTGAGGTCGATGTCCATGGGGCCGGGGGGATCGACCTTCGACCGGTCGCGGTGCGGTCCGGCGGAGAGGCACCGCTTCGTCGCGGGGTCGAGTTCGTCATGGAGGCCCTTGGGACCCACCGAGACGAGGGACCCGTCGATCGGTTCGGTGCGCGTCGGGCGGGCGGTCCGGGTCCGCCGCCCCGCGTCCGCCGGGCGCGGGGATGAGCCGGGCGGGCACCGACCACGCGCACAGGTCCCACCCACCGATCGTCGAAGGTCTCCCTTGAGGGCACTTTTTCGGGGCGTTGAGGAGAAGTCCGAGCGAGCACACCCCAAAGTCACTACTGTGTGGATTTACATGATCTCCTAGAGTGACGAAAGTGGGTTGTGCGTGCTCACCCGGGACCGGATCCACAGCCAGACACCCGCCCCAGACCCCGCGCCGACGGTCCAAGACCTGTGTCCCGGCTACCGGATCGCCCGCTGGGACTCCCCGGCCGATCTGTCGGCCGACCGGCGCGACCGTCTGCACCTGATCCTGCGCGGCCTGGCGGCACGCGCCTTCGGCGCCGACCACTCCTCCTACTGGCGCACCCGCATCGACGGCGGGTTCTTCGACCGCGTCAGCACCCTGGCCCTCGTCCTGGACGAGGACGACGTCCCCGTGGGCTGGGGCGGCTACCACCGGCTCCACCTGGCAGGACGTCCCGTCGTGTACCTGGACGCCACCGGGGTGGTGCCCGCCCACCGGCGGACCGGCCTCACCTCGGCGCTGATGACCCACTTCCTGACCCGGGAGATCCGTCACCGGCCCCTGCGCGGCGTGGACGTGGTCATGCGCACCCGCCACCCCGCCGTCTACGCCGGATGGCTGCACAACCTCGGTCCCCAGCGGGTCTTCCCCAACACGCGCCGGCCCCTCCCCGCTCGGGTCCGGCGCATCGCCGCCGAGGCCGCCGACTGGCTCGGCGACGGCCCCGGCCTGGACCCCGACACCCTGGTGGTGCGCGACGCCTACCGGATGTTCGAGGGCGACGTCTACGGGGTGCGCCCGCGCAGCGGACACGGCGACATCGACGACCTCTTCGCCCACCGGATCGGACCCAAGGACGCCCTCATGGTGGTGGCGCACCTGAACGCCGCCGCGTTGGCGCGTTGTGCCCTGGCCCGGGCCGCCCGCTCCCGGGCGCGGCGCCTGCCCGCCCTGGGCGGGCGGCCACGGCGCGGTGAACGCACCGGGGCCCCCGCCCCGGCGGAGGCCGCCGCACTGCTCACAAGGGCACGGCCTTGACGGTGGGGGCGCTGTAGACCAGCCCGCCCATGTCGCGCACCCTGTCCGTGAGCACCGCCAGGCGCAGGCTCTCGTCCCAGGGCATGTCCGGGCTCTGCGACAGCCCCGCCGCGACGCACCGGGCGACCTCCTCCGCCTCGTACTCGTAACCGTTGGCGCGGAAGGGGCGGTGGAACGTCTCCGGTTCGCGTCCCTCGCGGTGCAGGACCAGATCGGTGGCCGCCCAGAACAGGGGGAGTTCCACCCGCCCCTCCGTCCCGGCCAGCACCGCCCGATCCGGGAGGGCGGTCAGCGAAGCGCACGACAGGGTGGCCGTCGCCCCCTGTTCACCGCGCACCAGCATCGTGGTGTGGGTGTCCACCATGTGGTCGGGTGACAGTCGGCGGGTGGCCCCCACCAGGGTCAGCTCCCCCAGGTACCACGAGGCGAGCATCAGCGGGTACACGCCCAGGTCCAACAGCGCGCCGCCGCCCAGGTCGGCGTTGAACAGCCGGTGGTCGGGGTCGTAGGGGGCGTTGACCCCGAACTCGGCGGAGATCTGTCGCAGCTCGCCGATCGCGCCGTCGGCGATCAGCTCCCGGGCCAGACGGTGGGCGGGCAGGAAGCGCGTCCACATCGCCTCCATGAGGAACACTCCGTTGTCGGCGGCGGCCGCCGTCATCTCCGACACCTGGAAGGCGTTCATCGCCATCGGCTTCTCCACCAGCACGTGCTTGCCCGCGTTCAGGCACAGCAGGGCGTGAGGGTGGTGCCAGGGGTGGGGGCTGGCCACGTACACCACGTCGACCTCGGGGTCGGCGGCCAGGTCCGTGTAGGACCCGTGCGCGCGGGGGATCCCCCACGCGGCGGCGAACTCCTGGGAGCGCTCCCGGGTGCGCGATCCCACCGCCGTGACCCGTGCCGTCGGGGTGGCCCGCAGGCCTTCCATGAAGGAGTGCGCGATACCGCCCGTGCCGAGCACGCCCCAGCGCAGTGCGCCGTTGTCATCTGTCATGGGAACATCCTAAAAAACCGGTCATCTCCGGGTCGAGCGGGGGCAGGTCCTCGGTTTCGGGGCGCGGGGCCCGTACGGTGTCCCCTAGGGCGGGAGAGGGACCCGTCCGCAGATCGGAGGGGGACATGGCGGAGACGCTCGCACACAGGCTCGGGGTCCGTCCCGGCGACCGGTTGCTCGTCCTCAACGCCCCCGAGCGGTACCTGCGGCTGTTGGAGCCGCCGCCCGACCTCCAGATCGACCTGGGGCCCATCGAGGGCGCCGGGTACGCCTCCGTGCACCTGTTCGCGCTGGACCGGGGGACGGTGGACCGCGAGGTCCACCCGATCCTGAAGACCCTGCCGCCCACCACCCTGGTGTGGGTGTGCCATCCCCGGCGCGGCGGCACCATCATCACCGACCTGGGCCCCGACAAGGGGTGGGACGTGCTGACCGACGAGGGGTGGCGCCCCGCCGACCAGGTGCCGATCGACTCGGACTGGACGGCGTTGCGCTTCATCCGCGGATGAACCTCAACCGCTCCGGACGGTCACCCCGCCGCTGATCGTGTCCACCTGGACGCGCGGACCGGAGGCGGAGGCGTCCACCCCGATGTCGCGGCCGCCCGACACGGAGGAACCGGTGACGTCGTAGGCGTCCTCGGGTACCCGGACGTCGACGGAGCCGCTGGTGGACTCCACCGCCAGCGTCTCGAACCGGGTGTCGGTGGACACGTCGATCCCCCCGGAGGTCGTGGAGACCTCGGCGGTGGTGAACCCGTCCCCCACGCTCACGGACCCGCTGACGGACTCGGCCTCCACCGTCTCGGCGTCGAACCCGGACACGTCGATCCTCCCGGAGACGGAGACGGCGCTCAGCCGCTCGCCCGCGCCGGTGGCGACGATGCTCCCGCTGACGGTCTCCAGGTCCGCTGACCCGGTGATCCCCTCGACCTCCACCCGGCCGGAGACGGTCTCCGCCCGGACATCGCCGTCGATGCCGGTGGCGACGATCATTCCGCGATGGTTCTGCACCTCCACCGACACCCCGGCGGGCACCGCGATGTCGTAATCGACCGCGCAGTCGCCCACGAACCACAGGCCCGAGCATTCGGCGTCGATCGTCAGCTCCCCGCCGTCGAGTTCGATCTCGTCGTCGGGTTCGTTGAACGGGGTACCGCGCAGGCTCCGGTCCACCCGCACCTCCGGGGCGTCGGTGCCGGACAGCCGGACCTCTCCGCCGGTCTCGTTCTCGATGACCACCCGTTCGGGGGCCGCGAAGGAGTCACCGCGTTCGCCGCGGTTCAGACCCACGTTGCCCAGGGCGGAGAACACGGTCACCACGACCAGGACCACGACCAGGGCGCCGCCCAGCAGGAGCCACGGCCCGGTGCGGAACCCGCTGCCGGGTTCCTTGCTCGACGAGGCGTACAGGCCCCGTGCCTTGAATGTCACTTCTTCCTCCTCTTCGGGGGCTTTCGCCCCCTCGCGGTCGTCGGTCAGGGCCGGTCGTGGTCGCGCAGATAGCGCAGGACCGCCTGTACCCTGCGGTGATCGTGGTCGTCCTGACCCAGGTCGAGCTTGGTGAAGATGGACCGGATGTGCTTTTCCACCGCGCGCTCGGTGACGGTCAACCGCACGGCGATGCCCGCGTTGTTGAGCCCCTGGGCCATCACCTCCAGGACCTCGGTCTCCCTGGGCGTGAGCCGGTCCAGGGCGTTGCCCCGGTGCCCGCTGAGCAGTTGCGACACCACCTCGGGGTCGATCGCGGCGCCGCCGCCCGCCACGCGCCGCAGCACGGTCAGGAACTCGTCGATGTCGGCGACCCGGTCCTTGAGCAGGTAGCCCACCCGGGTGATGTCGCGTCCGCCGAACAGTTCGGCGGCGTAGCGGCCCACCACGTGCTGGGACAGCAGCAGCACCGCGACGTCCGGGTGCTCCTCGCGGATGCGGATCCCCGCCTTGATGCCCTCCTCGGAGAAGGTGGGCGGCATGCGGATGTCCACCAGGCACAGGTCCACCTCGGGGTGGTCCAGGACCGCCCTCATCAGGGCGTCGGCGTCACCGACCTCGGCCAGGACCTCCACCCCGGCGTCCTCCAACAGCCGGGTCATGCCGCTGCGCAGCAGCACCGAGTCCTCGGCGATGATGACCCGGGGTTCCCTCTCCGGGGCGGTTCCCGTTCGGTGACCGTAGAACACGGTGCTCATGCCTCCCAGGGGATGTCGGCGGTCAGGACGGTGCCCGCGCCCTGCGGGCTGTGCACGGTCAGGGTGCCGTCGACCGCGTCCACGCGGTCCCACAGGCCGTACAGGCCGGTGCCCGATTCGGGGTCGGCCCCGCCCGATCCGTCGTCGGTGACGGTGACGCGCAGCAGGTCCCCGCCGTGACGGGTGGGCCGGACGAGGCGGTGGACCGCCACGGTGGCCCTGGCCGCGTCGGCGTGCTTGGTCACGTTGGTCAGCGCCTCGCACACCACGTAGTAGGCGACGCCCTCGGCGCGCGGCGAAGGGCGTTCGGGCAGGTCCACCTCGACCCGCACCGGGACGGGTGAGCGCCCCGCGGCCACCGGCAGGGCGGCGGGCAGTCCGTGGTCGGTGAGCACCCTCGGGTGCAGTCCCCGCGCGACCTGGCGCAGCTCGTCCATGACCTCACGTGATTCGCGCTGGGCCTCGGTGATCAGGTCCAACGCGGTGTCGGGGTCGGTGCCCACCCGGGCGCGGGCGCGGGTGAGGGTCATGGTCAGGGCGAGCAGGCGTTGCTGCGCGCCGTCGTGCAGGTCGCGTTCGATGCGCCGCCGTTCGGCCTCGGCGGCGTCCACCATGCGCAGCCGGCTGTCCTGGACGTGGGAGAGGCGTCGCCGGATGCGCATCTCGGGGGCGTCGAACAGCAGCACCCGGTGCACGAGCACCTCGGTGGCCACGACGTACGGGGCCAGGCGCACACCGACCACGGCGATCAACGGTCCGACCAGCACCTGGACCAGCGGCGAGGACAGGTCGTCGGGCTGGCCCTGGACGAGGATGAACACGATCCCGACCAGGGCGCCGACGGCGAAGGCTCCGCCGCACACCACCATGATCACCACGAGACCGCCGAACAGCAGTCCGTGCAGTCCGGCGGCGGTGGAGTACACGACCATGGACCAGGCGTCGCGTCCGAACACGAACCGCGCCAGGCGCGACCAGCGCCCTTCGGGGGCCAGCGGGTCGGGTGCCCCGGCCTCCACGAGCCCGAAGACCGCGCCCAGACGGTGGCGCTGCACCCGGCAGGTCGCCCGCGCCAGCAGGGTCGCGCAGGCGGGCAGGACCACCAGGAGCAGGACCGCCTCGACGAGGAAGTCCAGTGGGCTCTCCGCGGCCGGTGAGGGCGACCAGGGGCGGGCGATGACGAGTCCCACCCAGGAGGCCGCGATGATCATCATGAACGCGGGCACCAACTGGAGCGGCGCCAACGCGAACGAGGTCATCAGGTAGGCGATCTCGACCGCGCGGGCGCGCCAGGGCGGGCCGTGGGCCGTTACGGTGACACGCGGAAGTCCGGCGAGCACGGCGGGGGGTCCGTCGGTGCCGCGTTCTTCCGGGAGTGGTGGGCTGTGACCGGTCACGTATCCCAATCTAGGTTCGCGGACGTGGACGGGACGATGTCATCAGCACGTGGACCCGAAGTGGTGGTGGCACTACCGCCACCGGTGAGGAGGGGCGAGGGTGGACTCCGCGCGGATCGAGGTGGTGCCGGTCCTGGCCGACATCGGCCGGGTCAACACGCTGTTCGCCGTGGAGACGGAGCCGCCCGGGGCGGGGTGGCGGCCGTTGGGTGACGCCGGCCCCGGCACGTTGGCGACGGAGGTGGACCGGGTCCGGGCGGTCCTGGCCGGGTTCGCCGGAGTCCCCGTCGAGGCGGTGGAGTGGCGGGTGGGGGCGTCGATCTTCCAGCAGGGGTTGGCCACCCGGCTGTTGTCGCCGGTGTTGGCGGCGGCACTGTGCCACGGGGCGGCGCTGCGGGTGGAGGCGTTCCACTGGGACCCGGACCGGCGGGGTCCGGTGGCGCTGCGCACCCGGCAGCGGTGGGCCGAGCGCGTGGGCACCGGCCCCGCCGAGGCCGCCGGCCACCTCGTCACGACCGTTCTGGAAGGGGTGCTGGAGCCGGTCGCGGCGGGGTTGGCCGAAGTGGGGCGGGTGGCGCCGGGGTTGTTGCGGGGCAACACCGCCTCGGCCCTGGCCGGTGCGGCGCGTTCGCTGGGTCTGGACCGGCCGGGGGTGCGCGGGGCCGCCGAGGAGGTGGTCCGCCTGGTGGGAGCGCGTCCCCCGCTGGTCGGCACCGGGTCCTACGGCGGCCTCGACGCGCAGGGGGCGGCGGTGTTCCGGCGTACCACCTGTTGCCTGTACTACCGGGTGCCCGGGTCGGGGTACTGCGGTGACTGCGCGCTGACCGCCCCCGGGCGCGGGCGGGCGGACCGGCCGTGACCGCCACCGACCCCGGGTCGCCCGGTCGGCCGGTGGGGAGGACCGGGTGACATCGGGGTGGGGGACGCGCGGTCCCGCCCTGGTGGTCGGTCCCGCGCTCCCCCCGCTCCGTCGCCGTCCGACCTGCTCGGACCGGGCGGCCGGCTGCTGCTCGGGGCGTGCTCGTGGATCCGCGAGCCCACCGACGTCGGGCCGGCCGCCATGGACGACACCCCGCGGGATCGGTACCGGACGGTGCGCGGTCCGGTGGGCCCGGCCCTGTCGTACGGGTTCCGGCCGCGGGCCCCGTCATCCCCCGTCGGCGGCGCGGCGGACCTCGGCCAGGTCGATGCGCCGCATCTTGAGCATCGCCTGCATGGCGCGCTGCGCCCGCCCGGGGTCGGGGTCGGTGAGCAGGTCGTTGAGCTCGTGCGGGAAGACCTGCCAGGAGAACCCGTAGCGGTCCTTGAGCCACCCGCACTGGCCCTCCTGTCCGCCGTCCGCCTGGAGGGCGTACCAGTAGCGGTCGGACTCCTCCTGGTCGTCGCAGGTGACCTGGAGGGAGAACGCCTCGGAGAAGGTGAACTCCGGGCCGCCGTTGAGGGCGGTGATCTGCTGGCCCTGGATCTCGAAGTCGATGGTGAGGACCATGTCGGCGGGCCGGGGGGCGCCGGGGCCGTAGCGGGTGACGTTGAGGACGCGCGCGTCGTCGAAGACGCCGACGTAGAAGTTCGCGGCCTCCTCGGCCTGGGTGTCGAACCACAGGCAGGGGGTGATCTTGTTCAGGCGGGTCATGGTGTCGTTCCCTTCGGTGCGGGGTGTTCCGTCTCCCGTACCGACTCGGCGTCCGGTGCGGACTCATCGCGTTCGGCGGGGTTTTCTTCGGCGGATCTCCGGAGCTGCGCCTTCATCCCGTATCCTTCCCCGCCAGAAGGGGGATCGGGTGATCTCCGGTGACGAAGGGGTGGTTCGTGGAGCAGTTGTACTACTCGGTGGAGCAGGTGGCGGACCTGTTGGGCCTGCACGTGAAGACCGTGCGCGGCTACATCCGCGACGGGCGGCTGTCGGCGACGCGCATCGGCAAGCAGTACCGGATCCGCCGCGAGGACCTGGAGGAGTTCGGCGGCGGTCCGGTGGGCCCGGCGGAGCCGGAGGGGCCGCCGTCGGTGGAGGTCTCCACGGTGGTGCGGCTGGAGGGGGTGGACCGGGAGTGGGCGGATCGGGTGACGACCCTGGTCACCGCGGCGGCCGCCGGACCTCCCGAGGGGCGGGCGCGGCTGCACGTGCAGGCGGTCCACGATCCGCGGGGGCGGAGCCTGCGGTTGGTGATCCTGGGGGACGCGGCGGGTACGGCCGCCCTGCTCGACCTGGTGGGGAGGCTCACGTGAACCCTTTGTCTCATATATTGATATTTTTATCTCACATAAAGAGACGTCGGGTGTAGGGTCGGGGCATCGCGATGAGGCGGACTCCCCCACGGAAGGGCGATCATGACGCGCTACACCCACGGCCAGCACCCCTCGGTCACCGACTCCTACCGGTGGCGCAACGCCGCCAACTCGGCCGCCTACGCACTGGCCGAGATGACGCCCGGTCGCTCCCTGCTGGACATCGGCTGCGGCCCGGGCACCATCACCGCCGACCTGGCCGCGCGCGTGGCCCCGGGCCGGGTCGTGGCCCTGGACTCCTCCGCCGAGGCGGTCGACCTGGCCCGCGCCACCGCCGAGAGGGAGGGGGTGGAGGGCGTGGAGTTCCGGGTCGGCGACGTCCACGATCTGGACCTGCCCGACGCCTCCTTCGACGTCGTGCACGCCCACCAGGTGTTGCAGCACGTCGCCGACCCGGTCCGGGCCCTGTCCGAGATGCGCAGGGTGACCGCGCCCGGCGGGGTGGTGGCCGCCTGCGACAGCGACTACTCGGGCATGTACTGGTACCCCCGCGCGCCCGAGCTGGACGCCTGGATGGACCTGTACCAACGGGTGGCCCGCCACAACGGCGGAGAACCCGACGCCGGTCGGCGCATGGTCGCCTGGGCGCGCGCCGCCGGCTTCACCGACGTCACCTATGTCGCCGAGGCGTGGAGCCACTCCTCGCCCGAGCGCCGCGCCTGGTGGGGCGGGATGTGGTCGCGTCGCATCCTGGAGTCGGACCTGGCCCGCCAGGCCCTGGCGGAGGGGCACGCCACCCGCGAGGAGCTGGAGCGGATCTCGGCCGGGTGGGCCGCCTGGAGCGAGGCCCCCGAAGGGGTGTTCGTCGTCCCGCGCGGCGCGATCCTGTGCCGGGTCTGAGGCCCGGCCCCTCCGCTCCGATCCGTCCTCACCGTGCCGCGGCCAGGCGGGAACGGGTACGGGCCGGAGCGGCCGACGGCAGGGTGGCGAGGACGTCGGCGAGCGTGGTCCCGGCCAGGTTCCGGCGCCACGCCTCGTGCGCCTCGGCCATCTTGCGCGCCAGCACACAGGCCTCCTCGCATTCCTCGGGCGGGAGCGCCCCCAACCCTCGTCCGCGGATCTCCGCGCAACGGTAGGGCGAGGAGGCGCCGTCGACCGCCTCGACGATCTGGAGCAGGTCGATCGCCTCGGCGGGGCGCGCGAGCCGGAATCCGCCCCGCGGCCCCGTCGTCGCGCTCAGTACGCCGGCCTTGACCAGCGCCTTCAGCTGCTTGGCGAGGTAGGGCGCGGGAAGGTCGTGGTACAGGGACAGTTGGGCCGTCGACGCCGTGTCCCCGGGTTCGAGCTGGGCCAACGTCGTGGCGCAGTGCAGGACCCATTCGGTGGTCGCGGGAAGCCTCATCCCGACAGCCTATCGGAGATATTGTGGATCTTTTAAGTCCACGATATGGTCCCTTCCGCCGACCACGAACGAAAGGAAGCGCACCATGCGCGTCGCCGTAGCCGGGGCCACCGGCAACACGGGCTCCCTCACCGTCGCCGCCCTACGGCGCAACGGTCACGAGGTCGTCGGGATCAGCCGCTCCCTCGGCGTGGACCTCGACACCGGGGAGGGGCTCGACGCCGCGCTCGAAGGGGTCGAGGCGGTCGTCGACACCACCAACGTGCCGGCCGCCGACCGCGACGGTTCGGTGGCGCGCTTCGCCGCTCTCACCGCAAACCTGCTCGCCGCCGAGGCGCGCGCCGGGGTGCGCCACCACGTCCTGCTCTCGATCGTGGGGATCCACCGGGTCGAGGGCAACGCCCACTACGCCGGTAAACGGGAGCAGGAACGGCTGGTGGAGGGCGGCCCGGTACCGTGGACGATCGTGCCGTCCACCCAGTTCCACGACTTCGCGGCGATGGTGGCCGGTTGGAGCGAGCGTGAGGGCGTCGCCGCCATCGCCCCGCTGCTGGTGCGGCCGATCGCGCCCGGGGACGTGGCGGAGATCCTCGCCGGGGTCGCGGTGGGGGGACCGCGCGGGCGCCACGCCGATATCGCCGGGCCCGACACCCAGGACCTGGTCGACATGGCCAGGCGCACCCATGGGGCCCAGGGCCGTCAGGTACGCCTGGTACCCACCTGGTCCGGGGTGTTCGGCACGTCGATGGCAGGCGAGGTGCTGCTGCCCGGTGAGGGAGCGCACATCGCGCCGACGACCTTCGAGGCGTGGCTGGCCGACGTGGCCCGGTCCACGTCGTAGACGGTCACGGCGACGCCCCGGGAGAGCAGGCCGTCCCGGACGAGGGGTTCGATCCGCTCCCACCTGCCGCCGGCGAGGCCGCAGCCGATGCGGGGCATGTGCACGGTGGCGCCCAGGTCCAGCGCGTGGTCGGCCAGGGTGCGCAGGCAGGCGGCGATCGCCTCGTAGCGCACGGGCGGTCCGCCGCCGCCGCGCCTGGTGCCGTGCTGGCCGATCATGTTCGCCACCCAGGTGTCGGGCCGCACCCTCACCAGGCGTACGGCGCCCAGGGCGAAGTCGTTGCGGGCCCGCTCACGATGCCAGGCGCGATAGTCGCGCTCGGGTTCGGGCCACCGCTCGGAGAGCGCCAGTACGAAACCCTTGCCCCAGCCGCCGCGGTCGTTGCACACGTGCGCGATGACCTTGGGCCCGGCTGCCTGGGGGACGGTGGCGTCGCCGCGGACGATCCGCAGGGCGGTGGGGGTGTCGGACATGACGCCGAGGCTAGCGGGCGGGTAGGACATGCCCTGAGGGGGCGGCGGATCCACGCCGCGCGAACGATCAAGGGGAGAACATGTCCGACCTGCCCATCGGCTACTGGCTCAAGCACCTGGACCGCCTCATCGAGAACGACTTCGACCGGACCCTGGCCTCGGAATCGCTGGGGCGACGCCACTGGCAGGTGCTCCATTCCCTGCACGAGGAACCCGGGACCCTGGCCGACCTGGACCGCAGGCTCGCCGCTTTCCTGGACGAGGACGAGGTGAGCACGGCCCCCGCGGTGGACGAGCTGCGTCGGCGCGGTTGGGTGGAGGGTCTGGTGGCGCTGGACCTCACCCCCGACGGCCGGACCGCGCACGAGGCGCTGTTCGTCAAGGTCGGCCGGGCACGCGAGCGGATCTCGCGTGGGATCGGCGCCGAGGAGTACCGGGCGGCCGTCGACGTCCTGGAGCGGATGTCGGCCAACCTGGAGGCCGGCGACGACGCCTGATTCAGGCGGGCAGCTCGCGGGTGAGCTCGACGAAGGACAGGTCGTCGCGGCGGGGCAGCCCGAACACCTCGTCCCCGTAGGGGAAGCGCTCGGTACGGCCGGTGTTGGTGTAGCCGCGCCGCTCGTACCAGGCGATCAGTTCGGGGCGCTGCTTGAGCACCTTCATCCGCATGAGGCGGCAGCCCCACTCCTGGGCGGCGGTGCGCTCGGCCTCGGCCAGGACGCGCCGGCCCAGGCCTGCGCCCTGGATCTCGGGGCGCACCGAGAACATCCCGAAGTAGGCGCCGTTGACCCCGCGCTGCAACTCACAGCAGGCCACGATGCGTCCGGCGGCCTCGGCGACCAGGACGATGGTGTTGGTGCGCTCCAACAGTTCGGCCATGCCCTCGGGGTCGACCCGTTGGCCGTCGAGCAGGTGGGCCTCGGTGGTCCAGCCCTTGCGGGAGGCGTCCCCCCGATAGCAGGAGTTGACCAGGTCGACCAGTACGGGCACGTCGGCCTGCTCGGCGTGGCGGTAGGTCGGCTCCGACCAGACCTCGTCCTCGGTGTTCTCCGTGGTCACCCGCGCCTCCCCCGTGGTGGTCCTGCTCTCCGGGCCCACAGTAGCGACCTTCGTGGAGTACTCGGAAACCGGATCCCGAGGACGAACGGTGAACGATCGGCTCTCAGGTGATGTTCCTGCCGTTCTCTCCCACGCGGTGTCCGGCGGCCTCGACCACCCGGGCCAGGAAGGCGCGCAGCCGGTGGCGGCAGTCCTCGGCGTCGGTCATGCCCGGGGTGATCATCAGCTGGAGGGCGAGCCCGTCCACGATGGTGTGCAGGTGGGAGGACCACTCCTCCACCCACGGGTCGTCATGGGGACGCTCGGGATCGCCGACGTCGGCCCCGGTCAGGGCCGAGACCAGGCGGCGGTACAGGCCGCGCTGCTGCTGCCAGCGGCGATCCCGGTCACGGTCGTGTTCCTTGAGGACTCCGGCCGACTCCCAGGCCCGGTACTCGGCCCGGCGGACGTCGTCCAGGGGCAGGAGCTGCTCGGCGTGGACGGCCACCCGCTCCAGCAGGGGCAGGTCGGGGTCCAGGAGTGCGTTCAGGCCGGAGATGCGTTCCACGGCCTGGGCCTCGGAGAGGTCCATCGCGAACAGCAGGAGTTCCTCGCGGGTGGGGAAGTAGTGGCGCAGCGCCCCCGGTGACCACCCGGCCTCGGCCGCGACGGAGCGGATGGACACCCCCGCGGGGCCCTCGGCGGCGACGATCCGCCACAGGGCGTCGGCCAGTTCGCGGCGGCGTTGCTCGTGATCGACGATCTTCGGCACACCCCTTTTCTAGCGCACTCGTGTTATTTTGTTTTCGCACACTCGTGATAAAAAAGGAGCCCCTCCCCGTGCCACCCCTGGACGTCCTGCTCCCGGTCGCCGGACTGGCGTTGCTGGACACCCTCAGCCCCGCCGTCATCGGTGTCTCCCTCTACGTGCTGCTCGGCGGATCGAACCCGGTGGCCCGCCCCCTGTTCGCCTACCTGGGCACCGTCGCCGGGTTCTACTTCGCCCTGGGCTGCGCGCTCATGCTCGGCCTCGGCCTGGCCCTGGACGGTGTCGGTGATCTGATCGACTCCGCCGCCCTGGGCCGGGCGATGGTGGTGCTGGGCGGCGCGGCGCTCGGGTACTCGTTCTTCATGTCCACCGAGCCCCGCCCCCGGCGACCCACGTCCCTGCGCACCGGGGCGATGGTCGCCCTGGGCTTGGGCACCGGCCTGCTGGAGGGTGTCACGGCCATCCCCTACTTCGGCGCGATCGGCATCATGACCACCGCCGGCCTCTCCCCCGTCGCCTGGGTGCCGACGCTGGCCGCCTACAACGTGGTGATGGTGCTGCCGCCGATCCTGCTCTACCTGGCCCACCGGACCTTCGGCGAACGGCTGCGCCCCCGCCTGGAGAAGTGGCGGGCCAAGGTCGAGTCCGGCGGGCGCGCGGCGCTTCCCTGGATGGTGGGCATCGTCGGTTTCCTGGTCCTGCGCCACGGGCTCTGGCTCACCGGCGTCCTGGAAGGACTCGTGGTGTCCTTCGGCTGAGCCCGACCCGCCGCCCGGATCATTGACCTCAACTAATATTGAGGTCATAACGTTGTCGGTGACCGCCCACCCCGACCGGAACCGGTGACCGCCATGAGCATGGAGATGGCCGCGTGGAACTCGATCTACCACGCCATGCACGCCCGTGAGGAACAAAGCCCCTTCTCCCTTCCGGTACTACGCCGCATCGCCGCCTTCGCCCGACCCCACGCTCGCACCCTCACCTGGTTCCTGGCCCTGAGCGTGGTCGTCGCCGTCCTGGCGCTGGCCGCCCCGCTGCTGGCCGGCCGGGTCGTGAACACCATCGTCACCGGCGGCGCCCCCGAGACCGTTCTCCTCCTGGCCGGCGCCATCGCCGTCGTCGCCCTGGTCGAGGCCGTCCTGAACCTCATCGTGCGCCGCCTGTCGGCCGGCCTCGGCGAAAGCCTCATCCTGGACCTGCGCACCACCGTCTACGACCACGTGCAGCGCATGCCGGTCGCCTTCTTCACCCGCACCCGCACCGGCGCCCTGATCAGCCGGCTCAACAACGACGTCATCGGCGCCCAACGGGCCTTCAGCAGTGTCCTGTCCGGGGTCGTGAGCAACCTGGTCACCCTCGTGCTCGCGCTGGTCGTGATGCTCACCCTGTCCTGGTGGATCACCCTGGCCGCCCTGGTACTGCTGCCCGTGTTCGTCTACCCCGCCCGCCTCATGGGCTCCCGTCTGGCCCGCATCGAACGCGAGCGCACCCAGCACAACTCCGCCATGAGCACGCAGATGACCGAACGCTTCTCCGCCCCCGGCGCCACCCTGGTCAAGCTCTTCGGCTCCCCCGAACGCGAATCCGCCGAGTTCGCCCGCCGCGCCGACCGCGTCCGCGACATCGGCGTGCGCACCGCCATGGTGCAAGAGGTGTTCTTCACCGCCCTGACCCTCGTCTCCGCGCTCGCCCTGGCCCTGGTCTACGGCCTGGGCGGATTCCACGCCCTGGCCGGGAACCTGGACGCCGGCACGGTCGTGGCCATGGGCATGCTCCTGACCCGCCTGTACGCGCCGCTGACCGAGCTGGCCGGGGCGCGGGTGGAGGTCATGAGCGCCCTGGTCGCCTTCAGCCGGGTCTTCGAGATCCTGGACCTGCGGCCGTTGGTGCGCGAGGCCCCCGACGCCGACACCCTCCCCGAAGGACCGGTGTCGTTGGAGTTCGACCGGGTCTCCTTCTCCTACCCCTCCGCCGACAAGGTGTCGCTGGCCTCCCTGGAGGAGGTCGCCACCCTGGACCCCGCCGAGGGGCGCCGGGTACTGCACGACATCTCCTTCACCGTCGAGCCGGGCAGCACCGTCGCCCTGGTCGGGTCCTCCGGGGCCGGCAAGTCCACGATCGCCCAGCTCGCCCCGCGCCTGTACGACACCGACTCCGGGACCGTCCGCCTGGGCGGACGGGACGTGCGCGAACTGTCCTTCGCGTCGATCCGCGCCACCTTGGGCATGGTCACCCAGGACGGGCACCTGTTCCACGAGTCCATCCGAGCGAACCTGACCCTGGGTCGCACCGACGCCACCGAGGAGGAGATCTGGGACGCCCTGCGCCGCGCCCGCCTGGCCGACCTCGTCGCCTCGCTGCCCGACGGCCTGGACACCGTCGTGGGCGAGCGCGGGTACCGCTTCTCCGGCGGGGAACGCCAACGCCTGACCATCGCCCGCCTGCTGATCACCGGGCCTGAGGTGGTCATCCTCGACGAGGCCACCTCCGCCCTGGACTCCACCTCCGAGGTCGCCGTCCAGGCCGCCCTCGCCGAGGCGCTGGAGGGACGCACCGCCCTGGTGATCGCCCACCGGCTGGCCACGGTCCGCGCCGCCGACACCATCCTGGTCGTGGAGGAGGGCCACATCGTGGAACGCGGCCGACACACCGAACTGCTGGCCCGGGGTGGACGCTACGCGGAGCTGTACCGCACCCAGTTCGCCACCGACGAACCCTCGACCGTCCGCTGAGGACCCTCGACCCCGTCCCCCGGTGGCGCCAACACCGGGGGACGGATCCGTCCCGTGTCGGGACCTCGGCACGGGCCCCAGCGGTTCGTACGGCGTCGCTGTGCTCCGTTCGCCGAGCCCGTCCGCGACCGCCCGTTCGAGCGGGTCGTCCACGACCGGGTCCCGCCCCAGGCGGAGTACTCCCTCACCGGATTCGGGCGTTCCCTCCTGCCGGCGCTGAACGCTCTGGGCGCCTGGGGGCGAGGACGACATGGACCGCCTCGGAGGTCGACCCCGGCGGCGATGGGGACCGCCCCGGAAGCGGGACGGTCCCCATCGCGCGGCGGGATCAGTCGGTGTCGATCTCGCGGATGACCCGGGCCGGATTGCCCACGGCCACCACGCCGGCGGGCAGGTCGCGGGTGACCACCGCACCGGCGCCCACCACCGTGTTCTCGCCGATGGTGACCCCCGGGCAGACGATGACGCCGCCGCCCAGCCACACGTTGTCGCCGATGGTGATGGGCTCGGCCGACTCCCACTTGTCGCGGCGCGGGCCCGGTTCGATCGGGTGGGTGGGGGTGAGGAGCTGGACGTTGGGGCCGATCTGCACGTCCGCGCCGATTCGGATCGGCGCCACGTCGAGCATCACCGCGCCGCAGTTGACGAACGTGCGCGGGCCGACACTGACGTGATAGCCGAAGTCGACGTACAACGGCGGCCGGATCCAGGTGTCCTCGCCCAGGTCGCCGAGGAGTTCGGTGAGCACCTCGTGTCGGGCCGGGTCGTCCACCGGGAGGGTGTTGAACCGGTCCGCGAGTTTCGCGGCGTGGATGAGCTCGGCCTGGAGCTCGGGGTCGTCGGACCGGTACGGCTCGCCGGCGAGCATGCGTTCCTTCTGAGTGGCCACGCGGGTCCTTTCCAGTGGGTCTCGGTTCCGCACCCTAACCGCAGGGACGGGAGGCCGGGCACGGGGTCGGGGGCGCCCCGGGGCGGGGCGGCCGGGCCGGCGGGCGGGGCCGCCGGGGGCGGGCGGCCCCGACCCCGTGGCGTCAGAGGATCCGTGTGGCCCCGGGGATCGCCCGGACCCCGGCGGCCAGTGCCCAGCACCCCGGTACCGCCAGCGCCGCCAGGCCCAGGAACTTGATCAGCGCGGGCGCCTCCCAGCCGGCCAGCGCCACGCCGCCGAGGACCAGGACCAGCGGGTGCAGGACGTACACGGCGAAGGCGTTGTCGGACAGGAACCGGGAGACCCGGCCGTCACCGGCGACGAAGCGGCGGAAGAACACCAACAGGGCGAGAACCGTCCCCACCGACAGGAAGGTCTCCAGCACCAGGGCCACCAGCGCCTGCGGGGTCCCCGGGGTGAACGCGGCATCGCCCAGGATCCCCCGCGCGGCCACGAAGCAGACCAGCGCGGCCAGGGCCGTGGCCGCCCCGTACCAGCCCGCGGTCGCGGGCAGACGGGAGGACCAGTGGCGGCGGAAGGCGACCGCGCCCACCGTGAACAGCACGACGTACTGGGGCAGGTAGTCCGGGCTGGGCAGGCCCAGGACCGGCCAGTAGGGGGCCGGGTTGACCCACCGCCACAGGAAGGACAACACGGCCAGGGCGAGGGTGAACCCGAGCACCGGCCAGAGCCACCGCAGGCGTTCGTCGGTGTCGGGGCGGACGGCCGGGTCGCGTCGCGGCCGGCGGAGCAGCGCGTAGGCCAGGCTGAAGACCAGCAGCACCTCCACGAACCACATGGGGCCCGGGTCGTAGGTCACGATCGCGAACAGCCAGAACGGGGTGTCGCCGACGAGGCCCTCGGCCATCGCCTCCCGGTAGGGCGTGATCATCAGCAACGGCCGGACGAGCAGCACGAAGAGCAGGAAGGGCACGCCCAGGCGGACCAGGCGTTCGCGCACGAACCCGCCCGTTCCCCTGCGGTCGGCGGAGCCCGGCACGAAGTAGCCCGCCAGCAGGAAGAACAGACCCATGAAGTACGTCTGGTTGAGGATGACGAACAGGTCCAGCAGCCCGGCCGAGGCGTCGCCCACCGGCTCCAGGTAGAACCACACGGGGATGTTGCCGTAGGTCAACGCCGCGTGGTGGAGCACGACCAGGACGGTCAGGGCCGTTCGTAGGTTGTCGATGTGGTGCAGGCGGGCACGGGTGCCGCCGGCGGGTTCGGTGATCGGTGGGGCGGGCTGTGCCATGGTGCGTCCTCGTCGTCGGGGGTGCGCGGCGCGGTTCAGTCGGGTCGGATCGCTCGTACGAACAGGTCGGCGAGTTCACGGGCGTGGGCGAGCAGGTCGGTGTCGGGGTGCGCCAGCCAGTAGCCGAACATCGCGTCGATGCCCGCCTGCTGGGTGACCGCCATGACCCGGGGGTCGAAGACGCGCAGTTCCCCGTTCCGCTGCCCCTCCCGGTAGAGCCCCTCCAGGGACTCGTAGAGGGGCTCGGCCGCCACCACCCCGTAGCGGGGCGTCCCATCGGCGCCGCGGGCGTGCACGAAGATCTCGGTCACCGTGCGCAGCCGGTCCGGATGGGCCAAGGCGTACTCGGCCACGCCCGTCACGTGGGCGCGCAGGATGTCGGTGGCGGTCTCCTGCTCCAGGATCCCGGGCAGGATCGTGTCCGCGATGTCGGTGTAGACCGTGGTGACCACCTGGTCCACGAGTTCGTCCTTTCCGGCGAAGTGGTAGGAGATGACGCCCTTGCTGACGCCGGCCGTGGCGGCGATCCGGGCCAGGGAGGCCCGGGGGAAGCCCACCGCGGCGATGGTCTCGATGGCCGCCGCGATGATCTGCTCCCGCCGGACCTCCTCGATGAAGGACCGTTTCTGACCGCTCGGTTCATTTTTTGACCGCATGGCCAGAATCTAACACCGGCGGCCGGATCGCCATGGGGGATGCCCCTGAGCCGCCCCGGACGGGCCCCGGGCCGGAGAGGGGGGAACCCCTCGCGAGGGCCTCGGCCGTTCGGCCACGCCTGGCGGGCGTGGCCGATGCCAGACGCTCCGGCGCGGCCACGACGCCCCGTCGCACCATGACGACCGTGCCTTCGGTGCCGCATCGGGCCTGGACCGGGGCGGACGGGGACCGGTGGGGCGGCGGTGCTCCGAGGGGGTGGGGTCGGGTCGACGCCGCCGACCACCGGGCGTGGATCACGAGGGCGGGGCCGGTGGTGACGAGCGAGGGGTTCGTGCCCGAGGGTGCGGGCCGCACACGGGCGCACCGGACCCGATCGGGGCGGGTGTGACGGTGTGCCACCCGTGATCGTGCACAGGTCTGGAGGAACGCCGGTGATCGGAGTAAACTGAGGGTCGGCGCGGTCCCGCGCCCAACCCCCGGTTCCGGTGCCCACGCCACCGGCTGAGAGGGGGCAAAGGGGACTTCGGGTCCTCGGGACGCCGGTCTGATGCGCCCTCACGGCGGGGTGGACGAGCGTGGGTCGGTCCGCTGTTGCCGAGGAGACGCCATGACCAGGCAGAAGTCGTTCAAGCAGCGGGTGCGTTCGCGTATGGCCAAGACCGGTGAGAGCTACACGGCGGCCCGCGTCCACCTGATCCCGGCAGAACCGCCCGCGGCGCCGGTGGAGACCCCCGCCGGGACGCCCACCGCGGCGATGCGGGGGCGCGTCTCGGAGGAGGCGGTGCGCGAGCGCACCGGCCGTGACTACGACACGTGGTTCGCCCTGCTGGACACCTGGGGCGCCACCGGGCGCACCCACAAGGAGATCGCCGCCCATCTGATGCGGGATCAGGGCGTGCCGGGCTGGTGGGCCCAGTCGCTGACGGTGGCCTACGAGCAGGAACGGGGGATGCGCGTCCCCGGCCAGCGCGAGGACGGGTACTCGGTCACCGCGTCCAAGACGGTCCGCGCGCCGATGGAGGAGATCTTCACGGCGCTGCTGGAGGAGTCGGTCCGCGAACGCTGGGCGGACGGCCTGGAGTTGACGGTGCTCTCGCACAACGCGCCCAGGCGGATCACCGCGGACCTGACCGACGGCACCCGGGTGGTCCTCTACCTCACCGCCGGGAAGAACGACCGGGTCTCGGTGGCGGTGGAACAGTCCCGGTTGTCCGACCCGGAGTCGGCGACCGAGGCCAAGGAGTCCTGGCGCGAGCGCCTGGTCCGGCTCAAGGCCCTGCTGGAGCCAACGGCCTGACCCCTCGCAGGTCCGGTGCGGCCGTGTGAGCGGCCGCACCGGGAACACCCCCGCCACCTCTCGCCGCATCCCCGACCGGGCCCGCGGAGCGCGCCCGGCGCCCGGCGACGATCTCGAACTCCGCCGACCGGTACAGCGTTTGACCAGGCCGCGATATCCGCGCATCGAATATTACATTCCGAGTGATGAGATCTCATGATCGAATCATCACATTCCGCCGTGTCGGCAGTTCGCTTTCCCTGAACTCGGGATACGCCGAGAAGAGTGTGTGCGCGCACTCCGGAGGATTTGACTTCGCGGGCTTTCTCCGTGGAGGATGCGAGCGTCTTCGGCTCCGAGACCGGGCTTCCCGTGTTCCGAGAGAAGCGACCGACGCGCCTTTCCCATCAGAAAGACGTGGAATCAGAGAACCGTCCGTCCGGGAAAGGCGATAGAGGAGTGGACGCGAAGGAAGAACGGTCTTCCGATGCTGCCGCACCAACGATCGTCCGCATTCGCCGCTCACCGGTCCCGGTGAGCGGAGCGGAAAAGGAAGAGCACATCGGAATGAACGTCGTACCGCCGAACGGAGTCCGTGCGTGACGCTCCGGCCCGGCGGTCCCGGCCCCTCGGGTCGGGGCCCACCTCCGGTCCCCCTCACCCCCGCCGTCCGACCACTCCGAGGAGACACATGACGTCCACCGACCGAACGAACACCGGCCGGGCCACGGCCGTGGCGCTGACCGCCCTGCTGGCCGCGGGCCTCGCCATCGTCCCGACCACGACAGCCACCGCCGCCCCCGAGGCCAAGAGGGCGCCCATCTGCACCTCGAAGGCGCATCCCGAGATCGCGAAACGGCTCGACCAGCGGATCCGACAGGAGGTCCGCCTGCGCGAAGGGACCATCTCCGTGGGGGTCTCCGCCTTCGATGGGGACCTCGTCTGCGCGCTGGGCGCGAGAAACCGGTTCGACGCCGCCAGCACCGGCAAGGTGGTCATCCTCGGCGCCCTGCTGCGCACGGCCATGGACGAGGGGCGCGAACTCACCTCCCGGGAGAAGGAGCTCGCGACCGACATGATCACGGTGTCCGGGAACGACTCCGCGGTGGAGCTGCGCAATCAGCTGGGCCCCGAGCGCCTCCAGCGCTTCCTCGACCTCGCGGGGATGCACCGCACGAAGCTCCACCCCGAGGGGTACACCGGGCTGATGAAGATCAACGTCCGGGACCAGCTCACCCTGCTCGGCGTGCTCCGCACCGAGAACGACGTGCTCGGCGCGGACGAGCGCGCGTACGCCCGCGGCCTCATGGGCGACGTGATCGAGTCGCAGCGCTGGGGCGTTCCCACGGGTGCGCCCGCCGGTGCCGGGGTGTACCACAAGAACGGCTGGCTGCCCTACGACAACACCGACACCTGGCGGATCAACAGCATGGGCGGGTTCCAGGACACGTCGATCGGCGACTACGACATCGTCGTCCTCACCGACGGCAACGACGGCATGCAGTACGGGGTGGACAGCATCGGCGCCGTGGCCGTCGGCGTGCACTCCGTCCTGACCGGTGAGAGCCTGCGGACCCTGTCCCAGCCGACCGAGGCCCCCGAGGCCGTCTCCGACGGCTCCGACCGGGCCTGACACCCCGCGTCCCCGCACCGCCGGGACGCGGGTGCGGGGGCCCGGTGCGGTCCGGCGGGGGCCGTGACCGCACCGCGGCCCCCGCCGAGGCGGTGCGCGGGCTCGGCGCGGCGGAGGGAGGGGTGTCCGGGTGCCGCCTACCCCCTCGGGGCCCCGGCGACCTCGGACAGATTCACCGCCAGCGGCTCGGGGGACAGGGCCGCCAGGAAGTCGGCGGCGTCGAACGCCTCCCCGGGGGCGACGGCCCCGACCGCGTGGGAACGGCCGTCCAGCAGGCGTGCGACCGCCTCGACCACCAGTGGCGCGGTCGCCCCTCCGCTGCCGGGGGTTCCCGCGCGACGGTGGGCGGACCTGGTCGGGGTCGACACCGTGGTCGTGCCCGCGACCCGCCTTCCCGAGGCGGACCCCTCCCCCGCGTTCCTGTCGGCCCTGCGCGCGGCCCACGACGCCGGGAGTCGGGTCGTGTCCCTGTGCACCGGTTCCTTCGTGCTCGCCGCCGCCGGCCTGCTCGACGGCCGGGCCGCCACCACGCACTGGATGCACGCCGACGCGCTGGCCCGGCTCCACCCGTCCGTGGAGGTGCGCGCCGACGTCCTCTACACCGACAACGGTCGGGTCCTCACCTCGGCGGGCAAGACCGCGGCCCTGGACCTGTGCCTGCACCTGGTGCGCGCCGACCACGGGGCCGCGGCTGCCGCCGGGCTCGCCCGCCGCCTCGTGGCACCGGCCCATCGCCCGGGCGGTCAGGCCCAGTTCATCGCCCCACCGGCCGTCCCCCTCCCCACCGACACCCTGGGCGAGGCCCTGGAGTGGGCCCGCGCACGCCTCGACCTGCCCCTGACCGTCGAGGACCTGGCCCGACGGGCCGGTCTGAGTTCCCGACAGCTCGTCCGGCGGATGCGGGCCGAAACGGGGACGACGCCGCTGGCGTGGTTGCACCGCCGGCGCATCCACCTGGCCCAGGAACTCCTGGAGAGCACCGACGCCACCGTCGAGCAGATCGCCGCCCGCTGCGGCATGGGCACCGCCACCACGCTGCGCCGCCACTTCCACCGGGTCGTCGGCGTGAGCCCCCTCGCCTACCGGTCCGTTTTCCGCGCCTCCAGCCCACCCCGCCGGGACGCGTTCCGGTGAACCCCCGCTTCGTGCTCGGCGCGTCCGGAGAACGAGGAGCCTCGGCTCCGCGCTCACGTCCTCGTGCCGTACCGCGGGCCCCGGCCGTGATGGCGGGCGTCGCCGCCCACCGCGTCCCGGGAACGGGAGACGGTGGGCGAGACGCCCGCACGGTGGGCCCGCCGGGGGGGCGGGGCGGTGCCACTCCGGGGGGGTGAGCGGGGTCATCGCCCCAGATAGGTGCGCAGGTGGCGGGCGGTGAGGGTGTCGGCGTCGGCGATCAGCGCCGCCGGGGAGCCTTCGAACACCACCCGGCCGCCCTCGTACCCGGCGCCCGGTCCCAGGTCGATGATGTGGTCGGCGTGCGCCATCACCGCCTGGTGGTGCTCGATGACGATCACCGTGTTGCCGTCGTCCACCAGGCGGTCCAACAGCGCCAGCAACCGGTCCACGTCGGCCAGGTGCAGGCCGCTGGTGGGTTCGTCCATCACGTACACCGCGCCCTGGCGGGCCATGGAGATCGCCAGCTTGAGGCGCTGGCGCTCACCGCCCGAGAGGGTGGTCAGCGGCTGACCGAGACCCAGGTAGCCCAGGCCCACGTCGTGGAGGCGGTCCAAGATGACGCGGGCGTTGCCGGAGGGGAAGAACTCCCGGGCCTCCACCACGGACATCGCCAGCACCTGGGCGATGTTGCGGCCGCGCAGCTCGTGGACGAGCACCTCGGGCCGGAACCGCCTGCCCTCGCACTGTTCACAGGTCGTGGCCACGCCGGCCATCATCGCCAGGTCGGTGTAGATGACCCCGGCTCCCTTGCACTCGGGGCAGGCACCGTCGGAGTTGGCGCTGAACAGGGCCGCCCTGACCCCGTTGGCGCGGGCGAAGGCGGTGCGGATCGGGTCCAGCAGGCCGGTGTAGGTGGCGGGGTTGGAGCGCCGTGATCCCTTGATGGGCGACTGGTCGACGACCACCACGCCCTCGCGGCCCGGCAGCGCCCCGTGGACGAGGGAGCTCTTGCCCGACCCGGCCACGCCGGTGACCACGGTCAGCACCCCCAGGGGGACGTCCACGCTGACGTCCTTGAGGTTGTGGGAGGTGGCCCCGGTGATGGGCAGTACCCCGGTCGGGGTGCGCACCTGGTCGCGCAGCCGGGCCCGGTGGTCCAGGTGGTCGCCGGTGAGGGTGCCCGAGGCGCGCAGTCCCGCGACGTCGCCGGTGTAGGTGATGCGACCGCCGGCGGGACCGGCGCCCGGCCCCAGGTCCACGACGTGGTCGGCCAGGGCGATCGTCTCCGGCTTGTGCTCGACCACCAGCACCGTGTTGCCCTTGTCGCGCAGGCTCAGCAGCAGGCCGTTCATCCGCTCGATGTCGTGCGGGTGCAGTCCGACGGTGGGCTCGTCGAACACGTAGGTGACGTCGCTGAGGCTGGAGCCCAGATGGCGGACCATCTTCACCCGCTGGGACTCCCCGCCCGACAGGGTGCCCGATTCCCGGTCCAGGCTGAGGTACCCGAGTCCGACCTCCACCAGGGAGTCCAGGGTGTGCCCCAGTGTGTCCAGGAGGGGTTTGACGGAGGGCTCGTCCAGGGAGCGCGCGAACACGGCCAGGTCGTCGATCTGCATGGCCGAGCATTCGGTGATGGTGCGTCCGGCGACCTTCACCGACCGGGCGGCGGCGTTGAGGCGGGTGCCCTCGCACTCGGGGCAGGTGGAGAAGGTGACGGCGCGGTCCACGAACGCGCGCAGCCCCGCCTGCATCTTGTCGCGGTCCTTGACCAGGTGGGTGCGCTTGATCTTGGGGACCAGGCCCTCGTAGCCGACGTTGTTGGTGCCCACCTTGATCTTGGTGCCGGGGTGGTGGAGGAGGTCGTGGCGTTCCCCGTCGGTGTAGTCGCGCACCTTCTTGTCGGGGTCCAGCAGCCCGGAGCCCACGAAGACCTGCCAGTACCAGGTGCCCACGCCGTACCCGGGCGCGGTGATGGCGCCCTCGTTCAGGGACAGGTCGGCGTCGACCAGTTCGTCGACGTCGATCGTGTTGACCCGGCCCAGGCCCTCGCACTCGGGACACATGCCCTCGGCGTTGTTGAAGCTGAACGCGCTGGAGGGTTCCAGGCGCGGGGTGCCCACCCGGCTGAAGACGATCCGCAGCATCGCGGCGGCGTCGGTGGCGGTGCCCACGGTGGAGCGGGAGTTGGCGCCCATACGCTCCTGGTCGACGATGATCGCCGCGCTGAGGTTGCGCAGCGTGTCCACCTCGGGGCGGGCCGGGCTGGGCATGAAGGACTGGACGAAGGTCGTGTAGGTCTCGTTGATGAGCCGCTGGGACTCGGCGGCGATGGTGCCGAAGACGAGTGAGGACTTGCCCGAACCGGACAGGCCGGTGAACACGGTCAGGCGGCGTTTGGGGATGTCGACGTCGACGCCCGTCAGGTTGTTCTCCCTGGCCCCGCGGACCTGGATGCTGTCGTGGCCGTCGGCCGGATGCTCGGTTCGCACGTTGTACCCCAAGTTTCCTTATGCGATAAAGTATCTACCTGAAAGAGTTTATGACATAAGGGGGACAATCGTGGTCGTGTACGCCGGACAAGGGGACGCACGCAGGGCGATGACCCTGCTGTGGCGTGATCGGGGGGACCGTCCGGAGCCGGCGGCCCTCGGACGCCGTCCCGAACTCAGCGTGGACCTGGTGGTGGAGACGGCCGTCGCCGTGGCCGACACCGACGGCATGGAGGCGCTGTCCATGCGCGCCGTCAGCGAACGCCTGGGGCGCACCGCCATGTCCCTCTACACCTACGTGGCCAGCAAGAACGAGCTCATCGAGCTGATGTACGACCACGCCTTCGGGGAACCCGCCGACGCCGCCGAGGCCGACGACTCCCCCGACTGGCGCACCGCCACCGAGGCGTGGGCGCACCGCCTGTGGGACTTCTACCTGCGCCACCCGTGGACCTTGGAGATCTCGCTGGCCCGCCCGGTCCTGGGCCCCAACGAGTACCGGCTCTTCGAATCGCTGGCGGGCGTCCTGCACGGGGCCGGACTGTCCCCGGCCCGCATCCGCAACACCTACGGCACCCTGCACAACCTGGTGCGCGGCCAGGTGCAGACCGCCGCCGAGGCACGTCGTGCCGAGGCGGTCACCGGTGTGCCCGAGGACGAGTGGTGGTACGAGCGCTCGGCGCTGCTGGAGGAGGTCGCCCCCGATTTCACGACGCGCTTCCCGGTGCTGTCGGCGATGGCCGAGGCGGGCGCGTTCGCCAACGAGACCGAGGACGAGCCCTACCTGGAGCAGGAGGCCCGCGAGACCTTCCGCTCCGGTCTGGCCTCCGTCCTGGACTCCCTGGAGGCGCACCTGTCCCCCGGGACCCGAGGCCCTCGCCGGGCCGGTCCGGACACGACCCCCACCTGAGGGCCCCGACCCGCCGCCGTGCGCCCTGGCCGGCATCGGCGGGTGCCGGCGCGGCGGACGCGAAGGCGTGGGGCGGCCCTCGTCCGGGCCGGGTGTTCGTGCGGCTCACGCCAGGTGCAGTTCCTCGACGAGGCGGGCCACCCGCTGACGCTGGGCGGCGGCCAGCCCCTGGACCGGGCGGGGCAGGCAGTGCGGGGCGACCAGCCCCAGGTGTTCGGCGATCGCCGCCGTCACCCGCAGGCTGCCGTGGGCGGCGAACAGGTCCCACAGGGGCCGCAACCGCTTCGACCCGGCCACGGCGACCGCGGGGTCCCCGTCGAGCGCGGCCCGGGCCAGGGGCGTCACGATGCCGGGCACCGTACCGCCGACCGTGGAGAACCAGACCCGGCCGCCGGCGTTCAGCCCGGTGACGGCGGCACCGTCACCGGAGACGCCGATGCGCACGTGTTCGGGGACCGCGCGGTGGATCGCCGCGACGTGCTCACGGGCGGCGTCCGGGTCCAAGGGGACCGGGGGGATCTTGATCGCGGCCACGTTCGGCAGCCCCGCGATCCGCGCGTACAGCTCGGTGGAGAAGGTGAAGTGCGTCGTGCCCGGGTTGTCGTAGACCACCAGCGGCACCGACAGGTCGGCGGTGACGTCCTCGTAGAGTCCGAACACCTCGTCGTCGGTGAGCGCCTGATAGCTCATCGGGGCCAGCAGCACGCCGGCCGCGCCGGCCTCCTGGGCGTCCTGGGCCAGGGCCCGCACCTGGGAGGTGCGCAGCGCTCCGATTCCGACGATCACCGGGGTGTCGCCCGCCGAGCGCACGGCGGCTCGGGCCACCCGGCCGCGCTCTCGGCGGTCGAGGTAGGCGTAGGAGCCGGTCGATCCCAGCGCGCCGATCGAGTCGACGCCGGCCTCGACCAGGCGGGTGACGAGCCGGGCGTAGGCGCGCTCGTCGAAGCGGTCGTCGTCCAGCGGGGTCAAGGGGAAGGCGCTCAGGCCGGTGAACATGGGCTCTCCGAGGTGATCGAGGCGAGGGTGGCGGCCAGCCGCGCGGCGAAGGCGTCGGCGTGTTCGGGGAGGAGGGTGGAGGTGGTGACCCGGATGGCCGGCCCGTGGGCCAGGGTGAACAGCGACCCGGGTCGCACGGCCCACCCGTGATCGGCCAGGGCGTTGACCACGGCCGTCTCCGGGACCCCGGTCAGGGGGATCCACACGTTGAGGCCGTCCGCGGCCTCCGACCAGGACAGGCCGTGGGCGGTCAGGGCGTCGGTCAACGACCTGCGCCGGTCCGCGTACGTCCGGGAGGCGTGGTCCAGCCGGGCCGGTGTGGCGGAGTCGGTGAGGACGCCGGCGACCAAGTGCTGGAGCACGTGGCTGACCCACCCCGCAGGGCGGGCCCGCAACCGGTCCGCGGTGTCCCGGTCGCACACCGTCAGGGCCAGACGCATGTCCGGGCCCAGGAACTTCGAGACCGAGCGGACCAACGCCCAGCGGGCCGTACCGACGGGGGTGACGCGCCGGTAGGGGGTGCGGGCCAGGGCCGAGAAGTGGTCGTCCTCGATCACCAGCACCTCCGGATGGGCCGCCAGGGGCGCGCGCAGTTCCTCCGCGCGCCGCGCGGTCAGGCTCGCCCCGGTCGGGTTGTGCGCCCGCGGGGTGCACACCACCGCCCGCACCCCCGCTCGCAGGGCCGCGCGCAGTCCGTCGGTGGTCATGCCGTGTTCGTCGACCGGTACGGGCACGGGGCGGTATCCGTTGAGTCGGAGCGTGCCGATACTGGAGAGGAAGCACGGGTCCTCGACGGCGACCGCGTCCCCGCGCGTCAGGTGCGCGCTCAGCACGCGCTCGACCGCGTCCACGGCTCCGTGGGTGAGCACGAGTGCCCCGTCGGGACCGGCGTCGGGGAGCAGGTGCCGTTCGGCCCAGCGGCCCAGACCCTCATCGATCCCGGGCGAGCCGTACAGGACCGTCGAGTAGCCCCGTAGGTCGGGCAGTGCGGGCAGGAGCGCCGGATCGGGGTTGCCGTCGGCGAGGTTCACCGCGACGCCGGGCGCGGGGGCGCCTTCGCCGGCCACGGGCACCAGGGCGCGCACCACCGTGCCCCCGCGGCGGCGGGTCTCGACGATCCCCGCCGCCGCCAGCGCCGCGTATCCGGCCGCGACGGTGTTGCGGTTCACCCCCCGCCGGACGGCCAGCGCGCGGACCGAGGGCAGCACGTCGCCGGGGCGCAACTCCCCGCGCGCGATCAGGTCGCGTACCGAGTCGGCGATCGCGGACGCGGAATCCCCGGTGATGGTCGGCTCCGACATGCCCCCATCATAAGCCGATATGTCCTAGGACAAAAGATCGGTCCTGTTCCCGGATCAGCCGGACCCCGCCGCCGGGGCGGTCATCGCGCGATGGCGACCATCGCCGGCGTCGTGCCCTCCTTCGGGGGGTCGGTCCGGGAAGTCGGTGAGGGCCTCGCGGCTCCGGTACCGCCGCTCTTGCCCTTCCAGAAGACCCGAAAGGCGCACGAGGACCGCTGACCGACCACCGGCACACGCAGGCCGCTGAGGATCCCCCACGACCCCGAGCCGACGCGTGTGCTCCGGTTCGCCCATGACAGATGTCATGGCCGGACCGTGCACATCGGGGAGAAAACCCATGATCGGCGACACTCTGTAAGGGGTCGGCTCCGGCTTAGGTTCGGAGCATGAACTCCAACGACGACCGTTTCCCTCCGCCCCGGCCATCCGCCGACGCGGCCGAGGCGTTCCGCGGGCTCCCGCACACGGGAGCGGCGCGGACACCCGCCCCCGCCTACCAGGCCGCGCCGACCCCGCGTCGGCGCGGACCGCGGCCGGTCCCGCCCGGCGTGGAGTACCACCGTGTCCTCGCCGGAGACAAACGCCGTATCGCACGCGGCGTCCTCGCCATCGTGCTCCTGGTCGCGGGTCTGTTCGTCATCAGCTTCGCCGCCTCCCAAGCCGCCGCGCTCATCGACGCCCGGATGGGCAGAACCAACCCGGCGGCGGGCGGCACCGACTACACGCCGCTTTACCACGGCGCGACCATGTTCTCGCTCGCCCTGCTCGTCCCGTGGAGCATGCTCATCCAACGGTGGCTCTACGGGGTGCGGGGCGCCTCGCTGCACTCGGTGCTCTCGCGCTTCCGGTTCGACGTGCTCGGCCGGGCGCTGCTGTTCATCGGCCCCTTCTGGCTGATCGCCATAACCGTCCTGAACGTCTCGACGCCCGCCGAGCAGACCCACTGGCCGGTCGCCGATCTGGTCGGCATGCTCGTGCTCACCCTCCTGCTGGTGCCCCTCCAGGCGGCGGGCGAGGAGTACGGCCTGCGCGGACTGGTCTTCCGGGTCGCCGGGGGCTGGAGCCGGGGTCCGCGGGTCGGGCTGGTCGTCGGCGTCCTCGTCTCCAGCCTGTTGTTCACGGCCATCCACGGCGCGGGAGACCTGTGGATCAACCTCTGGTACTTCACGCTCGCCGTCAGCCTGGCCGTCATCACCTGGCGCACCGGCGGCATCGAGACCGCGGTCGTCATCCACGCCCTGCTCAACACGCTCCTCTTCCTCTTCGCCATCGCCCTGCACACCGACATCGGCGCCTCCATCGCGGACCGGTCGGCGGGCACCGGGTCCCCGGCCCTGCTCGTGCCCAGCGTCACCGTTGCCGTGATCGCGGCCGTGGTGTGGCTGCGCACCCGTCGGTCGGGGCCGGCCCCGACCCCCTCGGACCCACACCCCGGGCGGGTCTGACGGGACAATGAGGGCCATGAGCGATTCACCGCTGGTCGGCGCACGCAAGTTCGAGGCCTACGTACGCTGGTCCACCTACGGCATCGTCACGATTCCGGTCGTCACCCTGTCCGGCTCCGTGCTGACGGCCGGCGCGGACCCCGCGGGCCCGCTGGTGGCACTCGGGTTCGTCCTCGCGCTCGCGCTGACCGTCGGCAACGTCATGGTCGTCAACTGGAGCATCGACACCGTCGTCGGCCGTGCACGTCGCCCGCCCCTCGCCGTGATCGCGGTGTGGGTGCCGGCTCTGGCGGCGTTCGTCGTCGTGGCGCCCGGGATCCCCCTGCCCGCGATGGGGGTGACGCTCGCGGCGGCGCTCGCCTCGGCCGCCGCGAGCTTCGTTCCCGCCCTCGGTGCACGCCCGGCGCTCGGCCTCAACGCGGCGGTCCTGGTCCTGGCCCTGCTGCTCACGGGGTTTCCAGGCCTCCCGGTGCTGGTGACAGGCGCGATCGTGATCAGCAGCGTCCTGTGGGCCTGCTGGTCGAGCGCGTGGATGCTGCGGGTGTTGCGCGAGCTCCAGACGGCACACGAGACCCGTGCCGCGCTGGCGCTCGCGAACGAGCGCCTGCGTATCTCACGCGATCTGCACGACTTGTTCGGCCGCACCCTGGCGACGATCGCTGTCAAGAGTTCCCTGGCCTCCGAGCTCGTCCTGCGCGGCCACGCCGCACGGGCTACGGAGGAGATCTCCGAGATCCGGCGACTCACCGAGGAGGCCGGAACCGAGGTCCGCCAGGTCGTGCGCGGTGAACTCCACACGAGCTGGGACGACGAGGTGTCCGGCGCGCGATCACTGCTGGCCTCCGCCGGCATCCGCTGCACGGTGGTCGGCGACCCCGTGCCCGAGGAGTGCGCGCAGGCCCTGGCGTGGGTCGTGCGCGAGGGCGTCACGAACGTGCTGCGCCACTCGGCGGCGACGCGGGTCACGCTCACGAGCGCGCACGAGGAGGGACACGTACTCCTCACCATCGCCAACGACGGGGCCGGTACCACCGACTCCGCGCTGACCAGAGGGGGTGAGGGTACCGTTGCGGCCACCACCGGGGGTACCGGGCTCCGCGCGATGTCCGAGCGTGTGCACGCGCTCGGCGGACGCGTCACCACCCGCCGTGACGGAGACTGGTTCGTGCTCGACGCCACGGTCCCGCTCCAGGAGGAAGGCCCCGCATGACGCGTACGACCCGCATTCTCGTCGCCGATGACGAACACCTCATCCGCGACGCCATCGCCGGTCTGCTCGACCTGGAGGACGGCTTCGAGATCGTCGGCCGGGCGGCCTCCGGTGACGAGGCGCTGGCGACGGCCCTGCGGGTCCGTCCCGACGTGGCCCTGCTCGACCTGCAGCTGCCCGGCCCCGACGGGATCGAGGTGACCCGGCGGCTCGCCAGGCGGTTGCCCGACTGCCGATGCATCATCGTGACCTCGCACGGCCGGCCCGGCTACCTGAAGTCGGCATTGGCCGCCGGCGCGCGCGGCTTCCTGCCCAAGACCGTCTCCTCCCGCACGTTCACCGAGGTCGTCGGCAACGTCGCGGCCGGTGGACGCTACGTCGACCCCGAGCTCGCAGCCGAGGCGATCAGCGCGGGCGACTCCCCGCTCAGCCCGCGCGAGGCCGACATCCTCGCCCTGGCACGCGACGGCGCGCCCGTCGAGGAGATCGCCAGGCGCGTCTGTCTCTCCCGGGGGACCGTGCGCAATCACCTCACGGCCGCCATCGCCAAGCTCGACGTCTCGAACCGGCACGAGGCCGCGCGGATCGCCGCCGAGCACGGCTGGATCTGAGCCGGACCGACCTGAAGTGGCTACCAGCCGAAGAGCCCTACCTCTACCATCACACACAGTGACCGAAGCGGCGAGAGTCACAGACAATACAGATCACTCGATCAACGGCTCTTACCAGTCTCGACCCCCGGGAGCGCCCTTGGGCGCTCAGCGGATCGGTGTCGTCTGCGCCAGCGCGATACGCCAGTCGTCCCCCTCACGTACCAGGACGTAGGTCATGGCACCGGTCAGGGGAGCGGTGTCCGGCGCGTCGGCCCGCTCGTCGTGGACCGTCTTGGTCAGGCTGACGACGGCGACATCGGGTGTGGTGAAACGGATGTCGTGCACCTCCAGCTCGGTCCGGATGTCATTGAGGGGGGAGGAGAGCGCCTCGGTCATGGCTGCGGCAAAGGTCTCGCGACCGAAGAGGCGCCGCCCGTGGAAGTTGATGATCACCATGTCGGGGGTGTGCAGCGCCGGTAGTACGTCGAGGTCCGACTGTGCCTGCTGCGAGCGTGCGACGAACTCACGGATGCGCTTCTCGTCGAGGTCGGGGGTGGAGGGGGTGGTGGGTGTGTTCTCCATGGGCGAAGCCTAGGATCTCAACATAAGTTCAGGTCAACTGTTCGCCGGCACCCGCACCGGATCGGTCTCTCAGCCCCGCCGTGCGACCGGCAGTGAACGCGGACCTCTACGCCTCTGACCAGAACGTGGCGGTCGACCAGCCCATTGCCGTTTTCCGGCGTACTTGGTCCACCCCCACGGCACCAGCGTCGGCGGGGCCGGTTCGCGCAGGTGGGCCTGCCGACGCGGGTGGGCGGCCATGTTGGAGCGGTGGTCGAGGGTGCGCGCCGGCTGGCCGGCCACGTGGTGGACCTGCTCACCGGCCCCGACGTCACCCGGGTGCGCGCTTGCGAGGCCCCCGACTGCGTGTTGTCGTTCCTGCCCGCGCACCCCAAACGCCGCTGGTGCTCCCCCGAACGCTGCGGCGACCGGGTCCGCGTCGCGCGCTACCAGCGCCGTCACCGCGCCCGAGGTTCACCCGGCGCGCAGGAAGTCGAGCACCGCGGGCCCTTGGCCCATGAGGGCGTGCCCGGCGTCGGGCAGCACGGTGACGGTGGCGTGCGGAACGTGCTCGCGCACCCGCCGCGCGGTCCGGGCGGAGTCGAACATGCGGTCCCGGCCGCCCACGACGACGAACATCGGCGTCTCCAGGCCCCGCAGGTCGGCGTCGGAGAACACGGGCAGCCGCTCGGTACGCGGCAGGAAGGCCCTGAAGGTCGCGGTCACCTCGTCCACCACCGGCGTGTGCTCGGGGGCGTGCAGGCCCAGGACGGCCCGCACCGAGCGCCGCCGCCCCCACCGGCCGAACGGACTCCAGACCAGGGCGGCGGCCAGCCGCAGCGGGGTCTGCCGACCGATGCCTCCGGGGCACACCAGTGCCAGCCGCTCGACCCGGCCGGGGCGACGGATCGCGTGGTCCAGCGCGGTCCATCCGCCCAGGGACATGCCCACGAAGGCGGCCCGGGACAGCCCGAGGCCTTCCATGACGTCGTCCAGCCACAGGGCGACGGCGTCGGAGTCCAGAGCCGGGCGCGAAGGCGCGCTCAGCCCGGGTTCGCCGACCATGTCGACGGCGTGCACCCGCAGGTTCCGGGACCAGGAGGCGACGTCCCCCGCCCAGGTGGAACCGTTGGCACCCGATCCGTGCAACAGCACCACGGGCGGCGCGTCCTCGGGTCCGCTGACCAGGACGAACGTCTCGCCCTCGCGGGTGGGCAGTCGTACCCGCTCGGCGGGCACCGGCCAGGCGTCCAGCACCTCCCGATACCGCCGCAGGATCTCCCGCTCCCCCGCCTCGGACCGATAGATCGCGCTCATGGACGGACCCCTTCCTTTTTCGCGCCGGACCTGGCGCACCACTCCCCTTTGGGATTGACTAAAGTACTTTAAACTTCCTTGCTTGAGGGATGCAAAGAGAATGAAGGGGAATGATGTGGCGTGCCTCGATCGAAGGGCGTCCCCGACGGAGAACGGACACGCGGACCCGCGCCCCGGGATGCGAGGTCCCCCGTGGACCGTGTACGACCGGGAGTCCCCGACGCCGGGCGCCGCAGCGGCCCGAACGTCGGCTCCGGGCGCCTCCGGGGAACCCGGTGGTCGAGGGACGCAAGAGGGCGCCGCGACCGGACCGGTGGTCCGATCGCGGCGCCCGACCGGGGCCGTCGCGCCCCTGGCGGCGTCACGCCGCCGAATCGACGCCCCGGTGTCCCGGGTCAGGCCACCAGTTCCCTGGTGACCCGGTCGAGCATGAACTCCGAGGACTCGCGCGCCCGCTCCTCCCAGCCGAACACGCACACCGTGGCCACCCCGTCGAAGTCCAGGTCGCGCAGGGTCTGGAAGAACGCGTCCCACTCCACCTCGCCCTGGCCGATGTCCAGGTGCTGGTGGACGCGCGCGGTCGTCCCCGGAGGGTTGAGGATGTACCGCAGGCCCGACGACCCCTTGTGGTCGAAGGAGTCGGCGATGTGGACGTGCTTGAGCTTGTCGCCCGCGTACTCCATCATCGCGCGGATGTCCGCCCCGGGCTCGGCTCCCGACAGGTGGAAGGTGTGCGGGGCGCAGTACAGGTAGTTCACCCACGGCCGATTGATCGCCCGGACCAGGTCCACGGCGGGACCGTTCTCCTCGCAGAAGTCGTCCGGGTGCGCCTCCAGGTTGAGGGCGATCCCCTCGCGCTCGAAGATCGGCAGCAGCTCCTCCATGGACCGCCAGAAGGCCCCCTCGCTCTCGGCGGCCCTCTCCGGACGGCCGTTGAACTCGGAGTTCATCAGGGTGACGCCCAGCTCGACCGCCACCTCGATCATCCGCTTCCAGTAGCGGACCGCGTCCCGGCGCTCCTCCTCGACGGGACTGGACCACGTGTACAGCGGCAGGATCGAGGACAGCTCCACACAGGTCTCGCGCAGCACGGACCTCAGCTCGGCCACCCGCGCGTCGTCGGCCCGCGGGTGCCGGAAGAACGGCATGAACTCGGCCCGCGGGGACAGCTCGATGTACGAGTAGCCCATGTCCGCCACGGTCCGGACCATCTCGGCCATCGGCAGGCCGCGGAACATGTACGGGTCGATCGCGATCTTCATCGTTGTTCACACCCCTCTCAGGCGTAGAAGGCCGGTCGGTCCTTGATCCCGGTCTCCACGACCCCTCCCGAGTGCAGCGACCGCACGGCCGCGTCGGTGACGACCGTGGCGGCGTAGCCGTCCCAGGCATTGGGCCCGGTCGTCGGCGTCCCCGCCGCGACCTCCCGGACCCACGCCTCGAACTCGGCGTCGAAGGCGGCGGCGAACCGCGTCGTCCAGTCCTGTGGGACCGGGGTGCTCCGGTGCCCGGAGTTCCGCACGACCACGCCCGGGATCTCCGGAAGCCGGACCGTGCCCTCCTCCCCCACGACCTCGCAGCCGATCTCGTAGCCGTACCGGCAGTTGACGAACACCTCCAGGTCCACCCGTGCCCCACCGGCCATCTCGAAGAGCATGAACTGCGGATCGCGCAGGTGCTCGAAGCGGTTGCCGGTCGGGCGCGGGGTGATGACCTGGACGGCGGAGATCTCGTCGTCCAGCAGCCAGCGCATCACGTCGATCTCGTGCACGGCGGTGTCCTGAGCCGCCATCTCCGAGTGGTACGTCTCGGGCACCGTCGGGTTGCGGTGGACGCAGTGCGCCATCAGGGGGGCGCCGATCCCGCCCGAGGAGACGACCTCCTTCATCTGGACGTAGCCGGCGTCGAAGCGCCGCATGAAGCCGACCTGCACCAGCCGCGAACCGTGCCGCTGCTCGGCGTCGAGGATGCGCTGGGCGTCCTCGGCGGTGGTGGCCAGCGGCTTCTCGCAGAAGACCGGCTTGCCCTCCGCGATGGCGGCGAGCACCGACTCGGCGTGCGCCGGCCCCCAGGAGGTGACCACGACCGCGTCGACGTCGTCGGCCGCGATCACCTCCGTACCGTCGGCCAGCACGCGCGCACCGGTCCCCTCGACCGCCCGGGCGGCACGGTCGGCGTCGATGTCGGTCGCCGCGACCACCTCGGCACCACCGATCGAGGTGGTGATCCTCCGGATGTGCTCGGCCCCGATCCAGCCGGTGCCGATCACCCCTACCTTGACGGTCATCGTGCCCGTCTCCTCTCTCGTTCCATCCGTGCGGCCGAAGGGCCGTCAGAACCGTCGGACATCGGGGCCCTCGCCCCCGGAGTCGTGCAGCGGCGCGACCTCCGGCGCCTCACCGCGCTTGAGCTCGTGCTGTAGCGCGTCCAGCTCGGCCCCGCCCGCCATGTGGTGGGTGAGGTCGTCCAGGGTCAGCTCGGAACGGGGCTGGTCCAGCTCCATCCGGCCGAGCTTGACGATCACGAAGTGGTCGCCGACCAGGAACGCGTGGTGCGGGTTGTGCGTGATGAAGATGACGCCCAGTCCCGCGTCGCGGGCCGCGCTGATGTACTTCAGGACCACGCCGGACTGCTTGACGCCCAGCGCCGCCGTGGGCTCGTCCAGGATCAGGACCCGGGCGCCGAAGTACACCGCGCGGGCGATCGCCACGACCTGGCGCTGTCCACCGGACAGGTTGCCGACCGGAGCGTCGATGTCGGGCAGGTCGATGCCCATCTTCCTCAGCTCCTCGTCGGCGATGCGGCGCATCCGTGCGGTGTCGAGCATCCGGAAGGGGCCGACCCCCTTGCGCAGCTCGGAGCCGAGGAAGAAGTTGCGCCACACCGGCATCAGCGGCACGATCGCCAGGTCCTGGTAGACGGTGGCGATGCCCAGGTCCAGTGCGTCGCGCGGGGACGAGAAGTCCACCGTCCCACCGTCGACCAGGTAGCGGCCCGACGTGGGCTTGTACAGCCCGGCGATGATCTTGATCAGCGTGGACTTGCCCGCGCCGTTGTCGCCGAGGATGCAGGTGACCTCGCCCGCCCCGACCTTCAGACTGATGTCGGTCAGCGCCCTGATGTTGCCGAAGCTCTTGCCGACCCCGTCCAGTTCGAGCAGCGGGGCGGTCCGCGCTCCGGCGTCGGCGGACGCCTTCGCACTCGTCATCGTGCTCACCTCGGTCACCTCTTGTTCGCTTGGGTGCGGACCCAGCCGTTGACGACGACCGCCAGCAGCAGCATCGCGCCGACGAAGAAGAACACCCAGTTGTTGTCCCAGCCGGCGTACACGATGCCCTGGCGGGTCATGCCGTAGATGAAGGCGCCGATCGCGGCGCCGATCACCGTCCCGTAACCGCCGGTGAGCAGGCATCCGCCGACCACGGCGGCCATGATGTAGAGCAGCTCGTTGCCGACGCCCTCACCGGACTGCACCGTGTTGAACATGAAGAGCAGGTGCATGCCGGAGAACCAGGCGAAGAACCCGACCGTCATGAACAGGCCGATCTTGACCCTGGCGACCGGCACACCGACCGCCCGGGCGCTCTCCTGGTTCCCGCCGACCGCGTAGATCCAGTTGCCGACCTTGGTCCGCATCAGCACCCACGTGGCCAGGCCGACGAACACCATCCACCACACGACGGTGATCCGGACGTTGACCCCCATGACGGAGAAGCTGGAGGCGAAGACCGCTCGCGCCGAATCGAAGCCGTCCATGGCGGAGATGTTCGTGGTGGAGACCTGCCCGGTGATCAGCTTGGTGATCGCGATGTTGAGGCCCTGGAGCATCAGGAACATCGCCAGCGTCACCAGGAAGCTGGGCAGTCTGGTACGGACGAGGATCCACCCGTTGAGGAACCCGATGGTGAGCGAGACCACCAGGGCGGCCGCGGCGCCGACCCACACGTTCACCGAGAAGTACCAGGCGAACATGGAGGCGGTGAGCCCGGAGGCGATCACCGCGACGCCGGCGGAGAGGTCGAACTCGCCGCCGATCATCAGCAGTGCCACGCCCACCGCCATGATGCCGATGGTGGAGCTCGCGTACAGGATCGTCGCGAACGCGGCACCGGTGCGGAACGGGTCGGCGATCGTGAAGAAGACGCTGAAGACGATGACCGCGCCGACCAGGGAGCCGACCTCCGGCCGGGTCATGAACTTGCGCAGCGCCGAACGCTGGGTCACCCGGAGGCTCTTCTCCGAGCCGCCCTTCGGCTCCGTCGGGCTGAGGGTCCGACCCGTGGTCATCGCGTTCCCCGCTCGGCGTACTCGGCGACCTGGTCGACGTTGGTCTCGTCGATGAACGCCGGTCCGGTCAGGACGGGCTCGGTGCCGCCGCCGGAGGTGTTGCCGTTGGTGTTGTAGAGCCACAGGGAGTCGACCGCCAGGTAGCCCTGCAGGTAGGGCTGCTGGTCGACGGCCCACTGGACGACGCCCTCCTGGAGTGCCCCGACCAGGTCGCTGTTGGTGTCGAAGGTGGCGACGGTGGCGTCGCTGCCCGCGTCGTCGATGGCGTCGATCGCGGTCATGGCGATCGGGGCGCCCAGCGTGACGACGTAGTCGATCTCGTCGTCCTGCTGGAGCTTGGCGGAGATGCCGGAGCGGACCTCGGGCATGTTCGCGCTGTCGACGTAGAGCACCTCGGACTCGCCCTCGAAGGCCTCGCCCAGGGAGGCGCAGCGGGTCTCCAGGGCGACGTGCCCCTGCTCCTGGATGACGCACAGGGCCTTCTCCGAGCCGACCTCGTTGAGGCGCTCGCCGAAGGCGGTCCCCGCCAGGTGCTCGTCCGTGCCGAAGTACTGCTGGACGCCCATGTCCGCCCAGTCCTCGATACCGGAGTTGAACGCGACCACCGGGATGCCGGCCTCCTGGGCGTCGGCGATGGCGCCCTCCAGCGCGTCGGGCTTGGACAGGGTGACGGCGATGCCGTCCACGCCGCGGTCGACCGCGTTCTGGATGAGGCCGGCCTGCTCGCTGGCCTCGGGGTCGGCGGCGTACTCCAGGGTGATGTTGCTCTTGGCCGCGGCGTCCTCGGCACCCGAGCGGATGATGTCCCAGAACGTGTCGCCCTGGACCTCGTGGGTGATCATCGCGATGGTGAGTTCGGGGGTGTCGACGCCCTCCTCTGCCACGTCGCGGCCTCCCTCGGAGCTGCACGCCGAGGCGGCGAGGACCAGGCCCGCGGCACCGGCGATCAGAGCGGTGTGGCTGGTGTTGCGCTTCATGATGAGACCTCTCATCGGTCAGGGGGATTCACTCGACTGCGGTTATGGCGGTCACGAGGGGCGGACGCGACTTGCGGGGAGCCACCGCACCGGCGGCTCAGCGTGGTCGGGCTGTGTGTCAGGCCTTCTGGTGGCGCGCCCCCAATCCGCAGCTGTTGAGGTACTTGCGGGTCCGGACCGCGATGGGCAGCGGGACGTCCGGCTCGCAGGGGTAGAGGTCCTGTTCGACGATGACGAACAGGCGGGCGTCGACCTCGCGCAGCGCGTCGATCACCGCCGCGGGTGCGGGCTCCCCCGCCGGGGGCTCCACGCACACGCCGCGCTTGACGGCCTCGCCGAAGCCGAGCTTCTCCTCATGGACCTGGCGGATGATCTCCGGGTCCATCTGCTTGATGTGGACGTAGTCCACGCGCTCGGAGTAGCGGCGGATCAGGTCGACCGCGTCGCCGCCCCCGTAAGCGACGTGACCGGTGTCCAGGCACAGGGAGACGTACTCCGGGTCGGTGCCGTCCAGGAAGCGCTCGATCTCGGGCTGGGTCTGGACGTGGCTGTCGGCGTGCGAGTGCAGGCACAGCCGCACGTCGTAGTCGTTGAGCAGGATCTTGCCGAGTTCGTCGGCGGACCGGTGCAGATTGCGCCACTGTCCGTCGTCGAGCGTCGGGGACTCGCTGAACTCGCCGGTCTTCTCGTCGCGGTACATCGGCGGGATGAAGACCAGGTGGTGCGCGCCCACGGCGGCGGTCAGCTCGGCCACCCTGCGGACCGTGGCGACGGTGTCGTCCCAGGCGTGCGGGTCGTGCAGGTTGCCGAACACGGTGCCGCCGGAGACCTTCAGGCCGCGTCGGCCCACCTCGTCGGCCAGTTGCGCGGGGTCGGTGGGCAGGTACCCGTAGGGGCCCAGTTCGAGCCACTCGTACCCGGCCTCGAACAGCTCGTCGAGGAACCGGTTCCACGGCGTCTGGTGCTCGTCCTCGGGGAACCACACACCCCAGGAGTCGGGTGCGGACCCGAGGACCAGTTTGTCGGTCATTTCTGCCTCGTTTCGGAGAACGCGTTGAAAGGTGAACCGGGGGCCGGGCCACGGTGGAGTCGGTACCGCGGCCCGGACCGCCTCAGCCGTGAGTCGGGAAGTCGAAGGCGGCGGCGACCGAGCGGTCGACGTGCGGCCACCGGCTGGTGACGACCTTGGCGCGGGTGTAGAAGTGCACGCCCTCGGGGCCGTGGATGTGGTCGCCGCCGAACAGCGAGTCCTTCCATCCACCGAAGGAGTAGTGCGACATCGGGACCGGGATCGGCACGTTGACGCCGATCATCCCGACGGTGACCCCGCGTTGGAAGCGGCGCGCGACCTCGCCGTCGCCGGTGAAGATGGCGGTGCCGTTGCCGTACGGGTTGGCGTTGATGAGCGCGATCGCCTCGTCGAGGTCGGCCGCGCGGACCACGACCAGCAGCGGCCCGAAGACCTCCTGCCGGTAGACGTCCATGTCCGCGGTGACCCTGTCGAGCAGCGACGGACCGACGAAGAAGCCCTCCTCGTGCCCCTCCACCTCCAGGTCGCGGCCGTCGACCACCACGACGGCGCCCTGCTCCTCGCCGGAACCGACGAACGAGGCGACACGGTCGCGGGCCTGGGCGGTGATGACCGGGCCCATCTCGTTGGTGGCGTCCTGGCCGGGGCCGACCTTGATCGCCTTGGCCTTGTCGGCGAGCACCGGCACCAGGGCGTCGGCGGCCTCGCCCACGGCGACGGCCGCGGAGATGGCCATGCAGCGCTGCCCGGCGGAGCCGAACGCGGCGGCGGTCAGGTGGTCGGCGGCGAACTCCAGGTCGGCGTCGGGCATGACCACCGCGTGGTTCTTGGCGCCGCCCAGGGCCTGGACGCGCTTGCCCGAGGCGGTGGCCCGCTCGTGCACGTATTTGGCGATCGGCGTGGAGCCGACGAACGAGATGGCCTGGACGTCCGGGTGGTCCAGGAGCCCGTCGACCGCGGTCTTGTCACCGTGCAGGACGTTGAACACACCGTCGGGCAGTCCGGCGTCGGCGTACAGCCGCGCGACGAAGTCGGAGACCGAGGGGTCGCGCTCACTGGGCTTGAGGACGAACGTGTTGCCGCAGGCGATCGCGATCGGGTGCATCCACAACGGCACCATGATCGGGAAGTTGAACGGGGTGATGCCCGCGACGACGCCCAGCGGCTGGCGGAAGTCGAAGGTGTCGATCCCGGTGGAGATCTGGTCGGAGTAGCCGCCCTTGAGGGCGCTGATGATGCCGCACGCGTACTCGACGACCTCACGGCCGCGGACGATCTCGCCCTTGGCGTCGTCGACGACCTTGCCGTGCTCGGCGGCGATGATCCGGGCCATCTCGTCCTCGTGCCTGGCCAGGAGTTCGCGCAGTGAGAACATGACGCGGGTGCGCTTGGTCAGGGAGGAGTCGCCCCAGCCCTCGAAGGCCTTGGCGGCGGCCTCGACCGCGGCGTCGACGTCGGCCTGCTCCGCGAGCAGGACGGCGGCCTGCTGCCGCCCGGTGGCCGGGTCCCACACCGGCGCGGTGCGGGTCGAGGCCCCGGAGGTCGAGGCCCCGTCGATCCAGTGCTGGATGGTCTTCACTGTCGGTTCCTTCTTCCGGGAGGCGTCACAGGTAGTGGCGCTGTCCCTGCTGGTGGGAGCGGTAGGTCTCGTACGCGTCGCGGGTGCTGTCCAGGGCGGACACCTGGCTGACGGGCACGTCCCACCAGGCGCTGCCGGGCGGGTTGGGACCCACCGGGTCGGTCTCGATGTGCACGACCGTCGTGGTGTCGGCGGCCTTGGCCTCGGCGAGGGCGGCGCGGAAGCCCTCGATCCCCTCGGCGCGGATGACCGTGGCGCCGAGGCTGGCGGCGTTGGCGGCCAGGTCGACGGGCAGGACGTTCCCGTCGAGCCCCCCGGTGACGGGGTCGCGGTAGCGGTACCGGGTGCCGAACCGCTGTGAGCCCAGTGATTCCGAGAGCGACCCGATGGAGGCGAAGCCGTGGTTCTGGACCACGACGATGATCACCTTCAGCCCTTCGGAGACCATGGTGACGATCTCCTGGGCCATCATCAGGTAGGACCCGTCGCCGACCAGGACGACCACCTCGCGGGAGGGGTCGGCCATCTTGACGCCGAGGCCGCCGGCCACCTCGTAGCCCATGCAGGAGTAGGCGTACTCGACGTGGTAGGCCTTGGGATCCCGGGCCCGCCACAGCATCTGTAGGTCGCCGGGCATGCTCCCGGCCGCGTTGACGACCACGTCGCGGTCGTCGAGTTCCTCGTTGAGCACGCCCAGGACGGCGGTCTGAGCGGGCAGCGGGCCGTGCTCGACGTGGTAGCAGGCGTCGGTGATCGCGGCCCACCGGTCGGCCAGTTCCCGGGTGCGGGCCCGGTGGTCGGCCGCGACCTCCCAGCCGGCCAGTTCCCGGCGCAGCGCCTCCAGGCCCGTGCGCGCGTCGGAGACCAGCTGGGTGGCCGCGTGCTTGGCGGCGTCGAGCCGGGCCACGTTGAGGTTGACGAACGTGACGTCCGGGTCGGCGAAAACGGTGTGGCTGGCGGTGGTGAAGTCGCTGTAGCGGGTGCCGACGCCGATCACCACGTCGGCCTCGCGGGCCAGGGCGTTGGCGCTCTCGGCCCCGGTGGAGCCGACACCGCCGACGGCCCGGTCGTGGTCCCAGGGCAGCGCGCCCTTGCCCGCGTGGGTGTCGGCGACCGGGATCCCGGTGTCCTCGGCGAACTCGCGCAGGGCGGTCTCCGCCTCGGAGTAGACCACGCCGCCGCCCGCGATCAGCAGGGGACGCTCGGCCATCCGGATCACCGCGGCGGCGCGGGCCAGCGCGTCCGGTTCCGGGAGCGGGCGGCCGATGTGCCACACGCGCTTGCGGAAGAACGTCTCCGGCCAGTCGTAGGCCTCGGCCTGTACGTCCTGGGGCAGGCACAGGGTGACCGCGCCGGTCTCGACGGGGTCGGTCAGGACCCGCATGGCCGCCTGGGCGGCCGGGATCAGCTGCTCGGGCCGGGTGACGCGGTCGAAGTACTTGGACACCGGGCGGAACACGTCGTTGACGGTCACGTCGCCGCCGCGGGTGTCCTCCAACTGCTGGAGCACCGGGTCGGGCACGCGGGTGGCGAACATGTCGCTGGGCAGCAGCAGGACCGGGATGCGGTTGGTGGTGGCCAGGGCCGCGCCGGTGACCATGTTCGTGGAGCCGGGGCCGGTGGAGGCCGAGCAGGCGAAGGTCTGGAGCCGGTTGCGGGTCTTGGCGAACCCGACGGTGGCGTGCACCATGCCCTGCTCGTTGCGGGCGAGGTGGTAGGGCAGGTCGACCTCGCCGGTCGTGGCGGCCTGGAGCAGCGCCTGGCCGAGTCCGGCGACGTTGCCGTGTCCGAAGATGCCCCACACGCCGGGGATGAACCGCTGTTCGACGCCGTCGCGCTCGCTGTACTGCGCGGCGAGGAAGCGCACCAGGGCCTGGGCCGTGGTGAGCCGGACGGTCGGGGTGCCGGTGGGGTCGGTCATCGGGTCCGTCCCTCCTTCTCCTCGGTCGAGGTCAGCGGCAGACGGTGGTCGATCTCCTGGTCGGCCCAGGTCCGGCGGACCCAGCCGTGCGCCGGGTCGTCGCAGATCTTCCAGGCGCGCTCCTGGCCGGGGCCCGCCATGACGTTGAGGTAGTACAGGTCGTACCCGGGCGCGGCCATGGACGGGCCGTGCCAGCCGTGCGGGATGAGGACGGCGTCCTCGGCGCGCACCTCGGCGAACACGTCGATGGGGCGTTCCTCGGTGCCGTAGACCCGCTGGTAGCCGATGCCGGGGCCGGCCGGGCCCTCGGAGACCTCGAAGTAGTAGATCTCCTCCAGCTCGCACTCGTCGGCGGTGACCTCGTCGTGCTTGTGCGGCGGGTAGGAGGACCAGTTGGAGTCGGGGGTGAGGACCTCGCAGGCGATGAGCTTGTCGGCGTCCAGGGTGCCGGGGGTGCAGAAGTTGTTCACCTGGCGGCTGGACCGGCCCGCGCCGCGCAGCTCGACCGGCACGTCCTCGGCCGGGACGTAGCGCGGCTCCAGGCGGCGCCCGCAGCGCGCGGAGGGGAGCGCGAACCGACCGCCGGACTCGCTGGAGACGACGGCGTGGGCGTCGCGCGGCAGGTAGACGAAGTCGGTGACGCGGGTGAAGACCGACCGGCGGCCGGTGACCGCGAACTCCAGCCCGTCGACGGTGACCGAGCACCCGCCGTTGAGCGGCAGGACGAGGGTCTCGGCGTCGCCGGTGGCGATCTCCCGGGCCTGGCCGGGTGCCAGCTCCAGGACGCGGAGCCCGGAGTACCCCCACCCGGCGGTCTCGGGGGTGATCACGGTGCGGAACGGCGGGGCGGCGGTGCTCCCCGCGGGCAGGTGGTACTCGCTCACAGCAACCCCACAGCGGTGTCGACGGCGGACACGACGTCGTCGTCGGTCGGATAGAGGAGGGAACGGCCCACGGTCAGGCCGATGACGTTCGGCAGTTTGAGCGCCTCTCCCCAGCGGGCGAAGGCGGCGTCGGGGTCCTCGGGCACCTCGCCGCCCAGCAGCACGGTCGGCAGGGTGGAGGTGGCCATGACCCGCTCCATCTCCTCGACGACCGGCAGTTTGAGCCAGGTGTAGGCGGAGGTGTTGCCCAGACCGGAGGCGATGGCCATGGAGCGCGCGACCGCGTCCGGCGCCAGGTCGTTGCGGATCACTCCGTCGGTGCGGCCGGAGACGAACGGTTCCACCATGGCGGTGACCCGGGCCGCGTTGAGCTCGTTGACCGCCCTGGCGCAGCTCTCCAGGGTGGGGATGGTCCGGTCGTCGTCGTAGTCCAGGCGGAGCAGCATCTTGCCGCCCTCGAAGCCCATCCGGACGATCCCGGCGGCGTCGTAGCCGGTGAACCGGTCGTCGATCTCCCAGGTGGCGCCGGCCAGCCCGCCGCGGTTCATCGAGCCGAAGACCGACTTGCCGTCCAGGACGCCCGTTCCGTCGGGGTTCCTCAACAGCAGGAGGTCCTCCAGGATGTCCGCGGTGGCCAGGACGCCGGTCACGCCGGGGCGGGCCAGCGCGGCGCGCAGGCGGTCCAGCAGGTCGATGCGGTCGGCCATCGCCATGGGCCGGTCGCCCGAGCGCAGGGCACCGCGGGCGGGGTGGTCGGCGGCGACGATCATCGCCTTGCCGCTCGGACCCACCGGGGAGGTGGGGCGCACGCGCCCGGCGGCGGCCTCGGCGATGGCGCCCGGGTTGTGCAGCCGGGTCTCGACGATGGTGCGGAGCGTGTCAACCGACATGGGAGACCTCCCCGAGCTTGGCCTCGACCTCGGCGGAGGTGGGCATGGCGTCGGAGCAGGACAGTCGGGAGGCCACGATGGCGCCCGCCGCGTTGGCGAAGCGCATGACGCGCTCGGTGTCCCACCCGCCGAGCAGTCCGTGGCACAGCGCGCCGCCGAAGGCGTCGCCCGCGCCGAGGCCGTTGACGACGTCGACCGGGACGGGCGGCACGCGGACCTCACCGGTGTCGTCGACGGCGAGCACGCCCTCGGGTCCCTGCTTGACGACGACGAGGTCGAGCCCGGCGTCGCGCCCGGCCGCGGCGGCGGCCCGGGGGTCGCGGACACCAACGGCGGTCTCCCACTCGTCGAGGTTGCCCGCGGCGACCGTGGCGTAGGGAAGGGCCTCGGCGACCCGGCGGCGGGCCTCCTCGCGGGACTCCCAGAACATCGGCCGGTAGTCGAGGTCGATGATGGTGATGCCGCCGCGGCGGCGCGCCCTGAGCGCCTCCATCGTGGCGGTACGGCTCGGCTCCTGGCACAGGCCGGTGACGGTCACCCAGAACACGTCGGCGGCGGCGATGGCGTCCAGGTCCAGTTCCTCGGCCCGCACCCGCAGGTCGGGGGCGCTCGGGCTGCGGCCGTAGAAGTACAGAGGGAAGTCGTCCGGCGGGTGGATCTCGCAGAACGTGACGGGGGTGGGCAGGTCGGCGACCGGGGCGACGAACCTGTCGTCCACGCCGAACCCGCGCAGGGCCTGGTGGACGAAGGCGCCGAAGGGGTCGTCGCCGGTCCGGGTCACCACCGCGGAGCGGCGGCCGTACCGCGCGGCGGCGACGGCGACGTTGGTGGGGCTTCCGCCGAGGAACTTGCCGAAGGAGCGCACCGCGTCCAGACCGACCCCGATCTGCTCGGGGTAGATGTCGACGCCGACGCGGCCCATGGTGACGACCTCGAAGGGATCGTCAGGCCCGCGACCTGCACTGGCGTTCACTGGAACCTCCGTTGGTAGCGCTGCACCGGTACTTCTCTTCCTTGCTGTCGGGGTCTGTGGCCGGCGGCGTCGTGGTCGACGGCCGGTCCGGGTGGGCCTTCGGAGCGTTCCGGACGGAGAGGTGGCGATCCATGGATCATGTGTCGACCACTCCCCACGTGTTCGGTGGAAGGGGACGGGGGGCGAAGTGAGTGGTCGGGGCGGGGGTGCCGCCGTTGGCGGGGACCCCGTGGGGTGTGGTGGGCGTCCGACGGTGGAGGACGTGGCCGCCCCACGGGACGCCGCAGGCTCCTGAGGTCACGGCCGCACCTCCTCGACCCGGACCGGTCGCCCCTCGCGGCGCGACCGGTCGGCGGCGTCGGCCACCAGGACGGCCTCCAGGGCGTCGGCGACCGTGCACGGGCTGGGTCCGCCGGTGCGGACCGCGTGGAGGAAGGCGGTGATCTCCGCGTCGTAGGCGGGCGCGAACCGGGACCAGAACTCCTGCCAGGGATCCAGGGAGGGGAAGGTCACCCCGGCCTCGGCCGAGCGGAGCGGTGCGCGCTCGTCCAGCCCGACGGCGATGGTCCCGGCCGTCCCGGCCAACTCCATCCGCACGTCGTAGCCGCCGCCGTTGTAACGGGAGCCCGACAGCGTGGCGAAGGTGCCGTCGTCCAGGGTCAGGACGGCCGCGGAGGTGTCGATGTCGTCGGCGGCGGCGAAGAAGTCGGCGCCGCGGTTGGCACCGCTGGCGTAGACCTCCACGACCTCACGGCCGGTCACCCAGCGCAGGACGTCGAAGTCGTGCACGTGGCAGTCGCGGAAGAGCCCGCCCGAGGTCGGTAGGTAGGAGGCGGGGGGCGGCGCGGCGTCGCAGGTCACCGCGTGGACGCGGTGCAGTTCGCCGAGTTCGCCGTCACGCAGGGCCTGGCGGGCGCGCCGGTAACCGGCGTCGAAGCGGCGCATGAAGCCGATGTGCACGAGGGCGTCGCGCCTGTCGACCTCGCGCAGGACCTCGACGGTCTCCGCGACGGTCGGCGCGACCGGCTTCTCGCAGAAGACGGGGGTTCCGGCGCGGACCCCGGCCAGGATGAGGTCGGCGTGCGCGGAGGTGGCGGCGGTGATGACGAGCGCGTCGAGGGCCGAGGGGTGCAGCAGGTTCTCGATGGCGCCCGCGACGTGGGCGCCGACCCGGCCGGCGACCTCACGGGCGCGCTCGGCGTCGACGTCGGCGACGACCAACTCGTCGACCTCGGGCCGCCGGACGATCGCCGCCGCGTGCGACTCACCGATCCGACCCGCTCCCACCAGTCCGACGCGCATACCCACCCCTCTCGGTCTCCGGAATCCCGGATACGGATGTCCCAGGTCTCACCAGGCTGTTCCCTGGGTCACAGCCACGAGCCAATGTTCACCCCACCGAAACGTGGATGTCAATACTTTGTCTAGACATGATTACGTATAGCCTTCAGGACAACTGGGCATCACTACACTGATCCCAGGAGGGATCGTCCTTCCGGTACTCCCACGACGAACGGACCCGCACGTGAGTCAGACCCCGCTGTCGATCGCGATCGACAGGAGCAGCCCGGTGCCCCTGTACTTCCAGGTCGCGCAGGAGCTGGAACGGCGCATCACGTCCGGGGAGATCGCCGTCGGCACCCGTCTGGAGAACGAACTGCACCTCGCCGAGCGACTCGGCCTCTCCCGTCCCACCCTCCGCCGCTCCATCGAGTACCTGGTCGATCGGGGACTCCTGGTGCGCAAGCGGGGCGTGGGCACCCAGGTGGTCATGCCCCGGGTGCGCCGGCCGCTGGAGCTGTCCAGCCTGTACGACGACCTGCGCCGCACGGGCGAACACCCGCGGACCGACGTGCTGAGGTTCGCGGTGGAGGCGCCGCCGGACGCGATCGCCACCGCCCTGGAGGTCCCGCCGGGCACCGAGGTGTACGTCATCGAGCGGCTGCGCTACGCCCGCGACGAACCGCTCGCGATCATGCACAACTACGTCCCCACCGATCTGGTGGGGCTGAGCGCCGAGTCCCTGGCCGACCAGGGGCTCTACCAGCTGCTGCGCAACGTGGGCGTCTCGTTGAAGATCGCCTCGCAGAGCATCGGCGCGCGCAACGCCAGCGCCGCCGAGGCGCGCATACTGCACGAGACGCGCGGCGCCCCCCTGCTCACCATGGAGCGCACCGTGTACGACGACGTCGGCCGTGTGGTCGAGGTCGGCTCGCACGTCTACCGCGCGTCGCGCTATTCCTTCGAGCTCACCCTGACCGACTGAGCCCCTCACGGCCGCGCGCCGCGGTGCCGCCCTCACACACGAGATGACCGTGGAGCCCGCAGGCCACCGGCGCCCGGAACCCGACCTGCCCGTCCGCCCGTCCCGGGCCGCGCGGTACCGAGCGGCACCCACCACACGTGACCGGCCCCTCGGCCGGGTCGGCGTCGCCGACCCGGCCTCCGCTCTTTCCGCAGGCCATCAGGCATGGAGTTCAGGTAAATATGTCAAGACAACCTGTTGACTTCTAATCATCGCGGCGTTACACCTGGACATACACAGCGACCTGCGCCCCAGGCGGGCCCCTCCCCTTCCGGACCGGCCCGCGGACACCGCTCCACCTCGGCGCAACGGCCGAAGGAGATTGCGAGATGAGCACGCTCGACGACACGGTCCACCGCGTCGCCACACCGGACACCCTCGCGCGGGAGTTCCACCGGTTACCGGGAACACTCGCCTGCGCGGCCCGCGCACGAGGGCTCCTCGGACGGTTCCTGCACCGTCTCGGCCGGACCGACCTCGCCGACAGCGCCCAGCTGGTCGTGAGCGAACTGGTCGCCAACGCCGTCGAGCACGGCCTTCCACCGGTGGACCTGACCATGACCTGGCTGACGGACGGACACCCCACGCTGCGCGTGGACGTGTGCGACCACGGCCTGTCCGGCGCCCTGCCCGCCGTCCAGACCCCGGCCGACGAGGCCGAGTCGGGTCGCGGCCTGCTCCTGGTGGAGCACGTCACCGACCGCTGGGGGGTAGCCCCGCATCCCGTCACCGGGACCCACGCCTGGGCCGAACTCCGCACCGCCTGAACACGGCCCCGCCGCACGTCCCGACACCGAGGACGCAAGGGGAACCGAAGAGAAGCGCCCCTGGCCGCGGGACCGGCGCGGCGGCAGGCCCCTCAGGTGACCTCCCCTTCCCGGACCCGCGCACAAGAGGCCGACGGAGCGGAGGTGGCCTCCCCCGCCGCCCTCGCGAGGTCGCCGCACTCCAAGGGCTCGGGGTGCGGTCGCACCCGCACCCAGGCGACGTCCTCCCGCCGTTCGATCGCGCTCAGGCCCTCGAACAGGACCCGCAGGGGCGGGCGGGCGTACACCCACTGGCCGGAGGCCGTGAACGAGGCGAACCGATGACCGGGAGCGGCCTGTTGTTCACGGTACGACCGGTGTGAGCAGGGGAGAATGGTGCCGGCGGTCAGGTCGGGGTGGGTGGGAACTCGGGGAGGCGACGATGGCGGGTGACCGGATCGGGCTGGTGGAGATGCTCGCGGCGGCGGAGGACGCGGCACCGGTGGAGTCCATCGACGTGGTGGCGCGGAACCTTCGCGACCGGTTCGACGCGCAGGAGGTCTCGTTCCTGTTCGTCGACATCGTCGGTCGGCAGATGGTGCGGATCGACGAGGAGGCCGCCACGCGGACCCAAGGAGGCCACGTCGATCGGATCCCGCTGGCCGACAGCGTCTACGACCGGGTGTTGCGCACCCAGGAACCCGTATGCGCACCCGGAGACGGACCCGGGCGGCGGGTGCTCGCGCCGGTGACCAACCGGGGCGACACCATCGGCGTTCTGGAGATCACCCTGCCGCACGTCACCGAGGAGATCCTGGAGCAGGTCCACGAGGCCGCGCACGCGCTGGCGTACATCATCGTCACCGACCGCCGTTTCACCGATCTCTACCACTGGGGCCAGCGCACCACCCGGCTCACCTTGGCCGCCGAGATCCAACGCCGGCTCCTGCCCGGCGCCTCCTCCTGCGAGGCCGCGCAGTTCGCCCTCGCCGCGGCCCTGACACCCGCCGACTCCGTCGCCGGGGACACCTACGACTACACCCTCGACCACGACACCCTGCACCTGTCCATCACCGACACCATGGGCCATGACGTCAACGCCGCCCTGATGGCCACCCTGCTGATCAGCGCCTCCCGCGGCGCCCGCCGCGCCGACGCCGACCTGGCCGAGCAGGCCCGCCGTGCCCACCAGGCCCTTCTCGACCACGGCGGCTACACCCACGCCACCGGGCAGCTGGTGCGCATCGCCCTGGACGGGAGCGGCACGCGATTCGTCAACGCCGGACACCCCTGGCCGCTGCTCCTGCGGGGCGGCACGGTGACCGAGGTGCCTGTGGACGTCGACCTGCCCTTCGGCATCCCCGCGCCCGCCTCCTACCACGTACAGGAGGTCGACCTGCGTCCCGGCGACCGCCTCGTCCTCTACACCGACGGTATGCAGGAACGCCGGGCGGAAACCGTCGACCTGCCCCGCCTGATCCGTGACACCGAGGGCGAACACCCCCGTGAGGTCGTACGGGCCCTCTCCGCCGCGGTCACCGACGCCTGCGGCGGCCGGTTGGCCGACGACGCCACCGTCATGTGCCTGGACTGGCACGGCCCCCACTCCGGAGGCCGCGACGCCCGGGCCGGTGCCGACAGGTGAGCCGTGCCGCACCCCGTGCGGCCCGGCCGGCGGATATCCGGGGTGCGCGGCGCGGGTACGGGGCCCCTACATCCGGGTCCGGGCGTACTCGTGCAGCGCGTCGCGGACGAACGCCGCGCCCTCCGCCCCCTGGTAGGTGGCGATGAAGGCCGGGTTCTCGACATAGGTGTCGGCCAGGCAGGTCACCATCGAGATCGCACGCTCCCGATCGCCCTCGGCCGTCGGGGTGCCCGGGATCTCGGACAGCCACTCCACGTGCCGGGCCGCCACCCCCTGGGCGCGCGCCGACACGGGAGTGACCCCCTCCCCCCGGGCGGCGATCCACGCGGCGACCAGGTCCTCGGTGTCCCGCTTCCAGGCCTGCTGCTCCCGCAGGCTCTTGGCGTGCCACCACTCGTGGCCCGCCCGGAACGCGTCCTCTCCCCAGCGCTCGGTCACCTCGTCCCGGTAGCGGTCGTTGAACCCCTCCAGCAGTACGTCCGCGCACGGTTCCACCCCGGCCTCCCGGGCCGACAAGATGTGCCGCACCGCCCGGAGGTCCCGGTCGATCCGGTCCCGTTCCTCCTCCAGTGCGGCGATGTGCGCCCGGAGCCCGTCGCACTCGTCGACCTCCTCGGCCAGGACCCCGGCGATGGCCGCCAGTCCCATGCCCGTCCGGCGCAGCAGCAGGATGCGCCGCAGGCGGGCGACCTCGCCGGGACCGTAATGGCGGTGTCCGTTGTCACCCACCCGGGAAGGGGGCAGGAGCCCGATGCGGTCGTAGTGCCGCAGGGTGCGGCCGGTGACGCCCGCCCTGGTCGCGAGTTCCCGGATCGTCCACTCCATGGTCGTCCCCCCGTCCGTCACCGGCCCAGATGGCGCAGCGCGGTGTCGATGACCTCCGTGCGGTCGGCGCGCACGGCCTCGGCGGCGGTGCGCCCCGTGGCCGCCAGGTAGGCGTCGGCCAACCGGTTGCCGACGGCGTACCCGGCACCCGTCGGCAGCCCCACCGGCGTGGCGCCGAACCGTTCCGCGCTCGCGTCGCCGTGCACCCAGGCCGTGAAATTCTCCATGCCGGTCACATCGAGCCCCGACAGCACCTTGCCGAAGACCGCCTCGTCGTCCAGGGACGGTACACCGATACGGGTGCGACCGAGCGCGTCGCCGTACAGTTCCCGGGCGAAGGCGTCGGCCAGACCCTCGCCGATCACGTGCTCGCCGACGGTGACGGTCGCCGGATCCCACACGACCCCGCCCGGTCCGTAGCGCAGGTTGTGGTGGAGTTCGTGCACGGCGATGGCCTCCAGCCGCTCCACGTTCTCGGGGAAGGGCCACAGGGTGATGGTGATGTACCCGGCCAGGCCGCCGGAGCCGGCCAAGCCCAGGATGGGCCCCATGAAGTGGGGGTCGCCCGGGTCGCCGAGCACGAACAGCACGGTGATGTCGGGGCCCTCCATCCCCGGCGTTCCCTTGAGCAGCACGGCCGACGCCTCGTCGAGGGCGTTTCTCATCCGGCCCAGGGCGTCGGCCGCCGCCAAGGTGTCGAGCGCCGCGAGGCAGCGCTCCTCGTCGCGGTCGAGGGGGAACCCGAAGGACCTCAGGTGCAGGTCGGCGAGGTCGACCTCGCCGGGGACGAAACGGTACATGTCCCGCACGGGTTCGAGCATGGCGCGCAGCAGGTCGAGACGGTCGGCGGCGGGGGCGCGCAGGACGCGCCCCATGGAGGTCAGGGTGTCCGCGACGGTGATCTTCATGGGCCCGACGCTAGGGGTTGACGCTGCGTCAAGGTCAAACCCGAAGGCGGCCCCCTTCGCCCGTGGCACCGTCCACGCGCTCACGCGGCCCCTTCTCGTCCAGGCCACGGCATTCGACGGCCACGGTCTCGCGATACCGGCTCGGCCACCGGGTCGGCATGGGGGCGCTCGTCGGACACGAACGGGGGAGGCGCGGAAATCGTTCATGGGAGTCGCCCCCGGGAGGCACGGCCGGGGCCGGTCAACAGGGTGTCGCCGGTCCCGGGACCGGCGACATGATCGGCCGCCCTCGCCGTGCGGGCGCCGTGGTCCCGGTGCGCGGGGAGACGCCCACCGGGACCGTTCGGCGACCTAGATGAGTCCTTGGGCGAGCATGGCGTCGGCCACCCGCTCGAACCCGGCCGCGTTGGCGCCCAGCACGTAGTCGCCCGGGGCGCCGTGGCGTTCGGCGGCCTCCTCGCAGCGGTCGTGGACGTCGACCATGATCCGGGCCAGCTCCGCCTCGGTGTGCTCGAACGACCAGGATTCGCGGCGGGCGTTCTGACGCATCTCCAGGACACTGGTGGCCACACCCCCGGCGTTGGCGGCCTTGCCCGGGGCGAACAGCACGTCGGCCTCGCGCAGCACCCGCACCGCGTCGGGGGTGGTGGGCATGTTCGCGCCCTCCACGACCGCCGCCACGCCGTTGCGCACCAGGGTCCGGGCGTCGTCGGCGTCCAGCTCGTTCTGGGTGGCCGACGGGATCGCGACCGCGCAGGGCACGTCCCACACGCTGCCGCCCTGCACGTAGTGGGCGTCACCGCCGTGCCGCCGGGCGTACTCGACGATGCGGCCCCGCTCGACCTCCTTGATCTGCTTGAGCAGGTTCAGGTCCAGGCCCTTGTCGTCGACCACGTACCCGCCCGAATCGGAGCAGGCGACCACGACGGCGCCGAGTTCCCGGGCCTTCTCCACCGCGTACAGGGCGACGTTGCCCGACCCCGACACCACCACGCGGGCGCCCTCCAGGGAACGGCCGTGGCGTTCGAGCATCCGCTGGGCGAACATGACGGCCCCGTACCCGGTGGCCTCGGTGCGCGCCCGCGATCCTCCCCATTCCAGGCCCTTGCCGGTGAGGACCCCGGCCTCCCAGCGGTTGGTGAGCCGCCGGTACTGGCCGAACAGGTAGCCGAGCTCGCGCCCGCCGACCCCGATGTCACCGGCGGGGACGTCGGTGTGCTCCCCCAGGTGACGGTGGAGTTCGGTCATGAAGGACTGGCAGAAGCGTTCGATCTCGGCGTCGGAGCGGCCCTTGGGGTCGAAGTCGCTGCCGCCCTTGCCCCCGCCGATGTTCATGCCGGTGAGGGCGTTCTTGAAGATCTGCTCGAAACCGAGGAACTTGACGACGCCCAGGTTCACGCTCGGGTGGAAGCGCAGGCCGCCCTTGTAGGGGCCCAGCGCGCCGTTGAACTCCACCCGGAAACCCCGGTTGACGTGGACACGGCCTCGGTCGTCGCGCCAGGGGACCCGGAAGACGATCTGGCGTTCCGGTTCGCACAGGCGCTCCAGGATGCCGGCCTCGACGTACTCGGGGTGCTGGACCAGTACCGGGGAGAGCGTCTCCAGAACCTCCAGGACGGCTTGGCGGAACTCCGGCTGCTCCGGGTCGCGTCGTAGGACCTGCTCGTAGGCGGCGCGCAGGGCGGGGTGACGGTCGGCGAGTCCGGTGGTGTGGACGTCGGACATGCGGGACGCGGTCCTCTCGGTGGCGGCGCACCGGCGCCTCCAGGGCGGGGCGCCGCGGCACGGTGATGTCATCGCTGTTTCGGTGACGTGCCATCGACGTTACACAGGCCGCCCGTGTTCCGTTGGCCACGGTGTCCCCTCCCGCGTGCGGTGACGGCGAGGGCGCTCCGGGAGTGTGATCGGATACGGACAAGGGGCACCATGGTTCACATCCGTCTCCGAGGCCCCTCGGTCCGCTCTCCGTGCCAGGAAGGACGCTCATGCCGTTCCCGTCCGACGTCCCTCTCTCCGACCTGGTCCGCCGATGGCAGCGGGGCTGGGGAACGGCGCGCTCCCTTTCCCCACCGGTGGAGGAGGACGGGGCGCTGCGCGTGCACTTCGGCTTCGCACACCGCCACGACGAGTACGTGCTGCTCGACGTCGACCGGGAACCCGACACGATCCGGGCCGTCGCCGCGCGGGTGCTCGACTCGCCGCACACGGACTGGGTGACCGTTCCCACGACCGTGCCCGACAAGACGAAGCTGCTGTTGAAGGAGGCGGGACTGATGGTCGACCCGGGCTACGAGACGCTCATGGACGTGGACCTGGAGGATCACCCGGTCATCGAACCGCCGAGGCCCTACCGTGTCACGGTCGGGAAGGCGAGGGCGGTGATCCGCGTGCGGATCACGACCCCGCAGGGGGACGAGGCGGCCTCCGGCGCGGTGGGCGTCGGTGACGACGACGCCGTGGCCGACGCCATCGTCACCGAGCCCGAACACCGGCGCCGGGGGTTGGGCGGGGCGGTGATGTCCGCGTTGGCGGAGCACGCCCGCAGGGCGGGTGCGACCCGGGGGGTGCTGGTGGCCTCCTCGGAGGGGCGGCACCTGTACGCCTCTCTGGGCTGGAGCACCCGGGCGACGGTCCTCATCGCCCGCGCACCCCGCGCCATCGGCTGAGCGGACACCGGGCACGGCCCAGGCCGGAACCACTTCTCCGGTCCCGCCCGGGGATCGCACGTGCCGCCGGGTCCCCGGTCCGATCGTGCGAGCCTGGGGGATGACCGATGTCCCAAACCCCCTGCCCGGCGGCATGATGAACACCGTCATCCGCCGCGGCGACCGGGTCGTCCGCACCGCCCCCGCGACGGCCGCCGCCCTGCACCGCCACCTGCGAGCCCTGGCCGACGGCGGCTTCGACGGCGCGCCGCGCCCTCTGGCCCTGCGTCCCGACGGTCGCGAGGAGTTGATCTTCGTCGAGGGGGAGGTGGCACTGCCCCCGTTCCCCTCCTGGGTCGCCGGCGACGAGGTCCTGGCCTCAGCGGCCCGTCTGCTGCGCCGTTACCACGACGCCGCCGTCGGCCTTCCGCACGACCGCGACGCGCCCTGGCCGGGCGACCTCGCGGATCCGCGCGGCGGGCCGGTCCTGTGCCACAACGACCCGTGCGTGGAGAACATCGTGTTCCGCGACCGCCGCGCGGCGGCACTCATCGACTTCGACCTGGCCGCCCCCGGCCGCCCGATCTGGGACGTGGCGGCCCTGGCCTACCACATGGGCCCCCCTGCCGCCCGAAGTCGCCGCCGGGCGGGTCTGGGAGGACCTGGACACCGCCCGTCGCCTGCGCCTGATCGCCGACTCCTACGGGCTGGCCGGTCGAGAGCGCGCCCTGCTGCCGGAGACCGTGGAGGAGTACCTGGCCGTGGCCCGCGTGTTCGTGGCCGGGCGGGTCGCGGCCGGGGACGCGGGGTTCGTCGACGCCCTGGAACACGGCGGCGGGTGGGCGCGCTGGGATCGTCGGCGGGACTGGCTGTCCGACCGGCGGGCCGGGCTGGTCCGCGCGCTGACCGCGCCCGGGACCGTCGACGGCCGACCCGGGGTCAGGGGGCACGACGGGTGACGGCCACCAGGTACCGGCACTCCTTCTCACCCGGGTTGTGGAACTCGCACGGTGCGGCCGGGCCCAACCGGAGGCAGTCGCCCCCGTCCAGCACGTGCACGGTCTCCCCCTCGCGGAACTCCAGCGTCCCCTCCATCACCCAGATCTGGTGGTGGGTGAAGGTGTAGGCCTCGGCGGGGAAGGACACCCGCGCACCCGGAGGCAGGTGCACCTCCACGAGTTCGAGTCGGCCGTCGGAGGTGGGCGAGACGGCCCGCCGGGTGTACCCGGTGTCGGGGTCGGTCCACACCGGTTGTTCCTCGCGCCGGGCGAGCCTGCGCTCTCCGCGTTCGGCGCTGGCGATCAGTTCCGACAGGGTGATGCCGAGGGCCGCGGAGAGCCGGCCCAGCAGGGAGGCGGTGGGCTGGACGTCGCCGTTCTCGATGCGGCTGATCATGGCCCGGGACACCCCGGAACGGTCGGCCAGGGCGGCGCCGGTCAGACCGCGGTCGGTGCGCAGACGCTGGAGGGTGGTGGCGAGGGCCACATGGAGGTCGTCGCTCATGGGTTCATCATAGTGAACATATTCGTCTACCATCCTCAATATGAACGCGAAGCCGACCCTCCACACCGTCCGTGACGCCACCCCGGCCGACGCCGCCGCCTGCGCCGACGTCTACGCGCCCTACGTCACCGACACCGCCATCACCTTCGAACTGGATCCCCCAACCACCGAGGAGATGGCCGAGCGCATCGCCACCGCCCGTCGCGACCACGCCTGGCTCGTCCTGGAGGACGCCACCGGCGACGTCCTCGGCTACGCCTACGGCGGCGCCTTCCGCGCCCGCCCCGCCTACCGGTGGTCCTGCGAGGTCAGCGTCTACCTCCGCCGAGGCGTGCGCCGCACCGGCGCCGGCCGCGCCCTGTACGGCGCGCTCCTACCCCGCCTGGCCGAACGCGGCATGACCCGCGCCATCGCCTGCATGACCCTGCCCAACGACGCCAGCCTCGGCCTGCACCGATCCCTGGGTTTCACCGACGTCGGCGTCATGCACGAGGTCGGCCGCAAGCACGGCGTCTGGCACGACGTCGCCTGGGCCGAACTCGACCTCACCACCCTGCGCTGACCCCCGCGGAGCCCCCGAAAACCGATGCGGCCCCCACCACCGACACCTATCCTCGGAGGGATCCCGTCCCTTTCGCGCACCCTCGGGGGAATCGAGCCCGTGTCCGCAGCACCCGTCCGCCACCGCCCCTCCGGCCTGGCCTTCGCCCTCGCCTCGGCCCTGGCCTTCGGAGGCGCGGGTGTCTTCGCCCGCCCCCTGCTCGACGCGGGCATGGACCCGCTCCAGGTCACCTGGCTTCGCCTGGCCGGGGCCGCGCTGCTGCTGTCGCCCATCGCCGTGCGCCACCGACGCGTCCTGACCCGCCGGCCCCTGCTCATCCTCGCCTACGGGGTGTTCCCCATGGCCGGGGTCCAGGCCCTGTACTTCGCCGCGATCGCCCGCATCCCCGTCGGGATCGCGCTGCTCATCGAATTCCTCGGCCCCGTCCTGGTCCTGTTGTGGCTGCGCACGGTACGCCGCACCCGCGTCTCCCCCGCCGCCGCGATCGGCGTCATCCTGGCCGTGGCCGGACTGGGGTTGCTGCTGGAGGTGTGGGCCGGGATGCGCCTGGACGTCATCGGGGTGGCCCTCGCCTTGGGCGCGGCGGCCGGTCAGGCCGCCTACTTCCTGCTGTCGGACCGCACCGGCGACGACGCCGACCCGCTGGCCGTCATCGCCTTCGGCTCCATCACCGCCACCGTCCTGCTGCTGCCCCTGGCCCGCCCCTGGAATCTGGACCGGGGCCTGCTCGCCGCGTCCATGGACCTGGGCCCGCTACCGGTGCCCGGGTGGGCCCTGGCCCTGTGGCTGGGCCTGGTGTGCACCGCGATCGCCTACTTCACCGGCATCGCCGCCGTGCGCCGCCTGTCGCCGCAGATCGCCGGCGGTGTCGCCTACCTGGAGGTCGTCACCGCGATCGTGCTGGCCTGGGTGCTGCTGGGCGAGGCCCTCACCCCGGTACAGATCGCGGGCGCGGTCGTCATCGTCGCGGGGGCGTTCATCGCCCAGACCGCCGTTCCCGGCACCCCGGAGCCTCCGGCGGCGACACCCACCGAACCGGACGACCGGCCCGCCGCCCTGACCTGAGGCCGACGCGGCCACCCGGCTTCTCAGCGTCCCATCGGACTCGGCCGGGAACCGACGACGCCACGGCACACGACGGAGCCCCCGCGCGACACTCGGTCGCACGGGGGCTCCCGTCACAGCCGGACCTCGACTCCCCCCCGGGGCCGAGGATCCGGCCGGGCCACGGGCGTCATCCCCCGAAAACGCCCGGCCCCGCACCCGCGCCGGGTCCTCCCGGGCCGCGCGGCCTCGACGACCGCCCCCTCTGGCCCGCGAGGAGCGCGAGTGCTCACCAGAGCCAGTACCCGATCCCCCGCGGGTAAACATCGGGATCCTCGGAAACGGCCGGAGAGATCGGGCCGCCGCCCCCGTGCGGGCCGCTCCCCCGGTGACCCCGCGCGGGAACCGCTCAGCTTCGGATCCCGCTTCGGTGTTCCCCGGCGTCCGCCTCCACACGGCGCCGCCACAGCCACCACGTGCCCGCCCACGAGGCGGCGACGACGCCCGCGATGACGTACCGGGACGTCATCAGGTGCTCGCGCGGGTACAGGGTGCCGGTCAGGTAGTGGTCGATGAACCCGAACTCCATCACCGGTCGCCCCGTGGCGGCACGCGACCAGTTCTCGATCTCGGTCAGAAAGCAGGGCCAGCCGATGGTGACGATGCCCAGTGCGTAGGCGGCCACGCCCAGGTGCACCCAGAACAGGCGGGGGTGCCGCCAGGCCGTGAAACCGCCCAGGACGACGTAGGCGAAGAACGCGAAGTGCAGGGCCGCCGCGGCGAGCCCGGCCAGGAGGACGAGGAAGGTCATGGCCTCGAACGTACGAGGGCACGGCCTCCCCCACATGGGCGCTCGTACTCAGGTCGGGTGGGTGCCGGTGCTCAACCGGCGACCCCGTGTGGCCCCGTGTGGCCCCGTGCCACGGTCGTCCGGCGCACTCCGGGCGACCTCCCCGGACCGCAGGGTGGGGAACAGATCGCCCTCGGACCGGGGAAGCATGCGCGGGTACGGGCCCTCTCGCCCTTACCCGTGAGCGGGCACGCCCCCTATGCTGCCGGTCATGCCTACTCACGAGCGGGAGATCACCACCCCCGTCGACCTGTGCGCCCCCGACGGCCGGCTCGCCTCCGGGGCCGTGGGCTGGTCCCGCACGCCCCTGCACCGCACCGTCCTGCCCGCCGGGTGGGGGCGCCGCAAGAAGTGGGAGTACTGGTGCGTGCTCACCCCCACCCACCTGGTCGCCCTCACCGTCGCCGACATCGACTACCTGTCGGTCACCGCCGTCCACCTCCTGGAGTACGGGGGCGTGGAGACCGGCCGCACCGTGCTCGGCCCGCTCGGCCGCGGGGTGCGCCTGCCCGACACCCTCGACGCCGGCCCCGTCACCGCCCTGGGGCCGATCCGCGCCCGGATCCGCCCGCTGGACGGCGGCACCCACATGCGGTTCTCCTGCGACACCCCGCAGGGCCGGCTCGACGCCGACCTGACCGTGGACCTGCCCGCCGGCCACGAGACCATGAGCGTCGTCATCCCGTGGAGCGAGGACCGCTTCCAGTACACCTCCAAGCACACCGCCCGCCCCGCCCACGGGACCGTCCGACTGGGCGGTCGCGTCCTGGACTTCGAGGGCGGATGGGGCGTCCTCGACCACGGCCGGGGCCGCTGGCCCTACGACACCCGCTGGAACTGGGGGGCCGCCGCCGGGGAGACCGACGGCCGGACCGTGGGCCTGCAACTGGGCGGCAGGTGGACCGAGGGCACCGGCCTGACCGAGAACGCCCTGTGCGTGGACGGACGCCTCACCAAGATCGGTGAGGAACTGGAGTGGGAGTACGACCCCGACGACGAGTCCTCGCCCTGGTGGATCCGCACCCCCGCCTCCGAGCGGGTGGACCTGCTGTTCACCCCGTTCCACCGGAGGCTGGACCGCATCGACGCGGGGGTGCTGGTCAACGACACCCGCCAGTGCTTCGGCCACTACACCGGCACGATCCGCACCGACGACGGCGAGGGGATCGCCGTGGACGGCCTGACCGGGTTCGCCGAACATGTCCACATGCGATGGTGATCCGCGCCCGCCGGTGACCGGACCGCGTCGGGGCCGCACGCCGTGTCACCCGCTGTCGGCACCGTCGACTCGACTACCGTCGGCGATGTGAGCAACCTCGAAACCCACCCCGTCGAAGAGAGCGTCTGCGGCGGAGAGGCCGCACCCGCCGCCCCCGACCCCGACGCCGAACTCCTCCTGCCCCGCGAGGTCCCCCTCGGCGGGCCCCGCGCCATGCCGGTCCGCCGCGCCCTCCCCGGCAAGCACCGGCGCATGATCGGCGCCTGGTGCTTCGCCGACGTCTACGGTCCCGACGACGTCTCGGCCGGCGAGGGCATGCAGGTGCCCCCGCACCCGCACATCGGCCTGCAAACGATCAGCTGGCTGGTCCGGGGCTCGGTCCACCACCGCGACAGCCTCGGCTCCGACCGGCTGGTCCGGCCCGGCCGGCTCAACCTCATGAGCGCCGGGCACGGCATCGCGCACTCCGAGCGCACCCCCGCCGACGCGCCCGCCCTGCTGCACGGAGCCCAACTGTGGGTGGCCCTGCCCGACGGGGCCCGCGACGGTGCGCCCGTCTTCGAGCACCACGCCGATCTGCCCGTGTTCGAGGTGCCGGGAGCCCGGGTCACGGTGCTCGTCGGCGAGGTGGCCGGACACCGTTCCGCCGCCACGGCGCACACCCCGCTGGTCGGCGCCGAGGTGCTCGTCGAACCCGGGGCGCGGGTGCGCCTGCCCCTGGACGCCGACTTCGAACACGGGGTGCTGCCCTTGGACGCGCCCGTGTCGCTGCTCGGCCACCGGGTGGAGGCCGGGGCCCTGCTCTACCTGGGGCAGGGGCGCACGGAGGTGGAGCTGTCGGTACCGGAGTCGGCGGAGCCGGCCCACCTGCTGCTGTTGGGCGGGGAACCGTTCACCGAGGACCTCGTCATGTGGTGGAACTTCGTGGGACGCGACCACGACGAGATCGTCGCCGCCCGCGACGCCTGGGAGGCCGGGCGCACCGCGCCCGGCGAGGGCCGCCGCTTCGGTGCGGTCATCGGCGACGACGGGGCGGCTCTGCCCGCCCCCGGACTGCCCAACGCGCGGCTGCGGCCCCGGCCGCGTCACCGCAGCGACCGATAGCCCGCCGGTCCCCGCCGAGGTCCGCCTCCGGTCGGGCGCCGACGGTTCGACAAGGCGCACTGAACATCACGGTCAAGTCGCCCTCATCGACCGTCGCGGGCTCGGGCACACCATGGACGTTTGATCGCCACGGCCCCGAAGGGGCGAGACGAACCGCCGGTCCGGGCTTCCGGAACGTGCTGTTCCGTCCATATTCCTGCTAGCGTGCGGGGCGCGCAACGACGGCATGATGAGGAGACCTGAACATGGTCCAACAGACTCGCGAGCAGTGGGGGACGCGCGCGGGCTTCCTGATGGCGGCGATCGGATCCGCCGTCGGACTCGGCAACATCTGGCGATTCCCCTACATCGCCTATGACAACGGCGGCGGGGCGTTCCTGGTGCCCTACCTGGTGGCCCTGCTGACCGCCGGTATCCCGCTGCTGATCCTGGAGTACTCGATCGGTCACAGGTACCGGTCGTCGGCCCCGCTGGCCTATCGGCGGATCTCTCGACCGGCGGAGGCCATCGGCTGGTGGCAGGTGGCGATCTGTTTCGTGATCGCCGTCTACTACGGGGCGATCATCGCCTGGAGCGCCTCCTACATCTGGTTCTCCGTCACCGAGGCCTGGGGGGACGACCCCAACGGGTTCTTCTTCGGCGAATACCTCCAGATGAGCGAGACCCCGGGCGGGGTCACCGGGTACGTACCCGCCGTGGCCCTGCCGCTCATCGCCGTGTGGGTCGTGGTGCTGGCCATCCTGGCCCTGGGCATCCGCAAGGGCGTCGAGAGGGCCAACCGGATCTTCATCCCGCTGCTGGTGGTCCTGTTCCTCATCATGGTGGTGCAGGCGCTCACCCTGGAGGGCGCCACCACGGGTCTGGACGCCCTGTTCACCCCCGACTGGAGCGCCATGCTCGACGGCGGGGTGTGGGTGGCGGCCTACGGGCAGATCTTCTTCTCCCTGTCCATCGGTTTCGGCATCATGGTCACCTACGCCTCCTACCTGAAGCGCAAGGCCGACCTGACCGGCTCGGCGATGGTGGCCGGTTTCGCCAACAGCTCCTTCGAGCTGCTGGCCGGCATCGGTGTGTTCGCGGCCCTGGGGTTCATGGCCACGGCCGCCGGCAGCGCCGTGGACGAGGTCGCCACCTCCGGCATCGGGTTGGCCTTCATCGCCTTCCCGCAGATCATCTCCACCCTGCCCTTCGGCGGGTCGGTGTTCGGCGTGCTGTTCTTCGCCTCGCTGGTGATCGCCGGCCTCAGCTCGTTGATCAGCATCGTCGAGGTCGTGGTCTCCGCGGTGCAGGACCGTGTCGGGCTGGGCCGCCTCCAGGCCGTCCTGATGGTCGGCGGCGTGATCGCCCTGGTGTCCGTGCTGGTCTTCCCCACGCACGAGGGCCTGTACTACCTGGACGTGTTCGACCACTTCATCAACCAGTACGGCATCGTCCTGGCCGCCCTGGTGACGCTCATCGTGTTCGGGTGGGTGCTGCGCCGCCTGCCGCTCTTCCAGGAGCACAGCAACGCCGTCTCCTCCATCCGCCTGGGCGCGTGGTGGAAGATCACCCTGGGCGTGGTCACCCCGATCCTGCTGGGCTTCATGATGTGGGACAGCCTGCGCGCGGAGCTGGCCGAGAACTACGGCGGTTACCCGGTCGGGTTCCTGCTCTCGGCCGGTTGGGGTGTGGCCATCGGCGCCATCGTCATCGGCGTGATCGTCGCGCTGGTGCCCTGGCGTCGGGCCGACCGGATGGCCGCCCAGGACGCCGAACGCCTCAAGAGCGGGACCACTGACACCGAGGAGGGTGACCGCTGATGTCCACCAGCGCGATCGTCATGATGATCGTCTCGATGGTCCTGCTGTGGGGAGGGCTGATCGCGGCCGTCGTCCACCTGCGACGCCATCCCGACACCGACTGATCACGGCACGACGACGGGCCCGACGTGGAGAACTCCGCTCGGGTTCCAGCGGTGGTCGCGACACCCTGACTTCGGGGAGGTTGCGGCCACCGTGTCGTTTTCGCAGAAGGAACCGGTCCGTCCGCGGGCCGGGTTCCCGGAGCCGATGGCCGAGTCCGGGACGTCCATGTCCCGGACCGGCCGACGCGATCGCCGGGGGCGGAGCCCGGGACGGGCCCCGCCCCCGGTCTTCCGGCGCCCCGTCAGGCCCGGGTCAGTTCCTCGATGATCCGTTCGCAGAACGCGGGCAGGTCACCGGGGTTGCGGCTGGTGGTGATGCCCGCGTCGGTGACCACCTCGGCCTCGACCACGTGACCGCCGGCGTTGCGCACGTCGGTGCGGATGCTCGGGTAGGAGGTCACCGTGCGTCCGCGCACCAGATCGGCCTCCACCAGCACCCACGGTCCGTGGCAGATCGCCGCGATGGGCTTGCCGGCCGCCGCGAACTCCTTGACGAACCGGATCGCGTCCGAGTCGGAGCGCAGGTTGTCGGGGTTGACGGTCCCTCCGGGCAGGACCAGGTAGTCGTAGTCGTCGACCGAGGCCTCCGACACCCGGCGGTCGACCCGGAAGACGTCGGCCGGTTCGATGTCGCCGTTCATGGCCTGGATCTCGCCGTCCTTGAGGGACAGCAGTTCGGTGTCGGCCCCGGCCTCGCGCAGGGTCCGACGGGGTTGCTCCAACTCGACCTGCTCGACCCCGTCTGCGGCCAGGAACGCGACCCGGCGACCGGTGAGCGTTGCCATTCTCCTTCGCCTCCTCGCATAGCGGGCGCCGCCCCTCACGGCGCCGTGGTGGCCGCCCTACCCGTTCATCGGGATCTTGCACCCGCCGTGGGGCGGAACCGGACCGTGGGGGCCCGGAAGAGGGAGGCGGCCGTTCGTCGGTCGTGGGTCATCCCGCCCGCCAGGTGGCGTCCTGGAGCGCGCCTCCGGCCTGGGGTCCCATCAAGGAGAGCCCGCCGTCGACGAACAGCGAGGCCCCGGTGACGTAGGACGCCTTCGGGTCGGCCAGGAACGAAACGGCCTCCGCCACCTCGTACGCGTGGCCCGGTCGGGGCAGCGGGTACCCGGCGCGCGAGTCCAGCGCGGGTTCCTCCTCGTGCTGGCCGGTCATGGGCGTGGCGATCTCGCCCGGCGCGACGGCGTTCACGGTGATGCCGTACAGGCCCAGTTCCAGGGCCAGGACGCGGGTGAGCAGCTTCAGCCCGCCCTTGGCCGCGCAGTAGGCGCCGGCGGTCACCCGCGGATACTCCTCGTGCACGCTGGTGATGTTGACGATGCGGCCGCCGCGACCGGCGTCGCGCATGTACGAGGCCGCGATCTTCGAGCACAGGAAGGGCGCGTCCAGGTCCACCGCCAGGACCTGGCGCCAGCGCTCGTAGTCGGTCTCCAGGAGGTGCTCTCCGGAACCGATCCCCGCGTTGTTGACCAGGACGCCCACCCCGCCGAGTTCCTCGATCAGGGCCGAGACGGCCTCGGCGCCGCGTGGCGGGTCGGTGAGGTCGTGCCGGCGCACGGCCACCCGGCGTCCGGTCTCACGGATCTCGCTCTCGGTGCGGGCGATGCCCTCCTCGTCGCTGTGGTAGGTGATTCCGACGGCGAAGCCCATCCGGGCGAGACGGATGGCGATCGCCCGGCCGATGCCGCTGTCGGCACCGGTCACGATCGCCACGCGGTCGTAGTCGTCGAACTCGGTCGCTCCATCGACGCGCTCATCGTGTGCCATGGGCGCTCCTCCCTTCCCTGCGCCTTGACGGCGCGTGTGCGCTTCGTGTGGGCGGCTACCCGTCGCGCCCCTCGGTACACGTGGCGACTCGGAGCCGTCTTCTCCTTCCGACGGTGGACGATCGACATCTTTATATTCATTGACAAGAATATTCGCTTGGGAGAATAATCAAGGTCATGCACGAACGACTGGAGGCCCTGGGCGAGGCCGCCCGCTTGCGCATCGTCCGCCTGCTGACGGAGCGACCGCTGTCGGTGGGGGTGATCGCGGAACGGGCGGGACTGCGCCAACCCCAGGCGACCAAGCACCTGCAACGGCTGGAGCGAGCGGGGCTGGTGGTCTCCCGGAGATCCGCCAACCGGCGGGTCTACGCCCTCGAACCGGAACCGCTCCGCGAGCTGGCCGCGCTGCTGACCGGCCTCGCCGACACGGCGGAGGCCCACCGGTGCGACCGGGAGACCTTCGAGGCCTACTTCGCCGCCGTCGAGGCCGAGACGCGCGCCGCCGACCGCGCACGCTGGGCCGACGAGCGGACCTTCGTGTTCGATCGCGTCCTGCGGGCGTCGCGGGCGACCGTGTGGAGCCACCTCACCGAGCCCGACCTGCTCGCGCGCTGGTGGGCGCCGAACGACCTGACCGTCACCGAGGTGGCCTTGGAACCCCGACCCGGCGGGCGGGCCGTGTTGGCCTATCGCGACGCGGCCGACACCTCCGGTGTGGACGGCACCGTGGGCCGTGCCGAGGGCGTCGTGGACGAGGTCGCCGAGCGGGAGCGGATCGTCCTGCGCCTCTCCCCGCTCCTCCCGGACGGCGGGACCGCGTTCACGGGCCACTACGAGTTCACGCTCTCCGACACCGAGGGCGGAACCGGGCTGGGCGTGCGCCTGCGGATCACCGACAGCGCCGTGGCCTCCGCCGAGTTCGTCGCCGGCATCGAGATCGGCTGGAACCAGTCGCTCGACAAGCTCACCGCCGCCGTCACCGGCGGCGCCTCCCCACGGCAGGACCGAGAAGAGGAACCATCGTGAACGGACACACCGGCCGCAGGGTCGTCACCAACATGAGCCTCACCCTCGACGGAAGGTACGCGGGCCCCGCAGGCCCGCACGACCTCGGATGGGTGATGCCGTACGCCACCACCGACGTCGCCCGCGACCACCTGAGCGAGCTGTGGCGGACCGCCACCACCGCACTGCTGGGGCGGGTCAACGCCGAGGGGTTCATGGGGTACTGGCCGCCCGTCGCCGACGACGGGTCCGCCGACGCGCGGGACCGGGGGTTCGCCTCCTGGCTGGTGGAAGCCGAGAAGGTGGTGCTCTCCGGCTCCCTCACCGAGCCACCGTGGGAGCGCACGCGCGTCGAGAACGCGCCCGCCGCCGATGTGGTCGACAGGCTCAAGGTGGAGGAGGGCGGGGACATCCTCGTGCTGTCCAGCGCGAGCGTCATCCGGGCGCTGCTCGCGGCGGACAGGGTCGACCGGCTGGCGCTGATGATCTTCCCGGAGTTCGTCGGCGGCGGGCCCCGGCTCTTCGAGGACGGCCTGCCGACCGGGAAGTGGTCGCTGGTCTCCCACACCGCGGGGGAACACGGGACGGTCGGCCTGGTCTACGACCGCGTCGGCTGACGCGTCTCGACGAGGGCCCCGGGGTCGGCAGCCGGACCGACGCGTCCGGTGACCGACCCCGGGGCGGGGCGCAACGCCCCCGCCCGGCTCAGTGGGCGACGCCGCCGGCGAACGGCATCTCCCGCCACTGGTCGACGGCCGGCACCAGGTACTCCACCAACGAGGGCAGCTGCGGTACGAGCGCGAGGGTGGTGATGGCGCGCAGCATCCCCACGGCGTTCACGAAACCGAGGACGTCCTCGTTCAGCGTCCTCATGCCGTTGCGCCGCGCGCCTCGGTCGTAGGCCGATTCCAGGTCGGGGCCCAGCGCCGCCAGGTCCCACTCGACGGGCCCCAGGGTGACCAGCTCGAAGTCGGCGTAGAGGTCCCCGTCCACCCCGGAGAAGACGTTCGCGGGTGGGGAGTCGCCGTGAACCGGCTGGAGTTCGATCCCCGGGAACGCCTCCTCGAACGCCGCACGCGAGCGCACGAGGGGTTCCAGGACCCGCCACTCACGCCGCGCGCGGTCCAGGTCGGCCGGGCCGATGAGATCGGGGTGCCCTTCGAGCAGGACCAGGCCCTCCGTGATGGACCGCGGCTCGGCCGCGGACAGGAACGACAGCCGACCCGGGTACCCGCGCATCGCGGCGTGCAGGTCGGCGACGCTTTCGGAGTTCGCCGCGTAGTCGGGCTCCTTGTCGCGGTCCTCCTCGACGAACCGCCAGAACGTCATCGAGAAGCGGTCGCGCCGAACGGGTTCCGGCGGCACGAGAGGGCTGGGCTCGATCACGGGGGTCCCGCGATCCGCCAGCCACCGGGTCACGTCCAACTCGGCCCGCTGGCGGTCCGCCAGGGAATCGAGGTCCGTACAGGGCGGCAGGACGGTCGGGACGCGGGCCACGACCGGTGCGGGCGCGAGGTGGACGACGACGGAGAACAGGTCGTGGAGCACCCTGGCGTCGGTGACGGTGAGGCCGAGGTCGCGCCCCGCCTCGACGGCGGCGTCGACGGCGGCGGAGGTGCGGCGGGCGAGGTCCCGTGGCGTCATGGAGTAGGTCATGGCCTGATCGTTGCAGGTCCGGGAACGTCGGGGGCGACGGCTCACCCGCCGTCCCGTCGATCGCGGCCCCACCCCCTCCGCCCGGACACGTTCCCGGCCATCGCGACGGTGATCCGGGGGTGACCACCGGCCGGAACCCGGTCGGCGACGCGGGGAACGGCCATCGGGCGGCCGGGCCCGGTCAGCGGTTCGAGGACGTGGAGGCCGGGGCGGCGCGCACGTGCGCGCGCACCCCTTGCAGGCCGAAGAGGATGAGGAGTTCGACCACCCCGCCGTCGGCGCTGCCCAACCAGTGCGGCGAGGACGTGTCGAACTCGGCCACCTCACCGGGCGTCAGCGTCAGGTCGTGCTCGCCGAGCACGAGCCGCAGACGGCCGTTGAGCACGTACAGCCACTCGAAGCCCTCGTGGGTCCGAGGGGTCGGTTCGAGCGGCTCGGGCCGCCCGGGAATGATCATCTTGAACGCCTGCGTACCGCCCGGCCGCCTGGACAGCGGAACGAAGGTCATCCCGAACCGCCGGATCGGCTTCAGGTGGATGCGGGGGTCGCCCGTGCGCGGGGCGCCGACGAGGTCGTCCAGCGGGACGTCGTAGGTGCGCGCCAGCGGCAGCAGCAACTCCAATGTCGCCCGCCGTCGCCCGCTCTCCAGCCGGGACAGGGTGCTCTCCGAGACCCCGGTCGCCTCCGCGAGGTCGGCGAGGGTGACGCCGCGCTCGCGGCGCAGCGCGCGCAGCCTGGGGCCCACCACGTCGAGTACGTCCTGCGTCTCGCGATCCACGGGACCATCTTGCCAGAACCGCAAGTTTTCGTGCCGAACCGCGGTGCTCCGGCGAGACTGAGCGCACCTCGACAGAAGGAGCTTCCATGAGCACCACCGACGCGGTCGCGTTCTGGGACGACCTTTACGCGGCCCGACCGGCCGCCACCGACCCGCGACCGAACGCCCGTCTCACCGAGACCGTCACGGACCTGCCGCCCGGCGACGCGCTGGACCTGGGGTGCGGCACCGGCGGAGACGCGCTGTGGCTCGCCCGGCGGGGGTGGCGCGTCACCGCGATCGACATCTCGGCCGTGGCGGTCGAACGGCTCGCCGACCTCGCACGCTCGGGCGGACTGGAGGAGGGGATCACCGCCGAGCGGCACGATCTGCGCGCGTCCTTCCCGCAGGGCCGGTTCGACCTGGTCTGCGCCCACTACCTCCACACCCCCTTCGACCTGGACCGGGCGGCCGTCCTGCGCTCGGCCGCGCACGCCCTGCGCCCGGGCGGACGGCTGCTGGTCGTCGACCACGGCTCGACCGCGCCGTGGTCGTGGAACCGGGATCCCGACGCCCACCACCCCACCCCGCGGGAGGTCGCCGCGGGCATCGCGCTGGACCCGGCGGCGTGGACGGTCGAGCGTGCCGACGCGCCCCGCAGGATCGCGACCGGGCCGGGCGGGCGCACCGCCGAGGTCATCGACCATGTTCTGCTGGTCCGCCGCACGGCCTGACCGGGTTCCGGAAGCGGACCACGACGAAGGAGGACCTTCATGCCGACAGCCTCACGCCGCCATCGGCGCGGCGACACCCCGCCGCCCCGGACCGGGAGCGGCGAGGCCGAGGTCCTGCGCGGGTTCCTCGACTACCTTCGGGCCTCCATCGCGGCGAAGGTCGAGGGTGCCCCCGAACCGCAGGTGCGCACGGCCGGGGTTCCGTCGGGCACCAACCTGCTCGGCCTGCTCCACCATCTGACCTTCGTGGAACGCTCGATGTTCCTGGGGGACGAGGTCACCGACTGGCGGGCGACGTTCCAGGCCGCTCCTGAGGACGGGGTGGCCGACGTCGTCGCCCGTTACCGGGAGGCGGTCGAGCGCGCGAACGAGGTTCTCGACGGGTGCGACGACCTGGGCGCCCCGGTCCCCCGGCCCCGGGTTCGGCCGGAACGTCCGGCGCCCAGTGTCCGCTGGGCGCTCGCGCACATGATCGAGGAGACGGGCCGCCACGCGGGTCACGCCGACATCCTGCGCGAACGGATCGACGGCGAGACCGGCCGCTGACTCCGACACCGAGGAATGAAAGGGCGTAATGCGTATCGAAAACGAATAAGAACACGAACAGCCCAGAAGCGGAAACCGACAGATCTCCCCTATGAAGAAACAGCGCGGCGATCTCCGAAACCCACTGGCACCGCCGAAACCCCCTACCCCATACTTTCCCGTATGTGGAGAACCCGGTTTTTCCTGTGGGCCACCTGGTCGCTCTGGCTCCTCGCGGTCCTCGGCCTCGCCGCGTGGCTGCTGTGGATCGGCGGTGGCATCACGGAGGCGGCCTCCTGGGAGTTCTTCTCCTGGTCGGCCGGGTCCTTGACCGCCATCGTCGCCGTTCTGGGCACCTTCACCGTTTTCGTACTGCGCGGGACACGCACTCCCGAGGAGGAGGGGGCGCCCCCCTGGCCGCACAAGCGGGTCGAGTGGACCCGGGCCGCCGTCTGCTTCTCGTTGACGGTGGTCCTCATCGGCGGTGTCCTCCTGGGAGGAGCGGGTCAGCACGTGGCCCACCTGCTCAAGGAGAGTGTGGCCGAGCGGACCGGTGCGGCGGGGAACGGCGCGGGGAACCCCGGGACTTCCGAAACGGCCACACCGGAGATCGACGACCCCTCGGAGGGCACCGGGGAGGGGGTGGCCGTCACCTCGTCCCCGGACGATCCACAGGAGGACGTCTCGGCCCCGGTGAGCCCTTCCCCGGAGCGGAAGTCACTGCTGGGCCTTTCGAGGACCTCCTCCACCCACCATCAGGACACCGGAACCGTCCGGGTCGGGGGTGACACCTACACCGAGGCCGTGCATCTGGGCAGTTGCGCCCTGTGCTCCATGGAGTACGACCTCGGCAAGGACTGGACGACCTTCGAGGCGACGATCGGCCTGGCCGACGATTCCGAGGAGGGCGCCGAGGTCACCTTCCGGATGTACGCCGACTCCGACCCGGTCCTCAGCCACACCCTGTCCCGAGGTGAGGTCGAGGAGATCTCCATCGATGTGGCGGGGGCGTTGTATCTGAAACTGGAGGCCGAGCGGGTCAGTAGCGGAGGCATCGCCGTGTGGGGCGACCCTGCCGTGTTCCGCTGATCCCGGCGCCTTCGACGGGGTCGTCCCCGCCGCAGTGCCGGCGGGGGACGACCCCGTCGAAGGTCAGGAGGAGGCGAGGGTGTTCAGGAGAGTGGTCCACTCCCCGGCGGTGAACTCCAGGTGCCCGAGTTCCCGGTTGCGGGTGTCGCGCACGGCGGCCCCCGTGTCCGTTCCCGCGACCTCTACACAGTCGCCGCCGGTCCCGTTGCTGTAGGACGACTTCTTCCAGTCTTCGGTCATCATCTGATGTCGCCTCGAATCTCTTCCATCTTCGCGCGGGACTCAGGTACCGGCAGCGCAGCGCTCCTCAGCTCCGCGAACGTGCGCTCGTAGCTTGCCACAACCTCCGGTTGTTTCAGGACGAACCCGGTCTCCTGGCTCTCCACGTACACAAAAGCACCGGTATCAGGCACTTCCATGATTTTAAAGGCCCCGCCCAGCCCCGCATGCCCTTCGGTGTTCAACGGCACGATCTGAATCCGCAGGCGAGGACGTTTCGACTGTTTGACGAGGTGCTGAATCTGAGCGTCCATGATCCCCGGATCGTGGAACCGGCGCAGCAGCACGCTCTCGTCCAGCAGAACCGTCATCGCAGGTGGGTACGCACGGTCCAGGAGTTCCTGCCGGTGCCTACGGGCGGCCACGATCTTGTCGATGCTCTCGGGCTCGGCGCGGGGACGCGCGAGCATGCTGATGCCGCGCGCGTACTCCTCGATCTGGAGGAGGCCCGGCACCAGGCCGAGGGAGTACTCCCTGATCTCGATGGCGGTCTGTTCGGATTCGGCCACTTCGCGGAAATACGCGCTCGTGCCTCCCTCTGAGAAGGAGGCGTCCCATGCACTGATGAGGACACCGTGCGCGGTAAGGGCCGAGTCCAGCAGCACCACATAGTCCCGCTGTGTCCCCTTTTTACCAAGCTCCAAATCGCTGATGGTGCTCTGCCCGACCGTCGAGGACGCCGACAGCTCTTGCTGCGTGAGGCCCATCTGAGCACGCAGTTTTCTCAAGAGGCGACCGAACCTGGCCCTGGAGATCTTGAGGTCGTCACCTGCCACGTCTTCTGCGCTCCGATCCCTTATCTCGGATTACCGACGCTTATAAAAAAATTACCGAGAGTGACGATAAGCGTAGACCACAGGGCGAAGCCATGGGCAAGGTTGGCGAAGAAAAGGCCCTCGCGACAAGTGAAAAGCCTCGGGGGTCGAAGTCGCGAGCGTCCCTCCGAGGCAGAAGTGCCACGCCTCCAAAACCCCGAAATGAGACGAAATGCAATGTACCGTTCCGCGCCAGCGTGGCTCGGGGTCGCCCTTGCCACTCCCCCGTCGGCTGAAGGTCACCGACCCCGACGTATCGGCGTTGCTGGTCCCGGCACTGGACGCGGACGACACGGAATGGTACGACGCCCACGTCCGGCCCTGGGCCTATCGAGCCGCACGAAGCGGCTCGACGGTCTCCCGCCGGGTGGCCCGGGTCTCCGTCGCGCTCGTGCGCAACGCCCACCGGTGGACCCTGTCGGGGCGGCCCGGCGGCACGGCCGAACTCCGTGTCCGCCGCACGGGGTTCCAGGTCGAGGTGGCCGTGACCGACGACGGCGCGGTACCCGGTGAGGACGGCTGGTACCCCTTCCCCACGCTGGGCGCCGGCACGGGCCTGCGACTGGTCGACTCCCTCTCCCTCTACTGGGACTGGGAGGGCGGCGCCGGGACCCCCACCCGGGTCCGCGCGATCCTCGACCGCTGACTGTGAGGATGTGTAATGGCTTCTCCGGCAGGTCTGACCCACCCGCTGACCGACACCGACAGGTTGTCCTTTACGGGATTCGTCGGCTTGTCCGGGGAAGCCACCGCACGCGACCGGACG
>NZ_JAVREP010000023.1:0-86771 GCF_031845465.1 Nocardiopsis lambiniae | reverse complement strand
CCGTGTGGAAGGCAACGTGTGCCGGATCAAGGTGCTCAAGAGGGCCGGGTACGGCCGTGCCGGGTTCGAGCTGCTGCGCCGCCGCATCCTCGATGCGCCATGACAGAGCGTGGCGGCTTCACAGAGAATCGCTGCCTGTGGTGCTCGGTCCGGTTCAGGCGGGGCGGTTGCTCGGACTGGGTCGCACCACCGTCTACCGGCTGCTCCGAGAAGGGGGCTTCCCAGTACCCGCCCGGAGGGCGGGCCGCAGCTGGGTGATCCCCACCGCAGGGGTGCTGGCCTACCTCGGCCTGGAACCCCCGGCCACCTCGACCACGACGACTGGTGGGTGCGGGTGCGGTGCGCGTGTGAACACCGAGGAGAAGGCGAGGACCGTAGATGACAGCACGTGAGGGGTCCACGTTCAAACGGTGCGGGTGCCGCGACAAGACAACCGGCAGGGCGTTGGGGGTGAAGTGTCCCCAGCTCAAGCGCAAAGGCGGCGGGTGGAGCCCGTCCCATGGGGCGTGGGCGTTCCAGTACGAGCTTCCCCGCACCACCGACGGCAAGCGCCGCCAGGCCCGCAGGGTCGGGCTGGCCACGCACACCGAGGCCGCCCAGGGGTTGGAGCGGGTCAAGGCGCTGATGGCATTGGCATCCGGAGAGGCGGAGGCCGAGGTGCAAATCGCCGACCTCATCCAGACCTCCCTCAAGGGTCGCCGGCCCCTGCCGGAGGTAGAGGAGGTCCGCAAGCGGATCGGCGCGGGGACGGACGTCCGGCGGGAGCCGCCCTCAGTAGAAGAGTGGTTGAGGGAGTGGTTGGACGGCAAGCCCGACCTCGCCGAAGGCACCCGGGCCTCCTACAACGGCCACATCCGCAAGTACCTGGTCCCGCACCTGGGTCGGATCCGTCTGGACCGGTTGCAGGCGCGTCATGTGGAGGCGATGTTCGCCAAGGTGGAGGAAGCCAACGCCCGCATCCTGGAGTGCCGCGAATCCGAGGACCCGGAGGTGAAGAGGTCGGTGCGGGGGCGGCGGGTGATCTCGTTGTCGACCAAGCATCGGATCCGGGCCACGTTGCGCAGCGCGTTGTCGGACGCGGTCCGCTCCCCGGACCTGCCCGTCACGGTGAACATCGCCTCCCACGTGCGCCTGCCCTCCTGCCCCCGCAAACGGCCCCTGGTCTGGACCGCCGACCGGGTGCGCCGGTGGGAGAAGGACGGCACGGTGCCGGGGGAGGTGATGGTGTGGACCCCGGAACAGACCCGGACCTTCCTCCAATACGCGAAGAGGTACACGTGGTTGTTCCCGATGTTCCACCTCATCGCCGTCAAGGGCCTGCGCCGGGGTGAGGCGGTGGGGTTGCCGTGGGCGAACACCCGGCTGGTGGACGGCCAGATCGACATCCGTGTTCAGGTCGTCCAGCTCGCCTGGGAGACGATCACCTCGACCCCCAAGAGCGCGGCGGGCCAGCGCACCATCACCCTGGACGCCGACACCATCAAGATCCTGCGCGGGTGGAAGAGGTTCCAGAACGAGGCCCGACTCCAAGCGGGTAAGAACTGGCAGATAACGGGGTTGGTGTTCACCCGTCAGGACGGTTCGGGGTGGCATCCGGGTCAGGTCAGTGACTGGTTCTGCCGCATCGCCAAAGCCGCCGGGCTCCCGCCCATCACCTTGCACGGGCTCCGCCACGGGGCGGCCTCGCTCGCCCTGGCGGCGGGCACGGACGTGAAGGTGGTCTCGACCGAGCTCGGCCACGCGACGACGCACTTCACCCAGGACACCTACCAGTCGGTGTACCCCGACGTCGCCAAAGCGGCGGCCGAGGCGACCGCCGCGCTGCTGCGCGGGGAGCCGGTGTCGGCCGGGTAGCGGAACGGGGGAGCACACCAGGAGCGATTGAACACCCCGAGCCCCGGGCCGTGCGGCGGGTTCACCCCGCCCGGCCTGGGGTTTCCTCGTGGGCGGGGGCGGTCGGCCATCGGATCAAAGGTTCTATAGTCAGTTCTCTGGTTGCTTGTCCTCCGACTCGTTCACTGGTGGTTTCGGTAGACCTTGACCGTCTGCTGCCAGTAAGCCATCACCTCGCTCACACGACTGCTTCTCCCCAGTCCCATCCCTGGCATGGCCCACAGCTAGCCCTTCCGAGACGGTCCCTTCACTCACTGTGGTGTACGTATGTAGCAGCGATCACTGTCGCCAACGGTATGTCCCTGCACTAGGACTGCTCAGGCACGTGGGCGGGTACAAGAGAAAATGTCGTTGGCTAGAGGGAGAATGAGTGCATGTGAGGGAGGGATGATGTCCACATCGGGCAAGGATTCTGACCTGCTCTTCCCCGAGCCCAGCGGATGCCGCTGGTGCGGAGTGAATGCTCGCGAACACATGCGGCGATGGAAGCCGCCAGTTGGGTGGCACAAGTGGACACCGCCGACATTGAAGCAACGAAAAGAAAGGATGCTAGCTCGGCGACGTAGAACCTTGGATTCTTTCCAGTCTGGAACGGTGACGTGAGGTCATGAGGCCATCTCTCTGACCTGCGCGAACACTTCCCTGAGTTGTTGTGGAACGTCTCGCGGATCCTTTAGAGCGAGTGAGAACCTGTACATCATGTCTGGCTTGCCTCCGGGGCCGATGTCGCTACCCGTCTGAAGCATTTCTAGTACGGATTGACTAAACTTTTTTTCTTTCCTGCAAGCGGCAAAGTCGGCTGCACTCCAGGTTCCTTCGTTCTTGGGCCATATTTCGTTTGAAATTGCTGTCCATGTCTCATCTGCGAAGAGTGCTTCTAGTTCGGGATAATTCTCGCTTCCGTCGTCTCCAGTTTCCCCGATGAATGTGACATGGTCATCTACTTTTTCTCCAAAGTATTCCCGAAGTTTCCTATCTTTGAACATGCTCCTGGGGATATCTCGGCTATCTGCATCCACTACTAGCATGAACATGCGCTTGTGCTTGATTAGGTATCGTGCCAGGTGCAGTGCTCCCTCGTTGTTGAAGCAGGCCCAGAGGGCGATGCCTGCCGCCTGAAGGGATAGTCCTTCGCAGAGCCGAAAAAGCAGAGGGAAAGCTCGCTGCTCGGTGTCTCCCTCTACTGCCAAGAAACAACGCTCATGCAGGAGGACAGAATTCCTTAGGCCCAGTGCTGCAGCGATCCTCCCCAGATGTAGGTCGATGGCATCGCCAACCTCATCAGCGCCAATTCGCTCTGTTGCTGTACGGTGATTTTCCAGTTTGAGGTGGACTACGTCAGAGATATCGACGCCGTCAATCAAGTTCATCGAGTGAGTCGCGACCATGACGCTGACGTGGGGAATGGCGGCCTGATTGCGAATGAGCTGCATCACCTTGCGTTGATGATAGTAGTCGAGGTGTGTATCTGGCTCATCGTAAACTACGATAGTTTGCACAGGAGGGGGTTCCGATTCAACCTCTTCCGAATTTTCTTTTGATTGCTCTTTTGTGTCGATTTCTTCTTCTGCCAGAAGTTCACTTGTCCATTCCCATACAGCAAGTGAGACTCGCCTATTGCTACCCAAGCCTGAGCGGTCGAGGCTAACCGATTCTCCGGCTACTCGAGCGATTCGAAGGGGCGCGCCTCGAAATCCATGTTGGAATGAGACATCAGGTTCAACGAAGACTTCAGAAAGCTCTGGGCAGCGTTCCCTGATGTGATCACATAGTGACTTTGCATCGATGCTCAGGCGTTCTTTGATGTCATCTTCGACGTTTTGCAGGCGGCCTTTAAGTTCTGGATCCTGCATGTGGGAATGAAATTTCCCACTCAGTGCAGTTTTCACTGAATCATCTGGTCGATTTTCTTTTCCATCGAAAAGAAGAATCTTGGGCATGCGTTGATTTAGCCCTGAAGGTGCCGATAGCCAGCCTTCTGTAGTCGAATTCTTGCGACCATGATCACGCAAGCAACTCTCGAAGTCAGCTTTTCTTGGGTTGTTCGAGGAGGGCTTAATTTCGAGTTCAGCTGCAAGCGACTTTAGCTGGGGCAATTGGTACTGAGAAAGGTTCCTTAGCCTTTCATCGTCCGGGAGAGGGCCCCAAATTTCCCACTTCGGCAGCAGGTCTGAGTCCACCCATCGACGAACTTTGACTTCGGATGGAAGATCGAACACCTCCTGCTCCCACTCGTCCAGAGTGAACTCTCCAGTAACGAAGGTTTCACTGCACCGCTTGGCCGCGCTTCCCTCGCTGGAGTCCGAGCTGCTGAGGTAGCTTCGGTCATCTTCAACGGCTTTCAGGGACCCAACGAGGAAGCCGAGGGCATCTAGGACTGCGCTTTTTCCGCCATCGTTATGGCCAGCCAGGATGGTTGGCTTGCTGACGGGAATGCCCGAAACGTCCTGTAGTGACCGGAATCCGCTCACTGAGAAGGAGTTCAATTGCACAGAAGGTCGACCTCTCTGTGTCTTCTTTTCAACAACCATGTGGAAGGTGCTGGCAAATGCAGTGGCAGCCCCGAGAACGCCAACGGCAGGAGTCTCGGGTGCACCATTCTAAGCCTTTGATGGCCCTGTTGCAGCCATGCCCGCTTGAGCAAATTTGTCACCCTGAGTAGTCGCACTACTTCTTGTGGTGACATCAAGTTGCTGGTGTGATCCCCGCTGTGTGAATGAGACCTTGGGGGGCATAACGGATGATTCAGGTTTAAGTTGGTGCATAGATCCTTGGTTCGGTTACGGGGCCAAGGGTGAGTGTATTAGACTCCTGGCTGGCGCTCATGGGTGGATTCAATTTTTTGTCTCCCGTCTAGTTTTCGTGGTATGCCAAGGAGTTTCATGAAACACGAAACCGTGTCTTCAATGAACTTGTCGTCTGTCGGTTACGATCCGCATTCGCGTACGCTCGAAGTGCGGTTCAGGAACGGCTCGCTATATCAGTACGCAGATGTCCCGGCGTCGGTGCACCGTGGACTGATGAACTCGCCTAGCAAGGGGAGTTTCCTGGATTCCTTCGTTAAGAAAGCTGGCTACAAGGTCTCCCGGATCGCATAATCGTCTTGACGCTCAAAAGTGGTATCCCTGGCTCGAGTTGCAAAGAACCAAGGGGCCCGTTGGTGAAGATGCGAAGGTGCCGTGGACCGTGGCTTATGCGGTGACTTCGCCGGAGGTCCAGTAGGCGGACGCGGCTCGGATCGGTGCGCTGGTACGGGGGCATCGAGGCCTGGCATCACGTTAAGGACGTGTAGTCGGGCGAGGACGCCTGCAGGGTCCGCTCCGGCCACAGTCCCGAAACCCCCAGGAGCGCGGCGGGCCAGTGCACGATCACCCTGGACGCCGATACCATTAAGATCCCGCTGGGCTGGAAGAGGTTCCAGAGGGAGCAGCGCCTTGCGGCCGGGGAGGGCTGGAACGGTACAGGGTTGGTGTTCACCTGTCAGGACGGGACGGGGCGGTATCCGGGCAGTTCAGTGACTGGTTCTGCCGCGTAACCAAAGCCGCGGAACTCCCACCGGTCACGCTGCACGGGCTCCGCCACGGGGCGGCTTCTCTGGCGCTGGCGGCGGGCGCGGACGTGAAGGTGGTCTCCGTCGAGTTCGGTCACGTGACCGCGCACTTCACACAGGACACCTACCAACTGGTGTTCCCCGATGTGGCCAGGGCAGCGGCGGGGGCGACCGCTGCGCTGCTGCGCGGTACACCAACCGGGGTGAAGGGCCCGGCGTTGTAGCCGAACCGGGGAGCGCCCCAGGAGTCACACGACATCACCGGCCCTCGACCCCAGACCAGAATGAAGGTTGCTTGTCTGGCCTGGGGTTTTCTCGGTTTATGAGGTGGTGACTTTGGTGGGGCCCGTTCTGCCGGATGCTTATGGCTGTGCTATGGACAGACTTCGGAGAATTTAGGCGATGGCTCCGTGGATGGAACCGTTAGCCGCCAAGCTGAGGAAGCTTCGACAGTTGCTCTACCGCTTCCTGCGCCCATGTATGTGCTCCGGCCTCTGCACCGGATACCGCTCCTCTGGATATGGGAGAAAGGATTTGAAGCAACGAACGTCGAGCACGGCGTAGCCGCCCTTGGTTCGGCTCGTCTTGCGCGACCTCTTCCAGGATTTCTGTAGCGGAGTGCGCAGCGTCCTCGTTTTCCTCCGTATCCAGGCCAGAAGAGGGAAGGTGTTCTAGAACCCGGGTGAGGGAGCGTGCAAGGTCCTCGTACCCTGGAGCCACCCCCGCAGACCGGTAGGTGGCCTGGCGTACCTGGGCGTGATCCCAGGCGATGACGGTGTTCTCGACCGTCGCCCCTTCTCCGAAGACGGGACCGTTGAAGGTGTCGCCCTCCTCGATGATCATCGGTCGCATGGCCGGTCCCGAGTTGAATGTCTGCCGGTGCTGCACCCGGCGAGTGCGCTGAACTGTTGTCCGGACTGTTGCCTTGACCTGAACTCGCTTCGATGCCATGCAAAATCCCCCCAATCAGACTTGAAGTCGAAATCCCCCGATTGTCGACTCGACTCGGCATCCTGGTACTGAGTCGAGTCAGATACTACATCTAGTGCCAGGTGAATGGCGACACCCCTATGTCTAGGGGGATCCATTTTTCTGGAGATGATCCTATGAACCGATCATCGGAACTAGAAAGATTTTCGTGCTGACGATTGCAGCGAGACCAGCGATGGATCATGGTGATTCCCCCGCCCGGCCGCTTGGCGGGTCCGGGCTATGGGCGGTGGTGTGGGGCAGTCGGGGGTGATGCGGTTCCCAGAGGGAGGGCGGGTGTTCTGTGACGGCCTGACGCTGGTGGGCGGGTGCCGCGTTGCAGGGCCTGTTCGCCGTCTGTGGGGGCAGCCGTGTGCAGGGGGCGAGGTTGTCAGGGTCACGGGATGGCGAAGTGCTCCGGAGACGGGTGCCGTACCTGTACTGACCTTGGACTGGGGAGCACGCTTGGAGCACGCAGGGGCCCGGAACGCGGCGAGGACCTCTTGCGAGGTCCTCGTGTAACCCCTGTGAACTGGGGTTTTGTGGCGCACCCGGCAGGATTCGAACCTGCGGCCATCGGATTAGAAGTGCCCTGGTCGCGTACCGTCACGAGTCGCTACGTACCGTTTCATGCCACCCCATCCGGCCGGCCGTGCCGTCTGGTGCCATGTCGTACCGCCCGGTGTCGCCCCGTTCCAAAACTGCGGAGCACCAACGGAGCACGCACGCCCTGTCGGTGGCGTCCGATGGCACCTCGCGAGGTCCTCACTGCGTGGCCTTTGAGACCGGATCTGCGCCCGGAAACCTCACAGCACCTCAGAGGGAACGTTCGTGCCTTGCTACCTATCTTGGGGCTTCAACTCTTCGTCTTCCGGCATGGAGTTCTGGAACTGTGTGCGAACGTCCCTCAATCGGCGGCCGTCCGCCACGGACCAGAAATACCACCCGTTCGTGGCCCTCTTGCGCAATGCGCGTCCGGCGGCCGACGGTGACGTGTAGCGCTTGCCGGCCAGCTCGATGGCGCCGTCGCCGGTCAGGGTGGCTTCCCTTCCCTTGAAATCCTTGTGTGTTGCCATCAGCTTGTCACCAGGCGCGAGAAGCCCTGCATCGATGAGGTGCTTCAACTCGACCCAGTCACCGGCCTTCGTCTGCGGATCGATCACCTTGCCGTGATGGCCCTCCGGGACCGGCCACACCTGAAGGATCCGATCGATGAGCTCTGTTGTCCGCTCGTCGATCAGCTCCTCGTCCCAGGCATGGTGCTCGGTCCGCTTGATCACCCGACCCGTGAGCGTGATCGTGTTGTGGTCCATCAGCGCCGACCGCTTCGCCGACCACGCTCCGTTGGACACCTTCGCGTTGAGCTTCTGTGTCAGGAGCGTCAGGTTGCCCAGACGGTGGACACGCAGCTGCCGCTCCTCGATGTCCTGCGCCGGTACGGCCCAGTTGTCGTGCCACTTCCGGGGAAGCAGATGCTCGATCGGGTAACCCATCCGCTCGATCTGCGGCTGGCCCGTCTCCGCCCGGTAGAGGTCCTCCACCGCTTCGAGGATCATGCGGAGCCGTCCCCGCGGGAACCGTGAATATGCCGATTCCGTGGTGAGCGTCCTACGAACTTCCTCATCTCCCGGCCAATAGGTGCTCGTGACGTTCAGCCGGGCAAGGTGCCCGGTGATGCGTTCCACGAGTTCATCGGCGGGCACGGCGGAGTTCGCGGCGATGAGGTCGGCGACGATGCGCCCCAGATCGCTGCCGGACAGACGAAGCAGCTGACGGCGGACGACCCAGCTCTCGGCCACCCGGATGATCTGGTCGACGGACTCCCGCGGGAGGTCGCGGCCCGGCTCGTGCAACCAGATGAGCAGCGGCTTGAGGACCTCGACGCCGCCGGCCTGCATGCGGTACACCGCCATCTCGGCGGAGCCGAGACTTCCCCCGGGGTGGGCAGCGGCTTCGGTCCAGGCCTCGTATTGCTGTGCCTGCCGTTTGATCACAGGCAGCAGGCCGGTCATCTTGTGACCGGACTCGAGCTCCACGTAGGACTTGAATCGGCTGAACGTCGCCTGCGGGCTGATCTCCTCGCCGGTGCGCGATACGAGCCACTGGTTGAGGAACAGCGAGCTGCGGCTGATGAGGTTGCGCCCGACGCTGACCTCCTTCGTCCAGAACTTGGTCTCGAAGGGCCAGTCTTCCCGGTAGGCCTTCTTCGTGTCCGCGCCTTCGGCTTCAAGCCGCTGGAACACGAAGTTGCGCACAAGGTCGGCCGCGGTCAGCGGGGTACCGCGAGCGTTGAGCGTCTCGAAGATCTCCTGGGAGTTCTCCGAGGCGTCCAACTCGATGGAGACCAGCTGAAGGCCCTTGAGCAGTACGTCGGTGAGGTTCTTGGCCTTGGCGGTGTACTGGTCCGACTCGGGCGGGCCGAGCCACTGTTCGACGACCGTGGAGAAGTAGGCGTGCGCGGCGACGATCTGGGATTCCGAGTGGGCCAGGGCGGTGTGGTCGACCGGCGGCTCAGCCGACATCACCTCGTCGAACGCCGCCTGGTCCTTGTTGAGGTGGCGCACCTTCAGCCGGATGCGGCCCTCTTCGACGTAGACATCGTCGTTGTGGGTGAGACGTTCGAGTTGGCCGGCGAGCTGAGTGTTGCCCGTCTGTGCCAGGAGTGCGCACGTGGCGTCCGAGAAGATCTGCAAGGTCGTCAGCCGCTGCTGGCCGTCGATCACGTTCCACGTCGTCAGCTGCTCGGTTTGAGCTTCATGGGACTGGATGACCACCGCGCCGAGAAAGTGAGTGGCGTTCCGATGGGGCTCTTCGATCCGGAGTTCGGCGATGCGCCGGATGTCCTTCCACAGCGGCTCCCACTGCTCGTCCTCCTTCCAGACGTAGGGGCGCTGGAACAGCGGGATCACGAAATGCTGCGGCAGGTTGAATAGTTGCTGCGGCGTCCGTTTGAAAGTCTCCACGCCTCCCATCATTCCGCACCCGCCCGACATTTTGGGTCGAAGTCCCTCGGGCGTATCGAAGCGGGTGGTGTGTCGGCTCCTGCCTGGAGGGTGGAGCCCACCCAGGGAGTCTCGTATCGGGGGCGGTAGAGGCTGCGGCTTACGCCGGTATCGCCTCCTGTCGCTCTCGCCCCTGAGGCATACGTCGAAGCCATGGTTTCTGCCGGGGGCGGGAAGGGATAGTAACGCTATAGGGTCGGCTCGTGACTACCGTTGACCTGCGAGATGCCGCCGAACGACTTCCTTCCTCGATGCGTGAAGCCATCACCCATGGGGAGGTCTTCACCCGGGGATGGGTCGTTGAGCTCATCCTGGACCTGGTGGGTTACACCCCAGAGCGTGACCTCGCCACGTTCACGATCGTGGAGCCCGCGTGCGGAAGCGGGGCGTTCCTCGGCCCAATCGTGCAACGGCTCAGCGCATCCTGCAAGCTCCACAATCGCGACCTGGGCGAAGCCAGGCAAGCGCTACGAGCCTTCGACCTTCTCGAAGCGAACGTCAAGGCCAGCCGAAACTTGGTCCGGTCCCAGGTGCAGGCTCAAGGGTGGGACGAACCAACGGTTGAGAGTGCTGTTCAAGCCTGGGTCACCCAAGGCGACTACCTCCTTATGCATCACCGCGGCCAGGCTGTGGATTTCGTCGTCGGCAACCCGCCCTACATCCGCCTCGAAGACGTCCCCCGCGAGCGCATGGCGCGATACCGGGCAGCATGCCCCACCATGGGCGGCCGAGCTGACATCTACGTCGGCTTCTACGAGGCAGCCTTGCGCACCCTCCGGGAACAGGGGCGGCTGGGATTCATCTGTGCAGACCGATGGATGCACAACCAGTACGGGGCACGTCTTCGCGAGCTCGTGACCTCAGGCTTCAGCGTTGACTTCGTACTGACCATGCATGACGTGGATGCCTTCGAAGAACAGGTCTCCGCTTACCCCGCCATCACCATCATCAGCAAGGAACAGCAAGGCAGCGCGGTGGCGGCTGATACCAGGAAGGGCTTCTCTCAGGCTGAGGCGCGGGAGCTCTACGACTGGAGTCTGGAACCCAAGAGCCAGGTCATCGAGAAACCGACCTACCAAGCAGCTCGGCTGCCGCACTGGTTCTCCGGAGACGAACTCTGGCCTACAGCTTCACCAGCGCGTCTGGCCATGCTGGAAGACCTCAACGACCGGTTCAGTGTCCTAGAAGACCGTACGGCCGGCACACGGGTGGGCATCGGGGTGGCCACCGGCGCGGACAAGGTCTTCATCACCACCGATGCCCACCTGGTGGAGGAAGACCGGCTACTGCCGTTGGCCATGGTCCGGGACACCAAGACCGGCACCTACCAATGGCAGGGGTACTACCTGGTCAACCCCTGGACCCGTAACGGGGAACTGGTTGACCTGGACCGGTTCCCGCGCTTGCGGACTTATCTCGCACAAAACGCCCACCTACTTCGCAAACGCTACGTCGCGGTCCAACAGCCCGAGCGCTGGTACAAGACCATCGACAAGGTCGATCATGCCCTGGTGGGCAAACCGAAGCTGTTGCTCCCGGACATGAAGACCACCATCCATCCGGTCCTCGACAAGGAGGGCGTCTACCCTCACCACAACCTCTATTACATCGTCTCCGATGTCTGGGACCTGGAGGTTTTGGGAGGGCTGTTGATCTCCAAGATCGCGCAGGCCTTCGTTCAGGCCTACGCGGTCAAGATGCGTGGTGGCACCCTGAGGTTCCAAGCCCAGTACTTGCGCAAGATCCGGGTTCCCCAACCGTCCGGCCTGAGCGATAAGGTCCGGCTGCAACTGGCCGAGGCCTTCAGGAACCGTGACGTGGACGCAGCAACACGAGCGGCGCTGGACGCCTACGGTCTGGATCATCTTCCCGACTAGGAGGACAGGTTGGCGGTTACTCGTCAGGACTTCGAGGATGCCATCGCCCAGTACTGGGGTGTGAAAAGCACACAGAACGATCTCTCCAAGATCAAAGACGCCGTCGGTGCTGGAACCGCCAGTTCCGTACGAGCCGGTAAACACTTCGATAGCGTCGCGGGGCTGATAGCAAAGTTCTTTCTCGAAGCCGGTTACCCCAAAGATTATATTCGAGTTGAGAAGAAGCAAGGATTGGAGCTTCCTGGGTACTTTCGTCCACAGAAACAATGGGATGTGGTCGTCAGTATGCGCAATACTCTCGTGGCGGCTTTTGAGCTCAAAGGGCTCGGTGGGCCCTCGTTCGGCAACAACTACAATAACCGTGTTGAAGAGGCCCTGGGTAGCGCTGTGGACCTTCGACACGCGGCCCTGGCGAAGCTGTATCCAGGTGAGAAGCCATGGTTGGGGTATTTTTTCATCATGGAAGATGCCAAAGGTTCCCAGGGTCCAGTGAGAATAGCAAAGGGTGCGGCTCTTCCGCCTGAATCCATCTGGGATAATACCTCCTATCAGGATAGATTCGGTATTTTCTGTCAGAGGCTCATTGATGAGTCTCTGTATGATTCGGTCTGCTACGTTACATCCTCAAAAAATTCTCCGGCTCCATCTGAGCCGGTGGAACAGCTTGACTGGGCGCACTTTGCAGCCGGGGTGCGCAGCAGGATTTCCTACCTGGGCGAGCTGGGATATCCCAACGAGGGGTGAAATTGACCAGGGGGAGATTCAAAGACCGTCACATGCTGATCTGAAGGCGGAAGCCACGGGTGTCTCATACCGGGGTTGGTTGAGTCTGCGGCGTGTGTCGGGATCACCTTCCGTCACGCGTGGACTCGTAGTGTTTGCGATCGCCTCAGGCACGAGCCCGGTCAGCGGCCTACCAAGCCGCACACGAAAGCCCCGGAGACGCTCTGCAGAGGTTTCCGGGGCCGCTTTCTTTTGTTCGGTGGGCGCGCTTGCGCTTGGCCTCAGCCCGTGCGGTATCGGCCCAGGCAGAGCGGTCGCTTCCGCTCAGGACTGGTCGGCACGTACCCCGGCCAGTAAGCCGGCCCACTGGTTGGCGGGGAATTCCAGGTGGCCCGCGTCCCGGTTCTGGGTGTCGCGTACCAGGGCGCTGGTGGCCAGCTCGCGGACCTCTACGCAGTTGCCCCCGGTGTTGCTGTAGGTGCTCTTGTGCCAGTCGGTGTTCATGCGAGTTCCTTCAGGGCTTGGAGGGAGAGCCGGGCGGGAAGTGCGTCGGCCATGGCCCCCGTGACCAGTGCGGCGAGCCGGTCATTGCGGTCGGCGTCGTAGATGACGTTACCGTCCATGTGATCGCTGGAAATAACCATCTCCCCCGAATCCAGACGGAACACCAGCACCGGCGAGGTGACGCTCAACAGGATCGACCCCTCCGGGACCAGATGAACGCGGACCCGCCCCTGTTCGACCAATTCGACCAGGTGGCGCGCCTGCTCGGTGCGCGCGGCGTCGTCGAAGCCGGTGATCCCGTACACGGGGAAGACCGCGGTGATGCGCAGCTCGGGCAACTGGCCCAGCCGCTGGGTGCGGATCTGCGCCAGACGCGCGATCTCCGCGTCCGAGGCCGCCGGGTGCCAGGCCCGGAACACCGCCCCCGCGTACAGAGGGCTCTGTAGGTATCCGGGCACCAGGGCGGGGGAGGCGGCCTGGACGTGCCGCGCCCGGGTCTCGATGTTCATGAGCGGGCGGGCCCACTCGGGGGTGGACTTGCCGGACTTTCCCATCCGCCACGCGGAGATGATCTTGCCCTCGGCGTCCAAGAGCCGGTCCAGCTGCTCGGCGGTCTCCCGGAACGGCAGCGCGTGCCCGCACACCCACCGGGACACCGACGCTGCCGAGCACCCCAGGTGGCCGGCCACCTGTTGCTGGGTCAGCCCCGCAAGCTCGCGGTAGGTGGTGAGCACTTCATGGAAGGGGGGTTCGCTCATACGCGTGATATTACGCGCAGCTCCCGCGTGCTGTCAGGAAGTTACGAGAATGGCGCACGTACTGAGGTAAGAAGCCCTGTTGGGGAGACGCTGACGTCATGGAACTTGAAGACGAACGCGTCATCTATCTGCGGGATCTCCAGAACGCCCTGGCCGCCCGGCAGTTGGGCAGCAGGCTCGCCGTCACCGTGTACCAGGGCGAGTTGACCCCCACGCTATGCTGTGACCCGTACCTGGGCCAGGCCGCCGTGCGGGTCCAAGACGACCAGTACACCTTCCTCGACATCACCACACCCCGGGTGCGGGTTCCCGTCACCGACCCGGCAGAGTGCGTCAACCGGCTGGTCAGGGAACGCGCCGGGCGCATCAGCGGGTCGGCATGAAGGGGTACGGCCCGAGTGCCCTCGACCTGTGGCAGGGGGTCGAGCGCGGGAACACCACCCTCTTCTCCTGCCCCGGTTCACGATCCCGGGAGGCGGACTGATGGCGGCCGCACCGCCCCCACACCCCGACCAACAAGCGTTGCCCCCGCCCCGGCGTCTGCGCCTGGACGACCCGAACGCCTCGGGTCTGCTGTGCGGGCACCACCCCTCCCACCTGAGCCCGGCGCGGCGCTGGGCGACCCAGGCCCTGCGCAGCACACCGTGCGCATCCCGGCCCCTGGTCGCGGCCTTGGCCGAGCTCCACGCGAACGCGCTGGCGCACACCGCCTCGGGACTGCCGGGAGGCCGGGTGCGCATCGAGATCGAACGCTGCCCCGCGCTGTTCCTGCTGAAGGTGACCGACGACGGGCCTCGACCCGGGACACAGGCCCCAGCCCTGCCGGAGGTGATCCACCACCCGGAAACAGCGACAGGAGGAGGCTTTGCCGCTGAGGGCGGTTACGGGTTGGCACTGGTGGAGTCCATGGCCCTGTACTGGGACTTCGTGGGAGATCCGGGCGAGGCTTTGACGGTGCGGGCGGCCTTCGCCCGATCAGGACACATCCGCGACCACAACCGGTAGGGCCCCATCCCCCAACGGGCTTGAAGGACCTCGCGAGGCAGAGCGACCATCGACCAGCCCGCCGTAGGAAGCACGTACCCGGCGGGTGGGGGAAGCCGTGTGCGCGGGGGACTCGGGTGGGAAGCGCAGTCTCTGGCGGTAGACGCCGCCGGGGCCAATGACACTCACCTGACCTGCATGAACACGCTGAACGACCAACAGAAGACAGGTGCCCCGACCGGTGCTGGAACACCGGACCGGGGCGCGATCACCACCTGATCCAACCAGGAGGAGACCGTGGAACACCCTACTACCGGTCGCCACCGGCGGCCCTGCCCCAGCATGGCCGGGCGTGTGTGGGCGCTGACCGCCGCGCTGCTGGCCACCGCCCTGGCCGCACTCTTCGACCCCCGCCCACCCCGGCTGCCCCGCCGGGTCCCGCGCGCGCACTGCCCGCAACACCCCCGTCCGTCACCGCCTCCAGGAAGGGCGACCTGCTCGCCGACCACCTCGGTTTCCCCGAACAGCACGTTTGGGAGAGCGGAGTGTCCGCCGCCTCGGCCCGCTGGGAGCAGGCCTACCGCGACCGCTCCGCCCCGTTCGAGTTCGAGTTCGAGTTCGAGGACAGGGTGGACGCCGAACCCGCCCAGATCGCCGGGGCCCTGGTGCGCCCCTACCTCAACCTCGGGTCCGTTCCTCGCCCCCGCCCGGCCGAACCGGAGGACTACCCGGCCACACCTTCGGGTGTCGAGCCTGAGCCGGTGGAGGAGGAGCTCGCGGAGCTGACCGACCGTATCCGCGCCTACCTGGCGCTGCGGGGCTGAGAACGCCCTGAACGGACTGGGGTGTCTTCTCCTGCGGGAGGGGACGCCCCTCAGTGCTTTTCTTTGCCCCCTCGAGTGCCCTCTCGTATTCGTCGATCAATGGCTGCGAGGAAAGCATTCCTGGTTGCTTTCCGGGAAGTCGGTGCGGTGGTTGGGCTTCTCGGGGTGTCGGTTTTGTGGCTTTTTCGGGGTGGGCCTGTGACTGGGCCTGTGACTGGGCCCTTCGGGGGGCCTGTGACCGGGCCGATGGGTGGGCCTATTAGGGCCTGTATCGAGTCGTGATCATTGATCGGCTCGGATGAGGTCCTTGATCCAGATCATGCAGGCACGCAGATGGAGACCGGCCAGGTAACTCTCGGGGGTCTTGTCGTAGCGGGTGGCGATACCGCGCCAGGCCTTGAGCTTGTTGATCAGCCGCTCCACGGTGTTGCGCTCCTTGTACAGATCGGCGTCGCAGGAGACGGGACGGCCGCCCCGGCGGCCCTTCCTCTTCCGGTTGGCGGCCTGGTCCCGCTTCTCCGGGATGACCGCTTTGATGCCCCGTCTGCGCAGATAGGCGCGGTTCTTGCGGGAGGAGTACGCCTTGTCGGCGGCGACCGCGTCGGGCCGGGTGCGGGGACGGCCCACCGGTCCGCGCACCCGTACCCGGTCCAGCACGGGGATGAACTGCGGGCTGTCGCCCGCCTGCCCCGCGGTCAGTGTGAGCACGAGCGGGCGGCATCCGCGCTCACCCGCGATGTGGATCTTGCTGGTCTGCCCGCCCCGTGAGCGGCCCAGCAGGGCGGCCTTCAGCCGACCCCGGTGGCGCCGCCGCAGGCGCCCGCGCTCGGCCCGGGCCTCGTCGTCGGTGTCGTGTCCGGTTCCGTCCGGGGCGCCCCGCCCGGTTCGTCCCTCTTCGCCGCCCCCTTTGAGCGGGTCCTCTCCTCGTGGGCGGCGGCCTTGGTCAGGGCGGCGAGCGTGGTGGCGTCCAGGTGCATCCCGGCCGCGTCGTGGTGGGCCCGCACGGTGGTGGAGTCCACGCTGACCAGCGACAGGTCCGCCCGGCCCCGCTCGGCCGCCGTCGCGATCAGTCCTTCCAGCAGGGTGTCGAAGACCCCGGCGTCCCGCCACTGTCGGAACCGGTTGTGCACGGTGGGCCAGGCGCCGAACTCGGCGGGCATCTCCCGCCACTGCGCTCCGGTGCGGAACCGCCAGATGACGCCCTCGAACTGCTGCCGCAGCCGGGTGGGGTAGGGGCCGTACTCGCCGATCGGCAGGAACGGCTGGATGTACGCCCATTCCTCATCGGTCAACTGCGCGCGTGTCATGCGCTTTGGACTACCGGATCCGCCCTGGTCGCCGGGGCGGATCCAGCAGATTGATCACGACTCGATACAGGCCCTAGAACGGCCCACCCTGTGCGCGTTATCAGTGCAGGTCGCAGCCGCTCCGGGTGGGCCTTTCGTAATCCAGACACATACCCAAGTGGGCAGTTCCTCTTCACGTGGGGCGGGGCGGCCCCGAGGGCGGCGGGCCTCGGACCGCGCCCCTCGGCGGCGCACTTCCATGCGGGTCGCCTCCCCTTGTGCTGTTTTCTCCAGCCCTCTGGATTCCCTGGACTTGGTCTCTCGAAAACATATTCTCGAGAACGCTGGAAAACGACCGTTCCGGGGTGGTGGCGTGCCAGGTCGAGGTGGTTGATGCACACACGAGGCGATGCGCTGGCCGTCACCTGGTCCGCGCGCCGGGGTGATCCTCCTGGCGGATCGGGGCGGGCTGTGCGAGGGCTTCTCGCTGACGCGGCTCGGGGGCGGAAGATCCCGAGCGTAGGGAAGCCGCCGGTCTGGTCGGACCGAGCGACAAGAGGGGTGGTGCGTCGGGTTCTCCGGCGTGGTGACATCCCCGCTTGAAGGGGGTTCCTGTGACTACGCCGGTGGCCGTGCGTGTGACTACGCCTGTGACTACGCCCCTGCCTGCGCGTGTGGCCACGCCGGTGCCCCCAGGGGCACAACCGCCCGGATCTCGCGCATTCTTGCAGCTCACAGCGCTTTTGAGTGTGTCTCACGGGTCCAGACTCCTACCCAGTGGGTGGTCGACTTCACGTAGGGCGGCGGGCACCCCCGACAGGACGGCGGATCGGCCGGTGTCCTCGACGGCGCTGCGCCGTGCGGGTCGCCCTTCCCTCCTGTTGCCTTCGTCGCTCCGCGCCCCGTCCTCGGTCTCTTGGAAGAACACTCCCGCTTCAAAGCGACCGGTTCGGGGCGGTGGCCGACCTGGCAGGTCGAGGAGGCTGATGCATACGCCGAGGCGGTGCGCTGGCCTCCACCTGGTCTGCACGCTGGGGTGCTGCTCCTGGCGGACGGGAGCGTGTCGCTGGACTGCTTCTCGTTCGGTGTCGCATCGACGGGGCGGGACGTCCTCCTGAAGGGACATGAAGAGAAAGAGAGAAGCCGAGCCCGCCTCCGGGGGTGCCCGGCACGGCTTCGCCGGGGGCGTCCAGGGGCAGCTCCCTGCTGGGGACGGGGTCGTTTGCGGGCTCGCGCCCGAAATCGGTGCGGGGCGGCTGTGGGGCGTTCAACGCACCCACACGGCCCGGATGCCCGGCGCTGACCCCGTGGGGGCGGTGCCGTGGTTTCGGGTACGGACGTGGCCGCTGTGGGCCGTGTCCGCGGAATCGGGCATTGCGCCCTTTTGTGGGTGTGCTCGCGGGGTGGAGCGCGTGTCCGGTGGGTGTTTCGGTGAATCCGCTTGCATTGCTCGGCGAGGTCGAGCGTGGATGCACAGTGTCCCGCCGTCGGCGGGGTCGCGTGCCGTGTTCGTGCAGTTCAGAGGTGGTGGGGAGGTGGGTGTGGTGAAGTGGGATGCTCCGGTGACGGTGGCCGAGGTCGCCTCGTTGCCGGTGGTGCTGGGCCCGGTTCAGGCGGGGCGGTTGCTCGGGCTTGGGCGCACCACCGTCTACCGGCTGCTCCGCGGGGGAACCTTCCCGGTCCCGGTTCGGAGGGTCGGCCGCAGCTGGGTGGTTCCGACCGCCGGGGTGCTGACCTACCTCGGCCTGGCCACCCCCGCCTCGGTCACCCCAGCGAGTGGGTGCGGGTGCGGTGCGCGCGTGAATGCCACGGAAGAAAGGTGAGGGCATCGATGACCGCGTACGAGGGGTCGGTGTTCAAACGGTGCGGGTGTCGGGAGGAGGACAGCGGCCGGGCATTGGGGGTGAAGTGCCCGCGATTGCGGCGGGAGGACGGGGCGTGGAACCCCAGGCACGGGAACTGGTGGTTCCAGCTCGAACTGCCCCGAACCGACCAGGGCAAGCGTCGCCAAGCCCGAAGGGGCGGTCTGGCCTCGCAGGAGGAGGCCAGGCGGCAGCTCGACCACGTGAAGACACTGCTGGCCCTGGCCGAGGGCGAGCAGGATCTTGAAGTCCAGGTCGCGGACTTGATCCAGACCGCGCTCAAGGGCCGCTGGCCTCTGCCGGAGGTGGAGGAGGTCCGTAAACGCATCGGCGCGGGGACAGACATCCGGCGCGAGCCGCCGCTGGTGGAGGAGTGGTTGCGCCAGTGGCTGGACGGCAAGCCCGATCTCGCGGAGGGGACCCGGGCTTCCTATGACGGGCACATCCGCAAATACCTGACCCCACACTTGGGGAAGATCCGGGTGGATCGGCTTCAAGCGCGTCATGTGGAGGCGATGTTCGCGGTAGTGGAGGAGGAGAACGTGCACGTCCTGGAGTGCCGCGAATCCTCCGATCCGCAGGTGCGGGCTTCGGTGCGGGGGAGGCGGGTGATCTCGCTGTCGACGAAGCACCGGATCCGTGCCACGTTGCGCAGCGCGTTGTCGGACGCGGTCCGCTCCCCGGACCTGCCCGTCACGGTGAACATCGCCTCCCACGTGCGCCTTCCCTCCTACCCCCGGAAGCGGCCCCTGGTGTGGACTGCGGATCGGGTGCGCCTGTGGGAGAAGGACGGGACGGTGCCGGGGGAGGTGATGGTGTGGACTCCGGAGCAGACCCGGACGTTCCTGCAGCACGCGAGGCGGTACACGTGGCTGCATCCTCTGTTTCACCTCATCGCGGTCAAGGGGCTGCGCCGGGGTGAGGCGGTGGGGTTGCCGTGGGCGAACACCCGTCTGGTGGACGGCCAGATCGACATCCGCGTCCAGGTCGTGCAACTGGCGTGGGAGACGATCACCTCCACCCCCAAGAGCGCGGCGGGCCAGCGCACGATCACCTTGGACGCCGACACCGTCAAGATCCTGCGGGCATGGAAGAGGTTCCAGAACGAACACCGCCTTGCAGCAGGATCCGCTTGGACCGGTACGGGGTTGGTGTTCACCCGTCAGGACGGGTCGGGGTGGCATCCGGGGCAGGTCAGTGACTGGTTCTGCCGTATCGCCAAAGCCGTAGGGCTCCCGCCCATCACCTTGCACGGGCTCCGCCACGGGGCGGCCTCCCTGGCGCTCGCGGCGGGTACGGACGTGAAGGTGGTCTCCACCGAGCTCGGCCACGCCACGACGCACTTCACCCAGGACACCTACCAGACGGTGTACCCCGACGTGGCCAAGGCCGCTGCGGAGGCGACGGCCGCGCTGCTGCGCGGGACACCGGTGTCGGTCGGGTAGCGGGACGGGGGAGCACACCAGGAGCGATTGAACACCCCGTGCCCCGGGCCGTGCGGCGGGTTCACCCCGCCCGGCCTGGGGCTTCCTCATGGGCGGGGGCGGTCGGCCATCGGATCAAAGGTCTGATGGGAGTGAGGACTCAAACAAGTGCTTCTGTGGTCTTGATGTCGTTGAAGGGCGGCGCGTGTGCGACACAATCAGGGGATGGACTACCCAGCTCCTTCGCCCCTTCAACAACTGCTCATCGATGCACTGGCAGTGGTCGCGGCTGACGCTTCGGATCAAACAGCCTGGGTGGATCGACACGAAGTCGTGGTGGATGAGATCGCGCTGAACTTCGACGATGTCTTTCGCATGCTTGAGATACCGATCGAGCAACGGCAGATCGATGAAAGCGTCGGAGACGCACTACGTGAGATCGACACGCTGTTCATGATCATGAGTGGGCAGGGGAACAGCGACCGGTGGACGAGGAGTGCCCTGTCCAGCGATAAGGGATGGAACCAGGCCCGACGGCTCGCTCGCCATGTCCTCATTGAGTTGACTGGTAGGTGGGACCATCCTCTGCCGGATATCCAGGTGATCCGTTGACCTGGGAACCCTGCCGCCTGGGACAGGATGGGGTGTTCGGTGTGGACGTGGTCGTTTCGGCTCCTGGTCGCCCCGGTCGGGGCGCTGGCGGATACATGCCTACACAGGGCGTCGGGACGGCTGTGGGGCGCTGGTGGGCGGACACGGGGGAGCCCCAGCACTGGCCCGCAGGGTCACGGGATGGCAAAGTGCTCGGGAGGTGGGTGTCCTGCCTGTACGGACCTTGTACTGGGGAGCACACCAGGAGCACACATGGCCCCGGAACGCGGCGAGGACCTCTTGCGAGGTCCTCGGGTACCCCATCTGACCTGGGGATTTGTGGCGCACCCGGCAGGATTCGAACCTGCGGCCATCGGATTAGAAGTGCCCTGGTTGCGTGCCTTCACGTGTCGATACGTACCGTTTCATGCCACCCCATCCAATCCGCCGTGCCGTTTGGTGTCATGTCATGCCGCCTGGTGTCGCCCCGGTCCAAAGCCGCGGAGCACGAACGGAGCACGTATGCCCTGTCGGCGGCGTCCGGTGGTGCCTCCACGTTCTTGTGGGTCGAAGCGCTCTTGTTGCCGGTTTTCTTCGGCTGGGTTCGGTATGAGGGCGAGGCTTCGGGTGTGAGATGTGGGTCGAATGGTCGTCCCGCGATTTTGAATCGTGCGTCTGGGCGGGGCGGTGGATGTGAACGGTCTCGCTTGGAAGCGCCCGAAAACGGACAATTTTTCTTCCTGATCTTGTGGGGCTTCAAACCCTTCGGACGTGTCCTCAATGGGACAGGGTGGGATCTCGTTCCATCTGGTTCGCGGAAACCACATGTCAGCGGCGCAGTCTCGTCACGGATGTGAACTGTATCACTATCCATGTGTTCACTCCTGGTTGCTAATGTCCCGTTCTGTCCCAGGACGACCGCCACCGGTCGCGCCCCGATGGCGCGGCACCCCTGCTCGGTGATCCCCCGACCCTGGGACGAGGAAGAGCCCCGCCATGCCCCGCCGTGCTCGGGCGTGGGGCGCCGCCGTACTGGCCCCTGTGCTCCTGCTGCCCGCCATGTCCACCCCCGCCCACGCGGATCAGGAACCGGACTCCGACACCCCGGCCGTTTCCACCACCGGGCTGATCGACGACCAGGCCGCCCTCACCCTGGCCGCCGAGACCGGCGAGCCGGTCGAGATCACCGCGGCCACCACCGAGACCACCCGGCACCTGGCCAACCCCGACGGCGGCTTCACCATGGAGCAGAGCGCCCTCCCGGTGCGGGTCCGCGACGAGGACGGCTGGACCCCGGTCGACACCGGCCTGGTGGCCGGCGCCGACGGGGCCCTGCGCCCCAAAGCGGCGGTCGCCGACATCGTCTTCTCCGGCGGCGGCGACCGGGACCTGGTGAGCATCGGCCTGGGCTCCAACAGCGTCGCCCTGGGCTGGCACGAGGACCTGCCCGCACCGGTCGTCGACGGCGACCAGGCCACCTACCCCGACGTGCTCCCCGACGTCGACCTGGTCATGACCGCCGGGGTGGACGGTTTCGGCCAGGTCCTGGTCGTGCACACCCCCGAGGCCGCCGAGCACCCGGACCTGGCCGAACTCCAACTGGCCCTGTCCTCCGAGGGCGTCACCGTCCACCAGGGCGCCAACGGCAACCTCGACGCCGTCGGCGACCAGGGCGGACAGAGCGTGTTCACCGCCGTGGCCCCGGCCATGTGGGACTCCGCAGGCGTCGAGGACACCGGCGAGGACCCCACCCTGATGGCCCCGGCCTCGGCCCGCACCGAACTCCTCGACGTCGACGTCACCCCCGACGCCATCCGCCTGGTCCCCGACCGGGCCATGCTCACCGACACCGCCACCGAGTACCCGGTCTACATCGACCCCTCGGTCGCGGTCAGCCGGGTCGGCCGCACCTACGTCGACGCCAAGTACCCCAGCCAGTCGTACTGGAACTACCCGACCTCGCACGACCCCGGCGTGGGCTACGAACCCCAGGACGGCACCACCAAGCGCGCCTTCTGGCGGTTCTCCGTCGACTCGCGCACCGTCAACGCCACCATCACCGACGTCACCTTCCGCGCCAGGGTCACCCACGCCTACGGCTGCGGCAACGCCAAGGTGGAGCTGTGGCGCACCAACGCCATCACCTCCTCCACCACCTGGAACTCCCAGACCACCGCCTGGAAGACCAAGCTCGACACCGAGACCATCAACGCCGGCCGCTCCACCTGCCCGGGCGGCGCCTCGCCGACGGTGGAGTTCAACGCCACCGCCGGGTACGTGTGGAGCCGCGACGCGGGGAACAAGACCACCACCCTGGGCCTGCGCGGCAACGAGACCAAGTCCTCCGGCAACTACGACTGGCGGCGCTTCGACCACAACCCCACGCTCCAGGTCGACTACAACAACCCGCCCGAGGTGCCCGTCCAGGTCTCGGACTCCCACGGCGGCGCCTGCTCCCCCGACCCGGCCAAGCCGCGGCTGATCAACGAGACCCGCCCCACGTTCACCGCCTACGTCCGCGACCGCGACTCCACCTCCGCCAGCCGCCAGAAGGTCAAGACCCGCTTCGCCTGGTGGGTGGACGGCGTGCGCATCGACGACGTCGACAGCCCCTCCACCGACGTGGCCGTGTGGAACTCCGGGTCCTTCCAGTCGGCGCGGGCCACCGCCCTGCCCGAGAACGTCCTGATCACCTACAAGGCCAACGCCAACGACGGCACCTCCTGGTCGGGGTGGACCGGGTCGTGCTACCTGATGGTCAACACCTCGCGCCCCGACCAGGGCCCGGCGGTGGCCTCCACGGACTACCCGGCCGGTGAGGACTTCCACGGCTCCCCGGGCCTGCCGGGCGAGTTCACCTTCAGCAACAACGGGGTGGACACGGCCCAGGAGTACCACTACGGGTTCAACGACGACTCCTGCACCACCAAGGCCACCCCGTCCACGCAGGGCGGCTCGGTCACACTGACCCTCACCCCCCGCCAGGAGGGCCCGAACTGGATCTACGCCCGCACGGTGGACGGCTTCGGCAACTCCTCCGACTGCGTGCTGGTGTACTCCTTCCTCGTGGCTCCGCCCAGCGACCCCGTCGCCCACATCGGCTTCGACGAGGGCCAGGGCGACCGTGCCGCCGACGCCATCGACCCCGACCGCGGCGCCACCCTCTCCGACGGCGTCGACTGGGTGCGCGGCCGCGTGGGCACCACCGACAACCCCGGCTCCAACCCGACGCCGCGGATGAACGGCACCGCCGTGCACACCAGTGGGTACACCGACGGCGACCCCGGCCCCTACGACCAGATCAACGCCGACTACCCGGCCGTGGACACCTCCGGCACGTTCTCGGTGTCGGTGTGGGTCAAGCTGGACCGCGCCTACGCCCACCACACCGCGGTCGCACAGGAGGGCACGCAGCAGAGCGCCTTCCACCTCGGATACCAGGGCAACACCGGCCAGTGGGTGTTCAAGATGTCCCCGGAGGACGAGTACTGGGACGGCTCGCGCCCGTGGGCCTCGGTGATGTCCACCGAGCCCGCCGAGATCGGGGTGTGGACCCACCTGGTCGGGACCTATCACGAGGTCACCCGCAAGCTCACCCTGTACGTCGACGGCGTCGAGCAGGGGCAGGCCACCCACACCGGCGGATGGAACGCCACCGGGCCGCTGACCGTGGGCCGGGGCCTGTTCCAGGGCGTCGGCAACTACTACTGGCCCGGCTCGATCGACGACGTCCGCGTGTGGGACCGCATGGTCTACGACCAGGCCGTCTCCGACCGCGAGTTCGAGAACGAGGTCTGGCGTCTGGCCAACCGCCCCGTCGCCCCGCAAGGGCGCTGGCAGTTGGACGAGTACGACGGAACCGAGATCGCCGACTCCACCGACCACGGGCTGGACGCCACTCTTTACGGCGACCCGCTCACCGCGTGGAACCTCGCGGAGAACAGCGCCACCGGATCACCGGGCGTACGGCTCAACGGCACCGACGAGTACATCGAGGCCCCCGGGCCCGCTCTGCGCAGCGACCGCAGCTTCAGCGTCGCGGCCTGGGTGCGCCTGGACGAGACCGGCCAGGGACTCAACACCTCTGCCGTCAGCCAGGCCGGAACCTTCCAGAGCGGCTTCCACCTGGGCTACCAGGGGTCGCGCAACGCCTGGACGTTCAAGATGGCGCCCCACGACGACGGCCCGACCTCCGGTTCGACCGGATGGACCTACGCCTACTCGGCCTCTCCCGCCCGGTTGGGGGAGTGGACCCACCTGGTGGGCGTCTACGACCACACCCGCGGCGAACTGATCCTGTACGTCAACGGTTTCGAGGAGTCCCGAACACCCGTCGACCACGCCTGGCACGCCGACGGACCGCTACGGATCGGCAGCGCCCAGCACACCGGCACCAACACCTACCACTGGAGCGGTGACGTCGACGACGTCCACGCCTATCAGGGTGTTCTGAACGAACGGGACAGAGACCGGGTGTACCTGGGTGAGTTCCCCAACATCCAGATCTGAGCCCTCCACACATCCCCCTTCACCCCCTGTGATCGTCCCCCGCGCCCACGAGCGCGGGGGACGGAAGGAAACGGACAACGCTGTGACCCCGCACGGTGACTCCCCCGCCCGCCCCGGCCGGATCCGCAAGGGTCTGACCTACACCACCGCCCTGATCGTGGTGGCCGGACTGCTCAATGCGCTCCCGGCCTCCGCCCTGGCGTACAACCCGCGCCCCGAGGTCGAGGATCTCGCCTCCGTAGCGGGTTCCGACCTGGTGTCCGAAGCCATCGCGCAGGATGACGCGGTGGCCGAGGCCGCGGTCACGGAGCCGGAGAGCGTCGACTGGCCCGAGGAAGCGGTGCTCGACGTCGACCTGGCGGGGGACCGTGCGCGCACGTTCGCCGTCCAGGAGGAGTCCCCGGTCACGATCACCGCGCTGACGGGGGAGGAACTCGCTGACTGGGAGGTTCCCGAGCACTGGGAGGAGTTCGCCCCCGCACCCGAGGAGGACGAACCCGGCCCGGAGGCCGAGGAGACGCCGGAGCCCACCACACCGGACACCGGCGGGGAGGAGGGGGCCCGTACCGAGCCCGACGCCGACTCCCCGGTTCGGGGTGAAAGCGGTGACGGTGACGCCGAACCTTCTCCGAGTGCGGACCCCTCGCCGTCGCGTGAGGAGAACCGCCGCGAGCCGCTCACCCCTGACGAGTCCGAGCCCGCCCTCGACCCCACTCTGGAGCCCGAACCGGTCGAAGCGGTCCAGGTCGAGGTCCTGGACCGGGAGACGGCCGAGGAGGTCGGGGTCAACGGTCTGCTGGTGCACGTGACCCGCACCGACGACTCCGCCTCCCTGGCCCCGGTGCGGATGGACGTCGACTACTCCGACTTCGCCGCCGCGTTCGGCGGCGACTACGCCTCCCGCCTGCACGTCGTCGAACTCGACCCCTGCGTGCTCGACGACTCCTGCGCCGCAGACGACACCGTCGCCTTCGACTCCACGGAATTGATCGACAACAACGTCGGTGAGCAGAACCTGTCCGCCGTGGTCACCGCCGCACCCGCCCAGGGTGCCCTGTTCGCCCTGGCCGCCGCCCCGGCGGGCGGCAACGGCGACTACGGCGCCACCCAGCTGTCGGCGTCCTCCACCTGGAACGTCAACGCCCAGGCCGGCGACTTCTCCTGGTCCTACGGTCTGAACGTGCCCCCCGCCCCCAGCCAGCTGACCCCGTCACTGGGGGTGGGCTACTCCTCCGGCGGCATCGACGGCCGCATCGCCACCTCCAACAACCAGACCTCCTGGATCGGCGACGGCTTCGCCTACGCCCCAGGCGCCATCGAGCGCCGCTACGCCGCCTGCTCCGACGCCGGCCACGACACCGGCGACCTGTGCTGGAACACCGACAACGTCACCCTGTCGATGAGCGGCCACTCCGGCGCCCTCATCAAGCACTCCGACGGCACCTACCGGCTCTCCAACGACGACGGCACCAAGGTCGAGCGCCTCACCGGCGCCACCAACGGCGCCCACCAGGGCGAGTACTGGAAGGTCACCACCCCCGACGGCACCCAGTACTTCTTCGGCCGCAACCGCCTGCCCGGGTGGGCCAGCGGCGACCCGGAGACGAAGTCGGCACAGACCATGCCGGTCTACTCGACCAAGTCCGGCCAGCCCTGCTACAACTCCACGTTCTCCCAGTCCTGGTGCCAGCAGGCCTACAAGTGGAACCTCGACTACGTCGTCGACGTGCACGGCAACGTCATGACGTTCTACTACACCGCCGAGACCAACAACTACGGCCGCAACCTCACCACCACGGCCACCCCGTACGTGCGGGCGGCCAACATCGCCCGCATCGAGTACGGGCTGCGCAGCAGCGACGTGTACGCCACCGCCCCGGCCCGCGTGGTGTTCTCCACCTCCGAGCGCTGCCTGCCGACCTCCTCCTTCGACTGCGCCGCCGACAAGCGCACCTCCGGTCAGGCCCGGCACTGGCCCGACGTCCCCCTGGACCTCGACTGCAAGTCGGGGACCTCCTGCGCGGGACGGCACACGCCCACCTTCTGGTCCACCAAGAAGCTGGACGGAATCACCACCCAGATCCGCGAGGGTAGCGAGTACACCAAGGTCGACACCTGGGCCTTCGAGCACTCCTTCCCCGAGGCCGGGGACGGCACCGGGCCCACCCTGTGGCTGGACTCCATCGAGCACACCGGCCACGTGGGCGGCACCGCGACCCTGCCCAAGGTGACCTTCGCGGGCACCCAGTTGCCCAACCGCGTCGACTCGCCCACCGACGACATCGCGCCGATGCTGCGCTGGCGCATCACCTCGATCTACACCGAGACCGGCGGCCACCTGGACATCACCTACTCCGAACCGGAGTGCGAACCGGGCAAGACGCCGCAACCTCACAACAACACCAAACGCTGCTACCCGGTCAAGTGGACCCCCGAGGGCGGGGTGGAGCTGACCGACTGGTTCCACAAGTACGTCGTCACCCAGGTGAACGAACTCGACCTGGTCACCGACCAGCCCGCGATGACCACCAGCTACGACTACGTGGGCACCCCGGCCTGGCGGTACACCGAGGCCGACGGGATGGTCAAGGACAAGTACCGTACCTGGGGGGACTGGCGCGGCTACGACCGGGTCATCGTCCGCACCGGCCGCGGTGAGGACCCCATCAGTGAGACCGAGTACCTGTACTTCCAGGGCATGGACGGCGACAAGCAGCCCAGCGGTACCCGCAGCGTGTCGGTCACCGACTCCCGGGGTGTCTCGCACACCGACCACAAGGAGCTCAACGGCACCCTGCGCGAGACCATCGTCCGCGACGGTGCGGGCGGCGAGGTGATCTCCCGGGAGATCAGCACCCCGTGGCTGAAGAAGACCGCGGAGGTCACCCACTCCTGGGGCTCGCAGTCCGCCCACATGATCCAGACACAGCGGGTGGACCGCTTCGCCGTCAAGTCCGACGGCACCTGGTTCCACACCCGCTTCGACAACACCATCAACGACCGGGGCGCGGTCACACGTGTCCGGGACTTCGGTGACGTGGACGTCACCGGCGACGAGAAGTGCGTCAACACCACCTACGTCCACAACACCGACAAGTGGATCCTCAACCTGGTCTCACGCAGTGAGACCCTCGCCATCGACTGCCAGCAGACCGCCCAGCGTCCTGGGGACGTGGTCACCGACGAGCGGGTGTTCTACGACGGCGGAGCCCACGGGGCCGCCCCGACCCGCGGCCTGCCCACCAAGACCGAGAAGCTCGACACCTACACGAGCGGGAACCCGGTCTACCAGACCGTCTCCCAGGCCGCCTTCGACGCCCGCGGCAACACCGTCTCCGAGACCGACGCCAACGGCGGGGTGAGCACCACCGCCTACTCGTTCACCGCCGCCGGGCTGCCCAACGGCGTCACCGAGACCAACCCGCTGGGACACGTCAACAGCAGCGTCATCGACCCCGCCCGCGGTCTGCCGCTGTCCCAGACCGACGCCAACGGCCGCACCATGCACATGGCCTACGACCCGCTGGGCCGTCTGACCTCCGTGTGGCTGCCGGACCGCAGGAGGGACCTCGACACCCCCACGGCCAAGTTCGAGTACCACATCCGCCAGGACGCGCCCACCTCGATCGTCACCCACACCCTCAACGCCCAGGGCGGGTACACCACGGGCTACGAGATCTTCGACGCGCACCTGCGGCTCCGGCAGACCCAGGCGCCCGCGGTCAACGACGGTCGTCTGATCACCGACACCTTCCATGACAGCCGCGGCCAGGTCGTCAAGGTCCGGAGCAGCTACCACAACGCGGCGGAGCCCTCCGACACGCTCTTCGTCGTCGCCAACGACGCCCACATCCCCCAGCAGAGCGAGACGGTCTACGACGGGCACGGGCGCGTCACCGACGTCCTCCACGTCGCGTTCGGTGAGGAGCGCTGGCGGGTCAGCACCGAGTACCGGGGAGAGATCTCCCTGCTCACCCCGGCCGACGGTGGTATCGCCACCGCGTCCATCAGCGACGCCCACGGGCGTCTGGTGGAGTCGCGCACCTACACCGGGGGCACCCCCGAGGGGGACTTCGACGCCATCACCTACGCGTACACCCCGCAGGGCCGGCTGGAGACGGTCACCGACCCCGAGGGCAACACCTGGAGCCACGGCTACGACCTGCGCGGTCGCCTGGTGGAGACCGAGGACCCGGTCGCCGGCACCACCACGATGACCTACGACCGGCTCGACCAGATGGTCACCAAGACCGACGCCCGCGGTGAGACGCTGGCCTACGTCTACGACGCCGTCGGCCGCCAGACCGAGCTGCGCGACGACAGCCCCCAGGGGACGCTGCGGGCCTCGTGGGTGTACGACACCCTGGCCAAGGGACACCTGACCTCGGCCACCCGGTACGCCGACGGCAACGCCTACACCAACCGTGTCGTCACCTATGACACGTTCTACCGGCCCACCACCACCGAGGTCCTGATCCCCTCCAGCGAGGTGGGACTGGCGGGACGCTATCGGTTCGTGTCCCGCTACAACCTCGACGGGACCCTCAAGTCCCAGACCTACCCCGCCGCGGGCGGCCTGGGGCAGGAGACCTTCACCTACACCTACAACGATCTGGGCCTGCCCCTCACCGCGGGCGGTTACGACGAAGTCGTCACCGACACCGTCTACAGCCAGCTCGGCGAGCTGCGCCAGATCGAACTGGACACCGACCAGACCAGCACCCACGCCACCTGGATCACCCGGCACTACGACCCGACCACGGGACGCATGTCGGAGACCAGCATGGTCCCGCAGCTCGGTGTCACCGGCTCCCTGGCCCACCAGTTCTACGCCTACGACGACGCGGGGAACATCCTCAACCTGCGCAACGAGCCCACCGCCGCCCACCTCCAAGCGGACGTGCAGTGCTACGACTACGACCACATGCGGCGCCTCACCGACGTGTGGACGCCCGACGCCACCGGTGAGAACGCCTGCCAGGCGGCGCCGTCGGAGCAGAACCTGGGCGGGGCGTCCCCGTACTGGCACTCCTACACCTACGACACCCTGGGCAACCGCACCACCGAGACCCGCCACGACCCGGTCGGGAACACGGTGCGCACTTACACCCACGGCGACGCCGCGGGGCTGCGCCCGCAGACACTGACCCAGGTGCAGGAATCGGGGCCGGCGGGGACCGCGCTGGAGACCTACGCCTACGACGCCTCCGGCAACATGACCGGCCGGACGACACCGGCCCGGGACCAGGAGCTGGAGTGGGACGCCGAGGGCAAGCTGGCGTCGGTGACCGAGGAGGACGGGGGAGTCACCTCCTACGTTTACGACGCGGACGGCGGCCGGCTGATCCGGCACGCCCCGGACGCCTCCACCCTGTACCTGCCGGGGATGGAGCTGCGGTTGGACAAGACCTCGCTGATCAAGGAGGCGACCCGGTTCTACAGCTTCGCGGGTGAAGGGGTCGCGGTCCGCAACAACGATGCCACTCTGTCGTGGCTGCACTCGGACCACCACGGCACCGGCCAGGTGGCCGTTGACGCCCGGACCGGCGCGGAGACGCACCGATACATGACGGTGTTCGGCCAGGACCGGATGGCGCAGGGGGCTTGGCCGTCTGAGAAGGGCTTCGTCGGCGGCACCGTCGACGAGTCCACGGGACTGACCCAGCTGGGCGCTCGGGCCTACGACGCATCTCTGGGTCGGTTCATCTCGGTGGACCCGCTGATGGACGTGACCGACCACCAGCAGATGCACGGCTACAGCTATGCCAACAACAACCCGGCCACGTTCGAGGACTCCTCGGGGCTGATGCTGTGCATCGACGTGTGCGGTCCGGGCGGGTATCTGATCAGCCCGCCGACCGGGAACCGGCCGGGTTCGATGTACGACTACTCCAACCAGCAGATCAAGTACCACAGCCCGCAGACGGGGTGGACGAAGTGGTACTCCAAGCCGAACGTCGTCTCGCGCGGCGGCGGGTCGGGCGGGTCGTCGTACCAGTCGCAGGCCTCGCCTGAGCATCTGGCGGCGCAGCGTGAGATCCAGGAGGCCAAGCAGAAGCTGATCAAGGCCGCGACGGGTCTGGCGCAGCTGGTGGCCGACGAGCTGGGGATCACGGCGGGGCTGGAGTGCTTCACGACGGGGAACCTGGCGGCGTGTGGTGAGACGGCGCTGAACATCGCGTTGATGTTCGTGGGCGGGTTGCCGGCGAAGATCGCGGCGAAGTACGGGCTGCGGTGGGGCAAGGCGGTGGAGCTGGGTCGCAAGATCGCGGAGCTGGGCGGTGAGCTCGTCGACGGGATCAAGGGTTTGATCGGGGCGAAGAAGAAACTCGACGCCCTACCAGAGCCGACGTCCTGTCCCATCGGGAACAGTTTCGTGCCGGGGACCCGTGTGGTGATGGCCGACGGATCGACCAAGCCCATTGAGAACGTCGAGATCGGGGACGAGGTCCTGGCCACTGACCCGGAAACCGGCGAGCAGACCGCGCGCACGGTGTTGGCCACGATCGTCGGTTCGGGTGCGAAGGCGTTGGTGGAGATCACCATCGATCCGACCACCGAACGTGACGCCCCCGGGGACGAGACCGTTGCCCAAGGTGCGGTGCAGGTCGACACCGAGAGCGCGGGTATCCCGGGTCCGGTGGCGGCCGGGGACGTTATCGTCGCGACCGACGGTCACCCCTTCTGGGTCCCTGACCTGAAGGCCTGGGTCGACGCGATCGACCTCGCCCCGGGCATGTGGTTGCAGACCTCGGCCGGTACCTGGGTCCAGATCAACGCGATCCAGACCTGGTCCCTGCCCGCCACGGTTCACAACCTGACCGTCCAGGGTGTTCACACCTACCATGTTGCTGCGGGGTCCCTCGACGTCCTCAACCACAACTGTGATGATGGTGGTTTTAAAAACCCAGTCACAGCCAGTGAGATAAGCGATATCAATGAGAGTTTCGGGGGAAGAACTCTATTGCATGGATCCCCCGAGGGGACCTTGGCCAATGCAAGTAGGTACACGGGTTTTTGGCGGAAATCTGCTGTGATTATTCGAGATGTCGCAGGTGGCCACATGTTCGACAATGGAAACAAGCGTACTGCTCACGCTGTCGTCACAAATCTCATGGAGCGAAATAACATCATCAGCGGCCCCACTAATGATGATCTTTGGAGGGTGATTGCTACTGTGAGTGATTCGAGAAAGCCTGGCCACACGATGGATGTGGACGGGATTGCTTCGAGGTTGAGGGGTTACTAGTGGGATCTCCTCGCCGGCCTAATATCGAAGGCTTGTTGGAGTGCTTGGGGAGTTATGGGATCACCGTTATTCTTAAATTTGACCATGAGAGAAGGGGTGCTGGATTTAAGCCGTGGACCTTGGTTTTCTCTGGCCCTGGGGTGGGGAGTGCTTATTTTGTTCGCATTGAGGGTGTAAGTTTGGCCGAATGTTTGGAGGCTGGAATTGAACAGTTGAAGGATTCCTCTGGGTTGACTATTCCTTTGGATGAATTTGATATTTAGTTATTTAGTTTTGGATTGAAGTCCGATGTGAGCAAGGAAATTGTCCAAAGGGTCAGGTTGGTACTGTAGATGACTCAGATTTGACTGGACGGCTTCGTTTGGCTCCGGGGTTCAGGCGGGAAGTTACTTTCCTCCAGTCGCTCCCGGTTCTTGATCCCTGTCTTTATCCTCCTGCTGTGGTGGGAATGCAGGTTGTCCCATGCAGGATCACCGCTGCGGCTAACGCCCAATGGTCGCCATTCGCGAAGGAGATCAGGGTGCGGTCGCAGGACTAATTAATTCATAAGTTTTCTTACTTCGTGCGTCGTCCGGAGGAGCCCTTTGGATGCACAGGGCTGTTTTATTCTCGGTGAGCAGTGGAGTTGACGCTGGTCAGCGAAGACCGATCACGTCCAGCGGGTGAGTGAACGCTTCATACGAAACCCACCGGATCGCTTCGGGCACCGTGTCCTGGTCCAACCGGCTTAAGAACGCCAGGGTGAGAGTCCGCAGCTTGGCCAGGTCGTCGGGGGTGTTCCGTACTTGAGCTGGAGCATGCGGCGTGTGCCGGGATTGCCTCCCGTCACTCAGACGGGAGCGACGATCCCGCATGGTCGGCGCGCCATCGTCAGGGTGTGTCCCCGGTGCCGGAGGAGCCTTCTGTGGGTGCCCGTAGCCCCGCTAGTTTTTGTGTATGGCGGGTTACTGGGGGCCGCGGGTGGCGGCGTGGCTGGGCGGGTTGCGGCGGGCGCGGCCGGTGTTCCACTCCGAGGCGGACTTCCAGCACGCCCTGGCCTGGACGGCGCACCTGTTCGAGCCGTCCCTGCGGGTCCAGCTGGAGGTCAAGACCGCGGTGGGGCACCTGGACGTGCTGATCTCCCGCCCCGAGCAGAACCGCCACCTGGCGCTGGAGCTGAAGTACCTCAAGGCCGCCTGGACCGGCACGTTGGCCGGCGAACGCTTCGACCTCGCCGACCAGGGCGCCCAGGACATCCGCGGCTACGACGTCGTCAAGGACATCGCCCGCGTGGAGCAGCTGACCGCACCGTCACCGGGCTGGAGCGGGGGCGTGCTGGTGGTGTCCAACGACCCCGGCTACTGGAACCGCCCCGGACACGGCCGGGCCACCAACGCCGACGCCTTCCGCCTCTATGAGGGCACCCACCTTTCCGGGGTCCAGGCCTGGGGCCCGGCACCGGCCGGGGCACCATGCGCAAACGCACCGAGCCCATCCGGCTGCGCGGCCCCTACCGGTGCGGGTGGACGACCTACTCGCGCCTGGAAGGGCTCCGGGGCGAGTTCCGGCTGCTGACCTTCCCGGTCCAGGACCGATGACCCCCGCTGCTGTTCGACGCCGTCACGAACACCGAAGCTGCAACTGGTCGCAGGTGGTCCGCGCCTTCAATCCTTCACCGGGCCTGGGTCCTTCAAGGCTTCGAGGGTTCCGTGTTCTGGGAGGTGGATCCATCCCTCCTCGCGGGCGAACCCGGCCTCCTCACCCTCGGGCAGGGCGGTGAGCCCCACCGCTGCGGCCCGGGCGGTCAGCGCCGCGATCAGCGCGTCGAAGGCGTGCTCACTGGCCTCGTAGGCGTGCCGGACCTGCGCAGAGCACTCCAGCCACGGCGCCGCGTCCAAGAGCACGGCCATGTCGCGGTTCTTGCCCAGTCCCCACATGGTGCGCGAGGCCGCCGGATACACCTCCACCACCCGACCGGTGACTCCGCTGCGGTCCACGGGTGTGCCCGCCGCGGCCAGGGCGTCGGCCAGGTACGCCCAGCGTGCGGCGACGGCCCCCAGCTTGTCGAAGGACACCGACAGAGGACGAACCCCCGACACCCGGTGCACGCGCTGGTCGGTCAGACGCAACCGCATGGCCTGGTAGTGGGACCTGTGGTCGAGCCCGCGCCCGGGCCAGGGCTGCAGGTGGGCGTGGGCGTGCACGGCCCGGGTGAAGGTGATTGGCCAGCCGAAGGGGCAGTCGATCCCCGCTTGGTCCCCGGGGGTCAGGTTGGTCAGCAGGCGTAGGAGTTCGGTGTCGGTGCACCCCGTGTGCGGGTGGTCGAGGGTCGCGCGGTGTTCGTGCCAGGTGATGGTGGCGGCCGCGGTGTTGAGGTCCGCGACGGCCAGGTCGATTCCGATTGTGCGCATCGGCCCTCCGGGAAGTTTTCGATGTTCATCGGCCGAGGGGCCGCGCGTGAGCATGGCACGCAGACCACGAACCGTGCCTGCCGGCCACGACCCGGAACCGGTTTTGGTCCGGCCTCGGCTCACGCCAGGGCTTCCATTACAGCCCCCGCATGACAGATCCGGGTCAAGGCGTCATCGATCCACGGACTGTCTGAGGGCGAGCCTCAGGCGCGCCGAAGACCGCCCGTCGTCGTTCCTCATTCCTCCCGCCTCCGAGTACGACCCTGGGGATCAGACTGGCTGTGGGGGTGGTGGCCCTGCGCTGGCTCGACAGCGATCTGATCAAGGGCACGTTGAGCAGTGAGCGCCAACTCCAAGCCCATATGGTTGGGTTGGTGGAGTTGGCGCCCAAGAGCGCCGCGAGCCGCTGCATGGCTGTGCTGGCCCACGCCACACTACGGGCTTTATTGTGCCTCGACCAGTGGTGCAAGCAGAAGGAAGCTGAGGACCGCAAGCAGGGGTGGGACGAGGGGGTTCGTGTTAACCGCTCTGCAGGGCGTCCCGCTGGCGCCGTATGGCAGGATTTGAACCTGCGGCCATCGGATGAGAGCTCACTCTAGAAGTCCCGGCCGCACGTGGGGTATCACCTGCACCTGGTCCTCCTCGCTAAGACCGTCGGGGCGATTCCAAGTCACAATCACCTTGTCGAACAGTGGGTCGTGCCCATCCCACCAGCGTGTGACGTTGATCGAATCGCCCGCGTGAACTGATTTTGGGCGCATCCCGAGGGCTTGCCCAGTCCAGGTGACGCGGACGTTGACGGCGACCTCCTTTCCGATGTTGGTAAGGATGCCCTTTCGGCGGGGCTGGTCCGGGTGCTGGTTTTCTGGCTCAGGGAGTTCTTTGAAGTCCCAGCGTGCGATGTCGCTCAGGGCTTTGCCGTGCTCGAGGCGTAGTTGCTCCTTGGCTGCAGAGGCAGAGATCTTCGCTGATCTGGAAGAAGACCTCGCGTGCAGAACGGCATAGGCAGAGACGAAGAACGCTGCTGCCGAAATGGCTACGCTCCACCAGGCAGGGTCTCTAAGGGCTTCGGGGAAGTCCATGGCACCAAGGTAGCGGTGTTCGGGGTGCCGTGTTCGGTGTCCGCTTCCGGCTACGGTGGTTTCCTTGCCCCGTGCAGGCGTCGGGCACGGCAGGATAGGCGGCATGAACTACACCAGGACGGATCAGGAAGTCGCTCGATTCATGCTCGCCGATCACGACGAGACGGGCCAGTGGCGCAGGCTGAACCCGAACGACATCGTTTCCCAAACTAGCCTGACAGCGGATCAGGTGCACGAATGCGTGCTCAGGCTTGGAGAAGGGGATCTGATCGAGGAGGTGCAGGCGATCAACGCTGATGGCCAACTGCGCGTGACCACGTTCGGGAAGTTGACGGACCAGGGGATTTTGTTGGCGCAGTCACCGTGACGTGGGGGGTGTTTTGTGGCGGTTTTGGTAGAGGCTGTGGCGTGTGTCGGAATCGCCTCCTGTCACCCGACGCATCCGTTGCTGCCTACCGGTAGGTGGACCAGCGGGTGGTGGTGTCGCCGTGCCGGAGGGTGTTCATGCGGTGTTGCCACTGGGTGCGCAGGCCGGGGCTGGTATTGAGGACCGGTAGGACGCTGGTGACGAGTCGGAGTTCGCGAAGTCGGCGCAGGACGGGGAATCCGGGCCAGGTGAGGACGTCGAAGCCGTACTCGGCCGCGAGCGGGGTGTGGTGGTCTACGGGGTAGTCCATGCGGACCTTGCCGACCGCGGCGGGGGTCAGGTCCCATTCGCGGGGGCCGTGGCTGAGGCTGTCGAAGTCGCAGATCACCGGCCTTTGGGGGCCGGGGATGAGGTTGCCCATGAACGGGTCTCCGTGCAGCACCCCGGCGGGGAGCTCGAACTCCAGGTCCTGGACTTGGAGTTCGAGGTGGTCGGTGCGCTCGGTGAGGAAGGCCCGGTCGGCTTCGGCCAGTCCTTCGGCGTCGGCGATGCGGCTGCGGATGCGGTCGAACGGTTCCCACGACGGCAGTGCGAACCTTGGGGCGGGCAGGGCGTGGATGCGTTGGAGGATGTGCCCGAGGTCGCCGCCGGTCGGTTCGGGCCCGGTGGAGGGCACCAGGTGCCAGAAGGTCGCCGTGGCCCCGGCGGCCCGGACTGGTTGGGGGATCTCCTCGACCAGCCGCACCGCTGGGGCGTCGTGCCGGGCGAGCCACTGGGCCGCCTCGATGACCACGGGGACGCGTTCGGCGACGGTCGCCGATCCGGCGATGCGCACCACCAGCCCCGCCCGGGGCAGGCGGTAGACGGCGTTGTTGGTGAACTTGATCAGCTCGGCGTCATCGGCCGCACGGGAGCCGATCCCGGCCTCCTCGCACAAAGCGGCGAGGACCTCGTGGACGCGGTCGCGAGTGAGGGCGAAGCGGGGGCCGGCGGAGGGGGCGGGAGTGGTGCTCATGATGTGCGAAGGGTAGCAATGTCGGCGGCCAGATCGGCGGTTTCTCCTCGGGTCCGGTAGTCCAGGGCTGCCTGCTGGAGCGGGGCGAGGCGGTCGATGACGCGCACGGAGCGGACGCGGCGGGCGAGGTCGACGGCCCTGTGGCCGATGCGGACTCCTTGGTCGGGGTCGCCGTTGCGCAGGTGCGCGGTGGCCAGGGTGGTCAGCTCGAAGGCCTGGCTGCGCCCCATGTCCGGGCTGCGGGCCTCCACGGCCCGGTACAGGTGCTCGGTCGTGGCCGTGTACGTGCGGGGCGAGGGTGAGGGGAGCGCGGCGTTGACGACGCCGGACAGGGCGTCCAGGTCGGCTTCGTGGAAGAACCGCACCCACGGTGTGGTGTCCGAATCGGCGCGGGCGAAGGCGTCGTGGGCCCGGGCGAGGGAGTCCAGGGAACGTTTCTCGTCATCGAGAACGGCGTAGGCCCATGCCGCGTTGGCGCACATGAGTGCCACGGTGCGCTCGCATCCGGAGTCCTGGGCGGCGATCTGTCCCAGTTACAGGAACCGGAGTGCTCAGCTCCGGAGAGTTCGCTGGAGTTTGGTTACTGTGGTCATCCCTGCGCTTCTCCTTCCAAAGGAGCCCCCTGTGTGCGGTAACTGCGGTCGTCCACGCGGCGAAGGACAAGGAGGCTGCACCTGTATCCCGTCCTTGATGTGGCGTGACCCTGAGGTCGTTGCCGCTGTTCGAGACCGTGATGCTCGGAGTGTGATCCGCTTCCTGCGACACCACGTTGAGGACCTATCACAGGAAGCGCTGGCCCGGATGTGCGGGGTGGCCCAGAGCACGATCGCCCGAGCTGAAGCGGGCCACGGGCTGACCGACCGACGCAAAGCCATCGAGGCCCTTCGAGGACTCGGGGCACCGTTGAAAACGGAAGGACCTCACCTTCCTCAGCCCCGAGCCATCAGCTCTACCGAGTCGCCAACGCTGGAGACGGACATCGGTGCAGGGGCTGGTGTTGACGGTTCCGCTGCTCTCGGTTCTCTGTGGCGGAACGTTGTGGAGGGAACCACCGCCGAAGCCGTCACCGCTTTCCGGCTGGCGGACCGGCGCGCGGGCGGCGGCCACCTCTACGCGCTGGTCATGCGCTATCTCTCCTCCCGGGTCGGTCCTGCCTTGGTCTCGGAAAGCGGTACCCCCACCACCTTCGTCGCTGCGGCGGGGCTGACGGAGATGGCCGGGTGGATGGCCCACGACGCAGGCCGCGATGACGTCGCCGCCAACCACTTCCAACGGGCGTTGAACCTTGCCCGAGCCGGAGAAGCGGGTTCCCTCACCGCACAGATCTGGGCCAGTCGCGCCCACCTGGCACTGCATCGCGATGACACTGAGAACGCGCTGCTCGCCGCCGAACAAGCCTGGCGACAACTCGATGGCACCGAGGACACCGCGCTACGCGGCAGGGCATTGGCCATGCTCACCCGTGCCCACGCCGCCCGCGGAGACGCGACCACCGCCCGAACCTTTCTCCGTCAAGGAGAGCACCTGCTGTCCGTACCGATCTCCCCACCCGCTTCGGAATGGACCAGCCCCTTCGACCTGGCATCGTTGGCCAGTGAAACGGCCCGGAGCATGTGCGACCTGGACGACCACACCGCCGCCGTCGAACACGCCCATCACGCTTTGAACCTGCGTTCCCCCGAACGGGTTCGAGCCCGCGTGCTCGCCTCCCTGACCCTGGCCCGAGCTTTGATCGGCCAGCACAAAGTGGATGAGGCGGCCGGCCTCGTCGCTGAAGCGGGGACCGCGATCGCCGAGGTGGGGTCGGCCGTGGCCAGCGCCCGATTCCAGGAGGTGCGTGCGGCGTTGGCCTCTTATCGCAACGTTCCTGCGGTCGCTACCGTGCTGTCCCAGACGGGGAAAGCTCCACACGGGTCGCCGGCACCGACCTTGAACCGGAGCGGGTGAACAGGCGAAGGGGTACACGATGGCCGACGACGGTAGAGAAGAAGAACCCCTCTACGTTCGCGACCCGGCGGCCTGGCGCCGCACGCTGGCTGAGGGCAACCGGTTCCAGGCCCGAAAGCGGGTCGCCGCCAAAGTCGTCCTGCACGACGAACAGGGACGCTTGCTGTTGGTCGATCCCACCTACAAACCCTTCTGGGACCTTCCCGGTGGCATGGCCGAGGCCAACGAGTCCCCTCATGAGGCCGCCCTGCGCGAGGTGCGCGAGGAACTCGGTCTGGACCTCGTCCTGGGGGATCTGCTGTGCGTGGAGTGGGCCCCGCCCCGCGACCCCTGGGATGACCTGCTCATGTTCGTCTTCGACGGTGGAACACTGACCCCCGAGCGCGCAGCGGACCTGCACCCGGTGGATCCCGAGGTCGGTGACATCGGATGGTTCACCCCCGAGCAGGCGTCCCAGTGCCTTCGCGAAGACGTCTGGGCCCGCACACGCCGGGCCCTGTTCGCGTTGGAGAACAGGACCACCGTCTATCTCACCCCCGACAGATGAGCACCTCCACCACCGGGTTCAACCCGATCGGTGGTCCGCACTCCGACTGCGCCGATCAGGCCATCTCCCCAAGTGGGGTCCCCTGAATCGAACATCGCGCATAAATCGAACACAGAGAATATGCGCGTGCGCATAGGTCGTCACCCTCCGGCGCGGGACACTGCAACCGTCCCTGTCCCGCCGAACGGCACGGCCCTTGTGGTCGGTCGTCGGCAGCCGCCGATCGTTGGGAGACCTCTGTGTCCGCCACCTCCACGACCGATACGACCCGGGCGCGTGAGGCGATGGTCGACGCCATCGTCGCCGACCACACCCGGCTCGGGCAGCGATCCCTGTCCTGGGCCGTGGAGCAGGCGCTGCGGACCGTGCCCCGGCACACGTTCCTGCCGGGGCTTCCCTCAGCTGAGGCCTACGACCACGAGCAGGCGGTGGTCACCAAGGAGGAGAACGGGCTGGCCCTCAGCTCGGTCTCGGCACCCTCGATCATCGCGACCATGCTGCACCGGGCCGACCTGCACCCGGGCCAGCGCGTCCTGGAGATCGGCTCCGGCGGCTACAACGCCGCCCTGATCCGCGAACTCGTCGGTCCCACCGGTCAGGTCACCTCCATCGACATCGACCCGGACGTCATCGCCCGCGCCGCACAGTGCCTGGCCGACGCTGCTGTCGAAAGCGTGCACCTGGCGGTCGCCGACGGAGAACACGGCTTCGCGGTCCGTGCCCCGTTCGACCGCATCATCGTCACCGTCGGGGCCTGGGACCTGTCCCCAGCCTGGGACGCCCAGCTCGCCCCCGACGGGCGCCTGGTCGTCCCGATGCGAGTACGCGGACTCACCCGCTGCCTCACCCTGGAACGCACCGCCGCCTACGGCCACTGGCGAGCCTTGGCCGTGGACCCGTGCGGGTTCGTTCGCATGCAGGGCGCGGGCGAGCACTGGGAACCCATGCCCCTGCTCCACGAACCCGACGGCGCCCAGGTGGGCCTGCGCCTGGAGGACGGGCCCCGGCCCGACATCGACGCGCTGTGCACCGCGCTGAACACCGACCTGGCCGAGGCCTGGTCCGGGGTGACGGTCGGAGCCGAGGAGGCCACCGACGGCCTGGACCTGTTCCTGGCCTCGGCGGCCGATGGTTGGGCGCTGCTGACCGCCCAGCGCGGGGCGATCCAGGCCGGGTTGATCCGCCCCATCGTCCTGACCGGCACCCCGGCCCTGGTCGACACCGCCGGGGCGAGCTTCGCCTATCGCATCCTGCGTCGGATCCCCGGCCAGGAGAGGTGGGAGTTCGGCGCCGTGGGCCAGGGCCCCCACGCCACCCGGGTCGCCCAGCAACTGACCGACCTGATCAGCCGCTGGGACGGCGACCACCGGGGCGGCCCCGGCCCGCACATCGAACTGTTTCCCGCCTCCACTCCCGCCGCCGACCTGCCCCCAGGGCGGGTCGTGACCAAACGCCACACCCACACGGTCCTGAACTGGGACCGCTGACCCTCGAACGACACGTAAGGAGCCCTTGATGAGCACCCTCCTCGCTGGCCGCACCGACACCGGACTGGTGCCCCTCGGACGCGACCGCGCCCTGCGCACCACGACGACCGACCCGTTCGACCTGGACCTGCGGGTGGAGGTCCCGGTCGTGGACCAGTCCCTGTGGTCGATGACCAACGACGGCTGCGGCCAGACCTGCCAGTCCGCCTGCGCTCCCAGCTGCACCGACAACGGCTGAACCACCCCGCGCACCGGGGCGCGCCCTTCCACTCCAGCGGAGTGGGGCGCGCCCCACTTTTCACCCTCTATGACGTGGAACGGAGTGCCGGTGTACGTCCCCCTCACCACGATCGCGCCTTCCCTGCGTGCGGCGACCCGACCGCGGACCCGCCTTCCCGCGTGTCCCGACCCCGCCACCGGTTCGTCGGCCGAGCTGCGCACCTGGGCCGTCGGCCTCCTTGGCGACCGCGAACTGATGAGAGCGCTGAGCATCGCCAGCCCCTCCCTGACCGAGGCCTTACAGCGCCTGGTCGACTCCGACCGGATGGAGGAGACGCGGGTACGGCGCACCGCTTTCGCATTGGTGCGGTACCTGCTGCGCGCCCACTGCCGGGCGACACCGTTCGGGCTGTTCGCCGGAGTCGCCCCTCTCACCTTGGGAGCTGAGACCTCCGTGACCTGGTGCGGACATCACCAGGAGGTACCCCGGCTCGGGACAGGGAAGGCACGGGGCCAGTTCTCGCAAGCCAGTGGGGAAGTGGAGCGATCCGTGGTGCTGGCGCAGACCGTCCGCGTCCATGGGGAACGCCTGTGCCTGGACCATCGCCCCCACCCGAACGCCCCTGACCAGGCCGCTGCCGTCTCACTGCGGCTGACCTCGGCCGTCTCCCTGCTGGCGAAAACAGCGCACACGCCGGTCCCGCTCGCACACCTGCACAAGACACTCGCCACAGCCTTCCCCGATGCTCCCGAGGAGAAGACGACCGCTCTGGTGGAGCACCTCCTCGACCAGCGCCTGCTCCTCGACTCGGCGACAGCACCGCCTTCACCTCAGAGCGCCTTGTCCCACGGTGACTCGGACGCGGAGGCGGTCGATGTCCGTATCCGCGCCACCGTCACCGTTCACCGGAACGTGGCACAGGAAGCGGCCCGCGCCACCGCCGTTGCCGCCCGACTGTCTCCACATCCCGAAGGCCCGCCCGCCTGGGCCGACTACCACCGGCGCTGTCTGGAGACCTACGGCCAGAACGCCCGGGTCGACCTGCTCACCCTGACCGGCCCGGCGGGCCTGGGCTACCCCTCCTCCTACCGGCACACGCGCCTTCCCGCACCACCTCCGGCGTCCGGGAAACTCGACGCGGCCTTTGTGGAAGCCGCGGCCACCGCCGCACTCCACGGTCAAACTGAACTGGACCTGGACGACCCGACCTGGGCACACCTGATGGCGCGCACACCGAAAGACGTCCCCGCCCACGCCGAGATCCGTTCTCACCTGGCCGCCGCCTCACCGGCCGACGTGGACCAAGGCCGCTACCGGCTGTGGGTCACCGGTATCTCCAAAGGGGCGGGCACTCTCACCGGACGCTTCGCCCACCTCGACGGCATGGACACCACTGTTGCCGGTTCCGGCCTGCCGACCCTCACCCAGGGCGCTCTCCCGGTCCAGGTACTCGCCCCGCCCATGGCCGACACCGCCGCCCACCTGTGCAGGACACCTGTTCTCGCCCCTACGGTGCTGCCCATCGACGTCCACCCGCCCACCGACCCCGACACCGAGGTCCTCCACCCCGAGGATCTCGCCGTTCGCATCGATCCGGATCACCTGCGGCTGGTCCACGCCCCCACCGGACGGGTGCTGGAGCCGTTCCACCCCACCGCGTTGAACGTCCTGGGTTACACCCACCCGTTGGCCCGGTTCGTCACCGAACTACCGCGCGCTCGCACTGCGCTCTATTTGACCTGCGATCCTTGGCCCGAACCGCTGCGTCGGCTGCCGTTCCTTCCCCGGCTCCGCGCCGGCCGCACCGTCCTGGCACCGGCCCGCTGGCGCCTGACCCCCGCCACCTGGTCGACCGCCCGCACTCGTACCCACCTGCCGCTACCCCGTTACGCGGCACTGGTCGAAGGCGAACGCCACCTGCCCCTGGACCTGGAAGACGCCGCCCACCGCTCCCTCGTGGACACTCACCTCTACCGACACGGCCACGTGATCCTCACCGAGACACCGTCCCCCGAAGACTTCGCCTGGTGTGACGGGCACGCACACGAACTCGTCCTTCCCATCGGCACCACCACACCACCCACACGACTCCCGGCCACCGTTACCGTTCGCACCGCAGTAGAACGCGAGGCCACCGGAAACGCATGGGTCTCCGCGCACCTGTACGCCGACCCGTCCCTGTTCCCCCAGATCCTGGCCGAACTCCCCGCTCTGGAACACCGCACCGGGGACGAACTCCGCTTCTGGTTCGTGCGCTACCGCGACCACCACGGCCCGCACCTACGACTCCGCCTGCACTCCACCGGCCACACCGCCCTCCACCAGGCCGTTACCTCCTGGGGCCACGACCTGGTCGGTGCCGGACTGCTCCACGACCTGGCCCTGCACACCTACCGCCCCGAATACGACCGCTACGGCCACGGCCCCGTCATGAAGGTCGCCGAGAACGCCTTCGTCCACGACAGTCGCGCAGCCATCGCGCAACACCACACCACGTACGGCGACCCTTCCCAGGGTCGAGCCTTGGCGGCCCTGTCCCTGCTGCGCATCGCCGACGCCATGGGCGCCGACACCAAATGGACCGTCGCTGCCCTGCCCCGCCCCCGAAACCCCGTGGACCGCGCGACCCTGGCCATCGCCCGACACCTGCTCACCCACCCCGAAGACCTTCCCGCCCCGGTCACTGCCACTTGGGGTGAACGCGACCACGTCCTGGCCGCCTACCGAAAGCGGTTGGATCACCCGCTGCGGGTCGTGTCGTCCCTGTGGCACATGCACCACAACCGTGCCCACGGCCCCGACCGCGATGACGAACACGACCTGCTCGCCCTCACCCGATCCCTCGGCCTGGCCCGCCGTCACCTGGAGCACCCCGACGATGACCGCACCTGACAGCATCCTCACCGCCACGGACACGTCGCCGCTGTCCCTGAACGGCGGAACGCTGGGAACGGCCCTGCTGTACCTGGCCACCGGCTCCCCACCCGAAACCGTGCACACCCTCCTACGCACGGCGCTGGCCGACGGCCCCATCGACCCAGCCAGCCGCAACACCCTGTTCCACGGGCTGCCCGCGGTCGCCTTCCTTCTTTCCCTGACCCCTCCCGAGGGTTACCGCAGCGCCCGCACCACCGTCCGCGAGCACCTGATCGCCCTCACCCGCCACCGCCTGGCGGCCGCGACCCGGCGCATCGAGGACGGACGTCTCACCTCCTTCGCCGAGTACGACCTCATCACCGGACTCACCGGCATCGGCGTCGCCCTCCGCAGCATCGACCCTGACGGCGACCTTCTTGATGACCTTCTGCGCTACCTGGTGCGGCTCACCCGCCCGATCCGCCACGAGCACCACGAACGACCCGGATGGTGGGTCCACCACGGACCCCAGGCACACCCGGACCCGGACTTTCCCGAGGGGCACGCCAACCTGGGCCTGGCCCACGGCATCAGCGGAGTACTGGGCTTCCTCGCCCTCACCCACCGAGACGGACGCACCGTCGACGGACACACCGAAGCGCTGGAGCGGCTGTGCGCCGCGCTGGACGAGCACGAGCACCACGACGGAGAGCGCACCTGGTGGCCTGGATGGGTCTCCACCGGCCACCCCGCGCCGCTCACCACGCCAGGTCCGCCCTCTTGGTGCTACGGCACCCCGGGCATCGCCCGAGCCCGGCAGCTCGCCGCCCTGGCCCTCGGGGACACCCCTCGCCGCCTCCACGCCGAACAGGCCATGGACACCTGCCTGTCCGACCCCCGCCTCGTGAACCACTTCACCTACGGCGGCCTGTGCCACGGCCCCGCCGGACTGCTCCAAGTCCTTCGCCGCATGTCCGAAGACCAGCCCGCAGTTCGACCGGAGCAGCGGTTGGAACGGCATCTAACGGCCGTACGCGAACACGCCGCGGCCCCGTTCCCGCACCGGGAATCGGGGCTGCTGGAAGGAAAAGAGGGGACCACCATGGCGCTGGCGGGCAGAGCATCGGCCCTGGCTTGGGACCGCTGCATGCTCCTCGTCTGAACGCGGTAGGGGCTACGGGTTCACTCGCTGCTTGAGCGGGGCGAGCAGCCCGAACCACTCCTCGGCGGGGAAGTCCAGATGTCCGAGTTCGGGGTGCTGGGAGTCCCGTACAGCGTTCCCCGCCACGCTCTCGGCCACCTCGACGCAGTTCGACTGCGCTGTGCTGTAGCTGCTCTTGTACCAGGAAGAACGGAGTGTGCTGTTCATGATCATCATTCTGCGGTAGAGCCGGTGGACGTCAGGGTGTCAGGGCGTCGAGCCTCGCGTTGATCGCCTTGACGGACTCGGTGGGCGAAAGCGCTCGCTCGGAGAGCACCTTGAAGCAGGCCATGTAGGGGACGACGCTCTGCGGCGCCTCCAAGTAGACGTCGCTGGTCTGCAACTCCACGTGTACCCAGGTCAGACGGTGCGTCTCCACCAGGGTGAACGCGCCGGCCAAGGCCGGGTGGGGAGCGGACAGGGGCAGGACCTGCACGGTGATCAGAGGGTGGGACATCAACTCCCGCAGCAGCTCCAGCTGCTGCGCCAGCGCCTCGGGGGCGTCCAGGGTCTGGTGGAGCGCGGCTTCGTGGATGACCGCGTGCAGGGCGGTCGGCTCCTCGTCCCGGTGGAGGATCTGCTGCCTCTGCCTGCGCACGGCGATGAACCGCTCCAAGGCGTCCTCGCTCAGCGCCGTGCTGCTGGTGAGGGCCACGGCTCGCCTGGCGTAGTCCTCGTGCTGAAGCAGGCCCGGGATCACGCTGGTCTCGTAGGTGCGCACCTCCGACGCCGTCGCCTCCAGACGGAGCAGGTCGAGGTAGGAGGGGGACAGGGTGTCGCTGTGCGCGACCCACCAGCCCCTGCGCTCGGCCTCCACCTCGCCCGCGACGGCGATCAGGGTCTCCCGGGCGTCACGGTCCTCCACCCCGTAGGCGTCGAGCAAGGGACGCACATCGCGCGCGGGGAGAGCGACGACACCGTTCTCGATGCGGCTGAGAGAAGCCGTCGACCGCTGGGCCGCGCGCGAGGCCTCCTGGAGAGAGAAGCCCGCTTCGCGGCGCAGGGCTTCCAGGCGGGTTCCCAACCAGCGTTGGCGCAGGGACGGTTCGTCGGGCACGAAAGCTCCTGGTGGTCATGATCGCGGAGACGGCCCTCTCTGGTCGGGCCGCAGGTGGCTTGGCCCCAGAATGCCATAGTTCCTGTTCGTAAATTTTTCTCTCAGAAAATATTGCTGAACGTAATTGAGTCGTGCATGCTGGTGGTGCGGCGACTGAGCCCGCCGGGTCGCTCCCACTGTTGGGGGAGCGGATGCCGGGTTGCCCACCGCTTGCGTTGGCCGGCCCCGATGGGCCGACCTGAACGTTCTTCTCTGAGAAAGGAATCGCGCCATGGTTCCCATGAGCGCCGTAGGCCCCCATGACCCGGGCGCCACTGAACTCCCGCCGCTGCCGCAGGCCACCCTGCCGCTGTGGGACGTGGTCCCCGCCCGGGCCCGGCACTACTTCCACCACGCCCCCGACCGGGGCGCCTACACCACCCGCCGCTACGAGTTCGGGTCCAGCCTCGAACTCCTGCCGCTGGTGCGCGCATTCCTCAACACCTGCGCGGCCCACCGCGACGCCGACTACCGGTACCTGTTCACCCTGCTCGGCTCGGAGCTGGTCAACAACGCCCTGACCCATTCCCGCTCCGGGCACCCCCACGGCCGCTACGCCCTCACCTGCCGACGCCGAGGCAACGGGCTCCACCTGACCTGCGCCGACCAGGGCGACGCCTCGGGCCGGACCACCCCGGCGGGGGAGACCCACCACCTGGTTCCCGACCCGCACGGGTTGGACCCCGGCGCTGAGCGCGGTCGTGGGCTGGCCATGCTCGATGCCCTGGCCACCGGGTGGGGGGACAGCGGCATCGCGGAGCTGCGGCAGGTGTGGTTCTTCCTCGCCTACGACCTCACCGACAGCCGGTGGACCCAGGCCCCCTGAAGAGGGCCCTCGGGCACCCCGGAAAACGGGGCGAGGACCTCTCGAGGCGCTCGGCAACGCGGGAAGCGCAGCCCTTCGGGGCCAAGGACACCCGCACGAGAAGCCGCTTCAAAAACTGAAAACATAGAGGTGCCCCGACCGGTGCGCGAACACCGGACCGGGGCGCGATCACCACCTGATAGCTCCAGGAGGAGACCGTGGAACACCCTACTACCGGCCGTCACCGGCGGCCCTGCGACAGCATGGCCGGGCGTGTGTGGGCGCTGACCGCCGCGCTGTTGGCCGCCGCCCTGGCCGTACTCTTCAGCCCTCGACCGACCCCGTTGCCCCGTCGGGTCCCGCGCGCGCTGCCCGCAGCACCCCCGGCACCCACCACTTTCAGGCAAGGCGACCTGCTCGCCGACCAGCTCGGTTTCCCCGAACAGCACACCTGGGCGGCCGGCGCCTGGACCGCCTCGGCCCGCTGGAAGCAGGCCTACCGCGACCGCTCCGCCTCGTTCGAGTTTGAGGACAGGGTGGACGCCGAACCCGACCTGGTCGCGGGTGCTCTGGTGCGCCCCTACCTCGACCTCGGGTCCGTTCCTCATCCCCGCCCGGACGAACCGGAGGACTACCCGGCCACACCTTCGGGTGTCGAGCCTGAGCCGGTGGAGGAGGAGTTCGCCGAACTGACCGACCGTATCCGCGCCTACCTGGCGCTGCGGGGCTGAGAACGCCCTGAACGGACTGGGGTGTCTTCTCCTGCGGGAGGGGACGCCCCTCAGTGCTTTTCTGTGTCCCTCGAGTGCCCTCCAGGATTTCTCGATCAATGGCTGCGAGGAAAGCATTCCTGGTTGCTTTTCGGGAAGTCGGGGCGGTGGTTGGGCTTCTCGGTGTGTCGGTTTTGTGGCTTTTGTGGGGTGGGCCTGTGACTGGGCCCTTCGGGGGGCCTGTGACCGGGCCGATGGGTGGGCCTATTAGAACGGCCCACCCTGTGCGCGTTATCAGTGCAGGTCGAAGCCGCTCCGGGTGGGCCTTTCGCAATCCAGACTCATACCCAAGGGGGCAGTTCCTCTTCACGTGGGGCGGGGCGGCCCCGAGGGCGGCGGGTCTCGGCCCGCGCCCCTCGGCGGCGCACTTCCATGCGGGTCGCCTCCCCTTGTGCTGTTTTCTCCAGCGCTCTGGATTCCCTGGTCTTCATTCTCTGAAAACATATTCTCGAGAACGCTGGAAAACGACCGTTCCGGGGTGGTGACTGCCAGGTCGAGGTGGTTGATGCACACACGAGGCGATGCGCGGGCCGTCACCTGGTCCGCGCGCCGGGGTGATCCTCCTGGCGGATCGGGGCGGGCTGTGCGAGGGCTTCTCGCTGACGCGGTCCGGGAGCGGAAGATGGCGAGCGTACGGAGACCGTCGGTCTGGTCGGATCCAGCGGCAGCAGGGGTGCTGCGTCGGGTTCTCGAGCGTGGTGACATCCCCGCTTGAAGAGGGGGTTCCTGTGACTACGCCAATGGCCGTGCCTGTGACTATGCCTGTGACTCCTCCCTTGCCTACTCCTGTGGCCACGCCGATGCCCCCTCGGGCACGACCACCCGCATCTCGCGCATCCTTGCAGCTCACAGCGCGTTTGAGCCCGTCTCGCGGGCCCAGACTTATATCCAGTGGGTAGTCCACTTCACGTAGGGCGGCGGGTACCCCCGCCCGGGCGGCGGGCCTTCGCCCGTGTCCTGGACGGCCCTCCGCCGTGCGGGTCACGCCTCTCCCCCGCGTGATTGCCGTCCTTGCTCCGCACTTCTGCTCTCGGTCTCTTGGAAGAACACCCCCGCAAAGGCTTCAAAGCGACCGGTTCGGGGCGGTGGCCGACCTGGCAGGTCGAGTTGGTTCATGGATCCACCGAGGCGGTGCGCCGGCCGCCACCTGGTCGGTGCGCCGGGGTGCTGCTCCTGGCGGACGGGAGCGTGTCGCTGGACTGCTCCTCGCGCGGTGTCGCATCGACGGGGCGGGACGTCCTCCTGAAGGGACATGAAGAGAAAGAGAGAAGCCGAGCCCGCCTCCGGGGGTGCCCGGCACGGCTTCGCCGGGGGCGTCCAGGGGCAGCTCCCTGCTGGGGACGGGGTCGTTTGCGGGCTCGCGCCCGAAATCGGTGCGGGGCGGCTGTGGGGCGTTCAACGCACCCACACGGCCCGGATGCCCGGCGCTGACCCCGTGGGGGCGGTGCCGTGGTTTCGGGTACGGACGTGGCCGCTGTGGGCCGTGTCCGCGGAATCGGGCATTGCGCCCTTTTGTGGGTGTGCTCGCGGGGTGGAGCGCGGGTCCGGTGGATGTTTCGGTGAATCCGCTTGCATTGCTCGGCGAGGTCGAGCGTGGATGCACAGTGTCCCGCCGTCGGCGGGGTCGCGTGCCGTGTTCGTGCAGTTCAGAGGTGGTGGGGAGGTTGGGTGTGGTGAAGCGGGATGCTCCGGTCGTGCTGGCCGATGTCGCCTCGCTGCCGGTGGTGCTGGGCCCGGTTCAGGCGGGGCGGATGCTCGGCCTGGGCCGCACCACCGTCTACCGGCTGCTCCGCGGGGGAACCTTCCCGGTCCCTGTCCGGAGGGTGGGGAAGGCGTGGGTGGTTCCGACCGCCGGGGTGCTGACCTACCTCGGCCTGGACACTCCGGACACCTTCACCGCCGCCAGCGGCGGGTGCGGGTGCGGTGCGCGTATGAACACCACGGAAGAGGGGTGAGTGACTGTATGGGTGCGTACGAGGGGTCGGTGTTCAAGCGGTGCGGGTGCCGGGAGGAGAACAGTGGCCGGGCGTTGGGGGTGAAGTGCTCGCGGTTGCGGCGGGAGGATGGGGCGTGGAATCCCCGGCACGGGAACTGGTGGTTCCAGCTCGAACTGCCGCGCACGGTTGAGGGCAAGCGTCGCCAGGCGCGCAGGGGTGGCCTGGCCTCGCAGGAGGAGGCCCGGCGCCAGCTCGACCACGTGAAGACGCTGCTGGCCCTGGCCGAGGGGGAGCCGGAGCTTGAAGTCCAGGTCGCGGACTTGATCCAGACCGCGCTCAAGGGCCGCCGGCCTCTGCCGGAGGTGGAGGAGGTGCGCAAGAGGATCGGTGGGGGAGTCGATGTTCGGCGGGAGCCGCCGCCTGTGGGGGTGTGGTTGAGGGAATGGTTGGACGGCAAGCCCGATCTCGCGGAGGGTACCCGTGCCTCCTACGACGGCCACATCCGCAAGTACCTGGTCCCACACCTGGGGAAGGTCCGGGTGGACCGATTGCAGGCCCGACAGGTCGAGGCGATGTTCGCAGCGGTGGAGGAGGCCAACGTGCACATCCTGGAATGCCGCGACTCCGAGGACCCGGAAGTGAAGAGGTCGGTGCGGGGGAGGCGGGTGATCTCGCTGTCGACCAAGCACCGGATCCGGGCCACGCTGCGCAGCGCGCTGTCGGACGCGGTCCGCTCCCCGGACCTGCCCGTCACGGTGAACATCGCCTCCCACGTACGGCTTCCGTCCTGCCCGAGGAAACGCCCCCTGGTGTGGACCGCCGACCGGGTGCGCCAGTGGGAGAAGGGCGGGACCGTACCCGGCGAGGTGATGGTCTGGACCCCCGAGCAGACCCGGACGTTCCTCCAACATGCGAGGAGGTACACGTGGTTGTTCCCGATGTTCCACCTCATCGCCGTCAAGGGGCTGCGCCGGGGTGAGGCGGTGGGGTTGCCGTGGGCGAACACGAGGCTGGTGGACGGCCAGATCGACATCCGCGTCCAGGTCGTGCAACTGGCCTGGGAGACCGTCACCTCGACCCCCAAGAGCGCGGCGGGCCAGCGCACGATCACCTTGGACGCCGACACGATCAAGATCCTGCGCGGGTGGAAGAGGTTCCAGAACGAACAACGCCTCGCAGCGGGATCCGCTTGGACCGGTACGGGGCTGGTGTTCACCCGCCAGGACGGGTCGGGGTGGCACCCGGGGCAGGTCAGTGACTGGTTCTGCCGCATCGCCAAAGCCGCCGGGCTCCCGCCCATCACCTTGCACGGGCTCCGCCACGGTGCCGCCTCCCTGGCGCTGGCAGCAGGAACGGACGTGAAGGTGGTGTCCGCCGAGCTGGGCCACGCGACCACGCACTTCACCCAGGACACCTACCAATCGGTGTACCCCGACGTCGCCAAGGCCGCGGCCGAGGCGACCGCCGCGCTGCTGCGCGGCACCCCGGTCTCGGTCGGGTAGCGGGACGGGGGAGCACACCGGGAGCACCTGGACACCCCGGGCCCCGGGCCTATGGCGGGTTCACCCCGCCCGGCCTGGGGCTTCGCCGTGGGCGGAGGCGGTCGGCCATCGGATCAAAGGTCTCCTGGATGCCTGGTACCCCGTCCGAGAGGCCATCTCATGCGGGAGAGCCGGACCGGGCGTTCTCGCAACGTCAGGCTTCCGGGATGCCCTCCGGCCACACACAGGGGGAGGACGCGCCGATGGAAAGGCTTCCCTGAATACTGACGCGCAGGGACATGAGGAAGCCGTCCTCCTCGTTCTCGACCGCGATCGACAGTTTGTCGGGGCGTTCGTCGCGGATGACACGGTAGCCGTTGGTGGTCCAGTACTCGTAAAGCAGTTCGGCGTTCTGTTCGTTCTCCTCCATCGGCAGCCCACGCAGCCACTGATCCTGACCGACAGTGACACGGCCCCGGGGGCCACCGTCGGTGGGGTCGTCGCAGGAAGCGAAGGTAACCGGACCGAGGGGTTCGAGTTCGACGGTTTCTGGCAGGGCAGATGCGGCGTTGGTGATGTGCTGGTCGACCTTGGCAGCCGCTTCGTCCTCGGTCATCGTTTCTTCCATCGCCGTTTCCTGATCGGTGTCGGGGTTGCAGGCGGTCATCGCGAAGACGGCCAAGGCCAGACAGGCCACCTGTTTCAGTCGTTTCATGTCTTGATAGGTCCTAGTGCTTTCCGGCGATGACTTCGCCCATGTGTTCCAAGGAGGCGGTGCCGCGGTTGAAGTATTCCGAGTGTGCGTCTCCGAGGGGCCAATTGCCTCCTTGGCTGCCCTTATCGGATGTGAATACACTTGCTCCGAAGTCGGGGCTGGTGGGGTCGGCGCCGTGTGTCAACCCGGTGAAGTCGGTGATTTTGTCGTTCCCAGCCGTTGAAGCGTGCACGTTCTCGGGGGCGAATCCGAGTTCGGACACATGATCGGCGTCCGCTCCGGGGCTGCCGACCAGGACGATCTCGTCGGCGTTGAGACCGGCCTCGCTCTGCGCGGTGTGCCCGACGACGGTGGATCCGTAGCTGTGCCCGATGACGGTGTTGTGCGACGCGGTCGTGTTCTCATGTGTGGCGCGAAGCCCGTCCTGGAAACTGCTCAACTCGTCGACCGCACCCTCGGCCCGTCCCGGGAATGCTGCTTCGGCCACGTTGGGCGCGTCGTAGCCGATCCAGCTGATGACGGCATGCTCGCCGTCCTCGTCCGCGGCCACTGCCGATTGACGCAGTGCCTCGGCCCGGTTCATCTGTTCGTCGATGCTCTGCCAGGTTGTCGTGGTCCCTGGCACGAGGGTGGCGACGTTGTCGGCGGTATCGGGGTTGCCGGTGGACACGATGGCGCGTCCCCGGTTCTCGGTGTCCAGAGCGAGCAGATACCGGTCGGCGTCCTCGTCGTTGAGGTCGTTGCGCAGTTCGATGAGCGTGTCGAGTTCCTCTTCGAGGTCGGCCGGGTTGGTCGTGGGGATGTCCACGTCCTCATCAGACCCATCGGAGGCGAGGGCATCCAGGGCCTCTTGGCGATCCTGTTCCAGGGCCTCGATCTCCTCCTCCAACCGGGCGATCTCGTCATCGAGGTGGTCCCGGTTGAGCTGGTCGCGCACGACGACAGGAATGCCGTCGAGGTCGCGCAGAAGTTCGGGGTAGTCCTCCATAGCCCATTCCTGCTGGTGCGGGGCGAGGTCGCGCCACCAGTCGGCGACCTCCTGCGGGGTCCAGTCCTCGGCCGGGCCGAACTCGATCTCGGCAGGTATCTCGCCGCCCAGGAGGTGAACGTCCCGGCCGCTGATGAGGCCACGGTCCACCGCACGCTCCCACAGGGCCTGGTCGGGGCTGTTGGTGAGGACCTTCTCGGTCCTCTCCTTCTCCTCGTTGAACTCCTCGCGGGCCGTGTCGTGCTCCTTCAGCAGGCCCGCTCGCACGGTCAGCGCGTGCGTCATTTCAGCGGTCTCCGCAGAGGTGCCTGCGGCGGTCAGCATGCCGTCCGCCTCTTCGATGCGCAGCAGGGCGGCGGCCTTGTGCTCCTCCCAGCGCCGTTCCAGGTCCTCGCGTACCTCCTTGTACGTTTCCACCGCGTCCGCGTAGAAGCCGAGTGCCAGGCCTGTACCGGTGAGCAGTTCGGCCAGGTCCTGCCAGGACTGGATGTCCGTTTGGGAAGCGTCGCTGATGTCCCAGGCGACGGCCCCGGCGAACTCGGTGGCGGTGGACTGTAACGTTCCGTCCAACTCTCCCGTATGGCCGAGCATCGTGTTCCTGAGCTCGTACAGCTGCTCGGCGCCGCCCCTGACCTCTTCGGCATCGGATTCGATGTCTTCGGGCAGGCCCAACTTCAGTCCGGCGATCGACACGAAAGAGCCTCTCTAGAAGAAGTTGATCTCAAGTGAGGGAACGGCCGTGGTCGAAGCGAAATCGTCGCCCGCGGTCCTGTCGGTTTGTCCGATCTCACCGGCCGCGCCGCCGGTGTTCTCCGCAAGGGCGTTGGCGTTGGCGGCGGCGGTCTTGATCTGCCTGCTGGCTTCGGCCTCGAAGTCGTACAGCGCCGACTCGATCTCCCAGGCGCCGTGCACCAGATCGCTGAAAGCCTCGAAGAGCGGCCCGGACAGACCCGACATGGTCTCCGCCATCTCTTCGGCGGACCGGCTCCCCGCAATGGCTTCCGGGAGGTTCACACCTGCTACGGACATGCGGGCTCCTAGGGGAGAAAAGCAAGGATGAGGGACGACCAAGGATGGTAAGGCACCTGGAAAGGGCAAGGAAGCACTGGGTTGGGGTTTGGCTCCGCTGTGTTTCCACGCTGTGTGGGTATCTGCTATGCGAACAGCAAGTTCTTGTTAAAACGAATAAATGACAACGGTATTCATGATTCTTGGGGTCTTCGACCTGCTTCTTTTCCGGCCCGTGAGCGGCGCGGGTTCCTCCTGCCGGCCGAAGGCTTCTCGATGGTGACCGCAAGTGGTCAAGAAGTAACGCCGCTAACGAGTTGGTGCGTGATAGCGGGTGAGGCATGGTGGTCCCGCTCGTGGTGCTTGTCAGATGTTCGCGGTGCGGTCGGAGACCAGTCCGGCGATGGCGCGGTAGGTCGCCGGAAGGTTCTCCCGCCGATGGGTCCAACGCATCAGTTGTTTCCAGCGTTTGTGGTCGGCCAAGGCGTTCTCGATGGTGATCCGATCTGAGGAATGCGTGTGGCGGTGGTGCTTCCACCGCTCGCGGAACTCCCCAGGACGGCGTGCGGCAGGTCATGGCGCAGGTGGATCAGGGCGGCCACCAGACGGTCGACGAAGACCAGCCGGTGCCGGGCGCCGGTCCCGGCGGCCCGTTTCCTCGCCCCGCCCCGGACCTGGTCCCGGTGGTCCTCCACGGCCACTTCCCAGGGGCGGGCCAACTCTTCGACGAGCGCGGCCAGATGGTGTCGGGAGATGCCGGTGAGCCAGGGGTGGGCCAGGGCCGCGCGGTTTAGCTTGATCGCCACGGCCAGAGCATGCCACGACTTCTCAGCGGAGCCTCACCCGCTATCACGCACCAAACTCGTAAGAGCGTGTTTGAGAAGGGTCAGGAAATGAGGCCCTGGCCAGTCCAAGCACGCTGACGAAGGGCGTCACGTCCTCGTGCGAGGCGGCAGGCCATCTGGCCGATCGCGGCCCAGCGCACCATGGCCTCGGACACCGCGGGGTTGCGCTCGTAGTCCCTGGCCAGACGCCGGTGGGAGGTCAACCACGCCAGCGAGCGCTCGACCACCCACCGGCGCGGGATCACCGCGAACCCCACCTGGTCAGGAGCCTTGCGCACGATGTGCACCGTTGTGGCCACGAACCTCTCGGCCCAGGCCACCAGCCGTCCCGCGAACCCCGCATCGGCGAACACGAATCGCACCGGCGTACACAGGTACAGGCTCAACAACGTGGTCCTGGCCCCGTCCCGGTCCTGGACAGAGGCGGCCATGACGCACACCACCAGCAACAGCCCCAGGGTGACGATGAACCGCTTGCGGCCGTTGACCTTCTTGCCCACGTCATAGCCCCTGGTCTGCTCGCCGACGGTGTCGGCGCCCTTCGTGCTCTGGGAGTCGATGATCCCGGCCGAGGGCTCGCCCCCACGTCCTTGCGCGGTGCGCACCCGGCGGCGCAACACGGCCATGACCTGCTCGGTCACCGTGGCTTCCTCCCAGCGGGAGAAGTACCGGTACACGGTCTACCAGGGCGGGAAGTCCACGGGCGGGTGCCGCCAGGAGCAGCCGGTGCGCACCACATAGAGGATCGCGTCCACCACGTCACGGCGGGGGTGCTTCTCGGGTCTGCCGCCGGTGTTGGCCGGTGGGAGCAGGGGCTCGATCAGGGCCCACTGTTCATCGGTCAGGTCAGAGGGGTAGGTCGGGCGTCGCGGCATGGTGGCCATGTTCGCGACCTGATGGCAGCAGCGTGGGCGAAATGCCCGGACCGTTACCCCTTCTCAAACACGCTCTGAGTGCCGGGAGGCGATCCCGGCACGCACCGCAGCTTCCGCCGCTCACAGCACGAAACAGACCCGCTAACCTCCTGCGCCCTTTCCCAGAAGCAGTTGAGGCTGTCGAAGTTTTCCGTCCGCCCACCGACGCATCCACTCGGGAAAAGTGAACTCCTGGGGGAACAGCATGACGCCCGGGTCGTCCCCGGCTGTCGAGTTGGGGTCGATGGCCCACATCCCGCCGGACGGGTTCCGGAAGTCGATCAGCGACTCGACACCACAGCCCCAGTCGCACAGCGTCAGGAATGAGTCCGCCATCGGCCGCCACTCCTGGGGCCACCCCTCCCGCCGCCGAAAGGCGTCCATGACGGAGACACCGTTCTCCGGATCCCACAGCGGCAACAGGCCGTAGCCCGGACCGAATCCCCCGTCGCCAAGCTCGAGGTAGCAGCGCCGCAGGAGTGGTGGCAAAGGGCGACCGAGAAGCTCCTCGCACTCGTTGACCACATCCTCAGCCACAGGCCTCAACGGCGGCGGCAAGTCGAGCCGCCCCGCGGCGAGCGCGGTGTCGTACTCCGGTGTGCCCCTGAAGTAGACCGTTCGCCACGAGCCCTGGTCGGCACAGCACCGAACCGCACCATCGCTGTCGTCCTCCGGCAGGCCGAGCCGGTGGTCCAGGTACTCACCGGAGAGCACGCGTGCGCGTACGGCCTCGAACACCGCGTCGTCATCATGTGTCACGCGCCCAGTGTGCCCGCAAGCCGTGACGAACACGTTCCCCTGACTTCCTCCGACAAGCGTTGGCGGCCAGACTCCGTGGACCGTACCCCGACACCCACCGGCGACCCAGGGCTGTTTCAAAGTCAGGATTCCGACCCATCGGCGCTGATCACAGCCCTGTAGCGATCCGGTCGAAACCCGCACCAACGAGCAACGGAGCCCGCTAGAAGATCAGGGACTCTCACATCTCTGACTTCCAAGGGACTCCGTTGCGCTCCCAGTCTGCCATGCCCGTCACCGCCTCTGTTGACCTTCTCGGCAAGCTCGCCCACCTGGCCGATCCCCGCTCGCCGCGGGGCCGCCGTCACAGCCTGGCCAGCGTCCTGCTGTGCGCCCTGTGTGCGATGGTCGCCGGGGCCCGCCACCTGCGGGCGGTCGGCCAGTGGGCCGACGCCGCACCACAGCACACCCTGGCCCGGTTGGGATGCCGGATCTCCTGTCCGGCCTTGGGGGCGCGCTCTGCTCCGTCCCCGGTGACCATCCGCCGGGTCCTGCTCGCCCTGGCCCCCGAGACCCTGGCCGCCCTGACCAGACCCGGCACCCTCCAGGTGGTGGCGGTGGACGGCAAGACCCTGCGCGGATCGGCCACGGCCACCGAGGCGGCGGTGCACCTGCTCGCCGCCCTGACCCCGGACCGGCACCTGGCGGCCCAGGTGCGGGTCCCTGCCGGCACCAGCGAGATCGACGCCTTGGCCGTCCTGCTGGCGGGCGTGAATCTGGCTGGAGTGGTGGTCACGGCCGATGCCCTGCACACTCAGGCCGACACCGTCACCCACCTGGTCCAGGACCTGCACGCCGACTACGTGTTGACCGTCAAACGCAACCAGCGGACGCTGTTCGACCAGCTCAGGACCCTGCCCCGGGCGCAGGCTCCCGCACTGGGCACCACTCGGGCCTGTGGCCACGGGCGGGCCGAGACCCGTACGGTCAAGGCCATCGACCTTGAGGGCAGGACCGGTTTCCCGCACGCGGTCCAGGCGGTGCGCGTGCGCCGTTACGTGAGGGATCTGCGCACAGGGAAGGTGTCGTGGACCGTGGCTTATGCGGTGACCTCGTTGGAGGTCGGGCAGGCGGACGCGGCCCGGATCAGTGCTCTGGTGCGGGGGCACTGGAACATCGAGGCCTGGCACCACGTCAAGGACGTATCGATGGGCGAGGACGCCTACAAGGTCCGCTCCGGCCACGGCCCCGACAACCTGGCGGTGTTGCGAGCGCTCGCCTTGGTGTTCTTGGGCCGGTTGGGTCAGGACACGGTGCCCGACGCGATCCGGTGGGTGCCGTACGAGGCGTTCACCCGCCCGCTGGACGTGATCGGGCTTCGCTGACCAGCGCCAACATCACCACTCGCCGAGAATGAAACAGCCCTGGATCAAAGGTCCTCTGGTTGCATATATCCCTGCAGATTGATTGGAAGAATGTGGGATTCTTCCTGAAGTCTGCCAGAGATATTTGATTCATTCGCTCATCTTAAATGAAAATCTTCTTGTTGCTCGAAATTCGCAAATTTCGCGCAGGGTGCGCTGTCACTGAAGCGGAGAACGACAAAATCTTTATTGCAGGCGCAGACGATGTCTCTGCCCTGGAGGGCTAGCGCAGAGATTGAATCGGGGAAGTATATTACATCCAAGCATGAACGGCTGCTTAGGTCCCATAGGCGGATGGTGTTGTCGCCTGCTCCTGTGATGGCGATGGGTGTGCCGTCGGGGAGTGTGGTGGCGGCGATAGCGTGTACCCATCCGGTGTGTCCCGTGAGAGGATCGCCAAGAGCACTGTGATTATCCAGGTCCCATAGGCGGATGGTGTTGTCGCCTGCTCCTGTGATGGCGATGGGTGTGCCGTCGGGGAGTGTGGTGGCGGCGATAACGTCCACCCGGCCGGTGTGTCCCGTGAGAGGATCGCCAAGAGCACTGTGATTATCCAGGTCCCATAGGCGGATGGTGTTGTCGCCTGCTCCTGTGATGGCGATGGGTGTGCCGTCGGGGAGTGTGGTGGTGGCAACAGCGTTCACCTGACTGGTGTGCCCGGTGAGGGGTTTTCCGATGGGCTGGTGGTTGTGCAGGTCCCACAGTCGGACAGTGTGGTCATCGCTCGTAGTGATTGCGATGGGTGTGCCGTCGGGGAGTGTGGTGGCGGAGATAGCGTTCGCCCATCCCGTGTGCCCCTTGAAGGGATGTTCGATCGGTTTGTGGGTGTGCAGGTCCCACAGATAGACGCTGCCATCGTCACCAGTGATGGCGATGGCAGCGCTGCCAGGAAATGTAATGACGGCGATAGTACGTATTCGACTGGTGTGCCCGGTGAGGGGTTTCCCGATGGGCTGGTGATTGTCCAGGCCCCACAGCCGGACGGCGTGGCTTCCTCCTGTGATGGCGATGGGTGTGCCGTCGGGGAGTGTGGTGGTGGCAACAGCGTTCACTTGACTGGTGTGCCCGGTGAGGGGTTTTCCGATGGGCTGGTGGTTATGCAAATCCCACAGTCGAATGGTGTGATCATCGCTTGTAGTAATGGCGATCGGTGTGCCGCCGGCAGGGGTGGCGGTAGCGATAGCGTTTACTTGACTGGTGTGCCCGGAGAGGGGTTCGCCGATTGACTGGCGGTTGTGTAGATCCCAGAGGCGGAGTGTGCCGTGGCTTCCTCCTGTAACTGCCATGGGTGTGCCGTCGGGGAGTGTGGTGGTGGCGACACTGTTTATCCAGTCGGTGTGTCCGGTGAGGGGCTCACCGATGGAGCGGTGGGTGTTCAGGTCCCATAGGCGCACAGTGCCGTCGTTTCCTCCTGTAACTGCCATGGGTGTGCCGTCGGGGAGTTTAGTGGTGGCAATAGCGTCCACTCGGCTGATGTGTCCAGTGAGGGGTTCGCCAATAGGTTGGCGAGCGTGCAAGTCCCACAGTCGGATGGTGCCGTCGCTTCCGCTTGTGATGGCGATGGGTGTGCCGTCGGGAAGTGTGGTGGTGGCAACAGCGTTGACCCAGTCGGTGTGTCCGGTGAGGGGCTCACCGATGGAGCGGTGGGTGTTCAGGTCCCATAGGCGCACGGTGCCGTCGTTTCCACCTGTAACCGCAACCGGTGTGCCGTTGGGAAACGCGGTCGCAGCGGCGGCTCGTACCCAGCCGGTGTGTCCGGTGAGGGGCTCACCGATGGAGCGGTGGGTGTTCAGGTCCCATAGGCGCACGGTGCCGTCGTTTCCACCTGTAACCGCAACCGGTGTGCCGTTGGGAAACGCGGTCGCAGCGGCGGCTCGTACCCAGCCGGTGTGTCCGGTGAGGGGCTCACCGATGGAGCGGTGGGTGTTCAGGTCCCATAGGCGCACGGTGCCGTCGTCGCTGGTCGTGATAGCGATGGGTGTGCCGTCGGCGAGTGTGGTGACAGCGCTGGCGCGAACCCAATTGGTGTGTCCTGTCAACGTGGTGATGAGGGCGGGCGAGGGCAGTCCTGAACCGGTTGCCCACTCAGGCTGGTAACCCGATGCGTTGACAGTGTGAGCTTGACGCAAGCGCGCAGCGCCGTAGCGTGCTGCGTCTACGGCCAAAAGCCGCTCCCGCTGAGGGGCATCCAGCGGGCGGTGGACATCGATGGATGCACGATAAACGGCTGCGGCCAACCGCGCCTCCTCGGACGAAGCACGTCGAAGGTGCGGGGAGAGTCCGTCAGGGGACGCGTGCGCCATCAGACCTGGATCGGTGAGTACGCGGTCGAACCAGCCAGCATGAACCGCGTGCTGGGACAGATAGCGCAGAGCATAAGGATGGGCGCGCGCCCAGTCGCGCTTACCGGAAGCACTGTAGGGCACCCGGTCGGTGAGTACGTCGTGGAATGCCTGATGGGCAACCCGCTCGTCGACCCCCTCGCATAGGTGTTCGACGAGGGCCTGGTGGTAGAGCCGGTAGGTCGAGCGGCCGAACTCCACGGCCTCGACGACGTACGATCCTGCGTTGTTCCGCAGCCAATGCAAGTCGGTGTCGGTGTACGTGCGCCCTGATATGTCGCTGGCCAGTGCTGCCCAGATGTCTTCCCAAGGCAACCCTTGGCCCTCGGCGAAGGCTAGAGGCCGGAGCAGGTCCTGGGCACGCTGGACTTCATCGCCCAGGCGCGTGGCCAAGTCGGTGGCCATGGCCTCGCCTGCATGGCTGGGCAGGTTATCGCGCCACTGTCGGTCGGTGGGGTCAGGGAGCGTTGGTGATGCCGCCAGAGTGCTCGCGGCGATCCTTGCGACGAGGAAGGAAGTGTCTGAGGCTTCGCTGACTGCCTCGGCGACCGCGCGGACGTATTCGAAGGGCTGGTGAAGGTAGGGGGAGTATTGGTGGGCGCCGAGAAGGTTGCGGACGGCGTACGCCCGTAGGGCTTGGGGATCGGCGTAGCGCGTGTCGTCCAGGTCGATGCAAGCTTGACGTTTCAGGCCAAGATGCGGGAGGAGAAAGGGGCGAGTGCCCACGAGGAAACGTATCCGCCCCGCCGCATGGTCGATGAGTGGACGTAGGACATGCGCACACAATGTTCGAGGGGTCATGGCCTCATCAAGCGCGTCGATGAGTACGGTGAACGGCTGTTCCTCGCCGTAGCCTCGTTTCCCGAGCCCATCGAGGAGTTCACCGATGGTGGAGGACGGCACTTCTGCCGCTGCGGCGATGCCGTCCAGCACCTGCTGATCGCTCAAACGCTGGGCATAGATCGCGACGTCCACTGATTCCACCGCAGGTACCTCATCGGCGACCAGTCCGAGAGTATGAAGAGGGACGGTTAAGCGGTGTTCGGGGTGGGAGAGCGCAGCGGTGAGTCCGAGCAGAGCCGTCTTTCCTGATCCAGGGTTGGCCGTGACTGCGAGCAGTGGACTCGTGGATGGTGAGTCTTGGCCGGCGAGCCAGATATGGATATCGCTGATGGCCTTGGTGCGGCCTTCGAACCACCAGCCGGGGGAACCCGCCCTACGGTGGTCGGCCATGGCCCGGACGAGGAACCGGTTAAGGAATTCGGTGTGACGGCGTTGAGTGTGCTCGTCCCAGAGAGAGGCCTGCTGCAAGGCCAGATCTACTTCGGTCAATCGGGTGTCGTGTCGAGGATTGGCCAGAAAGGGCGGGGGCTCGCCGGTGAGGCCAACCGAGTCCCAACCGATGGTCTGGTGGCCGGGTTTGGATTTGTTGGTATTTATATGCGCTGCCACTGCTCCGAGTGCGATGGTTTCAGGCGCATGACCGGCGGTAGAGATGTCGTCGACAGCCTCAATTAGTAGGCGGGGGAAGGCACCGGCCTCGGCTTGCTCGAAAGGTTGAGCCGAGTGCATCATGACGAATCCTCCGCCGCTGCGGCGGCCCCACCACCGGTCCATTCGCTGGGCTGCCGCAGCGACCAGGTCTCGGGCGCCCTGGCCGGAGTGGCAGGTGTCCAGGAGCAGTAGTAGATTCCGTACCCGTGTGCCGTCGAGTAGCACCTTCGCTAGATCAGCGGTAGCGATCGTGTTTTCAGGATCGTTCAGGTCCTCGGGATCAGTGTCTCCTACGAGGAGCACGTGCTCCCCGGTGCTCTCGACAACCTCGCCGTGGCAGCTGATGTAGACGACGATCAGATCTTCCTCATGCCGCTCGGGTGAGCGGATGAATGTGTTGAGGCGCTGCCGAAGCTTGTTGGTAGTCGGGTTGTTACCCAGCACGTCGACATGCTCGTATCCCAGTGTCTCAGTAAACAGGCTGACGATGCTTTGCTGTGCGTCAATCAGTTCCGGCCGGTCCCACTCCGGGGCGTGCAGATAGCGTGAGACGGCGGTGGTCAGTAGGAGTCGTCGAGGTTGCTCGGTGGACTCAGCCATGGGCGAGGTTGTTGGCGATCGCGTTGCCAGTGGCGGCATCAGTCAGATAATTAACGACCTTGTGAGCGTGCGGCCCGTTGTGCACTTGCACGCTGCTCACCTGAGAACCGAACTGAGGCTTCAGATCGGCGACGACTGCTACAACATCCCCGGGATCGGCCACATTCGTCCAGGCAAACCCTGGCCAAGCCCCGCTGGGCCAGGCTCCCTGAGGATTCGGTGCGGGGTCAAGGCGGTCGAAGATCAACCGCAATCCAAGTGGTGATCCGAGAGTAACGAGCGCTCGAACGGAGTGGTCGGGTATTGAGCACAGGGCCTCATATGCCACTACCGAACCAAGTGAGTGCGCAATGACAACTTGCGTATCCGGGGTGATGCGCTCCAGTATCCGCTTGCGAGCGGATTGGCGTAGATCGGTATCGGAGAGGTAGCGGCTGACCTGTTTGAGGTCGAAGATCAGTGCGCGCTGTGCGATGCCGCTGAAGAAGGCCGAACCGTTCAATGCGCGAAGCGCGTTCTGTACTGAGCGGGGACTGCGAGCCAGTGTGGCCGCGGAGGGCGGGACTACTCGATCGTCTGCATGTGCGGCGGCCTCCCACCACTCCATGAGTAGATCGGTCTCCAGGCCTTCAGAGATGTCGCGGTGGGTGTAGTGCGGATCTGCGGCGGCGAGACGTCGGCCGGGAGGCCGGAACAGGTCACCATAGAAGCCCATCGCGACATCGTCGCGTGCAAGTGCCAGGCCGCTGCGGGCGTGTGCGAGCCCGTCCAGGAGGGCGGGGTACCAAGTAGTGAGTAGCGCGTGCTCGCCCTTGTGTTGCTGGCCGATGCCATGCACCATCACCAATCGTGCCATCTGGGCCCTCTCCTGGTTTCTGTTGGGGGAGCCGTCTCCCTCGCGGAAGATGCTTGAGATCGCAGCATGTCGCTGTTGCTGACCGGGTCCACCTTGCCCTGTCATGCAATCCGATTGTGGCGCTTGGAGCCCTGTGGGGTAAGGGGTTTCAGCGGAAACGGCCGCTTGTGGCCTGCGGGCGCGTGCAGCGCCACAGGACCGCCAGCGCGGGGGTCAGAGCGGCTGTGGGGCGCTGGTGGGCGGACACGGGCCGTCCCCGACCGGGGACGGCAGGGTCACGGGAGGGCAGAATGCTCCGCGAGGTGGGTGTCCACCTGTACTGGCCTTGTACTGGGGAGCACGCTTGGAGCACGCAGGGGCCCTGAATGCGGCGAGGACCTCTTGCGAGGTCCTCGTGGAACCCCTTTGAACTGGGGTTTTGTGGCGCACCCGGCAGGATTCGAACCTGCGGCCATCGGATTAGAAGTGCCCTGGTTGTGTACCGTCACGTGTCACTACTTACCGTTTCATGCCACCCCATCCGATCCGATCTGCCGCCCTGTGCTGTGTCATGCCGCGCGGTGTCGCCCTGGTCCAAAACCGCGGAGCACGAACGGAGCACGCGCGGACCGACGGTGGCGTCCGATGGCACCTCGCGAGGTTCTCGTGTGCGCCTTGCCCGAGCTCTACCGGCGGGGTCCTCCGGTGATCTCCTCGGCCAGCGCGACGGCGTCACCTTCCTCGGAAGGACGCAGTCGGCCGACCAGCGCGCGCAGGTCCTCCAGCCCGGCGCCCTCACGTGAGCGGATCTCGACGTAGACCCCCGGGCGCCATTGCACGCGCACGAGGTCTCTCTCCAGGTGGTCCTTGTCCTGGACGGTCACGACGGTGAGTCCGGTCTCCTCGGTCATCTCGCAGGTGAGGTGCTCGGAGTCGCAGCGGTGTCGGATCGGGTCCGCGGGGTCCGGGTCACCGGGGGCGTCGGCGGTGAAGTCCATCCAGGTGGTGACCTCGATCCTGTCGCCATCGGAGGTCTCGTAGTCGAGGCTGAGGTACTCGTCCTGGAAGTTCCATGCCTGGACGGCCGACCACTCTTCGGACTCCACGAGGGCGATGTGACCGGGGTAGCCGGAGACCGTCTGCGCCACGTTGTCGAACTCCTCCCGCTCCTCCCGGATGGACGTGCTCTGGTCCGCCAGGGCCCGCAGCACGGCCACGATGATGATGGCCGTGGCCGCCCACCGGAACCCGTGCCCCTGTGTCCATACGAGCACGGCCAGGACGGCGAGGCCGCTGAGCGCGGTCGCCCACCCGGCGGACCAGAGGGGCCAGTCGATGGAGGAGACGTCGAACAGGGAGACCGTGATGAACAGTTGGAGGTAGACCACGCCCACGACCGCGGTCAGCAGGCACAGGGTGGCGACTGGGCGGGGCAGGCCCATGTACCGGAACAGCGGCCAGAGGAGGGCGAACCCGGCACAGATCAGCAGGACGGCGGTGGATCCGAACACGGTGGCCACCGGGTCCGAGTCGGAGGGGTTCGTGTAGGAGGCCTCGATCCCGACCAGGAGCGCAGCCAGGCCAGGGCCGACGAAGAGGATGAGCATGTACAGCCCTCCGCCGAGGAGCAGGGCGGCGATCGCGCCACAGCCCAGGAAAGGGGCGGGGCGCGGGGGCGATGCGGAGTTGTCGGTGGAGGCGGGCTCGTCGGAGGAGGATGTTTCGGGCTGAGGGGAGTCCACGGTGGGGCGGCCTCTCGTCGGTGGATGTGGGTGCGCTCGGGGTGGGATGCGCACACGGTTCCGCTGGTTGCTGGAGCGGGACGTCAGGGTCGGCGCTGCTGGTCTTCCGCGACTCCGGCCGGATGACGGGAGGCCCGGACAGGACCGGGTCGACTGAGTCTCTTTCATCCTGAACGTGCAGGTCACAGCCCCGTAGTAGCTCGTCGTGAGCACCCCTGACAGCAAGAAGCCCCTGGTAGATGGATTAACGACCAAGAAAACCCGCCCCACCAGAGGCTCCACATGCTGTTCTACCGTGCCGTGCTGCCCCTGTCACGCCGGACCCTGAACCTGGCCGCCCGCACCATCCGCTCCCACCGCGCCACGGCCGGGTCCCGATGGCGGCGCCTGGACCCGGCAACCCAGGCCCTGCTCGTGCTGGTCCACCTGTACAAGGGCGAACCGTTCGCCCAAGTGGCGGCCGGTTTCGGTGTCGGCACCACCACCGCCTGGCGGTACGTGCGCGAGACCACGGCCCTACTCGCCGCCCAAGCACCCACCCTGGAACAGGGGCTGCGCCGCGCCCGCCGCAAGGGCTGGGCGTACGTGATCGTGGACGGCACCCTCATCGCCTGCGACCGCCTGGCGGCCGATCGGCCCTTCTACTCCGGCAAGCACAAGCACCACGGCATGAACATCCAGGTCGTGTCCGCATCCGACGGAGAACCCCTCTGGACATCGTGGTCGCTGCCCGGTGCGGTGCACGACACCAAGGCCGCCCGGGTCTGGACGATCGCCGAGCGCATCGAGGCCGCCGGGCTGATCGGACTGGGGGACAAGGGCTACGTCGGGCTCTCTGACGTGGTGTTCTGCCCCTTCAAGGGCCGGGGCAAGCCGCAGTGGAAGAAGGACGCCAACTCCGTCCACGCCAGGCTCCGCTCACCCGGCGAGCGCGCGATCGCTCAGCTCAAGCAGTGGGACATCCTGCGCCGCCTACGCTGCTGCCCACAACGCGCCGGCCAGATCACCCGCGCCGTGCTCGTCCTTTAGATCCGAGAAACAGGATGAAAAAGGCTCACTGGAGAGAGTAAAATTCCAGGTCAGAAAATCTACTCCCCGCGCAAGTGGGGATGGCCCTGGGGGGGCGCGTTTCCACAGGGCTGCTTTTTGACTAGGAGACCAAAACCCGTTGCCCTCGACGCACGCTCGGCGAGATTGAGCTGGCTACCGCTGAGGAGGGCGAGAGCGAAACCCGGGGCTTTCCTAACCATTTCGGCAGCGTCATCGCACGGGGCCAGGGTCGGTGCCTTGGGCCTGTGACTGGGGGCGTTCAGAATGTCGCTGTCAGGTGCTTCGATGTTGTTCGACCCCCTGAACCGGTCCCGGAGAGGTGAGTGTGTGAGCACGTCTCACGATGACCCGCTGCTGATGCCCTGGGCGAAACACAGTTCGAAGATCGGGGCGCATCCGCTCGTCTGCCACCTGATCGACACCACGGAGGTTGCGCGGCTCCTCTATGGTCGCTTCCTCGGCCCCAGGGTGCGTGAGGAGCTGGAGCGTGTCTTCGCTCCGCTAACCGGGAGCGCCGAGCGGTGGGTGGCCCTGCTGTGCGGCCTGCACGACCTGGGCAAGTACTCGCCCGCGTTCCAGTCCCTGGTCTTGGACGTGGCCCAGGAGCGCTTTCCACAGAGTGAGCACGAACTGTTGAAGAAGTGTGCGCCCGCCCGCACGCTGGCGAACCTGGACACCAAGCATGGACTGACCACCGGGGTGCATCTCGATCTGATGCTTCGTGAGCGCGGTGTCCCAACATCCGACAGCATCGTACTCAGCCAGGTGCTGGCTGGACACCACGGGTATATTCCGTCGGGCTCCGAGATCAGGACGTTGGGCCGATCGAGGAACCACCGTCACAAGAAAGACATCGGGGACGGGCTCTGGCAGAGGGGACGGTCCGCCGTGGTGCGTGAACTGGCCCGACTCGCCGGGCTGAACTTCGACGACTCCGGTTGGGACAAGGTGCGCGTGTCTTCGCGCGCCATGATCGGACTGGCGGGCCTGACCACGATCTCTGACTGGATCGCCTCCGACACGCAGTTCTTCCCGTACGCGAAGAACCCCGGTTCCTTGGAAGCGTACCGCTCCAGTGCCGAGATGTGCGCGGAAAAGGCTCTGCGCTTGACCGGGTGGCGCCCATGGGACCCCGGTGAGCGGACCAGGTTCGCCCAGATTTTCGGTGCCGAGCCACGCCCCCTCCAACGCGAGGTGGAGAAGGCGGTCGCAGCCTGCGAAGAGCCGGGTGTCCTGGTGATCGAGGCGCCTACCGGTGAGGGCAAGACCAAGGCTGGTCTTCAAGCTGCGGCACGGCTCGCCCACCGACTGGGGCTGGGCGGTCTTTACTACTCCACCCCGACCAAGGAACTCAGCAGGCAGGCCTACGACGACGTGCGGGTCCTGCTTGACGGAACCGACCCTGATCTCGACGTCAACCTCGTCTTCGGTGGCGCCGCGAAGGAGCAGAGGCAGCTCAAGGATCAGGAGAAGGCGAAGGCGCCGTCCACCATCACTCCGAGCAACGTGGGGGCCGAGGACGATGCGGGAAGCGAGGGGTGCGCGCTGGATCCCGAGGACTGGTTCGCCCGAAAGAAGGGGCTTGCCTTCCCCGTGGGCGCGGGTACCGTCGACCAGGCGCTCAAGGCGGTCATCCGAAGCGGCCACAACTTTCTCGGTATGGCGGCCCTGAGTAACAAGGTCGTGCTGATCGACGAGGTGCACGCCTATGACGCCTACACGACCCGCATCGTCAAGCAGCTCCTGTGGTTCTGCGGGTGGTGGGGCTCCCCGGTGGTGCTGATGTCCGCCACCCTGACCGCTGACCAGCGTGCCGAGCTGATCGAGCACTGGCACGCGGGCGCGGAGGGCCGTGTGGCGGACCCCGAGGTCTCGGCGGTGACCTCCCCGATGTCGTGGAACGTGACCTGGAGCCAGGACACCGTGGGGCCTCGGGAGGTTGAGCTCTCGCCGGTTACGAGGGGGAGGGGGCCGCTGCGGGTCGAACACATCGGGGACGCACCCGCGGTGATCGCGGTCCGGGTAGCGGGTCTCGTGGGACAGAGCGGTACGGCCCTGGTCGTACTCAACACCAGAGAACGGGCGAAAGCGGTCCGCGACGAGCTCAAGGCCCACTTCGCCAACGCCGACCGCCGTCCTGAGCTGATCCACTTCGACGGCGACCACCAGGGAGCGGAACGCCGGGCGATCAAGGAGCGGATCGACGCGCACCTTGGGAAGGACTCGCCGGAGACCCGGCACGTTGTCGTGGTGGGGACACAGGTGTTGGAACACGGGATGGACCTCGACGCGGATGTGCTGATCTCGGACCTGTGCCCGATCGACTTGCTCTTCCAACGGGCTGGACGACTGCACCGGCACGAGCGTATTGGTCGTCCCTCCCACCTGAGCGCACCGAAGTTGTTCGTCGCGGACGTTGATCCGGCCGAGCGTCAGGCTCGGACACCGAGCCGACGGACGAGCCTCGGCTTCACCGCGGGGGTGGCGAGCGTCTACAAGCCGTGGATCCTCGGGCGTACTCGCGTTCTTCTACAGGGGACCCTCCGGAAGGGGAAGTGGAACCCTCTGCGTGAGATCGGGAAGCAGATCCACCGGGTCTACGTGAGTTCGGAGTCCTTCGTCGAAGAGGGGTGGGAGAGAGCCTGGGAGGCTGCTGAACGAGGGTATGAGCAGGAGCTCGAGGCAATGGAGGACGAGGCCCGTAAGGTCTTGGTTCCCGTGCTCAAGGAACCTGCGGGAATCGACCGCCTGACCAACTGGCGCGCGCCCGCGGGTAGCACCCGCCGGTCGTCGGGGAGCGATCCCTTCGCTGAGCGCCGAGGCCGATGACGGTGGGTCTCCGGTCCGGAGACCCACCGGTGGGCCTCCGGTTCAGGGGAGAAGCACGACCAGGATGATGATCATCAGGCAGACGGTGCTTACACTCACACGGCCCGAGAGGCACAGGGTGAGCCGGTCGGGAAGCGCCGGCTGGCCGTCGATCGAGATCACAGGGGGTCCTTCCGCTCGCTGGCTGTTGGTGGCTTGTAGACTACATGAAGTGTGTCTTGCAAAGGCTACTTGATAGGTCACCTCTCACAACTACAACCTCCCGGAGCCCTATCCGGTACTGTCGCCGATGATCCCGGGCTCATCCTGGGGTGGTCCCTGTGTTTCGCATTGGACGACGAACGCCCCGCGCAGGCGGGGATGCGCCAGCGGCGGCAACGTTTCAGCGTTGTCGCCGCTTCTTGTCCCCCCAGTGGTTAGAGTCGGTATCCCCTACCCCCTCGGAGTGTTGGTGTCCTCCTGCTGCTTCAACCTGCTCGACGAACCATGGGTCCCCGTGGTCACGACCACGGGTGAGTCGAAACTGCTCGGCATCAGCGACGTCTTCCGGAACGCGCGCGAGCTGCGCTGTATCCGCGGAGAGTCCCCCGTGGTGACCGCCGCCCTCTACCGTCTGCTTCTGGCGTTCCTGCACCGGGTCCACGAGGGCCCCACCACTGAGAGACAATGGGAGCACCTGTGGACTAACGGGGCCCACATCGCGCGCCTGTCGGACTACGAGGAGAACTACCGAGAGGCCTTCTGGCTTTTGGGAGGCAAACGCCCCTTCTTCCAGTGCCCCGGCCTGTCCGAGGTAGAGCCGAAACCCGCCTCCCACTTGCTCCTGCACAGGTCCAAGGGCAACAACACGACGCTGTTCGACCACACCGTGGACTCTGATCGCCCGCTGCTGCCGGCCGATGCGGCGGCCCGGTGGCTGGTGGCGGTGCAGTTTTACGACACCGGAGGCATCAAGACCTTCTACCGGGGACAGGGGCGCAAGAGTGCCAGACCCTCCCACGGGAACCTGTTCGGCACCGTCCTTCTTGAGGGGGCGACGCTGTGGGAGACGCTAATGCTCAACGCAGTCATCTACGATCCTGGCGCGGGTATGCCGAAGGGGCTGGGGGATCCCCGTGACTGCGCCGTCTGGGAACGTGAACATCCGCCTGGCCCGGAACCCGATGAGAACGCGCGTGCGCGGGGATGGGCCCGGCTGCTCACCCTGCCTTCGCGTAATGTCCTCCTCCGTGCCGTGGACAAGGATGGCGTGCCACACGTGGATGGGGTGGTGATCTCACCGGGGGAGCAGCTCGACAAAGACCGCCTGTCCGAGGAACCCATGGCGGCCTTCCGAGAAAGCGGAGGGAAGAAGGGGGCCTCCACACCTGTGAGGTTGGAGATGCTGCGCGGGGTGTGGCGCCATGCCGCCGACCTTCTCATATCGACCGGTAGTACAAGCGGGCGCCGGAGGCCTGTGACCATCGACGACGTCCATAGACACGTCGTGCACGACGCGCTGAGCGAGGACAAGGAGGTCACGCTCCGCGTTTTCGGTCAGAAGCTCATGTCCAACCCCGGCGCTGTCGAGTACTGGTCGGAGGAGACCCTCCCCGTCAAGCTCGCCCTTTTGGTGGCGCAGGACCATGGCTGGACGCTGGACCAGCTTTTCGGACAGGCGGTGAAGCTGGCCGACGACATCGGGACCGAGCTCCAACGGATGCTGCGCACCTACCGCGAGGAACTTCGTGCCAAGTTTGAGCCTCACAAGCACTGGAGCTTCCTCGCCGAACGCTATTGGCCGCACCTCGAAACCGGGTTCACGCGCCTGCTCCATGATGTCGGCGACCTCGTGGCCGATCGTGAACCGGACGAGCCTGGGGCTCAGGACGAACTCCGTCGGCTCTTCGCCACGTGGGGTGAGTACGTGCGGAACACGGTTGACGATGCCCTCCACACGTGGGTGGACCGGTTTCCCGGAGGATCACCCCGCCAGATTTTCGCCGTGGCCAGGGTCGAGATGATCGCGCAGTCGAACCTGAAGAAGGTGTTCAAGGTGTACGAACACGAGACCGATCAGCACATCGGGTGAAAGACACAGCTGTGGAGAACAAGAAACCCGAGTCCCCCCACCGGGCGTTCGTGCGCGAGCTCTACGCCTTGGGGAGGGCACTGCACTCACCGAACCGACACGTGCTCGCACGGGCGCGGCGGCAGCGGGCACGGTGGCAGCGCAGCCTCACCGACGAACGGTTCGTAGGGGACGTGTACGAGATCCTTCTGCCGTGCGAGGTCCCCAAGGATCACGAGGACCAGTGTCTGCTCGTCGCCGGGCTCTTCGCGCTCAACCCCGACAACGAGACAGACCAGCGGCGGCGGTGGCGGTTGTGTGCGGCGCTGGCCGAGACAGGGTCTGTCTCAGCTGCGGACGCCAGGGTGCGTCAGCTCATCGGCGCCTCCCCAACCGATGGGTTGGAACACTACCTGCGTCAAGCGGTTCGGCTCCTTGGTACCGCTCCGGTACCACGCCCGCTTGACTACGAACAACTCCTGTGGGACCTGATCAACCTTCAGGGCCATGATGAAACCAAGGCGCGTACCGTCCGTCGTCGGTGGGCACGGGATTTCCGCCATCAGGTGCATACGAGCCAGACCTCCAGTGAGTAAGGAAGCGACCTGACGACCATGATCATCGAGCTGCACCTCCTCCAGTCCTTCCCGGCGAGCAACCTCAACCGCGATGACCTGGGCCAACCCAAGTCAGTCACCTTCGGTGGAGCCCTGAGGGGACGCGTCTCCAGCCAAAGCCTCAAGAAGGCCGCGCGCTCACTCTTCCCCGAGGTCGGTCTCGCTGAAGGGGAGACCGCCTGGCGCACCAAACGGCTGCTACTGAAGGCGGCACGGGAACTGACCCCAGGCATTGGGGAGGGCGGGGCCCAGGAGCCCGGTGACGAGGAGCGCACCATTGTGCGGGAGGCTCTCCGTCAGATGGGGTTCGAGTTGGACGCCAACGACTTGACCCAGTACCTGCTGTTCGTCGGTACCAGAGCTGTCGACGACCTCGCCACATTCTGTCGGGACAACCGCACGAAACTACTCGCGGATGCCGAGGCCCGAGAGAAGGAGAAGAAGGCCAAGAAGGACAAGGGAACAGCCAAGAAGAAGGCCACCGACGACGCGAAGAAGGTCGCCGAGAGGATCCTCGATGCCCGGCGTGCGGTCGACATCGCTCTCTTCGGCCGCATGGTCACCGACAACAAGGACTTCAACGTCGATGCGGCCTCCCAGGTCGCCCACGCTATCTCCACCCACTCGGTGGCGAACGAGTTCGACTTCTACACCGCCGTTGACGACCTCAAACCCGAGGGCGAGGCCGGAGCGGACATGATCGGTACAGTCGACTTCAACGCCGCCTGCTACTACCGCTACGCCAATCTCGACCTGGGTCAGTTGCGCCGCAACCTGTTCGGTAAGCAAGCGAAACCGGACGAGGACGACGAGGACCTGCTGAGGCGGGCCACCAGCGCGTGGCTCAACGCGTTCATCCGGGCCGTTCCCAGCGGCAAGCAGAACTCCATGGCCGCCCTCACCATGCCCGACACGCTCCTTGCCGTTGTGCGCGACAGCGGCTCCTGGAACCTGGCCAACGCATTTCTCGACCCGGTCCCCGGTCAAGGGGTCATGGGGGAATCGACGAAGCGGATGTGGCAGCATTTCCAGCAGCTACGCGGCTTCTACGGCGACGAAGAGCTTCGTGCGGTCGCGGTGGCCTCCCTGTCCAGCGATCTCGGCCAGATGGGGGTCCCGGAGGATGAGCGTGCCGGAAGCCTACCTGAGTTTACCGGAAAGGTCCTGGGAGAGGTCCGTGACTGAGGCGGTCTTGGCGTTGCGTTTCGACGCGCCGATGCAGTCCTGGGGCATGCGCTCGCGTTTCACCCACCGTGACACCATGCGGGAACCCTCCAAGTCCGGGGTGGTGGGACTGCTGGGTGCCGCGCTGGGGACCGAACGCACCGACCGGGGCCGGATCGCGGAGTTGGCAGGCCTGCGCATGGCCGTGCGAGTCGATCGCGAGGGCATCGTCGAGCGCGACTACCAGGTGACCACCGACGTCCCCACGACCAAAGGCGCTGGCCACCGCAACGTCGTTAGCCACCGCTACTACTTGGCTGATGCGCTCTTTCTCGTGCTGCTGCAAGGAGAGCGTGTGTTTCTGGAGCAGGTGGCTGCGGCGGTGTGCCACCCCCGGTGGCCCCTGTTCTTCGGGCGCAAGGCCCACGTGCCAGCGTCCCCGTTGATCCTCGCCGAGAGCCGAGGACTTGGGACGGGGATTCGCCGGGAGAACACTCTGGAGGAGGCCTTGGCGGAGCACCCCTGGCAGGAGGAGCACCGAGAGCTGTGGGATAGGGCAGAGGATGCCCCGATGCTGCGTGCCGTCGTTGAGGTTCCCGCGGCGGAAGCCGACGCAGAGTCCCGCTACGACGTGCCTGTGACGTTCGAGTCGGGGAACCGTGAGTTCCGCCAGCGGTACGTGCGTGTTTGCCATGTCGCCGTCCCCGAGACGAGAGAGGGAGGGTCCGCACCGTGTACCTGAGCCGATTGCGTCCGTACCTCCGTTCACGTGCCTACCGGCGCGACCACGTTGACGTGCAGCACATGCACCGCACCCTCATGTCGGCGTTCCCCGAGGTCGCCTCTGACGGGTCTGCGCGTCAGAAGAACGGGTTGCTGTGGCGCCTGGACAGGACCGACTCCGGCCACGTGCTCTTGGTGCAGAGCGCTGTCGAACCCGACTGGGGGAAGTTGCCCTCCGACTACCTGGCCGTCCCTGCCGAGACCAGGGACATGGGGGGTGTGTTCGAGGCGATCACTCCCGGGCGGATACTGTCCTTCCGCTGCACAGCCAACCCCACGCGCATCGTGCGCGACCCGGCCGCCCCGAAGACCGACCGGGGGCGGCGGGTGGCCTTGCACGACGAGAAGAGCCGCCTCGGCTGGATCGCCCGTAAGGGGGAACAGCACGGGTTCGTGATCCCAGCGACCACTGACGGTGCTATGGCGGTCGACGTGGTCCCCCTACCGCCCATGACCGGGTACAAGTTCTCTTCCTCGGGGCGCACAAAGATCACCGTGTCACCTGCCCAGTTCGATGGACGACTGGTAGTGACGGACGCCGAAACCTTCGTAGAGGCGGTCCGGACAGGGATCGGACGGGCGAAGGCTTACGGGTGCGGACTGGTAAGCCTGGCATCCGTTCTCTCTAGGTGACCATGTTTCGTGCCGGATGTGGTGGAGGCTGTGGTGTGTGTCGGGATCGCCTCCCGTCACTCACGATGGAGCCGCTGCCCCACGTCGGTGAATCTATGACTGGCTGGTCATGGGACCGCTCCTCTGGGCTGGCCACAGTGGGCGCATGGATGGATTCAAGGAAGCGGCATTCAGCCTGACGATCCGCGTCGAGAGCAGGTGGCGCCTTGGTGGCTGACCTGCTCTCTCAGCGGTTGGACCCCGACATGTGGGGGCACAAGGCGGCGCGGTTGAGCCAGGTCGCTGACCTCGGGCTCCCCGTGCCCCCGGGGCTCTGCCTCAGTTCTGCCAGCCTGGCGCACGGAACCAGCGAGGCGATCACCTCGATCTGCACTTGGCTGAAGCTCTACCGGCCCCGCCGAGTCGTGGTGCGCACGAGCTCGACCCTGGAGGACGGGCTGGAGCGCGCACACGCGGGGCGATCGGTGTCGCTGCTGAACTGTCCGCCCGATGCCTCAGCGCTGGCCCGGGTCATCGACCAAGATCTCCTCCCACGGGAGGAGCTGGAGGCCGTCCCGGGCGGGTGCGTTCTGGTCCAGGAACAGGCTGAAGCGTCCCTGTACGGTGTGGCCTTCATCAGCAAGGATCGCCTGCTGGTCGAAGCATCCCCCTATCCGGACGGAGCCACCGCCGGGATGCCGTTGCGTATGCGAGCTCGGCGTGACGCCCGCCGGTTCAGGGCATCGACCGGACCCGAGCAGGTCCCGAGCCTCGCCCTCACCGCGCAGCTCCACCCCTTGTGCCAACAGCTCAGCGCTCACTTCGGGTTCGATGTCGACGTGGAGTGGGCCTGGAACGGCGCGATGGTCCTGGTGCTCCAGGTACGCCCGATCACACAGGCTGCCCTGGAGTGGGCCTCATGAGCGACTGGGACAAGATCGAGGCCGTCAACGCCCTCGAAGCCCACGGGCTACTGCGTGTACCGATCCGTGTCGTGCGGCGACCGCACCAGATGAGTACTCGGGCCCTGCGCGACAGCTTCAGCGAGCACCGACTCCTGGTGTTGCGCACCGCGGCCACGTCCGAGGAACGGAACCTGCCTCGCCTGGTCGGTGCCACACCCGCAGCCGCGGCGAAGTGGATCATTGATCTCGCTCCGGGGCTGTCTGTACTGGTGCAGCCCTATGAGCAGGTGCTCTTCTCCGTTGAACTCGCGGTCTACGAGTCAGTGGTGGTGGCCGAGATCGTTCCTGGAATCTGGGAGCTGGACAGCCGTCTCACTCCCGCCGTCCTGGTGGTGAAGGACGATGGCCTCGAACTCACCATCCCGGACACCCGTCTCCAGGAGGCTCGCTTCCACGACCCCCACCACGGAACCCGACAACGACCGGCCCGTGTTGATGACTGGCAGATCGCCACCCTGGTGGTTTGGGTTCGTGAACACCGTCGCCACCTGACAGCCCTTTTCGACGACCTGGGCCGGCCGTTCGGTCTCAAGCTGCACCACTCCAGCCGCTACGGGCTCTCCGCCCAGAACATCCGCAGCAGTGTGCCCGAGCCCGACACCTGGCAACAGGACACCCCCGCACCTCCGGTCAACACGGCCTTGCTCTCCTCGACCGACGCACCTCTACCCGACGGCCCCGTTCTGCTCGACGTGTCCGTTGCTCGCGAGGAGCACACCCGCCTGGCCGCGTTCATCGACCGGCTCCACCGGGCCGGGACACAAGAGGTGTACCTGCGTTCAGGCCTGCTCTCGCACCTGGCCATCAACCTTCGCGAAGCCGGAATCACCGTCAGGAGCGCCCATGGCTGAGTTCTGGACTATTGAGGGCATCGACGGAGCGGGCAAGAGCCACCTGCTGTCCCGCCTGACCACCGTCCCCTCGCATGCCACCGCCCTGAGCAAGGACGATCCGCCCCACACCGGGAACACATGGCTGGACCGGCGCCTTGCCCTCATGCACGACCTCACCTGGGGTTACGACCACGCCGAACCGGTCTGGGACTACCCGGCGCACTACTGGCTGCACTCCCTCGCGGCCTGGTACACGCTCTTCCACCACGCCTACGTGGCACCCGCACTCGACCGGGACCGGCCGGTGGTGGTCGACGGCTGGTACTTCAAACACCAGGCCCGCATGGCCCTGTCCGGCGACGAAATCCTTGTGTCCCAGGCCGAAGACGTGTTCTCGGCCCTGCCGCAGCCCGACCGAGTCGTCCTGCTCACCACCACGGCGGAGGTGGCCACCACCCGCAGGGCCGGAACCTCCAAGCCCTCCGAACACGGCGCCTTCACCACCAAGCGAGCCACGACCTCCTCCGCTGCCTTCACCGACTACCAGACCCGTACCGCCCGCGCCCTGGAGGTACTGCTCAGCACACACCCGGCACCCGTGCACACCCTGCCGAGCACCTCAGACGAAACGGATCTCCTGCCCCTCCTGCCCCTCCTGCGCGGAGAGGTCAACGCGTGAACACCACCGCGACCAGCGCCGTCCTGGCCAGCGAACACACCATGGGCGAACGCCTCCCCGATTACGTCCTCCCCAAGATCCCCCTGGACCTGCTCACCGCCGCCCGTGGCCGGGCATGGGTCTACCCCAACCGCTCCCTGAGCTTCCTCCTCGGCGGCGACAAACGCGTGGGCAAACGCTTCAACTGGCGCCGCCCTTACTTCACCCTCGCCGATGGAGTCCTGCACTGTGTGGTCCCTCCCGGCCAGGACTACACCCACCACTACGCGGAGCTTCTACGCGCGGCCTGCGCCATGACGGACCTACCGGCCGAGATCACCGTCGAGCAGCCCGTCCCCGGACAGGGGCTGGTGTTCGTCGACCACTGGCTCCCACGAAATCTGCCCGCACACGACTTGGCGATCCTCGGTTACGTCGAACCCCTCCTCACCCGGCCACCGGCCTTCGGCACCGGCTGGGACCACCGCCCCGGCTTCGGCTGGCGCACCGCCCGCGTCGGCCGCTCCACCGCGCTTCTGCTGGGATGCGAGTTCAGCTTCTGGGGTGATCTCGCCGGTGACCTGGTCACCGCGCTGATCGCCCGCGGTCACACCTCGGGGGTGCTCTACGTCGGCAAACTCGGCGGCCTCCAGTCCGACATGGAGCCCAATACCGTCATCGTCACCGGCACCACCAGCCAGGTGAAGGGCCGCCCCCTCTCCTGGAAGAGCGCCCTGGACCTCGACCCGGCACTGCCCGGACTGCACGACCGGGCCCGGCACATCACGGTCCCCAGCGTCCTGGACGAAACCCGTACCTGGCTCGAGCAACACCGTGCACACTTCGACGTGGTGGACCCCGAGATCGGGCACATGGCCCTCGCCGCCACCACTGCCCAGGTGCCCTTCGACTACCTGCACATCGTCACCGACAACCTCAACGGCACCCACGACCACGGCCTGTACGCCGAACGCAGCACCCCGGTCGCCACCCGGCGCCGCCGCTGCCTGCACCACATCGAAACGATCCTGCACCGGAGCCTGGCATGAACCCGACCGCACCCGTCACCCTTCTCGGCTTGGACTGGAGCGACCTCGACACCCCGCGCTTGCGCACCACCGACCCCGACCACCCCGAACACAGCCTGCTCCACCCCCTCCTGGGTAAGCACGCCTTCCGTGTCGACGGCGAGCAGCGGCGCTGCATCGGATGGTTCGACCTCACCGGAGCCGAGGGCAGGCACGTGCGCTGCCGCACCGACGAGGTCGTCACCCGGGGCAAACAGTGCCGACGCTGCCAGTACAAGGAAGGGTTCATCGCCGCCCACCAGGCCCACCGCACCCCCGAGGCGCTGCCCGAGAACATCCGCGACTACCTCCGGCAACCGCACTGGCTCTACCTCGACGTCTTCACCAACGGCACGACCAAGGTCGGCACCGCAGCCGACTCACGCCGCCGCAGTCGATTGGCCGAGCAGGGACCCGTCGCCGCCCTCTACCTGGCCCGTACCAAGGACGGGGCCACGGTCCGCACCCTGGAGTCCGCCGTCTCCCAGCACTTCGCGCTGCCCCAACAAGTCCAAACCCGACGCAAGGTGCTCGGCCTGCAGAACAGCATCGACACCACCGCCCTCATCACGAAGCTGACCGACCTCGCAGCCCAGGTCACCCCCTACCTGAACAAGATCGCCGACGAACAGCCCGGCACCGAAGTGCTCGCCGCCCCCGAACCCTGGATACGCCCCGCCTGCTCCACCGCCGTCTTCGAATCCGCCCCCGTGCTCGCCCACCCCGACGATCTCACCCAGGGCACACACCGGCTGCACATCGACGGGGCCGCCGGCCCCGTCGCCGTGTTCTCCACCGAACCCGAACCCGACGCGCCCCGCCACTGCGCCGACCTGAGCAGGCTCATCGGCCGATCCCTCGCCCCGGCCACCGCCGAGGATGCTCCCACCGGCGCGCCCACCCTGTTCTGACCCGGAGGACCCCGTGCACGAGACCACCCTGAGCGAGATCTGCACCTTCTGCTGCGAGGTGGAAGGCGGCGACGACTCCAACCTCTTCTACGACCTGGGCCTGGCCCGGACCCGCACCGACTACGTGCTCCTGGAGAGCGAACACTTCGTCGTCATGCCCTGCATCGGCGCACTCACCGACTGGTACCTGCTCATCGTCTCCAAACGCCACACCCTCTCCGTGGGCTGGCTGGACGAGGACGAACACGCCGACCTGCGCACCGTCATCCCACAGGTCACCGGCCTCATCCGCCGACGCAGCGGTCTGGACAGCCTCGTCTTCGAACACGGCAGCCTCGACTTCCGTGACAAGGGCGGTGCCTGCTACGACCACACCCACATCCACGTCGTGGCCACCGACCACGACCACCGGCGCTTCCTCGACCACATTCCGGCACCCGTCACCATGCGACCCTGCACGGACTGGATCAGCGCCTCCCGCCGACTGGTTGAGGAGGAACAACGCTCCTACCTCGCCCTGGGCACACCCGACCAGGACTGGATCGGCACCGCCACCGGAGCGCCCTCCCAGTTCTTCCGCCGCTGCCTGGCCACCTGGATGGGTGCTGAAGAGGGGGAGTGGGACTGGCTCACCTTCCCCCAGACCGACCGGGTCCACCGCATGGGCACGGCCCTCAGCACCAGGTGACCCGTCTCGCCCCCTCACCACGGGATGCTCCGCTCGAACGCGGGGCGGGTGCACGGCCCCGGCATAGGCTGGGGCCCGTGGCCCACACCGAGGACTTCACCGAGCGCGCCCTGCGCGCCGTCCACACCGCCGCCCAGGCCCTGGGCGCCCCCGAGACATCGGCTCACGGGGGGCCCGAACTGATCCGCATGGGGGAGCGTGCGGTGTTCCGTCTGCGCGACGGAGCCGTCATCGCCCGGGTCGAACGCTCCGCGGCCAGATGGGCGGAGGCCGACCGGGAGGTGCGGGCCGCCCGATGGCTGGCCGAACAGGGCCTGCCGGTGAGCCGCCCCCTGCCCGGCGAACAACCCGTTCTGGCCGAAGGCACCGCCGTCACGCTCTGGGAGGGGGTCCAAGGGGAGTGGACTGTCCCCCGGGAGTTGGCCAAGCTCCTACACGCGCTGCACGGCCTCATCCCGCCACCCGAACTCGATCTCCCCGAGCTGGACCCTTTCGACCGTGTGGCCGAACGCATCGACACCGCCCCCGGGCTCAGCTCCACCCAACGCGACCAACTACGTCAGACCCATCGCGACCTGGCTGCCCGGTTCCCGACCACCACGCCGGTGCTGGGCATACACGTCATCCACGGCGACGCCAACATCGGCAACGTCCTGGCCACCCCGAACGGTGTCGTGCTCTTCGACCTGGACGGCATCTGCTGGGGTCCACCCGAGTGGGACCTGGTCCTGGCCGCTCTCTACCGGGACCTGGGCTGGCACAGCGAAGCCGAGTACACCGACTTCTGCGAGGCCTACAGGTTCGACGTCACCGCCTGGGAGGGCTACCCCCTCTACAAGCAGATCCGGGAACTGCGCATGACCACCTGGCTCGCCCAAAAGCGCGGGGAGAGCGCCGAGATCGACGCCGAGATCGACCGGCGCATCAGCGACTTGGCCGACCCGCGACGCCTACGGGAGTGGAACCCCTACTGAGCAGCCGACACCACGGCCCGTGCCTGGTTCAGGAACCGGTCCGCCGTCGGCTGCCCGCGGTAGGGCCGCACACTCCGGGCGAACGCGTCGAGGTAGCCCACGCACCGGGCCGAGGACGTCGCCCGCACCTGCGGCAGCACCACGGAGCCCAGATGGCAGGCCTCCTCGACCTCGCCCTGCCCCAGCACGGCAGCCGCCAACACCAGACGGGTGAAGACCCGGCTGCGCGCGTACTCCTCCCCGATCGAGGACGCCAGGCTCTGCTCCGCCAACCGCCGCGCCACATGGGCATGGCCCAGATCGCGATGGCAGTGGGCGACCTCGTCGGAGTACTCCGCATGGTCGAAGTAGCCGATCCACTCCGGATCGGCCCCCGGGTCACGTCGACCGAAAGCCCGCTCCGCCTCGCTCATCGCCTGGAAACACGCGGACTTGTCCTGTCCGGCGGCGTGGGCACGTGCCTCCATCATCAGGAACTGCGCCCGCATGGTCTGTGTCGCCCGCTCCCCGGCACCGGCCAACGCCGCCCGGGCCAGGTCCCGCGCCTCGGCGTGCGCACCGACGTAGTTGGCCTGGTGACTCATCGCCGAGAGCACACTCGCCCCGAGCAGCCGGTCGCCCGCATGCGCGGCCAGGTCCAGAGCCTGAACAAAGTAGCGCCGGGCAGCGCCGTTGCGCTGGGCGTCGTAGGACATCCACGCCAGCGAGAGCACGAACTCCGCGGACACCGCGAACAGAGTCCGGCCGACCTTCTCCGCATGGGACTTCCGAAGCAGCGGAACCACCGTGCCGTTGAGGTAGTGCACCGCCGCCGCTCGCGCGTTGTCACCGCCGAAGCGGTTGTCCAAGGCGGAGAACGTCGCTGACGCGCTGCGGATCGCCGCGACCGGACCCTCTGCCACGTGAGCCTCGGCCCCACCGGAGGCGGGCCCTGACACCAGCCAGGAAAGCACCGCGGAACTGACCGCCGAGGCCGGTGGCTGCTCCTCCACACCTGGGACGTCCTCCACGTCCACACCGGCCACCTGCCCCAGGACTTCGGCGGTCTTCTGCGGGGAGCCGTTCAGCGCAAGGCCCAGCTCCGGTGGGACGCGCTCCATCGCGGGGGAGGGAATCTCGTACCCGTGCGTGATGCCCTCGACCACCCGTCGGACGGTCTCCTGCTTCCGTAGCTCCCGCTGGCCGCTCAGGACCCGGGAGACCATCGTCTGGGACAAGTCGCACATCCGCGCGATGGCGTCCTGGGCCAGGTCGGTGTGCCGGAGCAACAGGCGGATCAGCGCGTTGGCGTCCCCTTCGGCCGCGGCCCGCCGCACCTGGGGGATGCGCCAGAACCGCGCGGGAACACACGAGCAGGCGCCACTGCCTCGGCATCGACCACAGTTTCCGCAGAACACGGGGGTGCCTTCCACTCGAAACCTCGGGGCGGGTGGGTGGCACAGAAGACTACGGGCGCCAACTCCAGCTCCGCCATGACCGGCTTGTCATGACCACCATGCCCGCACGGTCATGGGGATGTCAGCGGTTTCTCCGGACAGTGGCTCTATGACCCCAGCGACAACGTCCGAGACCGGCCCCGTGGTGGCGAGAAGCTCACACCGCACTCGTAAGGGGCCCGCACACAGCACCGACCCTGATGGACACTGCGATTCCCCGGCACTTTCGAGGGCAGAACCCGATTCCTCCGAAACAGGCGACCACAACCTCGCCAGGGGCGCTGTGAGATCTCCGCGCGGCTCGAACGAGTTCGGACCGTTGTTGCCCCGGCCCAGGGCCGATGACCCGGTCGGGCACGGCTACACGGCCCTCCAAGTGGTGCGGTTGGCGGTGTGGGCGGCGCGGGAGTGCCGCTGGGTGAACGGCATGGACATGGTCCACCGAGCCGAGACCGCCTGGGAAGCGATCACCGAGCACCTGCAACTGGTCGCGGCCCGTCCGCAGGAGACCGAGCTGATCGCCATCGGGTGGAAGGCGATGAAGGCCCAGCACTACCAGGACCTCAAAGCCCACGGACTGGGCGGCAAGGACAAAGCCCTGGTCTCCCGGGCGTTCCTGCGCTACTGGACCAGCGCCTCAGCACCCGCTCACTCCCACGAGGACCTGCTCGTGGACCGCATCGCCCTGGTCCAGATCTGGGCCGCCCTCACACCGGCCCATCGCCAGGTGCTGACCGCGCTGGCCGAACACGACGACCGCCGCCGAGCCGAGCGCGCGGTGAACATGGACACGGCGGCTTTCACCCGGACCTTGGGCCGAGCCAGACGGGCGTTCTTCGCACTGTGGCACGAGGGAGAAACCCCCTCGAAGATGTGGGGCTATGACCGGCCCGGGGCGCGCCACCAGAACGTGATGTACCTGGTGCGGCTGCGCAAGCAGCGCGCCTCGAAGCGCAAGGCCGCAGGCATGGTGCCCCACCAGGGACATCGCCCGCCCAAGGAGTTGGGGGTGCCCAACAGCGAGCTCCTGGCCCGCTTTGAGGGAGGGGAGACCTACGCCTCTCTGGCCCGGGAACTCAGCGTCAACGCGGACCTCATCAGGGCCCGCGTGAACAAAGCCCGCACGGAAAAGGGACTATCCTCCGACAATCGGGCGATCTCGGTGCTGGGCTGAGGAAATCCGACCTTTTTCGTACGGGGTTGAAGAACCTCGATCACCAAAGCGAACATCGACCAGCCCTGCGGGAACAGCGCATTCCTTGCGGGCTTTAGGGGCTTTTGTGCCCTTTGTGTGGTGTGGGTGGGAAGCGCAGTTCCGGGTGGCGTACGGCCCCGGGGCCATTGACACCCGACCAGGCCACACCTTGATGGAGAACGAAGAAGTGGAGGCGCCCCGACACGGTGCTGTGAACACCGCGCCGGGGCTGAATCCCCACCTGAGTAAGCAGGAGGAGATCGTGGAAAAGCATAGCGGGCGGCACCGCAAGCGCCGACAGGGCTGGGGCGAGCACCTGCGTTGGGTCCTGGGGGTGGCGCTCGCCGCCGTCTTCTGCAGCCCGACCGGGCAGAGCACTCGCCCGGTGGTGGAGGTGCATCAACCGCTGCCGGCGCGGCGTTCGGCCCAAGGCCGTGAACCTGGCCCGGGCAGGACTGCGTGCAAGATGGGTGTGGAGGTTCCTCGGCCCCAAGCTGGGCAAGCACCTACGAGCACGTACACAGCCGGGCCGCCGCCCCACCAGCGTGAGTTGTACACGGGGCGGCGTGGGTGGTGTGAGGACGATGACGGGGTGCGCGGGGTACGCCTGTACCTGGCCGTGCACGAGAAGAACCAGCACGCCCGGCGTCGTGCGAAGACGGTGCCACCCGTGCATCGCCGAGGGGGCTCGGTGCCCGGGGGCACAGAAGCAGGCGGTGGTGAGCCGCCCTTGGATATGAGCGACTTGGCCGCAGTGGTACGTCAGTGGCAGGCACTGCGGCAGCCCGTGGCCTGACCTCGCACAGAAGCATCCAGGGCCGTTCCCTTCGAGGGAGCGGCCCTGGTTCGATGCCCTGGCCCACCTGCACCGGGCCAGTGGGCTCGTGGGGACCGGTCGAGGTCGTCGACCGAGGCGGTGCCGGTGAGCGAGACCCACTCGGTCATCACCCACACGGGCTGAGGGCGGCCTGCGACGGCGATGAAGCGATGGCGCTGATTGTGTGCGATAACAAGAATCTCGAAGAATGGTTGTGGGTTTTCTTATTCAGCGACTCGACGCCACGCTTCCGCGCTGGAAAGAGCTCAAAGAAGCCCAACTTATCACCGTCAATCACGGAGGTCTCACTGGGCCGTGCCACACCCTCCGTCTCCGGCCCCAGGTCCGCGCTGAGGGGTAGGTGAGAGGCAGTGAATCAGTACTCCAACGCCCCCTCCACCGATCACTCCAACACCCTCTCCACGCCTGTGGGCCCCCATGAAACACTCGTTTTCTCAGGTCAGAGTATGTTTAAGGGGTGTGACTCAAAGCCAGACTTATACCCAGTGGGTAGTCACCTTCACATAGGGGCGGCGACCCCTACGGTGACCCCTCGCCCGCTCGCCCCACGTGCCCCTCCTGTCTCCTCCCCGGCCCGCCCCTCCGCTCCCCTGAGTGTCCCTGCATTACTCAATTCCTCTAGGTGTTCAAGAGTGCATGCTTCGACCTCGGTCCGGGTGGAGGCCTGATCAGTTCATCCTTGTTTACATTCGATTCCCTGATGAATAATAGAGTGGCCAATAATGTGTTCTCAGGTGTGAGGAATCACGGCGCAGAGCGAGCACGAGGCCTGGGACGCTTCACGCGCGGTACGTGCGTGCGGAGGCTTGCTGGTTGGCCCCGGTGCAGTGTGGCGGTTTGAGTGATAGATAAAAGAATGCTCGGTGAATCAGAGGAGGCCTTTCTTGCGCGGCTACCCAGCCCTCGGGTCGGGAAGGGGGCGAAAACAGGGGGTTCCAGTGACTATGCCGATAGCCCTACCAGTGACTATGCCTGTGACTATGCCTGTGACTATGCCGATAGGCCTACCTGTGACTATGCCGATTCCCCTGGTGGTGCGATCAGGCTGAAATCCCGCATCCTTGCAGTTCAGCGGGGGTTTGAGCTTGACTCGCGGGGCCAGACTTATACCCAGAGGGTAGTCACCTTCACGTAGGGGGCGGCGGCCCCGGCCTGCTGACGGGTCGGCCGACCGGCGACCCCGACCCCTTTCTTCCGCTCTGGCCTGCCCGTCATCTCCCACCCCTCGCCTTTCATTATCACTTATGAAAATGTTATTAACTCACCTCACTAAACCCATTATTTTGGGATTGGACGGCCATCCAAAATCGGTGCGCGCGTTAAAGGAATGATCGTGCGGGTGCGCGCCGAGCACGACCCTGCCGCAGCCGTGTGCTCTGGTGCGCCGCCGTGAGGTGGGCGGGCAGCAGCGGAGGCGGGGCACGGCTGAGGAACCGCAGACGGATCCGATGCGCGGCGAAGCGCTCTGGTCGAGAAGGTCATGGCCGTAGCAGGAGATGCGTTCGAGCTTGCTGGGACCTTCGCCGTTCAAGGTCTGTTGGGGCTGCTGGCGCCGTTCTGCGGGCGTGTCTTCTTCGACGGGTGAGGTTCGGGGTGTCGAAGTCCCGGTGTGGGAGCAGCTCTCCTACTGGGCGAGGGAGAAAACCCAAGGAGCGTATGGGTGTGAGGGGTGAGCACGGGGCGTGGGTGGCCCTTCGTGTCCGGGGCCGTGTTCGTGGTTCGGGACTGGCGTGGGGTGGCGGGTCGGACGGTTCCCGGTCTGCCCGGACGGTGGGGGCGGTGTGGGGCCACCAGCGCCCCCATGCCGCCCCCACCACACCCGGCCCCGCCCCAGGGGGCGAGCCCGGGGTTCGGGCCCCACGCGGGGGCGTTGGTGGCCGCGAACAGGGAATGCGACATAACGCCCGTATCGGGCAAGGGGGCGGTTGGGTTGTTGTCAGCGAACCCGCTTGATCGCCTCGGTGAGGCCGAGCGTAGGTGTGTCTTGCCTGGCCACGCTTGGGGTGAGTGTGTTCCCGGAGGAGGTCAGGGCAGCGGCCGAGGTCACGGCTGCCCTGCTGGGCGGAAGTCGTGGCGCTGGCTGAGGCGCGTGGTTTGGTACCGGTGCGGTAGCCGGTTCAGGGGAGCACACCAGGAGCACCGCAGGGCCGCTGGCCCCGAGTGAGGACGAAAGTTCACCCGTCCTGACCTGCGGTTTCCTTGCACCCAGGGCGCGAGGGCCATCGGATCAAAGGTCCCCTGGCCGGGTCATTCGTTGAGCTGTTCATTCCGCCAACGTTGCAGGATTCGGTGGCTGGCCTGTGTGTCGGGGTGGTCGGGACCGAGTACTCGTTCCTGTTCTCTTGCCAGGGTGGACCGGAGTTTCACCGCTTGGGTGGTGTCACCGGACTCATAGGTCCGGTGGGCGAGGTTGTTGCGGGTGGTGAGGGTGTCGGGGTGGTCGGGTCCCAGTACCTGTAGTTGGTCGGTGAGGAGTTCGGCGTAGGCGGTGGCGGCTGCTTGGGGGTTTCCTGCTTCGCCCAGCATGTAGGCGAGGTTGTTGCGGGTGGTGAGGGTGTGGGGGTGGTCGGGTCCCAGTACCTGTAGTTGGTCGGTGAGGAGTTCCCGGAATGCGTCTGTGGCTGCTTGGGGGTTTCCTGCCTGGCCCAGCCATGCGGCGAGGTTGCCTCGGGTGGTGAGGGTGTGGGGGTGGTCGGGTCCCAGTACCTGTAGTTGGTCGGTGAGGAGTTCGGCGTAGGCGGTGGCGGCTGCTTGGGGGTTTCCTGCTTCGCCCAGCATGTAGGCGAGGTTGCTTCGAGCGATGAGGGTGTCGGGGTGGTCGGGTCCCAGGACCCGCAGCATCTCGGTGAGGAGTTCCCGGAATGCGTCTGTGGCTGCTTGGGGGTTTCCTGCCTGGCCCAGCCAGCGAGCGAGGTTGCTTCGGGTGGTGAGGGTGTCGGGGTGGTCGGGTCCCAGGACCCGCAGGCGGTCGGTGAGGAGTTCGGCGTAGGCAGTGGCGGCTGCTTGAGGGTTTCCTGCTTCACCCAGCCATGCGGCGAGGTTGTTGCGGGTGGTGAGGGTGTCGGGGTGGTCGGGTCCCAGGACCCGCAGCATCTCGGTGAGGAGTTCGCTGTGGGCGGTGGCGGCTGCTTGGGGGTTTCCTGCCTGGCCCAGCCATGCGGCGAGGTTGTTGCGGGTGGTGAGGGTGTGGGGGTGGTCGGGTCCCAGGACCCGCAGCATCTCGGTGAGGAGTTCGGTGTAGGCGGTGGCG
>NZ_JAVREP010000022.1:0-86811 GCF_031845465.1 Nocardiopsis lambiniae | reverse complement strand
GCCCCCTTCCCCCGGTTCCGCCGGGACGACCGCAGGGCGGACCGTTCCCCCCGGGGCAGCCCCAGTCGCCCCCGGGACAGACGCAGGGCGGACCGTTCCCTCCGGCAGCGCAACCCGGCGCTCCGATGCCGCCCGGCCCTCAGCACCCCCCGTACGCGCAGCCGACCGGCGGCCGGCCGCCGATGGCACCGCGCCCGACCGGCCCCCAGGTGGCCCCCATGGGCCCGGGTGTGACCGCCCCTCCCGGCCAGATCCCGGGGCAACCGCCCCAGGCACCGCCGCCCCCCTATGCCGCCCCCACCGGCGGCCTGCCGTCGATGGCACCGCAGCCGGGCGCTCCGATGGGGCCGCCGCCCGGTGCGATCCCTCCGGGACCGCCCGTGCCGGCGGCCCCCGAGCCGGTCTTCCCGGACGACGCGATGGGCGCCACCCAGCACATCCACGCCGTTCCGGCGATGGGCCGCGGCGACAGCCGCCCGATGTTCCGGGACGAGGTCCCCGAGGACGCCGGCGCGGACACGGCCCAGTTCGACGTCCGGGCGGTGAACGACTACGACGGGTACGAGGATGACGGGTACGACGACTACGACGACGGGTACGACGGTTCGAGGGCCAAACGCCGCAAGGCCCTGATGATCGGCGGGTTCGTCGCCGCGACCGTCATCGCGGCCGGTGGGATGTTCTTCCTCGCCAGCGGCGGCCTGGGCTCCGACGGCGAGGGCAACGCCACCACGGTCGCCACCGAGGAGGACGACCCGGGGGCGCTGTCCGTCGAGAACCTCTTCCCCGAGACGTTGGAGGTCGACGGCCACGGGTCCTTCACCCGTGTCGCCGTGAACGACGAGGAGGACTGCTCCGTCGGCGCCCACGGCGACTACGGCACGGTGCTCGCCGACAACGGCTGCCGCCAGCTGATCCGCGCCTCCTACCTGAGCGAGGACGAGGGCCGGGCCGTCACCATCGGCATCGCCGCGATGTCCGATGAGGACAACGCCGCCACGGCCCTGGACGCGCAGAAGCTGGAGGACTCCCAGTGGTTCGCCGGCCTGGCCGGCGACGAGGGCACCCCCGCCGAGCGCCTGGGCTACGCGGGCGGCCACGGCAGCGGCGGCCAGTGGGGCCGCTACCTGCTCTTCTCCCTGGCCACCAACAGCGATGGCGGCCAGGAGGACGCCGACGGGCTGGCCCCCGTCAGCGAGGGCTTCCTGGAGGAGGCCTACGAGCGGCTGTCGGAGGACCGCGGCTGATCCACCCCGACCACACCGGAGGGGGCGTCCGTTCGGACGCCCCCTTCTCTGTCGGTCGCACCTCCGGCTCGGGACCTCCCGTCGGCCGCCGCCCCGTGGGAGGGGCCCCACCGACGGTGTCGCCGCGACCGGCCGCCCGAGGAACGGGAAGGGATCGGAGCCGCGGCGACCGCCACGCCGGCGCCCCCACGGCCGGTGGTCCTTCCGAGGACGTCTTCTCCGCCGGTCTCCCGAACCCCGCGTGGGCCCTCGCGCCCCTATCCGGTGTGTCCGGGACAGGGCAGCTCGCGGACCCGGCGGGTGGCGACCGCGCGGGCGGCCAGCTCCTCGTCGGCGGGGTAGCGCACCTCCTCCAGACTCAACCCCTGGGGGCCCACCACGTGCACCGCCGGATCGCGTACCCCGGCTCCCAGCACCTCGGCCGGCCAGCCGATGTCACGGCGTCCGTCGCCGACCGCCAGCAGCGAGCCGACCAGCGCGCGGACCATGTTGTGGCAGAAGGCGTCGGCCTGGATCGTGCCGTGCACCAGGTGCTCGTCGACGCGGGTCCACTCCAGCCGCAGCAGTTCGCGGATCGTCGTGGCGCCCTCCCGCCTCTTGCAGAAGGCCGCGAAGTCGTGTTCGCCGCGCAACCGCGCGGCGGCCGCGTTCATCCGGTCCACGTCCAGCCGGTTCTTGTGCCACAGCACGTCCCGACGCAGCAGCGGGTCCACCCCGTGAGGCGCGTCGCCGACCCGGTAGAGGTAACGACGGAACAGGGGTGAGAAACGGGCGTCGAACCCGGGCGGCGCGGGACGGGCGGCGGCCACCCGCACGTCGGGCGGCAGCACCCCGGCCAGCCGGCGCAGGACCCGCTCGCCTTCGCGCTCCCACGTCCCCACGGGGACGTCGGCCTGGGCGACCTGCCCCCGGGCGTGCACGCCGGCGTCGGTGCGCCCGGCACACGTCAACGACACCTCGGGCAGGCGCAGCACCCGGGCCAGGGCGGACTCCAGTTCGCCCTGTACGGTGCGCCGGTTCGGCTGCACCGCCCACCCGGAGAAGTCCGTGCCGTCGTAGGCCACGTCGAACCGGATCCGCATCGTCGGCTCCGGTGCCTCGTTCATCTCATCCGTCACATCGGTCCCATCGACGAGGGGCGGGAGGAAACACGAGTGCCCGACCCCCCTCGGGATCGGGCACTCGATCGATCGGCGCGCACCCGGGGTGCCCCCGTGTGCCTCACGGCCGATCTACTTGCTCTCGGAGCTCTCCTCGGCCGGGGCCTCGGCGGCCTCGGTGGCCTCCGTGGTCTCCTCGGCCTCGGCCTTGGTCTCCTCGACCTTGGTCTCCTCGACCGGCTCGGCCGGAGCGGCGGCGGCCGGCTTCGGGGCCAGGGCCTCGACCAGCTCGATGATCGCCATGGGGGCGTTGTCGCCCTTGCGCGGACCGATCTTGGTGATACGGGTGTAGCCACCGGGACGGTTCTCGTAGCGCGGGCCGATCTCGGTGAAGAGCTCGTGCACCACGGACTTGTCCGTGATCTTGGTCAGCACCTGACGGCGGGCGTGCAGGTCACCGCGCTTGCCCAGGGTGATCAGCTTCTCCGCGTAGGGGCGCAGGCGCTTGGCCTTGGCCTCGGTGGTGCGGATGCGGCCGTGCTGGAACAGCGAGGTGGCGAGGTTCGCCAGGATGTGCCGCTCGTGAGCGGGCCCGGAACCCAGACGGGCGCCCTTGGTAGGCGTGGGCATGGTGTCGTTCTCCTAGTGATGCGGTCCACGGCCGCACTCGGCCGGGGACCATGGGGCGACGAAGGTCAGTACTGCTCCGTCTCGACGAAGGACTCGCCCTCGTCGTCATCGGAGCCGAAGGAGTCGGCCGCGGTGCCGGGGTCGAATCCGGGCGGGGAGTCCTTCAGCGACAGGCCCATGTCGACGAGCTTCTGCTTGACCTCGTCGATGGACTTGGCACCGAAGTTGCGGATGTCCAACAGATCCTGCTCGGAGCGGGCAACCAGCTCACCAACGCTGTGGATGCCCTCACGCTTGAGGCAGTTGTAGGACCGGACCGTGAGGTTGAGGTCCTCGATCGGCAGCGCCAGGTCGGCCGCCAGGGCGGCGTCCGTCGGCGACGGGCCCATGTCGATGCCCTCGGCGTCGACGTTGAGCTCGCGGGCCAGACCGAACAACTCCACCAGCGTCTTGCCCGCGCTCGCCACGGCGTCACGGGGACGGATGGCGGGCTTGGTCTCGATGTCGACGATCAGGCGGTCGAAGTCGGTGCGCTGCTCGACACGGGTGGCCTCGACCTTGTAGGTCACACGCAGGACCGGCGAGTAGATGGAGTCGATCGGGATCCGACCGATCTCCTGTCCGGCCTGCTTGTTCTGCGTCGCCGAGACGTAACCGCGGCCGCGCTCGACCGTCAGCTCCATCTCCAGCTTGCCCTTGCCGTTGAGGGTGGCGATGTGCAGCTCGGGGTTGTGCACCTCGACACCGGCCGGCGGAGCGATGTCCGCGGCGGTCACCACACCAGGGCCCTGCTTGCGCAGGTACATCAGCACCGGCTCATCGTGCTCGGAGCTGACGACCAGACCCTTGAGGTTGAGGATCATCTCGGTGACGTCCTCCTTGACCCCGGGCACGGTGGTGAACTCGTGCTCGACGCCCTCGATGCGGATGCTGGTGACAGCGGCACCGGGGATGGAGGACAGCAGGGTCCTGCGCAGAGAGTTACCGATGGTGTAGCCGAAACCCGGCTCCAGCGGCTCGATGACGAACTTCGAGCGCAGGTCCGAGATGACTTCCTCGGTCAGCGTGGGACGCTGTGCGATCAACATGGTCCGTGTTTCCCTTCCACATGGCCGCCCGCTATTTGACGACCACCTGACGGGCACCGGCGAGGTGCCCGCTTCCCACTCGGATTCCTACCCGCCCGCGCGGTCCCGGGATCCCCCGGGGCCGACGCGGGTTCAAGCGCGGCGGGGCGCCCGCGCGGATAGGGCCGCGGGCGCCTCGGCCGGGATCAGACCCGGCGGCGCTTGGGCGGACGGCAGCCGTTGTGCGGCACCGGGGTGACGTCCTGGATCGAGCCGACCTCCAGCCCGGTCGCCTGAAGCGAACGGATGGCGGTCTCGCGGCCCGAGCCCGGACCCTTCACGAAGACGTCCACCTTGCGGACGCCGTGCTCCTGGGCGCGGCGGGCGGCGGCCTCGGCGGCCATCTGCGCGGCGTAGGGGGTCGACTTACGCGAACCCTTGAAGCCCACCTGACCGGAGCTGGCCCACGAGATCACGGCACCGGTCGGGTCGGTGATGCTCACGATCGTGTTGTTGAACGTGCTCTTGATGTGAGCGTGTCCGTGGACAATGTTCTTCTTTTCCTTGCGGCGCACCTTGCGCGCGGCACCCTGACGGCCCTTAGGCGGCATGAGCGAAACTCCCAGAGATCATCGGTCCGTTGTGTTCTCGGACGCGGTCGAAAGGTCCGAGCGGACTACTTCTTACCGGCCTTCTTCTTACCGGCCACGGTCTTCTTCTTGCCCTTGCGGGTACGCGCGTTGGTCTGGGTGCGCTGACCGCGGACCGGGAGGCCACGGCGGTGGCGGATGCCCTGGTAGCTGCCGATCTCCATCTTGCGACGGATATCGCCCTGCACCTCGCGGCGCAGGTCACCCTCGACCTGGTAGTTCGCGCCGATCCACTCGCGCAGCTTGACCAGGTCCTCTTCGGACAGCTGGTACACGCGGGTGTTGCCGTCGACACCGGTTTCCTTCAGGGTTTCGAGCGCGCGGGTGCGGCCGATCCCGAAGATGTACGTGAGAGCGATCTCCACCCGCTTGTCGCGGGGAAGGTCGACGCCTTCAATACGTGCCATGTGGGCGAAACTCCATCCATGCCTTCACGGAGGTCTGACCCGTTCCACCCTCTCGTCGCCCAATCGACGAGGCCCCGGCCTCCGACCGGGGGTTCTCCCCGGGCCGCCCGCGCTCGGCGGTGCGTTCCCGGAGATCGGAACAGGTTGTTCAATGTGCGATGCGGTCCCGCATCGGGGAAGTCCTTCCCCGATCGGACCCGTACGGCGTAAGCCGCGGCCGGCGGACCGGGGTGATTAACCCTGGCGCTGCTTGTGCCGCGGGTCCGCGCAGATGACCATGATCCGACGGTTGCGACGGATCACGCGGCACTTCGCGCAGATCTTCTTGACGCTCGGCTTGACCTTCATGGTGACTCCGAACTCGGAGCCGCCCGGCCCAGAGGCCCGGACGGTCTACTTGTAGCGGTAAACGATGCGCCCGCGCGTGAGGTCGTACGGGCTCAGCTCCACGACGACGCGGTCGTCGGGGAGAATACGGATGTAGTTCATCCGCATCTTGCCGCTGATATGGGCAAGGACCTGGTGCCCGTTGTCGAGCTCTACCTTGAACATCGCGTTGGGTAGGGACTCGACAACGGAGCCCTCGATCTCGATGGCGCCGTCTTTCTTGGCCATGTCCTCCACGCCTCGCTCATCAATTGGTCGATCATGACAACCCGACGCGACCCCGGTGTCCCTTCGACATGACGCGAAGGCACCGACGACGGGGGGACCCGCGTCGCCGACACCGAGGACACTGGAAGTTCGGGCCAACTGCAAGAGCGATACGTCACTGGAAGGACGTGATGCGAAGAAGGCAGACTGACCCAACAGCCCGCGTATGGGCAATGACAGTCTATCCCCTCGGAGCAACCACTCCGGACGACGACCCGAACGGCCTCAGGGAGAACAACGCCGCCGGCGATCCTCTTCCCGGAAGGGTCGCCTCAGACGTCGCCGCGTTCGTCCCTGCGCCCCTGCCCACCGGCGAGCACCCCGACCGTGACGACACCCATCACGATCCCCCAGGGACCCAGCACCCAGAGGAACCACGGGTAGTCGTACTCCGTGGTCAGGAAGAGGATGAGCCAGATCACGAAACACAGGACGTTGACCCCGGCGTAGAGCATCCAGGGCACCATCAGCGCCGGGTCCCGCAGGGTCATGGGCGGCACGGCCGCCCCCTCCTCCCAGCGGGGCACCGCGCCGCGGACCTCGGCGAGGTCGCGCTCGGGCAGATCACGGGTGACGAGGGCGAGTTCGTCGACGGTCCGGGACTTGTAGGCGAGACCGAGGCGCTCGGTGAACTCCTCGTGGTCCAGGCGCCCCTGCGCGAAGTGCTCCTGGAGGAGCTGCGCCACACGGTCACGATCGGCATCGGACGTTCGGGTCGACGGAACCGGGTCGGACACTGCGCGCACCTCGCATCCCGTGAGTGATGACGCCCCCGCCGAAGGCGGGAGCGGTCCGCCCCTCCGTTACCAGGAGGGCTGGACGAACCCCATCTGGGATATCTTATCCCGGTTCGACTCGCGTGCGGTGAGCACGAGAGGGCCGTCGGCGGTGATCGCGACGGAGTGCTCGAAGTGCGCGGCCCGCTTGCCGTCCCGGGTCACGACCGTCCAGCCGTCGTCGAGCTGGACGACGTCCTGTCGTCCCAGGGTGGTCATCGGTTCGATGGCCAGGCACATGCCCTCGACGAGCTTGAGGCCCTTGCCCCGACGCCCGTGGTTGAGCACGTGCGGCTCCATGTGCATCTCGGTGCCGATGCCGTGGCCACCGTACTCGCGGACGTTGCCGTAGCCGCCGTTGTGGGAGATATGGTGGTCGATCGCGTGACCGATGTCGCCCAGGCGCTTACCGGGCCGGAGTTCGGCGATGCCCTGCCACATGGACTCCTCACAGACCTCCATCATGCGCAGGTCCTCGGGACGGGCCTGTCCGACCGCGACGGTGATCGCCGAGTCGCCGTGCCAACCGTCCAGGACGGCCCCGCAGTCCATGGAGATGATGTCGCCGTCGGCCAGCACCCGTTCGGCGCTGGGGATCCCGTGGACGACCTCCTCGTTGACGGAGGCGCAGATGGAGCCGGGGAAGCCGTGGTAGCCCTTGAAGGAGGGGACGGCCCCCGCGTCGCGGATGACCTTCTCCGCCAGGGAGTCCAGTTCCAGGGTGGACACCCCGGGCCGCACCGCGGCCCGGAGGGTGTCCAGGGCGCGGGCCACGACCTGGCCCGCCGCCCTCATCCCGGCGATCTGTTCCGGCGTCTTGATCTGTACGCCGTTGGCCTTGCCGAACATCAGGAACCGGCCCCGGCCTTCTCCCGAATGGCGTCCATGGCGCGGCCGGTCACCTCGGCCACGGGACCCGTGGCCGCGATGGTCGCCAGCAGGCCCTCGTTCTCGTAGTACTCCACGAGGGGGGCGGTCTGGTCGCGGTAGACCTTCAGCCGGTGGCGGATGGTCTCCTCGCGGTCGTCGTCACGCTGGTACAGCTCGGCACCGTCGTCGTCACAACGCCCCTCGACCTTCGGGGCGTCGTACTCGACGTGGTAGACCCGGCCGCACTGCGGACAGGAGCGGCGGCCCGAGAGCCGACGCACGACCTCGTCCTCGTCGACCCGCAGTTCCAGCACGACGTCCAGACGGGTGTCCAGGTCCCGGAGCATGCCCTGGAGCGTCTCCGCCTGGGGCACGTTGCGGGGGAATCCGTCGAGCAGGAAGCCCTCCACCGCGTCGTCCTGGGCGAGGCGGTCCTTGACCATGGCGTTGGTGACCTCGTCGGGGACGAGGTCACCGCGGTCCATGTACTCCTTGGCCTTCTTACCGAGTTCCGTGCCACCGCTGACGTTCGCCCGGAAGATGTCGCCTGTGGACACCTTCGGGATGGACAGCTCGGCCGCGAGGATCTGGGCCTGGGTGCCTTTGCCGGCCCCGGGCGGTCCCACCAATACAGCGCGCATTTATCGCAGAAAACCTTCGTAGTTCCTCTGCTGGAGGTGACTCTCGATCTGCTTCACCGTGTCCAGCCCGACACCGACCATGATCAGGATGCTCGTCCCGCCGAACGGGAAGTTCGCGTTGGCACCGGTGGCACCGAGCGCGACCATCGGCAGGAGCGCGATCACACCCAGGTACAGAGAGCCGGGAGTCGTCAGCCGGGTGAGCACGTAATCGAGGTACTCGGCGGTCGGACGCCCTGGTCGGATACCCGGGATGAACCCACCGTACTTCTTCATGTTGTCGGCGACCTCAGTGGGGTTGAAGGTAATCGCGACGTAGAAGAACGCGAAACCGACGATCATCACGAAGAAGGTCGCCATGTACACGGGGTGTGTACCGGTGAGGAAGTACGTGGAGATGAAGTTCACCACGGGGTTGTCCGAGTCCTGGCCCAGCAGGCCGACCAGGAGCTGGGGGAGGTACAGCAGCGAGGAGGCGAAGATCACCGGGATGATGCCGGCCTGGTTCACCTTGAGGGGGATGTAGGTCGAGCTGCCGCCGTACATGCGACGTCCCACCATCCGCTTGGCGTACTGCACCGGGATACGGCGCTGCGCCTGCTCCATGAAGACCACGGCGGTGATCAGGGCCAGACCGGCGATGCAGATGACCGCGAAGATCCAGATGGAGCGCTCCTGGTAGAGGCCCATGATCGAGGAGGGGAACATCGCGACGACCTGGGTGAAGATCAACAGCGACATGCCGTTGCCCACACCGCGCTCGGTGATGAGCTCGCCGAACCACATGATGATGCAGGTACCGGCGGTCATGACGAAGACGATGGTGACCAGGGTGATGATGTCCTGGTTCGGCATGTAGGAGCCGACCGGGATGGCCCCCTGGAACAGGGCGCCGGTCCGGGCCATGGCGACGATGCTGGTGGCCTGGAGAACCGCGAGCATCAGCGTCAGGTAGCGGGTGTACTGGGTGATCTTGGTCTGCCCGGACTGTCCCTCCTTCTTGAGGGACTCCAGACGGGGGATCACCACCGTCAGCAGGTTGATGATGATGCTCGCGGTGATGTAGGGCATCACACCGAGCGCGAACACCGCCAGTTGCAGGAGGGCGCCACCACTGAACAGGTTGACGAGCGCGTACACACCGGACTGGTCGCCCGCCGTGATCGCCTCCATCTGGTCACGGATCGCCGCGGAGTTGATACCCGGCGCGGGGATCACCGAACCCAGACGGAACAGCGTCAGGATGAACAGCGTGAAAAGCAACTTGTTACGCAGGTCGGGCGTGCGGAATGCACGAACGAACGCACCTAGCACGTCTCCTCCTGCGCGGCTTCGGCGGCGGAACGGATTCCAGACATCGCGGCCGATCCTGAATCGTCGTTGAACGTCAGCCCCGGGCGGTCGCCCGGTGCTCGGAAGTACTCACATTACGTCAAGCGGTGAGGTCAAACAGATGGCACTGTAACAGTCATCACCGTGCTATTGAGTTCGTGAGTCATAACGATCATCACTCACAAGCACACAGGGCGCCCGCCGGCCCGATCGTTCACCGATCCGGACCGGGCGAGCGCCCCTGTGTGCGCATGCGGGGGTCGACCCCTACAGCTCGGTGACGGTGCCACCGGCGGCGGTGATCTTCTCCTTCGCCGCGGAGGAGAACGCGTTCGCGCTCACCTGCACGGCGACGGTGATCTCACCGGTGCCCAGCACCTTGACGAGCTGGTTCTTACGGACGGCGCCCTTGGCCACCAGCGTCTCCACGGTGACCTCACCGCCCTCCGGGAACAGCTCGCTCAGCCTGTCCAGGTTGACGACCTGGTAGGTCTTCCTGAACCTGGCGTTGCTGAAGCCCTTGAGCTTCGGCACCCGGCGGATGAGGGGCATCTGCCCACCCTCGAAACCGGGACGGACGGTGTTACGAGCCTTGGTGCCCTTGGTACCGCGACCGGCGGTCTTACCCTTGGACGCCTCGCCGCGACCCTTGCGGATCTTGGCCTTGTTGGCGCCCGGGGCGGGCCGCAGGTGGTGCAGCTTGAGCAGCTCGTCGGGGTTGTAGTCGCTCATTCCGCGACCTCCTCGACAGTGACCAGGTGCGAGACGATCGTAAGCTGGCCGCGCACCTCGGGACGGTCCTCACGGACGGTGGACTTGCCGATCCGGCCAAGACCGAGCGACTGGAGAGCAGCGTGCTGCTTCTTCTTGCCACCGATCTTGGAACGGGTCTGCGTGATCTTGAGCTTGGCCATGGTCAGGCTCCTGCCTTCGCCTCAGCGCGAGCGCGCAGCATGGCGGCCGGGGCGACGTCCTCGATCGGCAGACCACGACGGGCGGCGATCTCCTCGGGCTGGTTGAGGCCCTTGAGCGCCGCCACCGTGGCGTGCACGATGTTCAGCGGGTTGGACGACCCGAGCGACTTGCTCAGGATGTCGTGGATGCCGGCGCACTCCAGGACGGCGCGCACGGGACCACCGGCGATGACGCCGGTACCCGGGGCGGCCGGACGGAGCAGGACGACGCCGGCGGCGGCCTCACCCTGGACCCGGTGCGTGATCGTGCCCTGGATGCGGGGGACGCGGAAGAAGTTCTTCTTCGCCTCCTCGACACCCTTGGCGATCGCGGCCGGGACCTCCTTGGCCTTGCCGTAACCGACACCGACCATGCCGTTGCCGTCACCGACGACGACCAGAGCGGTGAAGGAGAAGCGACGGCCGCCCTTGACGACCTTCGCGACCCGGTTGATGGTCACGACCTTCTCGATGTAGGAGACACCCTTGTCTGCGGCGCCGCCGCGGCGATCGTCACGGCGATCACGCCGCTCGCCACCGGCGCCGCGCCGCGGTGCTGCAGCCATCAGTGGTTCCTCTTCTCGTGGTTGATCTCAGCCTTTACAGAGGTCATACGCCTAGAACTCCAGCCCGCCCTCGCGCGCCGCGTCGGCGAGCTTGGCGATTCGGCCGGCGTACTGGAACCCACCGCGGTCGAAGACCACGGAGGAGATGCCGGCGGCCTTGGCACGCTCCGCGATGAGGCGGCCGACCTGGGCTGACTTGTCCGACTTGGTGCCGTCGAAGGCACGCAGGTCGGTCTCGACGCTGGAGGCGGCGACCAAGGTGTGACCCTTGGAGTCGTCGATGACCTGGGCGACGATGTGCTTGGAGGAGCGGAACACGGCCAGGCGCGGACGCTCGGCGGTGCCGAAGATCTTCTTGCGAACGCGGAACTGACGGCGCGCACGGGAGGTCGCGCGCTTGGCGGTCCGCTTGCGGGTCACGGTGATGCCCATGCCTACTTACCAGCCTTTCCGGCCTTGCGGCGGATGTGCTCACCCTGGTACCGCACGCCCTTGGCCTTGTACGGGTCCGGCTTGCGCAGGCTGCGAATGTTCGCGGCGACCTGACCCACGAGCTGCTTGTCGATGCCCTCGACGTGGAGGAGCGTCGGCTTCTCCACGCGGAAGGTGATGCCCTCCGGGGGTTCCACCACGACCGGGTGGCTGTAGCCCAGCGAGAACTCCAGGTTGGAGCCGCGGGCCTGGACCCGGTAACCGACGCCGTGGATCTCCAGGGTCTTGGCGTACCCCTTGGAGACGCCCTCGACCAGGTTCGCCAGCAGAGCACGGGTCAGACCGTGCAGCGAGCGGTTCTCCGGCTTGTCGTCCGGGCGCGCCACGGTGATGACACCGGCGTCGTCCCTGGAGACGACGATCGGCTCGGAGACGGTGTGCTTGAGTTCGCCCTTCGGCCCCTTGACAGTGACGTCTTGCCCGTTAATCGTGACTTCGACGCCCTTGGGGGCCGAGATCGGCAGTCGACCGATACGCGACATGCTTCAATCTCTCCCTGGTTACCAGACGTAGGCGAGGACTTCGCCGCCAACGCCGTTCTTCTTGGCCTGCTTCTCCGTCATCAGGCCACCGGACGTCGAAATGATCGCCACACCGAGGCCACCGAGGACCCGGGGCAGGTTCTCCTTCTTGGCGTACACCCGCAGACCGGGCTTGGAGACCCGGCGGATGCCCGCGATCGAACGCTCCCGGGTGGGGCCGTACTTCAGGTCCAGGACGAGGTTCTTGCCCACCTGGGCGTCCTCGCTCCGCCACCCCTGAATGAAGCCCTCCTGCTGGAGGATCTCGGCGATGTGCGCCTTGATCTTGGAATACGGCATCGCCACGGTGTCGTGGTAAGCCGAATTCGCGTTACGCAGACGCGTCAGCATGTCTGCGATCGGGTCGGTCATCGTCATGGCCGACTGGCCCTTCCTCACCGCGGTTTCCGTGTGCGGGCCTTTCCAGAACCCTCTCCCCCGGGCCTGAACCCAAGGGGACGCACCAGCCGGACCTTCGGCGTGGTCGTGGGCACCGCGGTCCCTGTCGGGACTGCCGTGCCCTGATTGGTTGAAATCATGCTGTTCCGCACGCCCGGGAGGGCGACGGAAGCTTCTTCGAGGCGCCGGAAGGGCGCCTCGGGGGGCCGACCGTCGTACGCGTCGTCTCAGGGGACGGACGCGGGTCGGCCCCGCCGGGGACTACCAGCTCGACTTGGTGATACCGGGCAGCTCGCCCCGGTGGGCCATCTCGCGGAAGCAGATACGGCACAGGCCGAACTTCCGGAAGACGGCGCGCGGGCGACCGCACCGCGAGCATCGAGTATACGCGCGAACGCCGAACTTCGGCTTCCGCTGCGACTTGGCGATCAGAGCCTTCTTAGCCATGTGTGCTTATCCCTCAGGCTTCCTTGAACGGGAAACCGAGCCGCTTGAGCAGGCTGCGGCCCTGGTCGTCGTTGATCGCGCTGGTGACGACGGTGATGTCCATCCCACGCACGCGATCGACCTTGTCCGGGTCCACCTCGTGGAACATGACCTGCTCGGTCAGACCGAAGGTGTAGTTGCCGTTCCCGTCGAACTGCTTCGGGGACAGGCCTCGGAAGTCCCGGATACGGGGCAGGGCCAGCGAGAGCAGCCGGTCGAGGAACTCCCACATCCGGTCGCCGCGCAGCGTGACGCTGGCGCCGATCGGCTGACCCTCGCGCAGCTTGAACTGCGCGATGGAGTTCTTCGCACGGTTGATCCGCGGCTTCTGCCCGGTGATCGCCGACAGGTCGGCGATCGCGCCCTGAATGAGCTTCGCGTCACGCGCCGCCTCGCCGACACCCATGTTGACCACGATCTTCGTCAGACCGGGGACCTGCATGATGTTGGCGATGCCGTGCTCTTCCTTGAGCGCCGAAACGATCTCGTTCCGGTACTTCTCCTTGAGCCGCGGCATCGGCGGGGCCGTGATGTCGTTGGTAACCGTCATCAGATGTCCTTACCGGTGCGGCGGGAGACCCGAACCTTGGTTCCGTCTTCCTCGAAGCGGTAGCCCACCCGGGAGGCCTTGCCGTCCACCACGAGCGCAACGTTGCTCACGTGGATGGGGGCCTCCTTGGTGACGACCTCGCCCTGCTGGCCGCCCGCCGGGTTGGCCTTCCTGTGCTTCTTGACCAGATTGACGCCCTCGACGACGACACGGTCCTCCTTGGGCAGGGCCTTGACGACCTTGCCCGTGGCACCCTTGTCCTTGCCGGCGATGACGATGACCTCGTCGCCAGATTTGATCTTCATCGCCTACAGCACCTCCGGCGCAAGCGAAATGATGCGCATGTACTTCTTGTCCCGCAGTTCGCGGCCCACCGGGCCGAAAATACGGGTGCCTCGCGGGTCCCCACCGTCCTTGATGAGCACGGCAGCGTTCTCATCGAAGCGGATGTAGGAGCCGTCGGGCCGGCGGCGCTCCTTGACGGTGCGCACGACAACGGCCTTGACGACGTCGCCCTTCTTGACTCCAGCGCCAGGCAGGGCGTCCTTCACCGTGGCGACGATCGTGTCGCCGATCCCGGCGTAGCGCCGACCCGAGCCACCGAGAACACGGATGGTGAGAATTTCCTTCGCACCCGTGTTGTCGGCGACCTTGAGTCGCGACTCCTGCTGAATCACGTCTGCTCCTGATGTGATGCGTGCGGTCCACTGCCGCACGGCTAGGTGGTCTGCACCCCTCGCGCCGGCGGCCGACAACGGATGTCGGCCGCCGACAGGCTGGGGTTACTTAGCCTTCTCCAGGATCTCCACGACGCGCCAACGCTTCGTCGCGGAGAGCGGCCGCGTCTCCATCACTCGGACGCGGTCACCGACGCCACAGGAGTTCGCCTCGTCGTGCGCCTTGTACTTGGTCGTCCGACGGATGACCTTGCCGTACAGGGCGTGCTTCACGTGGTCTTCGACCTCGACGACGACGGTCTTGTTCATCTTGTCGCTGACGACGTAGCCCTCGCGCACCTTGCGGTGGCTGCGTGCCTCGGTCTGGTTCTCACTCATTCGGCTGCTTCCTTCGACTCCTGCGCCGACTCACCAGACAGCGGGGCGATCCCCAGCTCGTGCTCGCGCAGGATCGTGTAGATCCTGGCGATCTCGCGCTTGACGGTGCGCAGACGGCTGTGGTTGTCGAGCTGACCGGTCGCGGCCTGGAAGCGGAGGTTGAAAAGCTCGGCCTTGGCTTCCTTGAGCTTGGCGGCCAGGTCCTCAAGGGACTGGTCGCGGAGCTCCTGGGCAGTCACGGACTTTGCCATCACTCCCCCTCCCGCTTAACGAACTTGCACTTCATCGGGAGCTTGTGCATCGCACGGCGCATGGCCTCCTTGGCCACGTCCTCGGGCACGCCCGACAGCTCGAACATCACACGGCCGGGCTTGACCGGCGCGACCCACCACTCCGGGGAACCCTTACCGGAACCCATACGGACCTCGGCGGGCTTCTTGGTCAGCGGACGGTCCGGGAAGATGTTGATCCAGACCTTGCCGCCACGGCGAATGTGACGCGTCATGGCGATACGAGCGGACTCGATCTGCCGGTTGGTCACGTAAGCCGACTCCAGAGCCTGGATGCCGAACTCACCGAAGTTGACGGTCGTGCCGCCCTTGGCCTTGCCGCGCAGGTCCGGGTGGTGCTGCTTGCGGTACTTGACCTTACGAGGAATAAGCACTGGTCAGCTCCCCTCGGACTGAGCGGACTCGGCCGGGGCCTTGGCCTCGGCGTTCTGCGGCTGACCGCCACCGGCACCACCGCGACGACGGCGCTGCGGACGCTCGCGGCGCTGACCGCCGCCACCGCCACCGCCGCCACCGGCAGAGCGCTGCGCGGCCTGGGCCGCCTCGCGCTCGGCGCGGGTCACCGGAGCGTCACCCTTGTAGATCCAGACCTTCACGCCGATGCGGCCGAAGGTCGTGCGGGCCTCGAAGAAGCCGTAGTCGATGTCGGCGCGCAGCGTGTGCAGCGGAACGCGACCCTCACGGTAGAACTCCGAGCGGGACATCTCGGCCCCACCCAGACGACCACCGCACTGGATCCGGATGCCCTTGGCACCGGACTTGATCGCGGTCTGCATGGCCTTGCGCATCGCGCGGCGGAAGGCCACGCGACTGCTCAGCTGCTCGGCGACGCCCTGGGCGACCAGTTGCGCGTCGACCTCCGGGTTCTTGACCTCGAACACGTTCAGCTGGACCTGCTTGGCGGTCAGCTTTTCGAGGTCGGTCCGGATGCGGTCGGCCTCCACGCCGCGGCGGCCGATGACGATGCCCGGCCGGGCGGTGTAGACGTCGACGCGAACGCGGTCACGGGTGCGCTCGATCTCGACCTTGGAGATGCCCGCGCGCTCCATGCCACGGGTCAGCATCCGACGGATCGCGACGTCTTCCTTGACGTAGTCCTTGTAGGACTTGTCGGCGTACCAACGGCTCTTGAAGTCGGTGGTGATGCCGAGGCGGAACCCGTGCGGGTTAACCTTCTGTCCCACTATCGGGTCCTTTCCTTCGTCTTGGACGAGGCGCCCGAGCGCTCGGCGACGACCACGGTGATGTGGCTCGTACGCTTGGTCACCCGGAAGGCGCGGCCGAAGCCCCGGGGACGAATGCGCTTCAGGGTCGGACCCTCGTCCACCCACGCGCGCTCGACCACCAGAGACTCGCGGTCCAACTTGTCATTGTGCTCAGCGTTGGCGATGGCACTGGCCAGTACCTTGCCAACAGGCTCGCTCGCTGACTGGGGCGCGAACCGGAGCACCGCCTGTGCCTCGTCAGCGGGCAACCCGCGAATAAGGTCCACCACCCGGCGGGCCTTCCGGGGCGTAACACGGACGAACCGTGCCTGTGCCCTCGTTCCCATCGCTTTTCCCTCGCTCACGGAAATTCATCTCCACTCACCGTGGAGAAAGTGGTTCTTAACTGCCTGGTGTAACCGCTAACGGCGGCTACGGCGGTCTTCCTTGACGTGGCTGCGGAAAGTACGCGTGGGAGCGAACTCGCCGAGCTTGTGGCCGACCATGGACTCGGACACGAACACGGGAACGTGCTTGCGACCGTCGTGGACGGCGATGGTGTGGCCGATCATCTCCGGGATGATCATGGACCGACGGGACCACGTCTTGATGACGTTCTTGGTGTTCGCCTCGTTCTGCGCTTCCACCTTCTTGAGAAGGTGGTCGTCGACGAACGGACCCTTCTTCAGGCTACGTGGCATCAGACGTGCTCCTTACCGCTTCTTCTTACCGCTACGCCGACGCCGAACGATCAGCTTGTCGCTGGCCTTGTTCTTGGCCCGGGTCCGGCCTTCCTTCTTGCCCCAGGGGCTGACCGGGTGACGACCACCCGAGGTCTTGCCCTCACCACCACCGTGGGGGTGGTCGACCGGGTTCATGACCACACCACGCACGGTCGGGCGCTTGCCCTTCCAGCGGGAGCGGCCGGCCTTGCCCCAGTTGATGTTGGACTGCTCGGCGTTGCCGACCTGGCCGACGGTGGCGCGGCAGGAGATCTCGACCATGCGCATTTCGCCGGAGGGCATACGCAGCGTGGCGTACCTGCCCTCCTTGGCCAGGAGCTGGATCTGCGTACCGGCGGAGCGGCCCAGCTTGGCACCGCCACCCGGCTTCAGCTCGACCGCGTGCACGAACGTACCCGTGGGGATGTTGCGCAGCGGGAGGCAGTTGCCGGGCTTGATGTCGGACTGCGGACCGTTCTCGACGCGGTCGCCCTGCTTGAGGCCGGCGGGCGCCAGAATGTAGCGCTTCTCACCGTCCACGTAGTGGAGCAGGGCGATGCGAGCGGTGCGGTTCGGGTCGTACTCGATGTGAGCGACCTTGGCCGGCACCCCGTCCTTGTCGTGGCGACGGAAGTCGATCACGCGGTAGGCGCGCTTGTGACCGCCACCCTGGTGACGGGCGGTGATACGACCGTGGCCGTTACGGCCGCCCTTGGAGTGGAGCGGACGGACCAGGGACTTCTCCGGCTCCGAGCGCGTGATCTCGACGAAGTCGCTCACGCTGGAACCGCGACGACCCGGTGTCGTCGGCTTGTACTTACGAATGCCCATCTTCTTCGCGCATTCCTTTACGTGTTACTAGGTGTGGAGCGGTCAGACCGGTTTACCGACCGAAGATGTCGATCCGCTCGCCTTCGGCGACGCTGACGATCGCACGCTTCGTGTCGGGGCGCTTACCGAAACCGAAACGGGTGCGCTTGCGCTTGCCCTTGCGGTTGATCGTGTTCACCCCGGTGACCTTGACCTCGAAGATCTGCTCGATCGCGATCTTGATCTGGGTCTTGTTGGAGTCCGGGTGGACGATGAACGTGTACTTGTTATCGTCCATGAGCCCGTAACTCTTCTCCGAGATCACCGGCTCGATGATGATGTCCCGCGGGTCGGGGATCCTCACTGGTCGTCCTCCTCGGACTGAGCAGCGGCCTTGACGTCGCCGGAGGCGTGAGCCAGGAACTCGGTGTAGCCCGCCTCGGTGAAGACGATGTCGTCCGCGTAGAGGACGTCGTACGTGTTCACCTGGTTGGCGTCGAGGATGTGCACCTCTTCGAGGTTGCGCAGAGCACGACGGTTGTGCTCGTCCTCGCGGGCCAGGACGACCAGGACCTTGTCGGACTCGGTCACCTGGCGGAGCGCCTTGAAAGCGGTCTGCGTGAGCTTGGCGTCGGCGTCCTCGGCCACGAAGTGGCTGATGACGTGGATACGGCCGTGACGCGCCCGGTCGGAGAGGGCACCGCGCAGGGCGGCGGCCTTCATCTTCTTCGGGGTGCGCTGGCTGTAGTCACGGGGCTGAGGCCCGTGGACCGTGCCACCGCCGGTGTACTGCGGAGCGCGGATGGAGCCCTGGCGGGCGCGACCCGTGCCCTTCTGGCGGTACGGCTTCTTACCACCACCGCGGACTTCACCGCGGGTCTTGGTGGAGTGAGTGCCCTGGCGGCCGGCGGCCATCTGGGCGTTCACGACCTGGTGGATCAGCGGAATGCTGACCTGCTGGGCGAAGACGCTCTCCGGCAGCTCGACGCTGCCGTTGGCGCCGCCCTCGGGGTTCTTGACCTCGATCTGGGCCATGGCTTACTTGTCCCCCTTCACAGCGGTGCGGACGAGCACCAGACCGCCGTTGGGACCGGGAACAGCACCCTTGACCAGGATGAGGCCCTTCTCCGCGTCCACGGAGTGAACGGTCAGGTTCTGGACGGTCTTGCGCACGTTGCCCATGCGCCCGGCCATCCGCATGCCCTTGAAAACGCGGCCGGGCGTGGCGCAGCCGCCGATGGAACCGGGAGAGCGGTGCTTGCGCTGCGTGCCGTGCGAGGCGGAGAGACCACGGAAACCGTGGCGCTTCATCACACCGGCGAAGCCCTTGCCCTTGCTCTTACCCGTGACGTCGACCTTCTGGCCGCTCTCGAAGAGGTCCGCGGTGAGCTCCTGGCCGAGCGTGTACTCGGTGGAGTCGGTGGTGCGGACCTCGACGTAGTTGCGACGCGGGGTCAGGTCGTTCTTGCGCAGGTAGTCGCCGAGCGGCTTGTTGACCTTGCGCGGGTTGATCTGCCCGTAACCGATCTGAATGGCGGAGTAGCCGTCGGTGTCCGGGGTCCGGATCCGGCTCACGACGCACGGACCGGCCTTCAGAACCGTCACGGGCACCATCTTGCCCGTGTCGTCGAAGACCTGGGTCATGCCGAGCTTTTCGCCCAGAACTCCCTTGATCTGCTTGGTGGCCATGTCTGTGCGTCCTTAAAGCTTGATCTCGATGTCAACGCCGGCCGGGAGGTCGAGACGCATGAGCGAGTCGACCGTCTTCGGCGTGGGGTCGATGATGTCGATCAGCCGCTTGTGGGTGCGCATCTCGAAGTGCTCGCGCGAGTCCTTGTACTTGTGCGGCGATCGGATGACGCAGTAAACGTTCTTCTCCGTCGGCAGCGGCACCGGGCCCGCGACCTGTGCGCCAGTTCGCGTCACAGTCTCGACGATCTTCTTCGCCGAGCTGTCGATGACCTCGTGGTCATAGGCCTTTAGCCGAATGCGGATCTTTTGTCCCGCCATGTGGCCTGTTCGTCCTTCGCTTCAGTGTCCGTAACGGTGAGCTGTCCGGTCACAGAAGCCCAGGCCTGGCGGAGTCCGCCGTACAGCCGTGAGCCCCTATTCCCTTGAGAAACCGCAACAGGGCTTGCCCCTGCGGTGCGTCACCGTCACAGAGCCCGATGACGTCTTTTCGTTGTGGTGGGCGGGCCGCCGTCGGGGGCGGCCCGCCCACCACGCCGGGTCGGTTCCGGAAGGAACCTCCCCCGCGTGTGCTACTTGAGGATCTTGGTGACGCGACCGGCGCCCACGGTCCGACCACCCTCGCGGATGGCGAACTTCAGGCCCTCTTCCATCGCGACCGGCTGGATCAGGTTGACGGTCATCTCGGTGTTGTCACCGGGCATGACCATCTCCGTGCCCTCCGGCAGCGTCACGACGCCGGTGACGTCGGTGGTGCGGAAGTAGAACTGCGGGCGGTAGTTGTTGAAGAACGGCGTGTGGCGGCCACCCTCGTCCTTGGACAGGATGACGACCTGGGCCTCGAACTCCGTGTGCGGGGTGGTCGTGCCCGGCTTGATGACGACCTGGCCGCGCTCGACGTCCTCGCGCTTGATGCCGCGCAGGAGCAGACCGACGTTGTCGCCGGCCTGGCCCTGGTCGAGCAGCTTGCGGAACATCTCGACACCGGTGACCGTGGTGGTCTGCTTGTCGTCCTTGATACCGACGATGTCGACGGTCTCGTTGACGTTGACGATGCCGCGCTCGATGCGACCGGTGACGACGGTGCCGCGACCGGTGATCGAGAAGACGTCCTCGATCGGCATGAGGAACGGCTTGTCGGTGTCACGCTCGGGCTCGGGGATGTACTCGTCCACGGTGCCCATGAGCTCCAGGACGGACTTGCCCCACTCCGGGTCGCCCTCAAGGGCCTTCAGCGCGGAGACCTTGGTGACGGGGATGTCGTCACCGGGGAACTCGTACTCGCTGAGCAGCTCGCGGACCTCAAGCTCGACGAGCTCGAAGATCTCCTCGTCGTCCACCATGTCGGCCTTGTTCAGGGCGACGACGATGTAGGGGACGCCGACCTGGCGGGCCAGGAGCACGTGCTCCTTGGTCTGCGGCATCGGGCCGTCGGTGGCGGCCACGACCAGGATCGCGCCGTCCATCTGAGCGGCACCGGTGATCATGTTCTTCACGTAGTCCGCGTGACCGGGGCAGTCGACGTGGGCGTAGTGACGCGCCTCGGTCTGGTACTCGACGTGAGCGACGGAAATGGTGATGCCGCGCTCGCGCTCCTCAGGAGCGTTGTCGATGTCCTCGAACGGGGTGAAGGGGTTGATGTCCGGGTACGCGTCGTGCAGCACCTTGGTGATGGCTGCGGTCAGCGTGGTCTTGCCGTGGTCAATGTGACCGATGGTGCCGATGTTGACGTGCGGCTTAGTCCGCTCGAACTTTTCCTTCGCCACTGAAAGTCTCCTAGACGTACAGAGCTATCTGGGATCCGGCACCCGCCCAGAAGGGCGGGACCGGCTTGGTCACGTGTTCGCGATTACTCGCCGCGAACCTTCGCCACAATTTCTTGGGCGACAGCGGACGGAACCTCCGCGTAGGAGTCGAACACCATCGAGTAGTTGGCTCGACCCTGCGTACGGCTGCGCAGGTCACCCACGTAGCCGAACATTTCGGAGAGGGGCACGAGGGCCTTGACGAGACGGACACCGGAACGCTCGTCCATGGACTGGATCTGTCCACGGCGGGAGTTCAGGTCACCGATGACGTCACCCATGTACTCCTCAGGTGTGGTCACCTCGACCGCCATGACCGGCTCCAGGAGAGTCGGCTTGGCCAGCTTGACGGCCTCCTTGAAGGCCATCGAACCGGCGGTCTTGAAGGCCATCTCGGAGGAGTCGACCTCGTGGTACTGACCGTCGGTCAGCGTCACCTTCACGCCGACCAGCGGGTAGTGGGCGAGGACGCCCAGCTCCGCGGCCTCCTGGCAGCCGGAGTCGACCGACGGGATGTACTCCCGCGGGATGCGACCACCGGTGACGGCGTTGACGAACTCGTAGCCGCTGGTGTCGCCGCTCTCGGACTCAAGAGGCTCGACGTTGATCTTGACCTTGGCGAACTGGCCCGATCCACCCGTCTGCTTCTTGTGGGTGTAGACGTGGCCGTCGACCTTCTTGCGAATGGTCTCGCGGTAGGCCACCTGGGGCTTACCGATGTTCGCCTCGACCTTGAACTCGTCGCGCATGCGGTTGACGAGGACCTCAAGGTGCAGCTCGCCCATACCGGAGATGACGGTCTGGCCGGTCTGGTCGTCGGTGGCGACCTGGAAGGAGGGGTCCTCCTCCGCGAGACGCTGGATCGCGATGCCCAGCTTCTCCTGGTCGCTCTTCGTCTTCGGCTCGATGGCCACCTCGATGACCGGGGCCGGGAAGGTCATGGACTCCAGGACGATGCCGTTCTGCGGGTCGCAGAGCGTCTCACCCGTGGTGGTGTCCTTCAGACCCATGACGGCGACGATGTCACCGGCACCGACCTCGGCGATCTCCTCGCGCTTGTTGGAGTGCATCCGGTAGATCTTGCCGATGCGCTCCTTGCGGCCCTTGACGCTGTTGAGCACCTGGGTACCGGTCTGGAGAACGCCGGAGTAGATGCGCACGTAGGTCAGCTTGCCGAGGTGCGGGTCGCTCATGATCTTGAAGACCAGAGCGGACAGCGGCTCGTCGTTGCTGGGCTTGCGGGAGAGCTTGGACTCCTCGGTCTCGTCCTTGGGGTCGTGGCCTTCGATGGCCTCGATGTCCAGGGGCGAGGGGAGGTAGGCCACGACCGCGTCGAGCAGGGGCTGGACGCCCTTGTTCTTGAACGCGGTGCCGCAGACGACCGGGATGGCCGTACCCGCGATGGTGGCGCGACGGATGGCCGGGACCAGCTGCTCCAGGGTGGGCTCCTGCCCCTCCAGGTACAGCTCCATGATCTCGTCGTCGGCCTCGGCCAGCGTCTCCAGGAACTGGTCGCGAGCCTCACGGGCGGCGTCCGCGTGGGTGTCCGGGATGTCGATCGTGTCGTACATCTCGCCCAGGGCGGCCTCGTCGTTCCAGACGTAGGCCTTCATCTTCACGAGGTCGATGACGCCCTTGAAGTCGCTCTCGGCACCGATGGGCAGCTGGATCGGCATCGCGTTGGCACCCAGACGCTCGCGGAACATGTCCACGCAGCGCTGGAACTCGGCACCGATCTTGTCCATCTTGTTGACGAAACAGATGCGCGGCACGCCGTAGCGGTCAGCCTGACGCCAGACCTGCTCCGACTGGGGCTCGACGCCTTCCTTGGCGTCGAAGACCGCGACAGCACCGTCGAGAACACGCAGCGAACGCTCGACCTCGACCGTGAAGTCGACGTGGCCGGGCGTGTCGATGATGTTGATGGTGTGGTCGTCCCAGTGGGTGGTGGTAGCAGCGGAGGTAATGGTGATACCCCGCTCCTGCTCCTCCTTCATCCAGTCCATGGTGGCAGCGCCATCGTGGACCTCGCCCACCTTGTGGGTCACACCGGTGTAGTAGAGGATCCGCTCAGTGGTGGTGGTCTTGCCCGCGTCGATATGGGCCATGATCCCGATGTTGCGGACCTTGGCCAGGTCAAGCGCAGTCTTAACAGCCATGAGGCTCGTCATTCCCTCGGTCTATTGCGATACAACCGCAGGGTTACCAGCGGTAGTGGGCGAAGGCCTTGTTCGACTCGGCCATCTTGTGCGTGTCTTCACGCTTCTTGACGGCCGCGCCGAGACCGTTGCTGGCGTCGACCAGCTCGTTCATCAGACGCTCGGTCATGGTCTTCTCGCGACGCTGACGCGAGAACGAGATGAGCCAACGCAGCGCCAGCGTGGTGGACCGGGAGGCGCGAACCTCGACCGGCACCTGGTAGGTCGCGCCACCGACACGGCGGCTGCGGACCTCCAGCGCGGGCTTGACGTTGTCCAGAGCGCGCTTGAGGACGACCAGCGGGTCCTGGCCCGTCTTCTCGCGAGCACCCTCCAGGGCGTCGTAGACGACGCGCTGGGCGATGGAACGCTTACCGTCGAGCAGCACCTTGTTGATGAGTGCGGTGACGAGCGGCGAACCGTAGACCGGGTCGGTGATGAGCTGGCGCTTCGGCGCCGGGCCCTTGCGCGGCATGCTTACTTCTCCTTCTTGGCGCCGTAACGGCTACGCGCCTGCTTGCGGTTACGGACACCCTGGGTGTCGAGCGAACCGCGGACGATTCGGTAACGGACACCCGGCAGGTCCTTCACACGACCACCGCGCACCAGCACGATGCTGTGCTCCTGGAGGTTGTGACCGATACCGGGGATGTAGGCCGTGACCTCGATGCCGCTGCTCAGCTTGACGCGAGCGACCTTACGCAGAGCGGAGTTCGGCTTCTTCGGCGTGGTGGTGTAGACGCGTGTGCACACACCACGACGCTGCGGACTCCCCTTCAGCGCCGGGGTCTTGTTCTTTGCGACCTTGTCCTGTCGGCCCTTACGGACCAGCTGCTGGATGGTGGGCACCGCGTCTCCGTCTTCCTCGTGACCTACGCCGGTTCTCGTAGCCGTATCGCTATTGACCTGCTGGATTTCCCGAACCTCCCCGACCCACGCTGTCGGGCGTGTCGCGTTCGTTCCGAAGCACGGCGAAACCGAACACAGCCGACAAGGGGCCGATTTTCACGGGAGGGGGTTCACATGCGCCGCGCGCCGCAGGTCTTCAGACTCCGACCGGGGCGCCGCACACACACGTGTGACCCGTCGACTCACGGGCACAATCACACAGGCTACCGTCTACCCTCTAGGCGGTCAAAACGGTGTGCGACATGGCGCGAACCGCGAAACCGGTTCTCGCGTAGCCGTGGGTCACCCTCAGTCTACGCCGTCCCGGCGTTGCTTCGCCCCGGTTTTGCACCGGGACCGGTGAACATAGCACAACGGCCGCTCCCCTCCGACCATTGTCACAGGGAGCGGCCGTGAACGCTACAGGATCACCCAGATGGCGACCGAGATCACCGTGACGAGGATGCCGATCACGGCGAAAACCGTGCCGGTCATGATGAAACCCAGCCCGTCGAGGGTCCCGTTGGAACCGCGGATCGCCCGCTTGGCCTTGGGGCCGGTGACCAACAGGGCGACCAAAGCGGTGACCAGACCGAGACCCGGGATCAGTGAGGCGATGCCCAGCCACAGGGTGACCAACGCCCCCCTTTCGGTGTCGGCGAGGAAGTCGATGCTGTCGTAACCGGGGTACGCGTCCCCGGCCTCGCCGCCCGGCGGCCGGTCCTCGAAGCCGGGGAAGTCCTCGGCGATGGGATCTTTTCTCCGCTTTTTGGCCTTGGGTTCGTCCGACATTCCGTAATCGGCCGGGGTGAACCCGTCGTCGTAATCGGGGTCCTCCGCCCTCGACGCGTCGGGTTCGTCCTCGACGGGGGTGAACATCTGCGTGGCGCCCTCGTCGGCAGGCCCACCGTCCTCGTACCGGGCCCGCGTCTGGAGGTCCGCGATCGCCCCCAGGGGATCGTCGGAGGCCGCCACCGAGGCCGCGGGGTCGCCGGCGTCGAGGGCATCGCGCTCCTCACGCCGCCGCCGCTCGGCCTCGCGCACCACGTCGGGCAACCGGGGATCGTCCCGGTCGAAGGCCCAGGTGTTGCCGGTGGCGCCGGAGGACGCGTCGTTCCAGGCGTCCGGCTCGGGGACGTCGACCCACGAGGCGGGCCGTCGGTCCTCGACCTCCTCACGGGGTCCGCCCAGCGGGTCGTCGCCCCAGGGACGCGCGTCGTCGCGGACGTCGGACATCCGCACGGGGCCGGGGTTCCCACCGGAGTTCTCACTCCAGTCCCAGGAGTCGTTCTCCTCCGCCCGGGGTTCCTCGGTGATCGGCCGCGGACGCCAGGAGTCGCCCAGCGGATCGTCGTCCGCCTCCGGGGACCACGCGCGGTCCTCACGGACGGGACCACCCAACGGATCGTCGTCCACCCCCGAAGACCAACCCCGATCCTCACGGACGGGACCACCCAACGGGTCATCGTCCACCCCCGAAGACCAACCCCGATCCTCACGGACGGGACCACCCAACGGGTCATCGTCCACCCCCGAAGACCAACCCCGATCCTCACGGACGGGACCACCCAACGGGTCATCGTCCGTGTCCCACGCCGCGTCGGAACGCGCAGCCGGGGAAACGTCATCGGAACCCCACCTGGAGGGCCCGCCCAGCGGGTCCTCACCGGAACCCCAACGATCGGCGGACACGTCCGCGACCCCCGCGTCCCCGACAGGAACACCGGGACCGACACCCTCACCGGAACGGAAGGGATCGCCGTACCCACCGGCCACGTCCGCGTCCCACGTGGAGGAGCCGCCCAGCGGGTCCTCGTCGGCGTACCGGCCCCGAGAACCCGCGGCGAACGGACCCGCCTCGGAGGCACCCGTGTCCCACGCCGCGTCGGAACCCGCGACCGGGGAAACGTCATCGGAACCCCACCTGGAGGGCCCGCCCAGCGGGTCCTCACCGGAACCCCAACGATCGGCGGACACGTCCGCGGCCCCCGCGTCCCACACCGGAACACCAGGAGCGTCACCCTCACCCGGCGGATCACCGTACCCACCGGCCACGTCCGCGTCCCGGGCCGGCTCACCGGCGGGACGTGGGTCGACACCGGTGTCCCAGGCCGCGTCAGGGCGCGAGGAGGCGCTCTCGGCACCCCACCCGGGGGTGGGAGCGCCCGGCGCGTCCTCGACGCCCGACCCGCCACGCTCGTCGAGGCGGGCGGACCGTTCCGGCTCCCACGGTGCGTCGCCCACGACGGGGCGCGGCTCGGCGTCGACCTCCCAACCGCCGGCTGCGGGAGCGGTGGTGTCCCAGGCCCGCGCGATACCGGAACCGTCGTGTTCGTCGGCGCGGGCCGGCGGCTCCGAGTTCCACGGAGAGTCGACGGCACCGGGGAAGGCACCGTGGGCATCGCGCTCACCGCTGTACGGCGCCCCACCCGTGTCCCAGGGCTCGGCGGTCACGGCGGCACCGGAGGTGTCGGGGTCGTCGTCCGCCCTCGGGGAGGTCTCATCGGCGCCCCACCCGGAAGCGAGGTCCGACGGGTCCGAGCCCCAGGCCGGATCCGAGCGAGGAGGAGCGTCATCGCCACCGAGACCGGCGCGTTCGCCGGCGGTGGCGGAGAAGGTGTCCGAGGTCCACGGGGAATCGCTGACGGAAGAGGCGGGAACACCGTCACGCGGGTCTTCACGGCCGGCCTCGGAGTGATCCGATCCGGCCCACAGGGGTTCGTCATCCGGGCGCAGGGCCGGGATCTCCCGGGTCCGCGGTTCGTCCCGCTCTCCGGGGATGCGGGTGAGCGGCCGGTATGCCGCGTCGCCGGCACCCGGGTAGGACAGCGGGTTGGGCGGTTCGACGGGAGGCCCGCCCAGGGCCTCCGGGTACGGGTCCACCAGCGCGGGGCGCGACGAACTCAGGCCCGCGTACCCCCCGCTGTCCGGGAAGACCGTCTCCTCTTGCTCCGGACCTTCGAGCGGGTCCTCGTACTCCGACTGCCGCAGGTGGCGGTCCTCACTGGGCCTGAACCACGAAGCGTCACCGCCGGAATCCCGTCCGCCCCCGTTATCAGTCATGCCTCTCCCGCCGGCGCCGTGGCGCCCTCTCCCCGGTCCGCGTACGGACCCCTTACGCCGAACGGCGGCGGCACCACCCCCGCAGGGGAGGCGGACCGCCGCCGTCAGTTCACCTCGGCTACCGGTTGTACGGACCGAAGTCGTACTCCTCCAGCGGCACGGCTTCTCCCGAGCCCTGCCCGAAGGTGTACTCGCTCGGCTCCTCGTAACCGGAGACCGAGTACATCGAGGCCTTGGCCTCCTCGGTCGGCTCGACCCGGATGTTGCGGTACTGCGGAATGCCCGTACCGGCCGGGATGAGCTTACCGATGATGACGTTCTCCTTGAGGCCGAGCAGCGGGTCGCTCTTGCCGTGGATCGCGTTCTCGGTGAGCACCCGGGTGGTCTCCTGGAAGGAGGCCGCCGACAGCCAGGACTCGGTGGCGAGCGAGGCCTTGGTGATACCGAGCAGCACCGGACGACCGGCCGCGGGCTGACCGCCCTCGGACACGACGCGGCGGTTGATCCGCTCGAACTTCGGCCGCTCGACCATCTCACCGGGCAGCAGCTCGGTGTCACCCGACTCCAGGATGTTCACCCGCTTGAGCATCTGGCGGACGATGATCTCGATGTGCTTGTCGTGGATGGACACACCCTGCGACTTGTACACCTCCTGGACCTCGGACACCAGGTGCTGCTGCACCGCGCGCGGACCCTGGATGCGCAGGACCTCGTGCGGGTTGATCGCGCCCTGGATCAGCTGCTCGCCGACCTTGACGTGATCGCCCTCGCTGATGAGGAGCTGGGCGCGCATCGGGACCGGGTAGGCGATCTCGTCCGTGCCGTCGTCGGGGATGACGACGATCTTGCGGCTCTTCTCGGTGTCGTCGATCCGGATCCGACCCTCGACCTCGGAGATCGGGGCCACACCCTTGGGGATGCGGGCCTCGAAGAGCTCCTGGACACGGGGCAGACCGTGGGTGATGTCCTGACCGGCCGAACCACCCATGTGGAAGGTCCGCATGGTCAGCTGGGTACCGGGCTCACCGATGGACTGGGCCGCGATGATACCGATCGCCTCACCGACGTCCACCGGCTTGCCGGTCGCCATGGAGCGGCCGTAGCAGGTGGTGCAGACGCCGATCTTCGCCTCACAGGTCAGCGACGAGCGGATGCGCACCCGGGTGATCCCGGCGGCGATGAGCTTGTCGATGTTCTGCTCGGAGGTGTCGGAGAGCGCTTGGAGCACCGGGTCGCCGTTGGCGTCGGCGACGTCCTCGGCGAGGGTGCGGCCGAAACCGGTGTTCTCGACGTTGTGCTTGCGCACGACGACGCCGGCGGCGTTCTTCTCACCGATCTCGTGCCACAGCGAACGGTCGGTACCGCAGTCGATCTCGCGGACGATGACGTCCTGGGCGACGTCCACCAGACGACGGGTCAGGTAACCCGAGTCGGCGGTCCGCAGCGCGGTGTCGGCCAGACCCTTGCGCTGACCGTGGGTGGAGATGAAGTACTCCAGCACGGACAGGCCCTCACGGTAGGAGGACTTGATCGGACGCGGGATCGTCTCACCCTTGGTGTTGGAGACCAGACCACGGATACCCGCGATCTGACGCACCTGCATCGGGTTGCCTCGGGCGCCGGACTGGACCATCATCCACACCGGGTTGTCGGCGGGGAAGTTGTCCTCCATGTCCCTGGCGACCTCGGCCGTGGCCTGGGTCCACACCTCGGTGAGCTCGTTGCGACGCTCGTCGTCGGTGATCAGACCACGCTCGTACTCGCGCTGGATCTTGTCCGCCTTGCGGTCGTAGCCCGCGAGGATCTCCGCCTTGCGCGGAGGCGCGACGACGTCCTCGATGCCGATGGTCAGGCCGGACCGGGTGGCCCAGCGGTAACCGGCGTCCTTGAGGGCGTCCAGGGTCGTGGCGACCTGCACCTTGGGGTAGTTCTCGGCGAGGTCGTTGACCAGCACCGAGATCTGCTTCTTGCCGACCTGGTAGTTGATGTACGGGTAGTCGACCGGGGTGGTCTCGTTGAAGAGGTACCGACCCAGAGTGGTCTCCAGGGTGTACGCCTCGCCCGGCTTCCAGTCCTCCGGCGGCGTCCAGTCCTTGGGAGCCGGGGCGCCGTCCTCGATGCGCAGGCGGATCTTCGCCTGAAGGTCGAGGTCGCCCAGGTCGTAGGCCATGATCGCCTCGGCCGGACCGCGGAACGCGCGGCCTTCGCCGGCGGCCCCCGCCCGCTCCGTCGTCAGGTAGTACAGGCCGATGATCATGTCCTGGGTGGGCATGGTCACGGGCTTGCCGTCGGACGGCTTGAGGATGTTGTTGGTGGCGAGCATCAGCAGCCGCGCCTCGGCCTGGGCCTCGGCGGACAGCGGCAGGTGCACGGCCATCTGGTCACCGTCGAAGTCCGCGTTGAACGCGGTGCACACGAGCGGGTGGATCTGGATGGCCTTGCCCTCGACGAGCTGCGGCTCGAAGGCCTGGATGCCCAGGCGGTGCAGCGTCGGGGCACGGTTGAGCAGAACCGGGTGCTCGGTGATGACCTCTTCGAGGACGTCCCACACCACGGCGCGGGACCGCTCCACCATGCGCTTGGCGCTCTTGATGTTCTGCGCGTGGTTCAGGTCGACCAGGCGCTTCATCACGAACGGCTTGAACAGCTCCAGGGCCATCTGCTTGGGCAGACCGCACTGGTGCAGCTTCAGCTGCGGGCCGACGACGATGACCGAACGGCCGGAGTAGTCGACTCGCTTACCGAGCAGGTTCTGGCGGAAACGACCCTGCTTGCCCTTGAGCATGTCGGACAGCGACTTCAGCGGGCGGTTGCCGGGCCCGGTGACGGGACGGCCGCGGCGGCCGTTGTCGAACAGCGCGTCGACGGCCTCCTGGAGCATCCGCTTCTCGTTGTTGACGATGATCTCGGGCGCACCGAGGTCGAGCAGCCGCTTGAGGCGGTTGTTCCGGTTGATGACACGGCGGTACAGGTCGTTGAGGTCGGAGGTCGCGAAGCGGCCACCGTCCAGCTGCACCATCGGACGCAGGTCCGGCGGGATGACCGGGATGCAGTCCAGCACCATGCCCATGGGGCTGTTGGTGGTGTTGAGGAACGCCGAGACGACCTTGAGCCGCTTGAGGGCGCGGGCCTTCTTCTGGCCCTTGCCGGTGCGGATGATCTCCCGGAGCCTCTCGGCCTCCACGTCCAGCTCGAAGTTGGCGAGCCGGTCCTGGATGGCCTGGGCGCCCATGCCGCCGCGGAAGTACTTCCCGAAGCGGTCCCGCATCTCGCGGTAGAGCATCTCGTCGCCTTCGAGGTCCTGGACCTTGAGGTTCTTGAACCGGTTCCAGACCTCGTCGAGGCGGTCGATCTCGCGCTGGGCACGGTCGCGCAGCTGGCGCATCTCGCGCTCGGCGCCCTCGCGCACCTTGCGGCGCGCGTCGCCCTTGGCACCCTGCTCCTCAAGCTCGGCCAGGTCGGCTTCGAGCTTGCGGTGCCGCTCCTCGATGGTGGAGTCGCGGCGCTGCTCCATGTGCTGCTTCTCGACCGCGATCCGCGCTTCCAGGGACTGGAGGTCGCGCTCACGGGCCTCGGTGTCCACCCACGTGACCATGTAGGCGGCGAAGTAGATGATCTTTTCGAGATCCTTCGGCGCCAGGTCCAGCAGGTAGCCCAGGCGGGAGGGCACGCCCTTGAAGTACCAGATGTGCGTGACGGGCGCGGCCAGTTCGATGTGGCCCATTCGCTCACGGCGCACCTTGGCGCGGGTCACCTCGACGCCGCAGCGCTCACAGATGATGCCCTTGAAGCGGACGCGCTTGTACTTGCCGCAGTAGCACTCCCAGTCCCGGGTCGGGCCGAAGATCTTCTCGCAGAAGAGGCCGTCCTTCTCGGGCTTGAGGGTGCGGTAGTTGATGGTTTCGGGCTTCTTGACCTCGCCGTGCGACCACTGGCGGATGTCGTCGGCCGTGGCGAGACCGATGCGCAGCTCGTCGAAGAAGTTGACGTCGAGCACTTAATTCGTCCCCTGCTCTCGAAGAATGCGGAAGTTAGACTTCTTCGACACTGCTCGGCTCGCGCCGACCCAGGTCGATTCCCAGTTCTTCCGCCGCGCGGAAGACGTCCTCGTCGCTGTCCCGCATCTCGATGGACATACCGTCACTGGACAGCACCTCCACGTTCAGACAGAGCGACTGCATCTCCTTGATGAGCACCTTGAAGGACTCAGGGATGCCCGGTTCGGGGATGTTCTCGCCCTTGACGATGGCCTCGTAGACCTTGACCCGGCCCACCACGTCGTCGGACTTGATGGTGAGCAGCTCCTGGAGGGCGTAGGCGGCGCCGTAGGCCTCCAGCGCCCAGACCTCCATCTCACCGAAACGCTGACCGCCGAACTGCGCCTTACCGCCCAGCGGCTGCTGGGTGATCATGGAGTACGGGCCGGTGGAACGCGCGTGGATCTTGTCGTCCACGAGGTGGTGGAGCTTCAGGATGTACTTGTAGCCGACGGAGATCGGCTCGGCGAAGGGCTCACCGGTGCGGCCGTCGTACAGGCGGGCCTTACCGTCCTCGTTGATGAGGGGGTTGCCGTCCTTGTTCGGGCGGACCGACTTGATGAGACCGCTGAGCTCGTCACCGTTCAGGCCGTCGAAGACCGGCGTGGCGACCTTGGAGTTGGGCGGCACGTCGGTGGCGCCGATCGCGGCGAGCGCCTGCTGCCACTCCTCCTCGACCCCTTCGACCAGCCAGCCGTTCTTGGCCAGCCAGCCGAGGTGGACCTCCAGGACCTGGCCGACGTTCATACGGCCGGGGACGCCCAGCGGGTTGAGGATGATGTCGACGGGCGTACCGTCCTCCAGGAACGGCATGTCCTCCTGCGGGAGGATCTTGGAGATGACGCCCTTGTTGCCGTGACGGCCGGCGAGCTTGTCGCCGTCGGTGATCTTGCGCTTCTGGGCCACGTAGACGCGGACCATCTCGTTCACGCCGGGGGCGAGCTCGTCGCCCTCCTCACGGCTGAACACCTTGACGCCGATGACCTTGCCGGACTCGCCGTGCGGCACCTTCAGGGAGGTGTCGCGGACCTCGCGGGCCTTCTCACCGAAGATGGCGCGCAGCAGACGCTCCTCCGGGGTCAGCTCGGTCTCGCCCTTGGGCGTGACCTTGCCGACGAGGATGTCGCCGTCGACGACCTCGGCGCCGATGCGGATGATGCCCCGGTCGTCGAGGTCGGCGAGGACCTCTTCGCTGACGTTGGGGATCTCCCGGGTGATCTCCTCCGGGCCCAGCTTGGTGTCACGGGCGTCGACCTCGTGCTCCTCGATGTGGATCGAGGAGAGGACGTCGTCCTGCACCAGACGCTGGGAGAGGATGATGGCGTCCTCGTAGTTGTGACCTTCCCACGACATGTAGGCCACGAGGAGGTTCTTGCCCAGCGACATCTCACCCTGGTCGGTGGACGGGCCGTCGGCCAGGACCTGGCGCGCCTCGACCCGCTGGCCCTCGGCGACGATGGGACGCTGGTTGAAGCAGGTGCCCTGGTTGGAGCGCTGGAACTTGTGCAGACGGTAGGTCTTGCGCGTGCCGTCGTCGGCCATGACGGTGACGTAGTCGGCGGTGATGTCCTCGACGACACCGGCCTTCTCGGCGAGCACGACGTCACCGGCGTCGGTGGCGGCGCGGTACTCCATGCCGGTACCGACGAACGGGGCCTCGGCGCGCAGCAGCGGCACGGCCTGACGCTGCATGTTGGAACCCATGAGCGCGCGGTTGGCGTCGTCGTGCTCCAGGAACGGGATCATGGCGGTGGCGACCGACACCATCTGGCGCGGCGACACGTCCATGTAGTCGACGTCGTCGGTGCCGACCTGCTCGAACTCCCCGCCCTTACGGCGGACCAGCACGCGGTCCTCGGCGAAGGTGCCGTCCGGGTTCATCGGCGTGTTGGCCTGCGCGATGATGTACCGGTCCTCCTCGTCCGCGGTGAGGTAGTCGACCTGGTCGGTGATGCGACCGTCGACGACCTTGCGGTACGGGGTCTCCACGAAGCCGAACGGGTTGACCCGACCGTACGCGGCCAGCGAACCGATGAGACCGATGTTGGGACCCTCGGGGGTCTCGATCGGGCACATGCGGCCGTAGTGGGAGGGGTGCACGTCGCGGACCTCGAAGCCGGCGCGCTCACGGGAGAGACCGCCCGGACCCAGCGCCGAGAGACGGCGCTTGTGGGTCAGACCCGCCAGCGGGTTGGTCTGGTCCATGAACTGGGACAGCTGCGAGGTGCCGAAGAACTCCTTGATGGAGGCGACGACGGGACGGATGTTGATCAGGGTCTGGGGCGTGATCGCCTCGACGTCCTGAGTGGTCATCCGCTCGCGGACGACGCGCTCCATGCGGGCCAGGCCCAGGCGGACCTGGTTCTGGATGAGCTCGCCGACGGTGCGCAGGCGGCGGTTGCCGAAGTGGTCGATGTCGTCGACCTCGATCGGCAGGACACCGAGCGGGGTGTCCCTCTCCTTCTCACCCGCGTGCAGGCGGACGAGGTACTCGATGGTGGCGACGATGTCCTCTTCGGTCAGCGTGCCCTGCGTGTAGTCGGTCTCCAGACCGAGCTTCTTGTTGATCTTGTAGCGGCCGACCTTGGCCAGGTCGTAGCGCTTGGGGTTGAAGTAGAGGTTCTCCAACAGCGCCTGGGCCGACTCCTTCGTGGGCGGCTCTCCCGGACGCAGCTTGCGGTAGATGTCCAGCAGCGCGTCGTCGGTGCCGGCGGTGGGGTCCTTCTCCAGCGTGTTGCGGATGGACTCGTACTGACCGAACCGCTCCAGGATCTGGTCGGTGGTCCAGCCCAGCGCCTTGAGCAGGACGGTGACGCCCTGCTTGCGCTTGCGGTCGATGCGGACGCCGACGAAGTCGCGCTTGTCGACCTCGAACTCCAGCCAGGCGCCGCGGGACGGGATGACCTTGCAGCCGAACAGGTCCTTGTCCGTGGTCTTGTCGACGGACCTGTCGAAGTAGACACCCGGGGAGCGGACCAGCTGGGACACCACGACACGCTCGGTGCCGTTGATGATGAAGGTGCCCTTGTCGGTCATGAGCGGGAAGTCGCCCATGAAGACCGTCTGGCTCTTGATCTCACCCGTGTCGTTGTTGATGAACTCCGCGGTGACGAACATCGGCGCGGAGTAGGTGGCGTCCCGCTCCTTGCATTCGTCGACCGTGTTCTTGGGCGGCTCGAAGCGGTGGTCACGGAACGACAGGGACATCGTGCCCGAGAAGTCCTCGATCGGGCTGATCTCCTCGAAGATCTCTTCGAGACCGGACTGCTCCGTAACGTCCTTGCGGCCAGCGTTCCGGGCCGCGTCGACCCGGGCCTTCCACTTGTCGTTGCCCAGCAGCCAGTCGAACGACTCGGTCTGCAGGGCAAGCAGGTTCGGAACCTCAAGGGGTTCCTGGATACGGGCGAAGGAAACGCGGTGCGGACCAAGGGCGTTAGCGGAGGCGTTGCGCGAGGCTGCCAACAGGGGTCCTTCCGAAGGCTTGTGGCGGTTGAAGCGCGCACGCCAGACGATCCGTCACGAGAAGGACCGCCGCAACGCGGTTGAGACGGTCACATCGAGCGGGAACGGGTGCCTTGTCCAGACGAAACGGGCTGGTCGGCAGCCGGTCACCGGCACAGGGATCACCAAAGGGCAGCGCAAAAGAGCAGTGTAGCCGAACACCACACCGCTGTCCACTCATGGTCCACAGCGCAACTCACGACACCGGCAGGATCACCTGTGGAAGGCGATCCGTCAACCCCTACGCGGGGGCGATCCGTCCGGTGGACTGCGCTCTCGCCCTGGCCCCTGGGGGGTTTGTGAGCCATCGGACATCCGGAAGGATTCCCCCGGGGCGGGCGGGTAAACACTCGCCCCCGAGCCGCTCAAGATTCCCGGCACCGGAGATTACCGTGTTCCGGGGACGATCCGCATCCGCGGCCCCGACCTCCGAACGGTCCGCCCCCGAGCCGGCACAAGCTTCGCACACGTCCCGGCGTGATCGGCGTCGGACACGGGGCCGATCAGGGAAAAGCCACGGCGGGGCCGAGGGGCCTCCCACCGGGCGCTTCGGCCCCCACCGGCCCCTGGGGACACGAAAGCGGCCGTCCCTCCCCGAAGGGAGCGGACGGCCGCGAGCGCAGTCGACGGGCCTCAGGGGCCCGCCTGAGGACTACTTGAGGGTGACGGTGGCGCCGGCGCCTTCGAGAGCGGCCTTGGCCTTCTCCGCGGTCTCCTTGTTGACGCCTTCGAGCAGCGCCTTCGGAGCGTTGTCGACGAGGTCCTTGGCCTCCTTGAGGCCCAGGCTCGTGAGGCCGCGGACCTCCTTGATGACCTGGATCTTCTTGTCGCCGGCGGCTTCGAGGACGACGTCGAACTCGTCCTTCTCCTCCTCCTCGGCGGCGGCGCCGCCACCGGCACCCGGGGCGGCGGCGACGACGGCGGCCGGAGCGGCGGCGGTGACGTCGAACTTGTCCTCGAAGAGCTTCACGAACTCGGACAGTTCGAGGAGGGTCATCTCCTCGAACGCGGCAAGCAGGTCCTCGTTGTTGAGCTTCGCCATGATGCGATCTCTCTTTCTTTACGAACACGCGCGCCTGTGGGCTGCGCGTGCGAGCCAATGGCCGGGCGCCGTCGGCACCCGCCGTGGTTCACAAGGTTTAAGCGGCTTCCTCGGAACGCTTGTCCGCCAAGGCCTGTGCGAGACGCACGGTCTTGGAGGGCAGCGCCTGGAAGACGGCGGCGGCCTGGCCCTGCTTGGCCTTGAGCGCGCCGGCAAGCTTCGAGAGGAGAACCTCTCGGGACTCCAGATCGGCCAGCTTGGTGACGTCCTCGGCGGTCATCGACTTACCGTCGATGATGCCGCCCTTGATCACCAGCGGCGAGTTCGCCTTGGCGAAGTCGCGCAGACCCTTGGCGGCCTCGACCACGTCACCGTGGACGAAGGCGACGGCGGACGGGCCGACGAGCAGATCATCGATCTGCGCCTCGACACCGGCCTCCTTGAGCGCCAACTTGGTCAGCGTGTTCTTCACGATGGAGAAACGCGCGTTCTGGCCGAGGCTACGGCGCAGCTCGGTGAGCTGAGCCACAGTGAGCCCCCGGTATTCGGTCAGCACGGCACCGCTGGACTCACGGAACTCCTCCGAGAGCGCGGCGACCGCGGCTGCCTTGTCCGGCCTCGCCATGGGACTCCTTCCAACATTGAACGCCGGTTGATTCCCAAGGACCCGCACAAAGGGCGTCAGCACGAGAAAAGCCCCGATGCGCCAGGCGCACGGGGCAGGTCCGCGTATCCGACTCCGAGCGCGCGGGGCGCGATGGAGCGGTACGGGAAAGCTCTTGTGACACCTGCGCGGGCGCCCATCGTGGATGGATCCTTAGGTCACCCGTTCGGGTGACGACCAGCGGTCTTCGGCAAGACACCATCATACCCGAGTCACGGGCCGCTCTAACCCTGACCGGCGCATCCCCCGGTGACGGCGCTCACCCACCCGGACGGGGAACCGTCCGGGATTCGGCCCCGGGGCAGGGGTGGCTGTTCAAGAAGACGGGAATGTCCGCTTTTCGTGAGACCATTCCCGCGATAGAGCACACCCCGCTCCCTGGTGCTCATCCCCCTTGAGAGAAAGTAGAACAAGCACCGTGAAGACCCGCGTCCCGGCCCTGTTCAGCGCCGGGGTCCTGGCCCTGTCCCTCACCGCCTGCGGCTCCGAAGAGGCCCCCGAGGAGGTCGCCGAGGTCACCGAGGCCGCCGAGGAGGAGAAGGGCGGTGGCCTCTTCGACCTGCTGAGCAACCTGGGCGAGAGCACCGCCGAGGTCACGAACTACACCCTCGACATCTCCATGGCGATGCCCGACCCCGACCTCGGTGAGATCGAGGTCGACATGACCTACGAGATCATGGACGACCCGCAGGCCACCCAGGTCACCATGGTGATGCCGTCCATCGGCGAGATGCTGGCCGAGCTGGCGGCCCTCGGCGGCGCCGCCCCGGATGTCAGCGCGGAGGAGTTGGGCACCACCATCATCATCCTGCCGCCCGAGGGCGAGAGCCTGGTCTCCAACCACAACGGTCTCCAGGATGTCGACACCCCGTGGGCCCGCGGCCTGGACGACGCCGGACAGCTCGCCCCCGAGGACCTGTTCGACCTGTCCACCTTCCCCGACATGGTGGGGGCCTTCGCCGAGGTCGACCAGATGGAGGAGACCGGATCCGAGGACGTCGACGGCGTCGCCACCACCGTGGTCGAGGGCACCCTGACCCAGGAGGACGTCGACGCCATGGACGCCGAGTCCAAGAGCGCCGTCCTGGACTTCCTCGGCGGTGACCTGGCGGGGACCGTCGACGTCTCCATCTGGATCGCCGAGGACGGCTTCCCGATGCGCATGCACATGTCGGACGACGAGATGGACATGGAGCTGGAGTTCTCCTCCATCGGCACCACCTCGTTCGAGATCCCGGCCGAGGACCAGATCAGCGACCTGTAGTCGCCCGGGGCCCCTCCCCCCGAAGGGTGCCCGGCGGGCCCTCACGGCCCCGAACACGACGACGGCCCCCGGATCCGAGGATCCGGGGGCCGTTCGCGTCAGGAGGACCGTCAGGCGTCGAGCGGGATGCTCGGGCCCATGGACGTGCTGACCACGGCCTTCTTGATGTAGCGGCCCTTGGCGGCGGACGGCTTGAGACGGGTCACCTCGTCGATGGCGGCCTGGAAGTTCTCCAGGAGCTTCTCCTCGGTGAAGGAGGCCTTGCCGATGATGAAGTGCAGGTTCGCGTGGCGGTCCACGCGGAACTCGATCTTGCCGCCCTTGATGTCGGTGACGGCCTTGGCCACGTCGGGGGTGACCGTGCCCGTCTTGGGGTTCGGCATCAGGCCGCGCGGACCCAGGACGCGGCCGAGACGACCGACCTTGCCCATGAGGTCCGGGGTGGCGACGACGGCGTCGAAGTCGGTGAAGCCCTTGGCGACCTTCTCGATCATCTCGTCGTCGCCGATGATGTCGGCGCCGGCGGCGAGAGCCTGCTCGGCACGCTCACCGGTGGCGAAGACCAGGACCCGGGCGGTCTTACCGGTGCCGTTCGGCAGGTTCACGGTGCCGCGGACCATCTGGTCGGCCTTGCGCGGGTCGACGCCCAGGCGCATGGCGACCTCGACGGTCGCGTCGAACTTGGTGGTGGAGGTCTCCTTGGCCAGCTTCACGGCCTCGGCCGGGCTGTAGAGCTTCTCGCGGTCCACCAGCTCGCTGGCTTTGCGGTGGTTCTTGCTGCGCTTCACGCTGTTCTCCTCAGGGGAACGTGTGGTCTATGGGCCAGCGCCGGGCCCTGCCACGTTTTCGGTTCTGCTCTGAACTGTCGAGCGGCCCTCGCCCCGACCCGGAGGGGTCGGCGCACGGTGAGGGGCTACTTGACCTCGATGCCCATCGAGCGGGCGGTACCGGCGACGATCTTGGCCGCGGCCTCGATGTCGTCGGTGTTGAGGTCGGGCAGCTTGGTCTGCGCGATCTCGCGGACCTGCTCGGCGGTGATGGAACCGGCCGTGCTGCGACCCGGGTCGGTGGCGGCCTTGTCCAGACCGGCGGCCTTGAGGATCAGCTTCGGCGCCGGCGGCGTCTTCGTGACGAAGGTGAAGGACCGGTCCTCGTAGATCGAGATCTCGACCGGGATCACGTTGCCGCGCTGGGACTCCGTGGCAGCGTTGTACTGCTTGCAGAAGTCCATGATGTTGACGCCGTGCGGACCGAGTGCGGTACCGACGGGCGGAGCCGGGGTGGCCTGACCGGCGGGGAGCTGCACCTTGACGAGTGCGGCCAGTTTCTTCTTCGGAGGCATATCGGGTCCTTTGCCTGATCTGCGTTGTGTACCGGTCCCTGTCCTCCCGGGGTACCAGGGGACCGGGAACGGCCGTGGGAACCACCGCGATGGGAGGAACGGCGCCGGCGCGCGAGGCGCCGGGCGACGGCCCGCCGGGACCGGGCGGGCCGGGCGTACCCCGCCGGAGGCAGGGCACGCGAGTGGGTCCGCACGAGGCGGACCCACCAAGTCTACGCCGCCCGGGCGAGTACCCGGGCGCGGTCACCGGATCAGATCTTGGCGACCTGGTTGAACGACAGCTCGACCGGGGTCTCTCGACCGAAGATCGACACCAGCACCTTGAGCTTCTGGGTGTCGGGGTTGATCTCGCTCACGGTGGCCGGCAGGGTCGCGAACGGACCCTCCATGACCGTGACGGACTCGCCGACCTCGTAGGCGACGTCGGAGCGGATCTCGATACCGCCGGCCTTGGCCTTCTGGGCCTGCTCCGGCTCCTCCTCCGGCTCGGGGGCGAGGAGCTTGGCGACCTCGGTCAGGCTCAGCGGGGCCGGCTTGTTGGACAGGCCGACGAACCCGGTGACGCCGGGGGTGTTGCGGATGGCCGACCAGGACTCGTCGGTGAGGTCCATGCGGACGAGCACGTAACCGGGCAGGACCTTCTCGGTGACCTGCTGGCGCTTACCGCTCTTGACCTCGGTGACCTGGTGCTCGGGAACCTCGACCTGGAAGATGTACTCCTCCATGTTGAGGGACTGGGTGCGGCTCTCGACGTTGGCCTTGACCCGCTTCTCGTACCCGGCGTAGGTGTGCACGACGTACCAGTCGCCGGGCAGCAGGAACAGCTCGTTCTTGAACTCCTCGACGGGGTCCGGGCGCGGGGCCTCCTCGGCCTCCTCCTCGGACTCGTCCGCGTCACCGGTCGACTCGGCTTCGTCATCGCCGGTCGGCTCGGCTTCGTCGAGGTCGGCCTGCGCGGCCTCCTCGGACGGCTCGCCCGCCAGGCCGGTCGTTTCCGCCGACGTCTGACCCGGCTCCTCTTCGTGGAAGTCGTCATTGGTCGGTGGGGACTCGGACACGGCTGCTGCTCTTTCTCTCGTCGGGTGCGCTGCGCGGCCCCTCACTCGGTTCCGCCCAGCGGTTCTCGATGCGCTGCGCCGGGACCGGAACACCACGAAGGCGCCCGGTTAACGGGCCCGGTCATGTCAGCTTAAGCTCTCCCGGCGCGACGCGGGACCAACGCGCGCACGGGCGAGGCCGCGCCCCGGTGGTGCGGAACGCGGCCTGTGCGGTCGGTGACCCCTGCCGGGGACGCCCGGAACGTCGGTCTAGAAGCCCTCGGGGGTGCCGAAGGTGCCGTACAACCAGGTGACGGCCTCGCCGAAACCCCAGTCGATGAGGGAGATGTAGGACAGGACCATGATCACGAAGACCAGGACCACGATGGTGTAGGTGACCAGTTCGCGACGCGTCGGCCAGCGGACCTTGCGCAGCTCGCCGACGACCTGCTTGGTGAACGTCACCGGACCGGTACGGCGCGCGGGCTCCCTGTCGGGCTTGGCGTCGGCGTCAGTCTGAGTCACCTGGGGTCCTTAGGGTCGCGGGGTGTCCCCGAGTAGCAGGAGAGCCCGTTCGCGCGACGCGGCGACCGGATGAGCCGCCACGCCGCGCGAACGGTCGTGCAGGGCAGGAGGGACTCGAACCCCCAACCGCCGGTTTTGGAGACCGGTGCTCTGCCAATTGAGCCACTGCCCTAAGCGGAAACCGCGTTCCCACCATAGCCGGTCGGTGACGGGTGCGCACACCGTCGGTGCGTAACACCTGGGCCACGACCGGCCGACGCGAGGAAGTCTACGGGTTCATCACCGCGGAGCCAAACCGTTTCGCCCTTCCGCGCCCTCGGAAAAGGCACTTCGTCCGGATCACGTGAGCCTTCCCACCCGCCACGGGCCGATCCGCGCATGACACCATGGAAGGCATGACCAACCGACCCCGTGTCTCTGCACGCATCAGCGCCATCTCCGAGTCCGCAACCCTCGCCGTGGACGCCAAGGCCAAGGCCATGAAGGCGGAGGGCCGTCCCGTCATCGGCTTCGGCGCGGGGGAACCGGACTTCCCGACTCCGGACTACATCGTCGAGGCGGCCATCGCCGCCGCCGGTGAGCCCAGGTACCACCGCTACACCCCGGCCGGCGGCCTGCCCGAGCTGAAGAAGGCGATCGCCGAGAAGACCGCCCGCGACTCCGGCTACCAGGTGGAGCCCGCCCAGGTCCTGGTGACCAACGGCGGCAAGCAGGCCATCTACGAGGCGTTCGCCGCCCTGCTGGACCCGGGCGACGAGGTCATCGTCATCGCCCCGTACTGGACCACCTACCCCGAGTCGATCAAGCTCGCGGGCGGTGTGCCGGTGTACGTGGTCACGGACGAGACCACCGGCTACCTGGCGGGCGTCGAACAGCTGGAGGCGGCGCGCACCGAGCGCACCAAGGTCCTGCTGTTCGTCTCCCCGTCCAACCCGACCGGCGCCGTGTACCCGCGTGAGCAGGTGCGCGCCATCGGGCGGTGGGCGAACGAGCACGGCCTGTGGGTGCTCACCGACGAGATCTACGAGCACCTGGTCTACGGGGACGCCGAGTTCTCCTCGCTGCCGGTCGAGGTTCCCGAGATCGCCGACCGCACCGTCATCGTCAACGGCGTCGCCAAGACGTACGCGATGACCGGTTGGCGCGTGGGGTGGCTCATCGGCCCGAAGGACGTCGTCAAGGCCGCGAGCAACCTCCAGTCGCACGCCACCTCCAACGTCGCCAACGTGTCCCAGGCCGCCGCGATCGCCGCGGTCTCCGGCGACCTGACCGCCGTCGAGGAGATGAAGACGGCGTTCGACCGCCGCCGCAAGACCATGGTGCGGATGCTCAACGAGATCGACGGCGTCTTCTGCCCCGAGCCGCAGGGGGCGTTCTACGCCTACCCGTCGGTCAAGGGCGTGCTGGGCAAGGAGATCCGCGGTCGCCGTCCGCAGGACTCCGCCGAGCTGGCCGAGCTGATCCTGGAGGAGGCCGAGGTCGCGGTGGTCCCGGGCGAGGCCTTCGGCACCCCGGGTTACCTGCGCCTGTCCTACGCGCTGGGTGACGAGGACCTGGCCGAGGGCGTCAGCCGCATCCAGAAGCTGCTGGCCGAGGCCAAGTAGCGGGAGACCGGCCACGAGGGGCGCGTCCGGGAGGTTCCGGGCGCGCCCCGTCGTGTGTCCAGGACCATCATCGAAATACGATGATCGGACACCACCGGGCCCACCGATACGGCACTCTGGGGTCGTGACCCCTCCCTCGCCTCCGACAGGGGTGGGACCGTCCCCGCCCCGTCGGGGAAGGGGTGGGACCGAACCGGCCCGTGCGACCGGATCAGGACGTCCGTGCCCGTCACGGGGTGGAACGACGAAGGGAGGACCCGATGGGGACACCCATCACCGGCCGCCGACTGGACCGGTTGCCCAAGGCCCACCTGCACCTGCACTTCACCGGGTCGATGCGGCACTCCACACTGGTGGAACTGGCCGGACGGCGGGGCGTGCACCTGCCCCAGGCCCTGGTGACCGAGTGGCCGCCGCGCCTGCGCGCGACGGACGAGCGCGGCTGGTTCCGCTTCCAGCGCCTCTACGACATCGCCCGATCGGTGCTGCGCGAGCCCGAGGACCTCTACCGGCTGCTGCGCGAGGCCGCCGAGGACGAGCGGGCGGCCGGTTCCGGCTGGTTGGAGATCCAGGTGGACCCCAGCGGGTACGCCGCGCTCTTCGACGGGCTGACCGCCACCATGGAACTGGTCCTGGACGCCGCCCGGGTGGCGGAGCGCGAAACGGGCGTGGGGATCGGGATCATGGTCGCCGCCAACCGCACCCGCCACCCCCTGGACGCCCGGGCGCTGGCACGGCTGGCCCGTCAGTACGCCGGCGAGGGCGTGGTGTCGTTCGGTCTCAACAACGACGAGCGCCGGGGCCGGGCCCGCGAGTTCGAGGCCGCCTTCCGGATCGCCCGTCGGGCCGGACTGCTGTCGACCCCGCACGGCGGAGAGCTCCAGGGGCCGTTGAGCATCCGGGAGTGCCTGGACGAGTTGGAGGCCGACCGGGTGGGGCACGGGGTGCGGGCGATCGAGGACCCGTACCTGGTGGAGCGGATCGCCACCCAGGGGGTGACGTTGGAGATCTGCCCGACCTCCAACGTGGGCCTGGGGGTGTTCAACGAGCTGTCGCACGTGCCGTTGCGGCGGTTGTTCGACGCCGGGGTGCCCATCGCGCTGGGTACCGACGACCCGCTGTTGTTCGGGCCGCGTCTGGTGGAGCAGTACCGGATCGCCCGTGAGGTGTTCGGGTTCACCGACCCGGAGCTGGCCGAGCTGGCACGGATGTCCATCCGTGGCTCGGGGGCGCCGGACCCCCTCAAGAAGGAGCTGCTGTCGGGCGTGGACGTCTGGCTGGCCGCGGAGCCCGAGCCGGTCGAGGGCTGACGGGGCCCGCTCAGCTCAGGAGCATCCAGGCGCCCTGGCCGACCATCACCGCGCCGGCGACGAAGAACAGTGTCGCGGCGCCGATCCGGATGGCCCTCTCCGGGAGTTTCCTGCCCAGGACCGCGCCGACGGCGATGGCGATGGCGTCGGCGGCGACCATGCCGACGGTGGAGCCGATCCACACCGGCAGCCAGTCGTACCGCGCGCCGACGGTGATGGTGGTCAGCATGGTCTTGTCGCCGAGTTCGGCGACGAAGAAGACGGTGAAGACGGTGAGGAACACCGACTTGATCCGCCGGGAGGCGGCGCGCGCCTCGTCCTTGTCGGTCATCTCGTCGCCGCGCAGCGTCCAGGCGCCGAAGACCAGGAAGGCGACACCCGCCACGAAGGTGATCCAGTCGGTGGGCAGGGCCGCGCCGAGGACCTCGGCGACGAGAACGCTGGCGATGTGCACGACGGCCGTGGCCGCGGTGATGCCGAGGATGACGGTGAGCGCCCGGTAACGGGTCGCCAGGGACATGGCGACGAGCTGGGTCTTATCCCCCATTTCGGCGATGAAAACGGCCAGCGTACTGAATCCGAGGCCGACGAGAAATGCCGTCATGCGCGTTCTTCCCTCAGTGCGGTCGTGGGCGGAAGAGGGCGGATACGTCTCTTCGACCCGGCGGTGGTGTCTACCGGGTCGAAGGTCTCGTCCGCCCTGGACCGCACACCCTCGGAGGGGCGCGATCGGGCCCGCGTGACCGGGACCGCGAGGGGTCCAGCATGTCGACCACGCGATCGGGGACTACTCCCCTTCGACGTGTCCGACTTTAGGGCACACTGACTCGGATTCGCAATTCATGGATTCGTCGAATTCACCGGAAAGGCCGGTCGAATAAGGATGTTCGGCCGGCCTCACTTTGGAATTCGATGCGGGTCACTCGTTTCTTCGGCGGGAATTCCGGAGAACGCGCGGAGGCCAGGGCGTGTTCGACGGATCATTCCGCCTCGCGGCCTAGAGCGAGACGCCGATCATCACCGGTTCGTTGACCAGGCGGACCCCGAAGGCCGCCTCGACGCCGGCGCGGACCTCGCGGGCCAGATCGAGGAGGTCGGCGGTGGTGGCACCACCGGGGTTGGTCAGGGCCAGGGCGTGCTTGCCGGAGATGCGGGCGGGCCCGTCGCCGTACCCCTTGGTGAAACCGGCGCGGTCGATGAGCCAGGCCGCGGACAGCTTGACGTTGCCGTCGGTGTCCGGGTGGCCCGGCACGGTCACGTCAGGGCCCAGGCGTTCGGCCGCACGGGAGCGGACTGCCTCGAACACCTCGGCGGTGACGACGGGGTTGGTGAAGAACGAGCCGGCGCTCCGGGTGTCGGGGTCGCCGGGGTCCAGGACCATGCCCTTGCCCCGGCGCAGCGCCAGGACCGTCTCCCGGGCGCGTTCCATCGGCACCCGTTCCCCCGCCTCGACGCCGAGGGTGCGGGCGACCTCGGCGTAGGCCACCGGGCGGCTCGACTTGCCCCGGCGCAGCGCGAAGACGACCTCGCAGACCACGTACCGGTCGTCGCCCTTGAAGACGCTGTCCCGGTAGGTGAACCCGCATTCGGCGGTGCCCAACACCCGCCGCTCCCCCGTGCGCCGGTCGTGGACGAGCACCTCGCGCACCGTCTGGGAGACGTCCTGGCCGTAGGCGCCGACGTTCTGGATCGGGGTGGAGCCGACCCGTCCCGGGATGCCGGAGAGGAACTCCAGGCCGTTGAGGCCCTCGGCGACGACCCGCTCCACGAGCGGGTCCCACTCCACACCCGCCTCCGCGCGCAGGAGTACGACGGGTTCACCGGTGGCCGGGTCGGTCTCGCGGGTCTCCTCGAAGGACACCCCCGTGGAGGCGACGTGCACCACGGTCCCGGGGAACCCCGCGTCCGCGATCACCAGGTTGCTCCCGCCACCCAGGACCAGGACCGGTTCGCCCACGGCGTCGGCCTCGGTCACCGCGGCGATGAGCGCCTCGGTGGTGTCGGCCCGCCGGTAGGACCGGGCCGGGCCGCCCAGGCCCAGCGTGGTGTGCTCGGCGAGCCGGACGGCGGTGGGTTCGGGGTGTGCGGACACGGGGGTGTTCCTCCTGCTGCTGCGGCCTCAGGCCAGGCGGACGACGGCGGTGGAGCGGGCCAGCACCTTGGCTCCGCCGGAGCGGGCGCTGAGGGCCACGGTGACCGTGCCGTCGTCGTGCTTCTTCTTGACGATGCCGCCGACGACGATGTCGGTGCCCTCGTCGTCGTCGGGGACCACGACCGGCGCGGAGAAGCGCACGGAGTAGTCGACGACGGCACCGGGGTCGCCGGTCCAGTCGGTGATCAGGCGGCCCGCCTGCGCCATGGTGAACATGCCGTGCGCGATCACGTCGGGCAGGCCGACGGACTTGGCGAATCGCTCGTTCCAGTGGATGGGATTGAAGTCGCCCGAGGCGCCCGCGTAGCGGACCAGGTCCAGGCGGCGGACGGTGAAGGTCCGCTCGGGGATCTCGGTGCCGACCTCGACGTCGGCGTGGCGCAGCCTGTTGCTCACGGTCGCGTTCCTCACGTTGGGGTTGGTCGGACGTTCTACTCGCCGCGGACGACGAGCATCATGCCCGCCGTGACCACGTGTTCTCCGGAGGCGTCGGTGGCGACGGTCTCCAGGGTGAGCAGCTCGTTGCCGCCCAGCGCCTTGACGTCGGTGATGCGGGTGACGGTGTCGAGGACGTCGCCGGCGACCACGGGACGGCTGTAGTGGAAGCCCTGATCGCCGTGGACCACCCGGGAGAAGTCCACCCCGAGCTCGGGGTCCGCGATGGCCTGGGCGGAGCCGGCCATGCCGAGGATGACGGGGAAGGTGGGCGGTGCCACCACATCCGGGTATCCGGCGGCCTTGGCCGAGACGGGGTCGATGTGAACGGGGTCGGGATCGCCCACGGCCTCCGCGAACTCGCGGATCTTGACCCTGGTGACCTCGTAGACCTCCGGGGCGCGGTACTCCCGGCCCACGTAGTCGGGGTTGATCGCCACGCTCATTCTCTCCTGACGGTGCCCTGGGACGCGAACGGCCCGGTGAGCGGAAAGCTCACCGGGCTCGAAGTCTATGAGAAGCCCTGCTCCTCACGCGCGGCTCGATCGACCGCAACGGCTCACGCAGACTCGACTAGCGGGTCTCGCGGTGCTCGTTGTGCTTGCGGCAGTTCGGGCAGAACTTCTTGATCGCGAGCCGGTCGGGGGTGTTCCGACGGTTCTTGCGCGTGATGTAGTTACGGTGATTGCACTCCTGGCAGGCCAGGGTGATCTTCGGCCTCACGTCGGTGGCAGCCACGTCGGAGTGCCTTTCTCGTGGGAGTCGGACTTGGTCGTGCGATGCCCACCTGACAGTGAACACCGCGAAGTCCCCGCAACGACCCCTGGTTATCGTTCTCACGCGCCAGGGGTCAGCGGGGTGGTAGCGGAGGCCGGACTTGAACCGACGACACAGCGATTATGAGCCGCTTGCTCTACCGACTGAGCTACTCCGCCCCGATCAGAGGGACACGGTCCGCAACTTCGGACCCGTCCCCTTCGGTCGGCGAGGATCCACCGACCACCCACCTGAGTGGACCGGACCTCATCAAGTGGTGGAGCCCCTTTACGGAATCGAACCGTAGACCTTCTCCTTACCATGGAGACGCTCTGCCGACTGAGCTAAAGGGGCGCGCTGCTCGGTTCCCGCTCCTTCGTTCCGACCCTTGCGGTCCGGCTCTCCGGGGCGTTCCCCCTTGCGCTGGTCATGACTATACAGGGGTTGGGGGGTGGTCTGCCAAATCGAATACCGGGGCCTCCCCGGGCCACCCCCTCACCCCACCCCGGACAAGCGCGAAACCCCTGCTGGGCAAGGGTTCCAAGGGCCGCGAAGGGGGCCTCGGGCGGCTGGGGAAAAGCCGAATGTGACGCGCGACGCCCCCTCAGGCACGCTCGGATCCGTCGGAGACCCAGACGTTGGACATGGCGTCCCGGTTGATGGTGCGGATGGTGGCGGGCAGGCCGAGTCGGCGCAGGGCGTCGGGCAGCCGGGTGTCGTGGGTGAACACCACCAGCTGTCGGTGCCGACCCACCTCCGCCAGGACCGAGGAGAGCCCTTCGACGGTCTCGGTGTCCATGGCCTGGACCGGATCGTCCAGCACCAGGAAGCCGAACGGGTTGCCCTCGACCAGCGTGCGCGGCAGACAGATGGACAGCGCCAGGGCCTGGAACTCGCCCTGGCTGAGCAGACCGGGGGCGCTGGTCTGGTCGCCGACCCCGTCCACCGTGACGTCGACCTCGACCCGGCGACGGGCCCCACGCCCGATGAGGCGCATGCCCTGGAGGTCGATGTGGCGTTCCTGGCGCAGCCGGAACCACACCTGTTCGGCCTGCGCCGCCACCGGGCCCAGGCGCTGCTCCCGGAGGATCCGGGCCTGCTCCGACAGCCACGTGAGCGCCGCCTCGGCCTCGCCCAGGGTGTCCCGGGCGCCGAGGGCGTCCTGGGCGTCGTCGAGCCAGGAGGCGAGCCGCTCGGCCTCCTCCGCCCATCCCGAGGTGGGGTCCTCCAGTCGCTCGCCGGCCTCGCGGCGGGCGCTGACGGCGGCGGCGCGCAGGCTCCGGCCCACGGTCTCGATGTGCTCGGCCAGTTCTCCCAGGTCGGTGATGGTGGCCCCGGACTCCCACAGGGACCACACCCTTCCCAGTTCGCTGTCGGGCGGCAGCCAGCCGGGAGCGGGCGCCAGGAGGAACCTGGCCTGGTCGCGAGCGGCCTCGGCGCGTTCGTAGGCGGCGGAGGCGGCAGCCGCCTGGGGGCGCAGGGCGCGCAGACGGGCGGTGGCCCGCCGGACCCAGTCGGACCCCAGGGCGCTCGGGGTGTCACAGGTGGGGCAGGTGGTCTCGGTGGGATGGCGTCCGTGGTGTTCGATCGCCTCTTCCAGGAGGCGGACCACACCGTGGGCGTGGTCGCCCTTGCTGCCGGCGGCCATGGCCAGTTCCATGGCGGCGCCGCGCAGTTCGTTGACGACGTCGCTCATCACGACGCGTTCGGGTAGCGAGAGGCGGCGCAGGCGGCGCATCACCACGTGCAGGGCGGGGTCGCTGGGGCCGTCGTCCTCGGCCAATCCGCGCAGCGCCGCCAGGTCGAGCCCGGGCCCGGTGAGGAGTTCGACGGCGCGGGCGGCGCGCGGGTCGTCGCAGGCGCGGAGCGAGTCCAGGAGCCGGGGCAGTTCCCGCGAGGGTCGGTCGCGGCGCTTGGCCAGGGTGTCGCAGAAGCGGGCGAGACGGCGTTCGGCGTCCGCCAGCCCGGTGAGCCCCAACAGGGAGGTGAGCGTGTCGTACAGCTCCGCGGAGCGGCCGGTGACGGTGCGGCCCAGCTCGTCGTAGGACAGGAACGGCCGGTACCGGACCAGGTCCTCACCCCAGTCGAGGGCGCGCAGGGGGGTGACGGTGCCGTCGGGGCGGATGATCTCGCCGCGCGCCGAACGGACGCTGTCCCCGTTCCAGCGACGGCTGATCCGGGTGGGCGCCTCGTCGCCGGCGATGAGGAGGTCGACGGTCGCCTCGGTGCTCTCGTCGTAGTGCAGGTTGCGCCATCCGTCGCGCCAGCCGGTGGGCATGGCGTCCCATCGGGGGTTGCGTCCGGTGAGGACGGCCTCGGCGGCCTCGGCGAAGCTGGACTTGCCCGAGCCGTTGCGGCCGACGATGACGGTGAGCCCGGGCCCGGACGGGAAGACCAGTTCGGCGGGGCGGCCGATGCCCCGGAAACCCTGGACCCGGATGCGGGTGAGGTAGGCCCGCCGGACCCGGCCCGGCGGGGGCGGCGCGGGAGCGGTCGGCCGGGGATCGGGGATCTCCCGGCCCTCGGCGCGGGCCTCCAGCGCCTCGTCGCCCCACAGTGCGGCGGTGACCCAGGAGTGCGTCCCCCTGGGCAGTCCGGACCGCGCCAGGGCGTCCAGGAGGACCGTGGCGGTGGGGTCGTCACCGGTGACGGCCACGGCGTGGTCGCCGATCTCGATCTCCTCGGGCACCCGGGTCATTGTCGTACCCCATCTGTCGTCGTTCCTGCACAAGCAGACTAGGACAGCCCGCATGAGAACCGCCCGTAAAGGTCGGTTCTCCCGCCCGGCCCCGCCTCGGGGCGGGGGTCAGACGCCGATGAGGCGGCGTCTGCTCCCGTCCCAGGTGAAGTGCAGGGTCGCGATGCCCGGGACGTTGGGGTCGCGCAGGCACTCGTAGATGTTGAGGCTGGGCACGCTCGCGAAGCAGCCCCACACCCGCTCGGAGGTGAGGACGAAGTCGAGGTCGAGTTCGACGAGGAGGCCGAGCAGGCGGCCGTGGGTGGGTTCGTCCACCTTGGCGAAGGCGTCGTCGAGGAGGATGAGGCGCGGCGCCCACGGCGCGCGGGCGGCGAGGGCGTCGAAGTGGGCGGCTGCCGCGGCGAACAGCACCAGGTAGGCCACGACGCGCTGCTCGCCCTGGCTGAGGGCGGTGCGGTGACCGAGGCGACGCTCGGCCCCCGTGGCGTCGGTCACATAGACGGTGAACGTGAACCAGGAGCGGTAGTCGAGCGCGGCGCGCAGCTGGGCGCCGCCGGTGGCGGTGGGGTCCAGGCGTCGGATCGCCTCGATGCACCGGCGCAGGGCGTCGCGCAGTCGGGTGGTCTGGACGCGGGTGCGCTCCTCGGCGGGGGTGGCCAGGAGCGGGACGACCGCCTCGATGTCGGCTCCGGCGTCGGGGGCCAGCCGCCAGTCCAGGCGCACGCCCAGGCCCGCGGAGGTGGTGACGTCCTTGAGCACGTCGTTCATGGTCTCGATGAGGGCGCGCGCCTCGTCGATCTGGTGGGCCAGGTGGCCGGCCAGTTCGCCGAGCAGGTGGCGCTCGAAGGCCTCCTCCTCGGCGATGGCGACGGTCTCGGCGGCCCGGGCGACGGAGGCCGCGATGCGCTCGGCGTAGGCCGTGACGTCGTAGGCGTCCTCCTCGTCGTGCACGGTGAGGCGCTTGAGGCCGCGCGGCTCGGTGAGCTCGGTGCGGGTCTGGGCCCAGCCGACGGAGGTGAGGAGGCGGTGGAGTTCCTCGCGGCTGCCCAGGATGGCGCTGTCGTCGACCTCGGGGACCTCGCCCTGTTCGGCGAGCCCTTCCTCCAGGTCTCGGACGCAGGCGTCCAGGAGCGCCAGGCGGGCGTCGGGCGCGGTGGCGGCGGGGTCGACGGAGGGGCCGGGACGGGCGGCCAGGTGCGCGGCCAGGGGTGCGTCGGCGGCGGCGCGGGAGGCCAGACCGGCGGCGCCCAGCAGGACGGCGTCGGGGCGGTCGGGCTCCTCGCCCTCGCCGGGCAGGGAGAGCGCGGCGACGAGGCGGTCCCCGGCGGTCAGGGTCCGGCGGATCTGCTCGGAGCGTTCGACGGTGGCGACGTCCAGGCGGGCCTCGGCGCCGACCCGTTCGTCGCGGGCGCGCTGGGCGGCCCGTTCGAGTTCGGGCAGGCGGCGGGCGGCGGCCTCGGCGCGTTCGCGGACCTGCGCCCGGGCGGCGTCGAGCTGCTCGTCGGGGACGCCCTTGGCGCGGTCGCCGAGTTCGATCTGGCGGCGCACCGTGATCATGTCGTCGATGGCCGCGGCGCGCACGTCCTCGGCGAGGACACGATCGGCGCGGGCGCGGTGCCAGGAGTCGATGTGGCGTTCGTGGTCGGCGAGGGACCAGGCCAGGATCTCCAGGTCGCGCAGGCCGGAGGTGACGAGGACGCGCAGGTGGTCGAGGGCGCGCAGGGCGCTGTCGAGGTCGGCGCGGAGGGTGGACAGGTCGTGTTCGGCGGCGGCCGAACGCAGCCGGGCCCGGATGTCGAGGAGTTCGGTGCGGGCGGCGTCGGCGGCGCCGGCCGCGGTGTCGTGGGCGCGGCGGGCGGCGGCGGTGGCGGCGCGGGCGATGTCCAGGACCGCCCAGGCGCGGATGAGCTGTGAGGGGTCGGGCAGGTCCCGGGAGACCTCCAGGAGCTCCGCGTAGGAGTGCTCCAGGCCCCAACGCCGCTCCCCCGCCTCGGCGAGGAGCGCCTCGGCGACGGCGATGCGCCGGTCGGTGTTGGCGGACTGGCGGTCCCGGGCGCGTTTGCGGGCGGCCTCGCCGATGTACTCGGGTTCGCCCTTGAAGTGCGCGCCGGAGGCGACGCCGAGCCGCCAGGCCCCGAACGTGGACATGGCGCTCACGGTGGCGACGGAGTCGTCGCGGCGGTGCTTGGCCTCGCCGCCCTCCGCACCGCCGACACCGGCGACCCCGGGTTCGGGGAGCAGGGCGATGGAGGCCAGCAGGGCGCGCAGGGACTCGTGGCCCACGCCCCGGTCGGGGATGACGACGGGGACGAGCACGTCGAGGAGGGTGCGGCCCTTGGCCGGGCGGGCCGGGGTGAGCATGAGGTCCCGAGTGGCCGGGTCGTAGAGGGTGCCGTCCGCGCGGATCCACCCGGAGAGGAGGCCGGCGGCCTCCAGGGCCGCCTCCAGTCCCGCCTGTTCACGGGTGGAGAGACCGTCGGCGAAGTCGACGGCGAGGTGGAAGGGGACACCGTCGGCGGCCGGGCGGGGGTAGGCGGCCCAGGCCGGGCGTTCGGGGGCGTGTTCGGTGCCGCGGGCGCGCCGGTCGGCCAGTTCGGCGAGTTCTTCGGCGAGCTGTCCCTCTTCGCCGACGGCGACGTCGCGACGGGCCCGCAGCTCCTCCAGGAGCGGGTCGACGGCGGCGTGGGCCAGGTGGGCGACGGTGGCGGGGACCGTGATGTCGAGGACGCGCAGGGCTTCGGTGATGGGCAGTTCGACACTGCCCTCCAGTTCGTGGATGGCGTCGCCCAGGGCGTGGGCGTGACTGGAGTCGCGCAGGCGGGCCGCCCAGGCCCGGACGCCGTCGGCGTAGTCGGCGCTCCGCGCGCGCAGGGCGGCGATGGCCTCCTGCTCGCGGTCGTGGGCGCGTTCGAGGACGGAGTCGGCGCTCTCGGCCTCGCTGGTGAGGGCGACCAGGCGGCGGTCGGCGGCGGCCTCGGCGGCGGTGAGGCCGGTGAGGCGGGCCGCCTGGTCGGCGCGTTCGGTGGCCCGTTCGGCGGTGTCGGTGAGGTGGTCGTGCAGCCGACCCAGGTGTTCGCGCAGCGCGTCGAGGTCGATGCCCTCGACGGGATCGCGCTCGACCGCCTGTTCCAGGCCCTGGATGTCGACGCGGGTGCCGCTCTCGCGGGGGGTGTGGACGATCGCGGTGGTGTCGGGGACGACGCCGAGGATCTCGGGGTCCAGCCCCGAGGCGGTGGCGGCGCGGACGGCCTCGGCGTGGGTCTGGCGCAGGACGTCGAGGGCGCGTTCGATGACGGAGGTGTCGTCGCCGAGCAGCCCGATGGCGTGACGTTCGACGCGTTCGGCGTGTTCGGCGGCGACCCAGGAGGCCTCGGCGGCCCGGATGTAGGCGCCGACGGCGGCGTCGTAGGCGCGGCGCTCGCCGGCGGTGGCCGTGGCGGCGGCGCCCTGGGCGGCGCTCAGGGTGCCTTCGTCGGCGGTGGCGGTGTCGCGGGTGCGGCGGGCCTGGTCGCGTTCCTCGGCGATGCGGCTCTCGGTGGTGATGAGGCCGTCGAGTTCGGCGCGCAGTCGGTCGGTCTCGACCGTGCGGCGGGCGCATCCGTCGAGCTGTTCGCGGACTTCGGCGACCCGTTCGCGCAGGGAGCCCACCAGGTAGGCGCGGTAGTCGGCGAGGAAGGCCGTGACCCCGTCGCCCGCCTCGGTGAGGGAGTCCTTGTCGGTGCGGGCCTGTTCGAGGTCGGCGATGTTGCGGGCGACCTCGTCCAGGACGGACTCGTCCATGGGGGGCAGCGCCTCGGAGAGGACGCCGACGAGTTCACCGGCCTCCAGACGGTCGCCGATGGTGGGGCGGCGCAACCGGTAGAGCAGGTGGATGAGATTGCGGTAGCGGACGGAATCGTCGATGCCGAAGAGGTCGCGCATGACCCGGGCCCGGTAGGGGACGGGCGAGGTGTAGCAGTTGTCGGCGCCGATCTCCGAGCGGAGTCGGTCGACGGGCTTGGGGCGGCCGTCGACGACGAGGTCGAGGTCGTGGCCGACGCGGCGTTCGGTGACGAAGAACACGCAGCGCGGGTCGGCGTCGCCGACGGCCATGACGGCGGCGCCCAGGGTCAGGTGGCGGGCGGTGTCGTCGCGGTCGCGGTCGCGGTCGCCGCCGGCCACGGCGGCCAGCAGGGCGGAGGCGGTGGTGGCGCCGCGGGCCGCGGCGTCCAGGCCGCGGTCGCCGCGGGCGGTGGTGAACTCGACCCACAGGTAGCCCAGGCGGATCGCCGGGGCGGTGTCGTCGTCGGACTCCGCGTCCGGTTCGTCCCGGGGTTCCTCGGGGCCGCCCAGCAGGTCGGGGCCGGCGTCCTCGGGTACGGGGGCACGTCCGGCACGGGGGTCCTCGGACATGAGCCAGCGCAGGCTGGTGCGGTTGGTGCCGGTGGTGTCCAGGCGGCGGGTGTCGCCGTCCAGCAGGAAGGGCAGGAGCATCTCCAGCGCCTTGGACTTGCCGGCGCCGTTGCGGCCGCGCAGCAGCAGCCGGCCCTCGGCGAATTCGAGGACGTGGTCGTCGTACTGCCAGACGTTGCGGATGCCCGCCCGTTCGAGGCGGTAGCGGGGCTCAGCCGTCGCCGTTCCGGTCTCCTGGGTCACCACTGGTCGCGCTCACCTTCTCGTTCGCCACCGCTTGCAGCACGGACGCCACCCGATTCAGGTCGCCCCGAGGGTCGATGGGGGATTCGGGGGTGCCGTCTTCCTGACCGGAACCGCTCGCTTGGGAGGGTTGTGTCCGGCTGTCATGGTCATTGTCCTGGATTCGGGGGACGCGATCGTCCGCCTCGGCCCCGTAGCGGGCGGCTGCGGCGGTGAGCCGCCACCGCCCGGGGCCGCCGCGGAGCAGGCCGAGGTCGGCCAGCAGGGTCAGCGCCCGTCCACGGAGTCGCTCGGGGTCGGGGATCTCGGGTCCCGCGGTGCGGGCCCATTCCGCGCGTTCGGGGGCGTCCGCCCCGCAGAAGGCCTCCAGCGCGGCGTCCAGTTCCCGGTCGGGGACCGTGACGGAGGTGAGGGGGCGACCGGGGTGCAGGCGGCCGGAGAGGTGCCGGATCAGGGACAGCGCGACTTGGCCGACGGGGTCGTCGGAGGGCAGGCCCGCGACGGCCTCGTCGGGCAGGATGAGCGCGACGCCCTCGGCCCGGACCTCGACGTCGCAGCCGAGGAGGTTGGACAGTGCCGCCGCGGCCCGCCACTGGTGGGCGGACAGCCGGTCGCGCTGACGGTCGGGGAGGTCCTCACGGTAGACGACGGCGGTCTCGGCCAGCAGCCGACGCAGGGCGAGCTCGCCCTGGTTGTCGCCGTCGGGGTCGCTCACGGAGGCCGCCGCGAGGAAGGAGTCGGGGTCGTCGCCGGCGCGGGGCAGGTGGACGGCGACCGAGCGCGCGACGCGCGTGTGCGGGAGCAGACGCGCGTCGGCGGTGGCGTCGGCGCGGTGGTCACCGATGGAACCCTCGGTCTCGGCGAGGGCGCCCAGTTCGACCAGCAGCTCCAAGGCGGCGCAGTAGGCGCGGCGTTCGCCCAGGCCACGGCCGGGGTCGGCGTCGATACCGGCCTCGCGGGCCGCCTCGCGGAGCCGGACGGCCAGGTCCCGGACGCCGATGGGGCCGGTGTCCTCGACCAGTACCGCCAGGACCAGGGCGAGGTACGTGTGGGTGCGCGGGGTGAAGGGCGCGCCGGTGGTCCGTGCCAACGGCGCGGGGGCGCCGGGGCCGCGTTTGACCAGTCGGGCGTGGTCGTCGGCGACGGTGAGCCGGTAACCCAGCACCCGATGGAACCGCTGGGCGAGCCACTCCGCGTGGGAGCGCACGAGGGAGAACTCGGCGGAATGGGCGCGCTCGGTCAGGAGCGGGCGTGCCATGAGGGCGCGCGCGGCGGCCTGACGTTCGCCGATGAGCGCGGTGTCCTCGCTGTGGATGTCCGTCTCCATCACCCCCATGTCCGGGTCCACGGCCGGTCCCGACCGAGGTCGATCGGGCCGGTGGTCCGGGTGTCCGGATCGGTGTCGTCTGTGGTGTCGTCCTCGTCCTCGGTGACGGGGACCGGCGGGGTCGGCGGGTCGACGACCGGCGCACCGGGCGGCGGGGCCTGCTCCCCGGGCCGGGCCCGCGCGTCCGAGGGGGCTTCCTCCGCAGGCGTCGTGTCCGGTGCCGTCGGCCCGGATCCCCGCGCCGCGGTCGCGGAGACGGCGGAGGGCGCCGGGGCGTCCGTCTCCGGTGCGGCGGAAGGCGCTGAAGCGTCCTCCTCCGGCGCCTCGGAGGGCGCGGAGGGGCCGGAGGGGGTCGGGAGGACGGCGGGCGCCGGGGCCGCCAGGGCCGCCGGGGTTCCGGACGAGGCCGAAGGGGCGGTTCCGGTCCTCGGGGCGAAGAGCGAGGGGTCGGGTTCGTGCTGTTCGTAGGGGGTGACGCAGAGGCGCAGGCCTTCGAGGGTGAGTTCGCCGCCCTCGCCCTGGATCACCACCTCGGACCCCGGCGCGGAGACCACGTGCAGGCGCAGGGAGAACTCCAGGTCGCCGGCGGAGGTGGGCCGGCGACCGGCGTCACCGGAGCCGAGTGCCGCGGTGAGGAGCTCCATGAGCACCTCCATGCCCGCGCCGGACAGGTCCAGGTGGGCGCGCGGCCCCGTGGGACGCGACAGCAGAGCGCGGACCTGGGCGGCGCCGGTGCGGCGCCAGTGCGCGGAGGACTCGGCGGCATCGCGCAACCGGGACTGCTGGGCGCGGTGGTCGCGGACGGGTTCGGGCGGTCGGGTCCCCGGGCGCTCGATGACCGTGCTGCGGTCGGGTTCGGCCTGCCACCACGCCGTGGTGGCGGCGACGCCGTCGTCGACCCGCCCCTTCAGGTGACGGGCCGGGTACAGGGCGTAGGCCGCGCCGGCCAGGGCGTCGGCGCGTTCCTGCCCCGCCTCCTCGAACCACGAGGCCAGGCGCAGCAGGGCGGCGCGGCCGTGGCGTGGCGCCGATCGGTCGCCATCGCTTCGTTCATCGTCCGCGCGGTCATCCGCCCATTGGTTGAGTCCCACACCTCAGCAGGGTAGAGACCTCAGGGACACGGCACGTCGGATTCCGCCCTTCCGACCCCCGCTCGGGACCTCGTACCACCATGCCTGACCAGCGATGACAACTGTTTCAGGAACTTTGGCACGATTCTCGCGGGAGCCCCGATCCGGGTGGTCCCGGTCACCGCGCCGCCGGATGTTCGAGTCGGCCGTCGTCGGCGCCCTCCAGCGCCCGCCGGACCTCGTCGGTCATGTCGTCGTCGTACTCGGTGATCGTGTAGGTGGAGAAGTAGCGGGTCCCGTCGGCCTCGACCGGGTCGCCGAGTTCGACCTCCACGTCGTAGGGGTCGTTCTGGCACTCCTGGTCCATGCACCAGGTGCCGAGGAGGCCCCCCTCGCCCCTGGCCCGCCCGTCCGACCACTCCCGCCATTCCATGTCGCTGAAGGTCGTGAACTCCGTGGCGACGTACTCGGTGGGGCGCCGGTCGTCGAACCCGTTCTCGTCGCCGTACCGGTTGAGGACGTACACCTCGGCGTCGCCGGCGGTCGTGGTGGGGCTCGCCTCCTCGGCCTGCGGGGCGGCCTCCTCCGGGAGGGTGCCGCCCCCTCCCGGCTCCTCGCCGCCGCACCCGATGACCGCCAACAGGGCGACCGCGCCGACCCCGGTCAGGGTGATGCGCTGCATTCCTTTACCTCCAGCGTGGGTTCCGGATCCGCGACGAGGCCCCCCGGTGTGCACCGGGGGGCCTCTGGGAACCGCTCTTTTCCGTCAACGGGGCCGCAAGGACCCCGCCGTCACCACAGGGTGGTGACTAGTGGTAGCCGGGGTGGTCGTGGTGGCCACGGCGATCGTGGTCCACGTTGGTGCCCACCGGGCCGTTGACGCAGTCACCGGTGGTCTGCGGCGACAGGATCGGCACGTTCGCCCCGATCAGACCGACGGCCAGCTCGGTGTTGCACAGCTGGACCGGAACCAACTGCAGGTTCTGGTTGAACTGCTGGTCACCGCCGTGCGAGGCGGAGGCCGGAGACGCGGCCAGGACCGCACCCAGGGCGATACCGGCAACAGCACCCGCGATCGAGAGCTTGCGCAGCATGTGGTGGCTCCTAGTCGATGTTGGTGCTGATCGGGCCGTTGACGCAGTCGCCGGTGGTCTGCGGCGACAGGATCGGCACGTTGACGCCGGCCAGGAGACCGACGGCCAACTCGGTGTTGCACAGCTGGACCGGAACCAGCTGGAGGTTCTGGTTGTACTGCTGGTCACCGCCGTGCGAGGCGGAGGCCGGAGACGCGGCCAGAACGGCGCCCAGGGCGATCCCGGCGATGGCGGTGGCGGTGGCGAACTTACGCAGCATGTCGAGATCTCCTAGCTGATGTTGGTGCTGACCGGGCCGTTGACGCAGTCGCCGGTGGTCTGCGGCGACAGGATCGGCACGTTGACCGCGACCAGGCCCACGGCGGCGCTGGTGTTGCACAGCTGGACCGGAATGGCCTGAAGGTTCTGGTTGTACTGCTGGTCGCCACCGTGGGAGGCGGAGGCCGGGGTGGCGGAGAGAACGGCGCCGAGAGCGGCACCAGCGATGAGACCGGCAACACCGAGCTTACGCAGCATTGAATTACCCTTCGAGAAAGTTTGAGAAATCGTCGCAGTCGGACTAATTGCCGGAACTAGCTGATGTTGGTGCCGATGGGCCCGTTCACGCAGTCGCCGGTGGTCTGCGGCGACAGGATCGGCACGGTGACGGCGACCAGACCGACGCTGCCGGTCAGGTTGCAGGACTGAATCGGCACCAGCTGCAGGTTCTGGTTGAACTGCTGGTCACCGCCGTGCGAAGCGTGTGCGGGAGCTCCGAGGAGCAGCGCGCCCATCGCGGCACCGGCGACCAGGCCAGCAGCGGCCATCTTCTTGATCATGACTTCCCCCGGAAATCTTCGAGGTGTTGACAGAAAAAGACGCAGGCGCTCTTGCACCTGTGTCGCGGTGGACTGAGGCAATCATCATCCGCCCTTTGTTTTTTGTCAACGCCGAAACCCGTGGAGTTCGATTGTCCATTTTGTCGGGAGAATTCTTTTTGCCGGTCCGTCGAATCCTTTTTTTCGCGTCTTTTCCGACACATGGGCGAAGGGCTGTTACCCCACCGTGTCCGCAGCGCTATGGACTCGCGATGGTCCGAATCCCGGACCCGCCCGGCACTTGGGCCACAACGTCCGATTCGTCAGCGTTCCGAAGCCATCGTGTGACCTGGGTCTCGGCACCATGTTCGGAGGCCGGTGTCTCTCGGGAAACACGACGAGGCCCCGACACCTGATGGTGTCGGGGCCTCGTTCCCAGGGTGGCAGGTGAAGGATTCGAACCTTCGAAGGCTAAGCCGACGGATTTACAGTCCGCTCCCATTGGCCGCTCGGGCAACCTGCCTGGGCTGCGACTTCGGGGTTCCCCGTGTCGCATGAACGAGAATAGCGGATGAACCCCCCGAACCTGAAATCGGTTTCGCGGGCGCGCCCCCGGCCGCCCTTCGGACACCCTGAGCAGGGTCCCACTAAGCTCTGGGACCGTGCCCGCGCCGCGCGCGGCCGGGCCCGACCGACCGCGCGGGCGCTCCGAGGAGGCCCGCCCCGATGACCGACCCAACTACGGGGTGTGAGAGAACGTGGCCGCCGAATCCAGTTTCGACGTGGTGTCCAAGCTCGACCGTCAAGAGGTCGACAACGCCCTGAACCAGACGGGCAAGGAGCTCTCCCAGCGCTTCGACTTCAAGGGCACCGGGACCACCATCGCCTGGCAGGGCGAGGAGGGCATCGAGATCCGCAGCAGCTCCGAGGAGCGCGCGCTCGCCGCCCTGGAGGTCTTCAAGGAGAAGCTGATCAAGCGCAAGCTCTCCCTGAAGATCCTCGACGCCGCCGACGAGCCCAAGATCTCCGGCAAGGAGTACCGCCTGCCCATCGGCCTCAAGGAGGGCATCACCTCCGATGACGCCAAGAAGATCTCCAAGCTGATCCGCGACGAGGGCCCCAAGGGCGTCAAGGCGCAGATCCAGGGCGACGAGCTGCGCGTCAGCTCCAAGAAGAAGGACGACCTCCAGTCGGTCCAGAACCTGATCAAGGAGAAGGACTTCGACCTGGCCCTCCAGTTCGTCAACTACCGCTAGAAACACGAGAGTTCACCGCTGTGACCTGCCAGAAGGCTAGGCGGCGTCCAGTGGAGGGCACATCCGGGGCACAAGACCGAGCGCGTTGTCCACGAGGGCACGTGTTCGGTCTTGGGCTTCGGGCCACTCCCCCACGTAGGTGTTGAGCGTCACCGTCGGTGTGGAGTGCCCCGAGGCCATCTGCACCGTCTTGACCGGGCCCCCTCGTGGATGAGCAGGGTCGCGAAGTAGTGCCCCAGGCAGTGGAGGCCGACACCCTTCGGGAGGCCGACCGCGCGGGCGGCAGAAGACCGGCCGGGCCGGGACGACGATCGGAGCACCACGGGCGGGGCGAGGAGTCCAGGGGTTCGGGCAGGCGCGGAAGGCAGAGAAGCGGGAGGCGGTGGTGGGGGTGCTCGTGGCAGACTGGGAATGGCCCGTGATGGGTTTGGGCATGTACACCGAATCTGGTTCGGGTGCGGAAACCGGCCCGCGCGTGCAAGGTGTTTGCGCTGGCCACAGCCTCACGGGCGGGAAATATGCGCCCGGTCACATACTTCCAGGGGCCTGGAAGGGGTATTGCGTGCAGACGGAGTGCATCGTCGCAGGCCAGGCCCGGTGAAAACCGGGAAGGGTCCGGCAGGCCTACAAAGCCCGTAGGGCATGGAAACCTCTGGAAGCAACGCTGCTGCTCCTCCGGGCTCATGTCCGGCAGGCCTACAAAGCCCGTAGGGCATGGAAACCTTTGCTTCGTCCTGGGCGTTGGCGCGGAGCCAGTCCGGCAGGCCTACAAAGCCCGTAGGGCATGGAAACGAGCATTGTTCGGAATAGCTTCATGGCAGGACTCTGCGTCCGGCAGGCCTACAAAGCCCGTAGGGCGCAAGGCACATCCAGGGCACATCAAGCTGGGATGTAGTGCGAAACGGCGAGAAGCAGCAAGAGGCGTAGCAGCACGTCAGAGGGCATCCCCGTCTCCTGAGCTGGGAGGCGGGAATGCCCTTCTCAGTTCGTCAACCACCGCTAGGACCGGGCGGAACCACCGAGCGGCCGTCCGTCGAGGGCGGCCGTCGTGTGCTCCCTCCGCCCGGAGGCCTCCGGGGCGGGATCGATCAGCCCAGGTCCCAGTCCCGGCGCAGTTCACGCAGCCGCCGCACCCGCTCCTCCGTGGGCGGATGGGCGGCGAACAGCCGCCAGACCCCCGTGGGGAACGGGTTGGTGGTCATCAAGTGGGCCGCCGGCAGCAGCGTCCTCCGGCGGGGCAAGGGATGGGCGCGCATCCCCTTCTCGATCGCGAGCAGGGCCTCGGCCAGCGCTTCGGGGTCCCCCGTGGTGCGGGCGGCCTGTTCGTCGGCCCGGAACTCGCTCTGACGCCCCACTCCGGCGCGCACCACGAGGAAGGCCAGCGGCGCCAGCAGCGCCACCATCAGTCCGCCCAGGAGTTCGGGGACGTCGGTTTCCTCCGAGTCGCCGAGCGGCAGTACCAGGGCCAGCGCGCTCAACGCGGTGATCAGACCGGTGAGGGTGACCGTCACGGATCCGGCCAGGGTGTCGGCGGCCTTGATGTGCGCCAGTTCGTGGGCGATCACCGCGCGCAGCCGACGTTCGTCGAGCGTGCGCAACAGGCCCGTCGTACAGCACAGCGCGGCCCGGCGACCGGTCCCGGTGGCGAAGGCGTTGGGCGATCGGATCGGCGACAGGTACAGGCGCGGCATGGGCTGGCGTGCGGCCGTGGCCAGTTCGCGGACCATCCGGTACAGCTCGGGCCGCTCGATCTCCCCCACCGGGCGCGCCCGCATGGCGCGCAGCGCCAGCGAGTCGCCGAACAGGTGGACCAGGATCGCCGCGCACACCACCAGGGTGACGGCGAACTGGAGTCCCGTCTTCTCGGCGCACAGCCAGCCCGCGACGAGGAGGACCACAGCGACGCCGATGAACAGGCCGATCGCCCGGATCAGGCCGACGTGCACGCCGCCACCTCCCCGCTCTTCGTCCGTGATGTGTACATGGTGATGAACGTGCGGGTCGGCGTCCCGCGTTCCCCGGTCGGGGGGCCGTCCATCACACCCTTCGCGTTCCGGTATCCGGTACCGCCCCGCGATCGCCGCCCCGATGTGACAATCACCACCCGCCTTCGGTCGATTCCGCCCCGACGACCTATAGTGCGAACGTGGCCCTCATCACTTTGCGCGCGAGGTCGCGGACATCGTTCCGCGTCCACGGGCGTGGACGCCTCACCACGTCCCCCAGGGTTGGCGCACCCGGTGGACGCGGGGGCCGCACACCCCGTCCGTGCCCTCACGCGATCGGGGGGCCGCCCCGCAGCGGTGCGCCCCGACCGGAGGGCTGACACTCACGAGCGCCGCCGCCACAACGACCGGCGGCCGAGGAGGTCGTCGATCTCAGTGTCCAAACAGATCGAACAGCTCGACCGCGTCGTCATCCGTTTCGCCGGTGACTCCGGCGACGGGATGCAACTGACCGGTGATCGCTTCACCCAGGAGACCGCGACGTTCGGCAACGACCTGTCGACCCTGCCGAACTTCCCCGCGGAGATCCGCGCGCCCGCCGGGACCCTTCCCGGTGTCTCCAGTTTCCAGTTGCACTTCGCCGACCACGACATCATGACCCCGGGCGACGCGCCCGACGTCCTGGTGGCGATGAACCCCGCCGCGCTCAAGGCCAACCTGGGCGACCTGCCCCGCGGGGCCACGGTGATCGTCAACACCGACGAGTTCACCAAGCGCGCCCTGGCCAAGGTGGGCTTCGCGGCGGACCCGCTCACCGACGGGACCCTGGACGGGTTCAAGGTGAGCGCGGTGCCGTTGACCTCCATGACCGTGGAGGCCCTGGCCGGTCTGGACATCTCCAAGAAGGACGCCGAGCGGGCCAAGAACATGTTCGCGCTCGGCCTGCTGTCGTGGATGTACAACCGGCCGACGGAGGGCACCGCGGCGTTCCTGAAGTCGAAGTTCGCCACCAAGCCGAACATCCTGGCGGCCAACCTGACCGCCTTCCAGACGGGCTGGAACTTCGGTGAGACCACCGAGGACTTCGCGGTCTCCTACGAGATCAAACCGGCCCGACTGCCCGCGGGCACCTACCGCAACATCACCGGGAACCTGGCCACCGCCTACGGGCTCATCGCCGGTTCCCGGCGTTCGGGGCTGCCCCTGTTCCTTGGCTCGTACCCGATCACCCCGGCCTCCGACATCCTCCACGAGCTGTCCCGGCACAAGGAGTTCGGGGTGCGCACGTTCCAGGCGGAGGACGAGATCGCCGGTGTGGGCGCCGCCCTGGGGGCGGCGTTCGGCGGGGCGTTGGGCGTGACCACCACCTCCGGCCCGGGGATGGTGCTCAAGCAGGAGACCGTGGGTCTGGCGGTGATGACCGAGCTGCCGCTGGTCATCGTCGACGTCCAGCGGGCCGGGCCCAGCACCGGCATGCCCACCAAGACCGAGCAGACCGACCTGCTCATGGCTCTGTTCGGGCGCAACGGCGAGTCCCCGCTGCCGGTGGTGGCGCCGGCCTCCCCCGCCGACTGCTTCGCGGTGGCGTTGGAGGCGGTGCGGATCGCCGTGACGTACCGGACCCCGGTGGTGATGCTCTCCGACGGGTATCTCGCCAACGGGTCGGAGCCGTGGCGGTTGCCCGAGGTCTCGGAGCTTCCGGTCATCGAGCCCGGGTTCGCGACCGCCCCCAACGGGCCCGACGGGGACTTCCTGCCGTACCTGCGCGACGCCGAGACCCTGGCCCGGCCGTGGGCGGTGCCGGGCACGGCCGGGCTGGAGCACCGGATCGGCGGCATCGAGAAGCACGCCGAGACCGGTGACATCTCCTACACCCCCACCAACCACGACCTGATGGTCCGCACCCGCCAGGCCAAGATCGACGCCGTGGACGTCCCGGACCTGGAGGTCGACGATCCGAGCGGGGAGGCCGAGGTGCTGGTCCTGGGCTGGGGCGGCACCTACGGCTCGATCACCGCCGCGGCGCGGCGGGTGCGCCGTACCGGCCGTCGGGTCGCGCAGGCGCATCTGCGCCACCTCAACCCGTTCCCGGCGAACCTGGGCGAGGTGCTGCGCGCCTACGACCGGGTGGTGGTCCCGGAGATCAACCTGGGCCAGCTGGCCCTGCTGTTGCGCGGCCGGTTCCTGGTCGACGTCATCGGTTACAACAAGGTCCGCGGCCTGCCGTTCAAGGCGGAGGAGCTGGCGGGAGCGCTTCAGGAGGTCATCGATCGTGACTGAGCACACGCACGACACCGGCTTCGCGGGGCTGCGTCTGGTGCCCAAGAGCGACATCTCCTACAAGATGAAGGACTTCAAGTCCGACCAGGAGGTGCGCTGGTGCCCGGGCTGCGGTGACTACGCGATCCTGGCCGCCTTCCAGGCGTTCCTGCCCGAGTTGGGCGTGCCGCGCGAGAACATCGTCATCGTCTCGGGGATCGGCTGCTCCTCCCGGTTCCCCTATTACCTGAGCACGTACGGGGTTCACTCGATCCACGGGCGGGCCCCGGCGATCGCCACCGGTCTGGCCACGAGTCGCCCGGACCTGTCGGTGTGGGTGATCACCGGTGACGGTGACGGGTTGTCGATCGGCGGCAACCACCTGATCCACGCGCTGCGCCGCAACGTCAACGTCAACGTGCTGCTGTTCAACAACCGGATCTACGGGTTGACGAAGGGGCAGTACTCGCCGACGTCCGAGGCGGGCAAGATCACCAAGTCGTCGCCGGTGGGATCGCTGGACCACCCGTTCAACCCGGTGTCGTTGGCGTTGGGCGCGGAGGCGACGTTCGTGGCGCGGTCGGTCGACTCCGACCGCAAACACTTGACGTCGGTGCTGCGGGCCGCCGCCGAACACCCGGGAGCGTCGTTCGTGGAGGTGTACCAGAACTGCCCCATCTTCAACGACGACGCGTTCGAACCGCTCAAGGACCCCGCGGCCAAGGACACCCGGCTGCTGCGGTTGGAGCACGGTGAGCCGTTGCGCCTGGGCGACGGCCGGGGCGTGGTCGCCGGGGAGTACGGCGGGTTGGAGGTGGTGGACGTCGCGTCGGTCGGTGAGGAGCGGTTGATCCGCCATGACGCGCACCGGGAGGACCCGGGGTACGCGTTCGCGCTGTCCCGGCTGGACCGGCCGGCGTTCGAGCACGTGCCGATCGGGGTGTTCCGTGAGGTGCGCCGACCCACCTACGACGATCTGGTCAACGAGCAGGTGGCGGACGCGCGTGCCGAACGCGGCGACGGGGAGTTGTCGGCCCTGCTCGCGGGCGGGGACGTCTGGACGGTCGGGTAGCGCGGTCGGGCCCGCCCTCCGCGCCGGGGACGGGCGGAGGGCGGGCCCGGGCCGGGCGTCCGCCCTCCGCCGTCCGGGAGGCCCGTCGTCGTCGGGCGCGGGTCCGCGGGCCACCCCCGGACATCCGAACGGAACGGTTAGGGTGCCGGTATGCGTATCGTCATCGCCGGGGGACACGGGAAGATCGCGCTGCGGCTGGCCGGGCTGCTGGCCGCGCGCGGGGACGAGCCCGTCGCCCTCATCCGCAATCCCGACCACTCTCAGGACGTCGTCGACGCGGGCGCCGAGCCCGTGGTCATCGACTTGGAGCAGGCCACCGTCACCGAGTTGGCGGAGAAGGTCATGAACGCCGACGCCGTCGTGTTCGCGGCCGGCGCCGGGCCGGGCAGCGGGGCCACCCGCAAGGACACGGTCGACCGCAAGGCGTCCGTGCTGACCGCCGACGCCGCCTCTCTGGCGGGGGTGCGCCGGTTGATCCAGGTCTCCGCGATCGGGGTGGACAACCCGCTGCCCGCCGACAGCGACGAGGTGTGGGCCGCCTACGTCGAGGCCAAGCGCGCCGCCGACGCCGACCTGCGTGAACGTTCGGTGGAGCTGGACTGGACGATCCTGCGGCCGGGCCGCCTCACCGACGAACCCGGGACCGGGGAGGTGTCGCTCGGGGAGAAGGTGGAGCGCGACTCGGTGACCCGGGACGACGTGGCCGCCGTGATCGTGGCGCTCCTGGACGAACCGGGGACGGTCGGAAGGGTTCTCAACCTCGTGAACGGTGAGACGCCCGTCGTCGAGGCCGTCCGCGCCGCCGCCGTCTGAGGAACACGATCGTGGCCGCTCAGAGCGGTCGCTTCGGGCATTCTGTGGCCAGATGCACCCATAGGAGGCATCATGGTGACGGAACCCGGCGGAGTCCCGCCAAGGTTGGACGCGGATGACCGGGTAGCGACCCGACGGGTACTGACGGCTCCGAACAGAGCAGATGGGCACGGTTATTCATGAGCGTCACACAGGTCGTGAGGGACAGCACGGTCGTCGAGCACGCCAAGGTCGCGGCTCAGCAGAAGCGCCGGATGTTCATCATCCAGCTGGAGATCAACGCCTACGACGAGCCCTCCAGCAAGCTGCGCCCGGGCCTGACGCGCATCCTGGAGGGGATCGAGGAGGCCGGCTGGCGGCTGGAGCTGATCACCCCGGGTGAGGACGGCGAGAAGGACAAGCCGACCCGTATGTTCATCTTCCGCCCCGACCCCGACGCCAAGAAGGACGCGGTGGACAGGCACGAGGCCCAGCACCAGCCGGAGCCGTCGGGTCAGCAGCAGGCCTACCCGCAGCCGACCGGTGCCCAGCAGCCGGACCCGTACGCGGGCTACGGCCAGCAGCCGGGATACGGCCAGCAACAGCAGTACCCGGGTTACGACCAGCAGCAGTACCCCGGTTACGGTCAGCAGCCGGGATACGGCCAGCAGCCCGGTTATGGGCAGCAGTACCCGGGTTACGGTCAGCAGCAGGGCTGGTGATCACGGCCCCTCGATGAGGGGTGTCCGAAGGGGCCCGCGCGGTGGAGGAACACCGCGCGGGCCCCTTCGTGTGCGCGGCGACCTCTCGGTTCTGTAACGCGGTGCGGACCGTGGGCTCCGACATGTCGTGCATGTCCGAAAGGAACCCGAGAAAAGCTCGAAGAAACTCTGGATTCTTCCCTTGAAGTACTCCGAGCACGCTGATGACTACGCTAAGTTATTTCCGGCGGCTACAGCCACCCCGTTATGAGCTTCCGAAAGGTATCCACGATGACCCGCATCGCCAAGATCTCCGGCCTCGTCCTCGCCACCGGCCTCGCCTTCGGCGCGATGACCGGCACCGCCGCGGCCGACAACAACGCCAAGGTCCAGAACATCACCATCCCGGTGTGCGTGGACGTTCTCCAGGCCGCGGGCATCAGCTCCGACGGCTGCAACGTCGTCAGCTGGGACTCCACCTCCGGCATCGCCATCGACGACTAGATCGTTCGGATCGCCCTCGCACCGGGCACCTCGGGACGCCACCGTCCCATCGACAACGACCATCGCAACGCCAACCGAAAAGGATCTTCACCATGAAGCGCTTCGCCACCGTCTCCGGCCTCGTCCTCGCCACCGGCCTCGCCCTGGGCGCGATGACCGGCACCGCCGCGGCCGACAACAACGCCAACATCCAGAACGTCACCGTGCCGATCTGCGCCGACATCATCACCTTCTCCCTGGTGAACATGGACGGCTGCAACGTCATCTCCAGCAACTCCACCTCCGGCATCGCCATCGTGAAGTAGTCACGTCCGGTAGCGCGGGGGCGGGGCGCGATCGATGATCGCGCCCCGCCCTCGCGTTCTCAGGCGCCGCAGACCGCGACCGAAAGGCGCGTGGCCGGGTCGGTGCGCAGCCGCGCGTGGGTCCCGGTGTCGAACCGTTCGTCCCCGTAGCGCAGCTTCCGCCGTTCGATCCCCTCGGGCCGGAACCCGGAGCGCAACGCCACCAGGCACGAGGCCGGGTTGTTCAACCGGTGCCCGAGTTCCAGCCGGAACAGGTCGGTCTCGGCGAAGACGCGCTCCGCGGCCAGCGGCACGGCCGCCGTGGCGACCCCGCGCCCCCGGGCGTCGGCGTGCGTCCAGTACGACACCCAGCCCAGGCCGTGGGCGCGGCTGGTCACCGAGACCTGCACGTGCCCGAGGGCGACGTCCTCCCCGGCCGTGACCGCGAACCCGAACGAGGAGCCCCCCTCGGCCGCGGCCCGTTGCCGGTCGATCCACTCCAGCGCCTCATCGGTGGTGGCGGGCACCTCCGGGGACTGCCACGCCAGTTCGGGTTCGGCGAAGGCCGACAGCAGTCGTCCGGCGTCCCTCGGCCCCCAGGGCCGCAGTCGGTACATCCGTTCGTTCCTCGTTCCGTCGCAGGGGACAGGGGTCGGGCCCACGGAATCATCCCGCGAACGGGTGTCACGTTCCGGGGTGCGTGGTACGTCTTCTCTTCATGACCACCGATACCTCCGACGCCGCCGACGCCGCCGGTGTCTTCGAAGCCCACCGTTCCCTCCTGACCGGGGTCGCCTACCGGATCCTGGGCACGGCCTCCGACGCGGAGGACGTGGTCCAGGAGGCGTGGCCGCGCTGGTCGGCCGCCGACCGGGAAGAGGTCGAGAACCCGCGCGCCTACCTCGTCACCATCGTCTCCCGCCTGGCCATCGACCGGTTGCGCAGCGCCCGTGCCCGCCGGGAGTCGTACGTGGGCGAGTGGCTGCCCGAACCGGTGAGCGACCTGCCCGACGCCTCGGAGCGGGCCGAGCTCGCCGACACGGTCGAGTTCGCGCTCCTCGTGGTGCTGGAAACGCTCAGTCCGCTGGAGCGGGCGGTGTTCGTGCTGCGCGAGGCCTTCCAGCTGCCGTACGCGGAGATCGCCGAGATCATCGGGCGCGGCGAGGCCGCCACCCGGCAGCTGTCCCGGCGGGCCCGCGACCACGTGCGCGAACGCCGACCCAGGTTCGAGGCGGACCGGGCGGCGCGGCGGCGCATCACCGAACGCTTCCTCCAGGCCTGCGCGGAGGGCGACATGGAGGGGCTGACCGGGTTGCTCGCCGACGACGCCACCCTGGTCGGGGACGGCGGCGGCAAGGCCAAGGCGCCGCTGCGGGTGCTGGTCGGCCGGACGAAGGTCGGCCGGTTCCTCCTGTCGCTGCCGAGCAACCTGGAGCGTTTCCTGGCGTCGATCGGGGTGGCCCCCGGTGAGCCGCGACTGGAGGTCACCGAGGTCAACGGGGCCCCGGCGGCGCTGGTCATCGTCTCGGGGCGGGTGATCAGCACCATGATCCTGGACGTGGACGGCGACCGGGTCCGGACCGTGTACGTGATCGCCAACCCGGACAAGATGTCACACCTGCGGGTGCCCGACCCGTCTTGAAAGGCATGGACATCACCGTTGTGGGCGGAGGCCTCGCCGGACTGACCGCCGCCATCGCCGGCGCCGAGGCCGGCGCCGCCGTGACCCTGCTGGAGGCGCACTCCACCCTGGGCGGCCGGGCCCGGACGTGCGATCCGCCGTACCTGGCCAACGAGGGGCCGCACGTGCTGTACGGGGACGGTTCGGCCGCCCGGTGGCTGGGCGAACGGGACCTGATACCGCCCCACCACCGGTTCCCGTGGTCGGCGCTCTTCGAGGTCCGGGTGCGTGCGGGAGGCCGGATGCGGTCGACACCGCCCCCGGCGCTGTTGCGGGCGGTCGCACGCCGGGGGCTGCGCGCCCCGCACGATCGCGACTTCGGGTCCTGGGCGCGGGAGCGCCTGGGTGAGAGGACCGCGCGGGTGGCCGCGAACCACATGGGGGTGGCGCTGTTCGACCACGACCCGTCGCGGTTGTCGGCGGAGTTCGTGTGGGAGAGGTTCCAGCGGGTGTGGTCGCCCGGGCGGCCCTCGGCGCTGTACATCGTCGGCGGGTGGACGGCGCTGGTCGAGCGGCTGGCGACGCGGGCACGGGAGATGGGGGTGCGGATCGAGACGGGGGCACGGGTGGACTCCCTGCCGACGGACCGGCTGGTCATCGTGGCGACCTCCCTGGCGTCGGCCCGGTCTCTGCTCGGTGACGACTCGCCGGCCTGGGAGAGCGGGCACGCGCTGTTGGTGGACCTGGGGCTGCGCCGGGGGCGGCGGGACCCGTTCGCGGTGTTCGACGCCGACGAGTGCGGGTTCGTGGAGCGGTACACGCGGGTGGACCGGACGCTCGCCCCGGCGGGCGAGGAGCTGGTGCAGGCGCAGATCCCGGTGCGGCCGGGCGAGTCGCGGGCGCGGGTGACCGAGCGGCTGGAGCGGTTGCTCGACGCGTCGTTGCCGGAGTGGCGGGAGCGGGTGACGTGGCGCCGCGACCAGGTGGCCAAGGGGCGGACGGGGGCGCTCGACCTGCCGGGGACCACGTGGCGGGACCGGCCGGCGATCGACCGGGGCGACGGTGTGTACCTGGTGGGGGACTCGGTGGCCGCGCCGGGCCTGCTCGGCGAGGTCGCGGTGGCGAGCGCGGTGCGCGCCGCCGCCGCGGCGACGGGTTCCCACGCTCACCGGCACGTCTGAGGAGAGCGGCCCGGCCGTGTTCCTGCGGACCTCCGCTCCGCTTCGGTCCGCGCGAGAGCACCCGAAGAACGCGAACCTTCGGCCACTGCGCCGACCTCCAGAACCCCGTGGGCGGCCTCGCACCTCCAGGGTGCGGAGGAGAACCCGAAGAACAGGCCCTATGCCACCCAGCGGTAGCGGTGTTCGGGGCGGCCGGCCGAGCCGTAGCGCATGCGCAGTTCGGCGCGGCCGTCCGCGCACAGGTGTTCCAGGTAGCGACGGGCGGTCACCCGGGACACACCGGAGCGTTCGGCCACGTCGGAGGCGGACAGGTCGCCGTCGGCGGCGCGCAGCACCCCCGCGACGAGGTCGACGGTGGCGGCGGTCAGTCCCTTGGGCAGTGATCGGCCGCCCGGCGGGCGCAACAGTCCGAACAGCCGGTCCACGTCCTGCTGGGTCGTCTCCCCCTCGGTGTCCATCTGGCGGCGGGCCACCGCGTAGCGCTCCAACTGGTCGCGCAGGGCGCTCAGCGGGAACGGTTTGAGCAGGTAGTGCACCGCTCCCCCGTGCAGGGCGTCGCGGACCTGGGCGATGTCGCGCACGGCCGTGATCATCAGGAAGTCGGTGCGGCGTGCCTCGTCGGCGGTGGCGGCGCGCAGCGTGCGCATCACCGAGATCCCCGAGGCGTCGGGCAGGTGCAGGTCGAGCAGGACCAGGTCGGGGCGGTGCCCCCGGATCTGGGCGAGCCCGGCCGCGGCCGTGTGCGCCACACCCACCACCGTGAAGCCGGGCAGCGACTCCACCAGTTCCCGGTGGTTACGGGCCACTCGAACGTCGTCGTCGACGACCAGCACACGGATCATCGGTTCTCCTCCACCGTGCCGGTCGCGGGGAGGTAGGCGGTGAACACCGCGCCCTCCTCGCGATCGGGCGCCTCCATGTCCACGCTGCCCCCTCGCCCCTCGCACACCTGCTTGACCAGGGCCAGACCGAGTCCGCGTCCCCCGCCGTCGCGGGACGCCTTGGTGGTGAACCCGAGGCGGAAGATCTCCTCGGCGGTCCCGTCGGCCACCCCGTGCCCGGAGTCGGTCACCCGGATCTCCAGCAGGTCGCGAGGCGGACCGTCCTCACCGGCCCGATGCAGGCGCACCATCAGTTCCACCCATCCCCGGCCGGCGCCCGCGACGGCGTCCAGCGCGTTGTCCACCAGGTTGCCCAGGACCAGCAGGGCGTCCGTGCGCAATCCCCTGTCGAGGGCGGGAACGTCCGTCATCGGGGAGATCCGCAGGTCCACGCCGATCTCGGCGGCCTGCGCCGACTTGGCGATGGTCAGGGCGGCCACCGCCGCATCGGTCACGTGCTCGGCGATCCCCGCGGTGGTGCGGGTGTGCGCCGCCGACAGGTCCGCCAGATAGGAGCGGGCCTCCTCATGGGCGCCCAGGTCGAGCAGGCCGGCCAGGGTGTGCATCCGGTTCGCGAACTCGTGGGTCTGTGCCCGTAGCCCCCGGGTGACGGTGCGGGCGCCGTCGAGTTCACCGGTGAGCCGGTCGAGTTCGGTGCGGTCCCGGAAGGTGACGACCGCGCCGGTGTCCTCACCCCGGATCCGGACCGTCCTGCGGTTGGCGACCAGGACGCGGTCGCCGGACAGCAGGAGGAGGTCCCGACCCGGGTCGTCCCCGGAGACGATGTCGCGGATCCGCTCGGAGACGCCGAGTTCGTCAAGGGTACGCCCCTCGGCGTCCTCGGGAAGCCCGAGCATGGCGCGGGCCGGCGGGTTGACCAGGAGGAGGCGGCCTTCGGTGTCGACGGCGAGCACGCCTTCGCGGACGGCGTGGAGGAGGGCCTCGCGGCTTTCCAGGAGCGCGGTGATGTCGGCGGGTTCCAGACCGTGCGTCTTGGTCCTGACCTGGCGGGAGAGCGCCCAGGCCCCGCCGATGCCCAGACCCAGGACCACGGCGACCGTGCCCAGGACTGCGGGGACCGCGGCGCGCGCCTCGGTGGCGGCGTCGGAGGTGAGGATGCCCAGGGAGACGTAGGCGACGACCTCGCCCCGGGCATCGCCGCCGTTGACCGAACCGCCGCGGGCGAACACGGGGACCTTGGCCCGGACGGTGCGCCCCTGGGTGCCGGTCTCCACCCCGGTCCACTCCTCGCCCTCGGCGGCCGGTCCGGGCGGGGTGGACACGATCTCCCCTATGAGGTCCTTGTCGGGGTGGGTGTAGCGGGTGCCGTCGGGCGCGGCGATCACCAGGTACTCGACCCCGGTGGCGGAGGCGATCCGGTCGGCCATCGGGTCGAGGGCGGCGGTCGGTTCGGGGCCTTGGACCCCCGCGACGACCTCCGGCATGACGGCGACGGTCCGGGCCACGCTGAGGACGCGTTCCTCGTACTGGCGGTCGGTGTGGCGGTCGAGCTGGACCACCCACAGGGAGCCGACGGCGACCAGCGCGGCGGCGAGCAGGAGCACGTAGCCGACGAAGAGCGAGCCGGTCAGGGTGAGGCGGGGCCGGGTGCGCGGGGCAGGGGTGCGCGGCGGCCGTGGCAGCGTGCGCGCGGTCATGCCGGTGCCTTCCGAGAGGGGATCGGTGCGGTTCCGAGGTGGGCGCGGCGACGTTCGGATCGGCGAACGCCCAGGTGGGCACCGCGTTCAGGAGCGTGACACGAACAATACGACCAATATGACGCCAGTTTTAACAACACCCTTACACGGGCGTGCGCCGGGTCACACTGTGACCCGGCTCTCCTCGTTCCCGCAAGGCGAGGGGGCGAGACGAGGTCGGAAGGAGACAGCGATGCGCGAACGCGGCGTGCCGCTCCGTGTCGCGGGTGGGCTCTGTGCCCTCCTGCTGGTGGGAACGGCACTGTTCGACGTGCGCCAGAGCGCGGCGTCGGGGACCGGGGAGCAGGAGAAGATCCTGCTCATCGCACCGGCGGCCCCCGGCGGCGGGTGGGACACCCTGGCCCGGGAGATGCAGAACGGGCTGCGCGAGGAGGACCTGCGCTTCAACGTCGAGGTGCGCAACGCCGAGGGTGCGGGCGGCACGATCGGGCTGGCCCAGATCGCCAACCGTGAGGGCCAGGACAACGTGCTGTCCATGACCGGGCTGGGCATGGTGGGCGCGGTGGAGACCACCGGGTCGCCGTACACGATGGACGACGTCACCCCGATCGCGCAGCTGGCCTCGGAGTACCTGGCCGTGGTCGTGCCCGCCGACTCCCCCCACGAGACCCTGGACGACCTCGCCGAGGACTGGACCGCGCAGGCGGAGACGTTGCCGGTGGCGGGCGGATCGATGGGCGGTGTGGACCAGATCTTCGCGGCCCGGGTCGCCCAGTCCATGGGGCTGGTCCCCGGGGAGATCAACTACCTGCCCTACTCGGGCGGCGGTGAGGTGCTGACCTCGCTGCTGTCGGGCACGTCGGCGGTCGGGTTCGGCACCCTGGGCGATTTCGCCGACCAGGCGGCCGACGGCGGCCCGCTGCGGGTCATCGCGGTGTCCTCCCCCGAACGGTTGGACGGGGTGGACGTGCCGACGATCGTCGAGCAGGGCTACGACGTGGAGATGTCGAACTGGCGCGGGGTCATCGCGCCGCCCGGATTGAGCGACGAGCAGGCCGACGAGCTGGTCGCGTTGGTGGAGGAGCTGAGGGGGAGCCCGTCATGGGCCGACACCCTGGAGCGCAACCGGTGGACGGACACCTACCAGGACCGCGCGGAGTTCACCGCGTTCCTGGAGGAGGAGGTCGCCCTCACGCAGGAGACCGTCGAGGAGCTGGGGCTGTGACCGTGAACGAGACCGAGAAGGGGGCTCCGGTGGTGACGGAGCCCGGGGAGACGACCGCGGAGACGGCGGAGGCCGCCGCCGCGCGGGCGGCGGCCGAGACGGCGACGCCCGATCCGGAGACGGCGCCGTGGAGCGGTCCCGCCCGATGGGCGGTACCCGCGCTGGCCGCGGCCGTCGGCCTGGTCATGCTGTGGGGCGCGTTCACCATCGAGGCACCGACCAACGCGACGAAACCCGGACCGGGTTTCGTCCCCGGGGTCATCGGTGCGCTGCTGCTGGTGGCGGCGGTGTCCCTGGTGGTGACCGGCCTGCGCGGGCGGACGACGGGGGTCTCCAACACCCTCGCGTGGTTCGAGACGCGGCCCGTCCTGATCGTGCTGGCCGGGCTGGTGGCGCACATCGTGCTGTTGGAGTTCCTGGGCTGGCTGTTGTCCGGGGCGCTGTTGTTCTGGGCGGTGGCCTTCGCGTTCGGGGCGCGCGCGTACGTGCGTGACGCCGTGGTGGCGCTGTCGGTGTCGGCGGCCGTCCAGGTGGGCTTCTCGCTCGGCCTCGGGCTGAGCCTGCCGGCCGGGATCCTGGGGTGGGGACTGTGATGGAGACTCTGGTCGGTCTCGGGGACGGGCTGGTCGCGGCCCTGACCCCGGGCAACCTGATGTGGGCGTTCCTGGGCGTGGTGCTGGGCACCGCGGTGGGGGTGCTGCCGGGTCTGGGCTCGGCGATGGCGGTGGCGCTGCTGCTGCCGGTGACGTTCCGGCTGGACCCGACGAGCGCGTTCATCCTGTTCGCGGGCGTGTACTACGGCGGGATGTTCGGTGGGGCGACGACGTCGATCCTGCTCAACACCCCGGGGCAGGCGTCGTCGATCGCGACGACCTACGAGGGCCACAAGATGGCGCTGGCGGGTCGGGCGGCGCAGGCACTCGGCACCGCGGTGATCGGTTCGTTCTTCGCGAGCATCGTCGGAACGCTGATCGTGGCGTTCTTCTCGCCGGTGATGGTGGCGTTCGCGCTGAACTTCGGGCCGGGCGAGTACTTCGCGCTGACCGTGTTCTCGTTCGTGGCGGTGGCCGCCGTGGTGTCGGGGTCGGTGCTGCGCGGTGTGACGTCGCTGCTCATCGGCCTGGCGATCGGCGTGGTCGGCATCGACGGACAGAGCGGTGCGCCACGGTTCGACTTCGGGTCGTCGGTGATGCTCGACGGGATCAACGTCGTCATCGTGACCGTGGGGCTGCTGGCCCTGGGCGAGGTGCTGTACGTGGTGGCGCGCGGGAAGTCCGCGCCGGACTTCGCGGCGATCCGCACCGGGCGGCCGTGGTTGAGCCGCCGGGAATGGAAGCGGTCCTGGGGTCCGTGGCTGCGCGGTACGGCGCTGGGCAGCACGTTCGGGCCGATCCCGGGCAGCGGTGCGGAGATCCCGACGTTCGTGTCGCTGGGCCTGGAGCGCAAGCTCGCCGCTCGGCGGGCGCGGCGCACGGGCGACCCGGCGGAGAACGAGTTCGGTCGAGGCGCCATCGAGGGCGTGGCCGGGCCGGAGGCGGCGAACAACTCCAGCGCGGCGGGCACGTTGGTGCCGCTGCTGGGGCTGGGGCTGCCGACGTCGGCGACGGCCGCGATCATGCTGGCGGCGTTCCAGCAGTACGGTCTCCAGCCGGGGCCGGTGCTGTTCGAGCGCAACGCGGAACTGGTGTGGACGCTGCTGGCGTCGCTGCTGATCGGCAGTGTGCTGCTGCTGGTGATCAACCTGCCGTTCGCGCCTCTGTGGGCGAAGCTGCTGAAGCTGCCCAAGCCCTACCTGTACGGGGGCATCGCGTTGTTCTCGGTGCTGGCGGTGTACGCGATCAACGCCTCGGTGGCGCACCTGGTGATTCTGCTGGCGGTGGCACTGCTGGGGCTGGTGATGCGGTCGTTCGGGGTTCCGGTGGCGCCGGCGCTGATCGGCGTGGTGCTGGGACCGATCGCCGAGACGGAGTTCCGGCGGGCGCTGGCGGCGTCCTCGGGGGATCCGGCGATCCTCGTGGGCAGCGGGATCTCGATCGGCCTGTACGCCCTGGTGGTGGTGGCCGCCCTCGTCCCGGTGATCGCGGGTCTTCGCCGCCGCGCGGCGGCGAAGACCGCGCAGACGGACGGCACGGAGCGCGAGCCCGTGTCCTGACGGACCATGGCCGACCCCTTACTCCCGGGGGTCGGCCTTCACGGTCGACCCTCTACTCCCGGGGGTCGACCCCACGGCCCCCGGCCCGTCCGCCGGGGGCCGTTCCCATGCGGGGGTGGGGCGAAGACGCGTCGCTGGGGGAAGCGTCCGGACTTACAAGGGCTCGTCGTCGACCTTGATGTCCCACTGGACATTGTCGCCGTCGACCGAGGTCACCGTGATGGTCGCACCGTAGATCGTGTTGTCGGCGTGGAAGTTGCAGCGGATCTCGTTGCCCACCTCCGCGCGCAGACCCTGGGAACAGGCGAAGTTCTCAAGGGTGTGTCCGGCCGCCTCCAGCGCGGCGGTCGACCGCTGGACGACCTGATCGGCGGGAACGATGCCGTCGCTGGCGGTGCCGCTGTTGCCGCCCTGAGCCGCGGAGTCGTCCCCGGCGGCGGTGTCATCGGTGGGGGTGTCATCGGCGGCGCCGGTGTCGGCCGGTGCGTCGTCGACCTTGATGTCCCACTGGACGTCGTTACCGTCGACCGAGGTCACCGTGACGGTCACGCCGAGGGTGTCGCCGCCGCTGGTGAGCTCGCAGCGGATCTCGGCACCCACCTCGGCGGGGAGGTCGTCGGCGCAGGTGAAGTCGTCGGGGGTCTGGCCGACCTGCTCGGCGAGGATCGCGCTCGACCGTTCGGCGACCTGCTCGGCGTCCACGGAGCCGGGGCCGCCGATGCTGAACGAGCAGCCGGTGGCGAGGAAGAGGGGGAGGGCTCCCAGAACGGCTCCGGTGATGATTCGGTCGGTTCTGATCTGCCGCATCGCGGACTCCTTGAGTGTGCGGGGAACGTGCCTCCGAACAGACTCCGGAACGCGGTTCGAGGTTCCACGCATACGCGGTCCTCTATGGATCTGTAGCCTCATCAGCCGATTTATGTCGTTTCCGTCACCGCACACGCACGGCTTGTCAACGCTGTTGGCTTTCCGGCGCCATCCGGACACCCGAACACGAAGCCGCCCCGCCGCACTTTCCGCGGCGGGACGGCTTCCCGGTGATCACTTCGAGTCGAGCGCGCCGAGGAGGGCGGTCCACTCGGAGGCGGTGAACCCGAGGTGCCCGAGTTCGCGGTTCCGTGTGTCGCGCACAGCGATGATCAGGCCTTCTGAGACCTCAACACAGTCGCCCTGGGCTCCGCTGTAGCTGGACGTGTGCCAGGTGCGCTCGTTCACCGTAGTTCTCCTAGGGCTTCTGATATGAGGGCGTGGGACGCCGCAGGGGGCAGCGCCCAGATCTGTAGGTCTCCGAACACGGCTTGCAGCCTTGTCACAGCTCGGTCGTCGCTGAGCAGTTCACTGCCCGAGGCGTGTTCCACCTCGACCAAGGGCGTGTTCTGGAGGGAGGTCAGCACGCGGAACGGCCCGGAGTGTCCGCCATGATACGGAGCATCCGCTGGTAGGACCAAGATTCGCATATCCCTGGAGGCGGAGAGCTCCAGCAGGTGCCGCAACTGCTCTCGCATCACGTCGACCGCTCCGACCCGGGCCCGGATGACGGGCTCGGCGATGATGGCGAGCAGCCGCGGGTTGTGCATCGTCCGGAGCATCTCCAGGCGGCGAGTGCGCAACTCCACCAGTTTCTCCACCTCCTCATCCGTGTCGTGAGGACGCCCATCCCGGAAGATGCATCGGGCGTACCCCTCTGTCTGGAGGAGCCCCGGAATGATTAAGGGACTCCATATCTTGATGTCGGATGCCTGCTCCTCGGTCTTGACCACCTTGCGGTGCCAGTCCGGGTCGCTCTCGGTCTTCTTCGCGTCCTCCCACCGCCGAAGGAGATCTCCGTTGCCGCCCAAGATCCCTTCGGCTTCGACCAGGAACGGCCGCTTCGGGGCTCGATAGGCGCGCTCGTATTTACTGATGGTGGACGCGCCGTATCCAGTTGCCGTCGCCAAGCTGTCGAGCGTGAGCCCGCGCTGTTCGCGCATCCTGCGCAGTTCGCGGCCGAAGTTGACCCATGCGGGCATGATTTTTTCAGTCATGAGTCAATCTTTACAAGACAGTTCTACATCTGTGTACAGAACCCCTCAGATTTCAATCGACATTCAGAAAATCGTTGAGTCGCCGCAGGCCACCCGAGACCATATACCTGCGCCGAGTTGGACAGCCCAAGGAATGAACAAACGTGCCAACTTGGGTGAGTTTCGCAAAACACCCATAAGTGAAAAGCCCCGGCGGCCGTTGGTTTCGACCCCGGGGCGCGCACCCCTACCTGAACAGATATTCATCGAGGTGAGACGGATGCAGTGTATCGCCGGGAAGCACGCCCCTCCGGGGGCGGATGCGGACACGTCAACGGTGCTGAGGGGGAGGGCGGGGGTACGCCACCTGCGGCCGACCGAACTGGCGACCGTGCGGCGGCTCGCGGCGCGCACGGGCGCGGCGGCCTTCGGTCTCAACCACGCGGGAGGGGGTGGCGACCTGCTGTCCCCGGAGTTCTCGCCCGCGCGACCCGTGCCCCGAACCTCGCCGGGAGGGCGAGGCTCCGGGTGTGTGATCCCCCTCCGGGCCGACCTCGCGGACTGGACCCGGCCCCTCGTCGGCGGTGAACTCCTGCGCTTGCTCCCGGGGCGCGGCCTCCACCACCGACCCGAGCCCGGCATCCGCCTGACCCTGGCGGGCTACACCCACCCGACCACGGTCAACGCTCCGGCCGATGGCGAACGATCGTTCGCCATCGCCACGGCTCCTCCTGCCCCTGCCCACGACCGGCGGCCCGGGCGGCGGCCCCGGATCCGGCGCTGCGCCTCGCGTGTGCGCGCCTACGTCTCCCACCCGGCCGGGGACCTGGCACCACTCGCCCTCGCGATCCGCACCTACCTCGCCCAGGGGGTGAGGTAGGTGCTCGTCGGCGACATCAGCATCACGGACCTGTTCGACGCCATCGGCGACGCCCTGACCCTTCCCCCGGCCGCCACCCCGGACGGCGAAGCCACCCGAAGCGCCCTGCTCGGGCACCGCATCGCCGCGGTGTGCGCGGCGGTCGAGCACGTCCGCACCACCGGTGACCCGGTCGAGGCCCTCGACCTCCTCGACGCCGCTGTGGAGGCCCACCCGGTCGCCTACACCTGCCGGCCGCACCCCCGAGCCGGGGGTGCGGGGTGATCCCCCCGCTGTGCGGCCAGGCCGCACTCAACCGCAACGGCTCCCGGCGCACCTGCGTTCTCGACGCCGACCACCCGGACGACCACGAGGACCTCAACGGCTGGACCTGGCAACCCCCGGCAACCGTCCTGGAACGCCTGCGCACCGTTTGGGGCAGCACCCATCGCATCGCCTGGACCGGCTCGCTCTGGGTCGCGGTCCACCGCGACCCGGCCGCGCCGTGGCGCACCCACGTCGAGCCCACCCCGGACCAGTTGGAGTCCCGCCTGCGTCAGCACGACACCGTCCGGCCCGCCGAACCCCGCCCTCACCCGTGACCCGCATCCAGCGGGGTGGGGTCCGCCGCCGGTGGACTCCACCCCGCTGGTTCGGCCGTCCTTCTCGCGTATCCCGGCACCCACATGCCACAGTCGCCCCCGCGCACACGGGGACGGACCCCCGCGGGTGACGTCACCCGCGGCCGATCCCCTCCAACGCGGCGAGGTCCTCGTCGGACAGCGGGAGCCCGGCCCCGACGACGTTCTCGCGCAGGTGCGCGACCGATGAGGTTCCTGGGATCAGCAGGATGTTCGGGGACCTGTGCAGCAGCCACGCCAGAGCGACCGACATGGGCGCCGCGCCCAGTCGGGCGGCGACGGCGGAGAGCACCGACGACTGCAACGGGCTGAACCCGCCGAGCGGGAAGAACGGCACGTAGGCGACACCTTCGGCGGCGAGCCGGTCGATCAGTTCGTCGTCGCCTCGGTGGGCGAGGTTGTACATGTTCTGCACGCACACGATCGGCGCGATGCCCTGGGCTTCGGTGACCTGCTCGGCGGTCGCGTTGCTCACGCCGAGGTGGCGGACGACGCCCTGCTTCTGGAGGTCGACCAGCGTCTCGAACGCCTCGGCGATCGACCCCGCCTGCGGCCCCTGGGCGTCGCCGAGGCGGAGGTTCACCAGGTCCAGCGTCTCGCGCCCGAGGGACTCCAGGTTCTCCTCGACCTGGTGACGCAGTTGCTCGGGACGGCGCGCCGTGGGCCACCCGCCCTGCGCGTCCCGCCGCGCACCGACCTTCGTCACCACGTGCAGGCCCTCCGGGTAGGGGTGCAGCGCTTCGCGGATCAGCCGGTTGGTGATGTGCGGCCCGTAGGCGTCGCTGGTGTCGATGTGGGTGATCCCGAGATCGACGGCCTCGCGCAGGACGGCGATGGCTCCGTCGTGGTCGGCGGGCGGCCCCATGACCCATGGGCCCGCGAGCTGCATCGCGCCGTAGCCGAAGCGAGTGACGGTCAGATCGCCCATGGTCCAGGTGCCGCCGGGAAGCGGAGGAGGGTACGCGCTCATGCCCCTGTCTTTCGTGTCGGTTCGGGTAGTGGTTCCTGATGGAGCCCTTCTTCATAATGGAGATGCAACTTCCTGACAGGAAGTAGGCACTTCAGAGTGCCCTGGTGACCCTCAGGTGACAGGAGCAGGCGATGGGAACGACGACCGCGGCCCAGAAGAAGGCCCAGGCGAAGATCGAGTACGACGCGTTCCTGGACGTGTGCCCCAGCAGGAAGCTGCTCGACCGGATCTCCGACAAATGGGTCACCCTGATCCTGTGCGCGCTCGGCGGCGGGGAGGCCGGGCACGCCGGTGACCGCGCCGGTGACCGGACCGGTGACCACACCGGTGAGCCGCAGGCGATGCGCTTCTCGGAACTGGCCCGGACACTCGCGGGCGTCAGCCAGAAGATGCTCACCCAGACGCTGCGTTCGCTGGAGCGCGACGGCCTCGTCACCCGCACCGCGACCGCCACCGTGCCCGTCACCGTCTCCTACGAGCTCACCGAACTCGGCCTGTCGCTGTACCACCAGGTGTGCGGCCTCAAGAGCTGGGCCGAGACGCACATGGGCGAAGTCCTCGACAACCGCGCCGCCCACGACGCCCCCACCGCCTAGCGGCCACTATCACGGCGCGCTCGCTCCGGGGCGGCCCCCGGCGGGGTCGGAGGTGGTCGAAGAAGCGGTGCCACCAGGTGGGTGGATGCTCGCGTCCTGGACGTACCGGTCGACGTCGCAGGTGCGGCCGAACCGCTCCCCCAGCCGGGCGGCGAGCCGTTCGAACCGCACCCGGGTGGCGTAGGCGTCGTGGTCCCGGGGGAACTCCAGGTGCTCGGGGTCGTCGAGTCCACCAGCAGATCCCGGGTGCTCTGTTCATCGGGGGCGTGCGCGCCGTTTTCCCCGAGGTCCCGCCTTCCCCGAGGGGGCCCGTGCGGGGCGCTCTCGGGGAAGGCGGCCGGTTCAGGGCGGGCCGGGGTCGAAGATCGCGTGAGTGCCCACCCGGCGCCAGATCACATGTGCCTTGCCGGGAAGACGTTCCTCCCCGTACTCCCAGGTGGCGCGCCCGTCCGGCGCCCAGGTCATCTCGTAGACCCCTGGAGCGCCCTGGACGCCCTTCACCCGGAGGCCGGGGCGGAAACGACCCGCCTCGGCATCCGGCGCGAACTCCTCGCTGACGACCTTGCGGAACCGGGCCGCCTGCTCCCGGGTCAGCTTCTTGAAGTCGGCCCGGAAGCGGGGGGTGACGGCGAACGTGGCCACGTGTTCACTGCTCCTGTTCCAGAGCGTCGAACATCGATTCCGCGTCGTCGAACTCTTCGGTGCGGCCCTCGGCGATCTGCCCGCTGGCCTCCCGCTCACCGTGCTGCCACTCCGGGTCCCAGAACCATGCCTGGTCCGTGGGAATCACCGTCATGCCGCGCAGCGTGACCTGCCCGTCCTCGGCGATGGCGAACTCGACCTCATCGCCTTCCCGAATGTGCAGCGCCTCCGTGACCTCACGCGGCAAGGTGAGTTGGTTCTTACGACGCATCACCGCACGTCGACGCTGCTCCTTCGTCTCGCTCACTGGCTGCTCCTTGGGTGGGGACCACTTCCAGGTTAGGCGCTCGATGCAGCAGGGAGAAGGATTTTTCGGAAAGTCGGAAAATTGGATCCTCTGACAAGAGGACCACTCGGTGGGCGGGTGTCGGGAGGAGCGTCCATATCCGGGGACCCTCACGCCCTCCCCGACGGACAGGACACCGGGGCCGAGGAACGACAGGGCATCCTCGTGGACATCGGCGGGGACATCGGCCGGGAGTGGGCGTCAAGCGGCCAGGCCGGGGTCCTTGAAGACCTCACGTCGGTGCCAGTCGACGTGCCCGGCGGCGACCGGTGGGGCGGTGGCGGGCAGGAGCAGGTCGCGGCCCGCGAGGTCGGTGACGATCCGCTCGGCCTCGGCGGAACGGGCCTCGAAGCGCGGGGAGACGTCCAGGGTCAGCTCCCCGGTGAGACCGAGGACGCCGCGGTCGAAGAGCAGGTGGTGGTTGGAGCACAGGGCGAGGCCGTTGTCGACCTCGTCGGGCCCGGCGTGCGACCACCAGCGGACATGGGCGGCCTCCAGTCCGACGGGAACGCCGCCGAGCCGTCCCTCGTAGCCGCAGAACGCGCACCGGTGACCGTAGGCGTCCAGCACGGCCTCGCGGAAGCGGGGATCGCGGTCGTGCGCCGCGACCCGGCGGCCGTCGGTGAGGGCGAGGCCCGCCAGGGCGAGGATCTCCTCGTGCAGGGAGGACGGGAAGTTCGCGTCCAGCAGGGCTCGGGCGATACGGGTGCGCAGACCCGGGTCGTCGGACAGGGCGCGGGAGAACTCGGGGGTGAGGTTCCCACGGGCGCCGGAGCCGCGCAGTCGGCCCGCGTTGTCCCCGGGATCGCCGCCGTCGTCGGTGGTGAGCAGCCACAGCCCGTCGTCGTTGGCCAGACGGCGGAAGGGGTAGGCGGGGGTGGTACCGCTCCTGGTCGGCGGAGCGAACTCGTCCAGCAGCAGTCGGAGGTGCTCCTCGGCCGCGCTGTAGAGGATGGGGGCGTCGCCGTGACGCTGGTGGTGGCCCAGCGCGTAGAGCAGGAGGAGGGGCTTGTGCGGGGCCCGTTTGCCGTCCTTCCGCCACTGCCTGATCCGACCCACACGCTCTTCCCAGTCCATGAGGCACGACCCTAGCGTCGGAGTGCGACGGCCGGAATACGGGCGACAGGTCGGACAATTCGTCCTACCATTGCATTCGTGCCGGATTCCAATCGCGGCGTCGCCCTCGGGGCGACCGCCTTCCTCCTGTGGGGCGTCGCGGCCCTGTACTGGCCCTTCCTCTCCGCCGCCGAACCCACCGAGATCCTGGCCCACCGCATGGTGTGGTCCCTGCTGGCGATGTGCGTCTTCCTGTTCCTCGCCCGCCGCGGCTGGAAGTGGCTGCCCGGCGTGATCCGCAGCCCTCGTCGGCTGTTGCCGGTGGCCGCCGCCGCGGTGCTCATCGCCGTCAACTGGTGGGGGTTCATCTACTCGGTCTCCACCGCGCAGACCCTCCAGGCGTCCCTGGCGTACTTCATCAACCCCTTGATGTCGGTCTGCCTGGGCGTCGTGCTGTTCTCCGAGCGCCTGCGCACGGCGCAGTGGATCGCGGTGGCGCTGGGCGTGATCGCGGTCGTGGTGATGACGGTCGGCTACGGCGCCGCCCCGTGGCTGGCCCTGCTCATGGGCTCGTCGTTCGCCGCCTACGGCGCGGTGAAGAAGTACGTGGACCTGGACGGGATGCAGAGCCTCACCGTGGAGACCCTGGTGATGTTTCTGCCCGCCCTGGGATACGTGCTGTTCCTGGAGTTCTCCGGTGTCGGAACGGCGGTGTCGGTATCCCCCGCGCACACGGCGCTGCTGGTCGGCGGCGGTTTCGTCACGGCGTTGCCGCTGCTGCTGTTCGGGCTCGCGGCGCGGCTGGTGCCCTTGAGCGTGATCGGGATGCTCCAGTACATCGCCCCGACCATGATGTTCTTCATCGGGTGGCTGATCCAGGGCGAGGAGATGCCGCTCGCCCGGTGGGCGGGGTTCGCGCTGGTGTGGCTGGCCCTGAGCGTGTTCGCCTTCGACCAGGTGCGCGGCGCCCGGGCGCGGTCGGTGCGGCGCCGGGAGGATCGGGAGTCGGCGCGGGAGCGACCGACCACCGAGCCCTGCGACTGACCTCGGATTTCCCCGCTTTCGGCGAACCGAAACTACAATCCGTGACGTTGTGCTAACGTCGAGTCGCGAGCCGGGTGCGTCCCGGTTCCCCTCGGTCCGCACGTCCCGGAGGGCACCCTCATGTCCCGCACCAACCGCACGGCACGCGCCCCGCGCGCGGCCACGGTGGTGCGCGCGCCCTTCCCGCTCCTGTTGCCTTTGTTCGTCGGGGCGACCCTGGCCGCCCTGTGGCTGATGGGGGCGGCTCCCGCGCAGGCCGAGACGGCCCCCGGGCCGCTCGGGTTGACCCAGGGCACCGTGCTGGACACCGACCTGCCCGACGGCCTCGACGGTCCGCCCTCCCTGGAGGGCGTCGCCGAGGTCACCGCGCCCGTCACCGACACCCTCGGCACCGTGCAACGGCGGTTGGAGCAGCGGGCCGAGAGCGCACCCACCGGCGTGCTGTCCGACCCCTCCGTCACCGAGGTGGGCGTGAGCGTGCGCGACGGCGCCAGGCGCGTGGTCGGGGAACTGGAGGTCGTCGACCGGGACCGCGCGGAGAACCTCGTGGCCCACGTCGCCTCGACCAAACCGCTCACCGCACCCACCGCCGCCCCCGCCGCCGCAGAGCGGTCGGCCACCGTCGAGACCGCACCCGTCGTCGAACGCGACGAGCGTCCCGACGAGGGGTCCGCGCGCGAGACCGACGCCGTGGACGTACCGGGGAGCGTGTTCGCGGTCCACCTCCCCTCCCACACGGGGCACCCCGTCGGCGCGGTCGCCGGCGCCGGAACCGTCGACACCGAGCGCCCCGCGCCCGCCGACCCGGATCACCCGACCGCGCCCAAGCCGACCACCGGCTCCTCGGCGCCCTCCGGTGCCGCCGCCCCCGGTGTCGCCGGCTACCTCACCGGTTCCCACATCGCCGCGCCCCCCGCCGACGTGCCGTTGTCGGCCGTCGACGCCGTGCACCCCGTGCCCGCCGGCGCCACCGACGACCTCACCGTCTCCCCCGACTAGGAACGGTCCTCGACGGACCGTTCCCAGCCCTCGTCCGGCTCTGGGAGCTGACCTGAGTCCCGTGCCCCGTACCGCCATCGCGGTCCCGCTCACGTGATTCATGTCAGCCGGTGGTCCACCGATACTCCGGCCTCCCGGTCGGCCGCGCCCAGGCGCGACCGCCCGGATCCACTCCGCAACCACAGAGTCCTTCGGAAGGAAACCCCATGACGCAGGCCAACCGCATCTCGGCCAGGACCGTTCTGCTCGCCGCCGGAACCGCGGGATTCGTCGCCCTCGGTACCGGGATCGCCGGTGCCGAGGCCCTCGCCTCGCCCGTCGCGGAGATCGCCCCCATCGTCGAGCGGACGCTCGTGGAGGGCGTCGCGCCGACCATGAACACCGCGTTCCCGGGGGGTGTGGGGCCGGTGGCCGGCTCGGCGCTCACCGAACTCCAGGAGACCTCTCACGACCCCGCCAAGCCCGCCCCCGACCTGTCCGCCGTCCTGCCCGCCGGTGAGCGGGACATCGTCACCCCGTTCGGCGACCTGACCCACCCCGGCGGCGCGCTGGGCGACGCCGTCGCCTCCACCCAGGACGCGACCGGTCTGGACGGGAACCCGCACGACACCGTCGGCCACGACCTGGGCGCGGCCGTGGAGAAGCGGGCGACCGGCGCGGGCACGGAGTTCGAGACCACCGCCCAGAGCGCCGGCGGCATGGTGGAGGACGCCGCCGCGGAGACCCTGCCGCACACGGTGATCGCGGTCCAGGAACTGCGCGACGAGGTGGGCGTCCCCTCGGTCTCGGAGCTGCCCCGGCCCGCCGAGATCGCCGGACAGTTGGACGCCTCCCGCCTGCCCGACCTCGGCGAGGGCGTCGACCTGTCCGACCCCACCGCGTTGACCAGTGAGAACGCCCTGGCCGTGACCGAGGTCCTCGACGTCGCCCCGACGCTGCCCACCGCCGCCGGAACCGTCCCGCAGAGCGCGGGCACGCCCGAGGTCCCGAACATGTGGGACTTCGCCCACGCCTTCGGCCTGGAGACCCCCAAGGCCATCCAGGACGTGGTCGAGTCCAACCCGGTCACCGACGACAACTACGTCAGCCTGGGAGAGGAGGAGGTCCTGGGCATGATCGGCAACCGCAACCTGGACGAGGACCTCACCGCCGTGTCCCTGCGGGAGCACCAGAGCGCGCCGGGGGCGGCCGACGTGCCCGGGTTGTCCGATCTCACCAACGCGCTGCTGACCGGGGCCTCCGACCTGGGCTCGGCCGACATGGTCGGCCTGGACGGCCCGCTCTCCGACGCCGAACTCCCGCAGGTCGGCACCGGGCTGCCCACCGTGGACGGGAAGCTGCCGCAGGTCGCCGACACCTCATCGCTGCCGAGCATCGCCGAGGGCCCCGACATGAGCACCGTCGAGGACCTGGTCGCCGGGCTGAGCCGCGGCCCCGGGCTGCTGGAGGACCTGGACACCAGCGACCTGGTCTCCATCGACGGCGGCACCGCCGAGGCCCCGGCGACCCCCGAGGGCATGGTCTCGCACCCGACCTTCATGGACCTGCCCGGTTCCGAGGCCCTGCCGCTGGTGAGCTAGGCACCGTTCGCCCCGGGCCCCCGGGCCCGCCCACACCGACCGGGGCGCCCTCACCGCGCCTGGGGGTGCCCCTCCCCGCACCACCCGATGGCGTCGCTCTCCGCGCCGAGCGACGCCATCGGCGTCTCCGGGACCGGATCCGCCTCCCCCGGAGACGTGGGCGGCGGCGCCCCCCGGGGGGGGGGGG
>NZ_JAVREP010000021.1:0-89976 GCF_031845465.1 Nocardiopsis lambiniae | reverse complement strand
GCGCAAGGTGGTCGGTTCTTGCGCTGTGATGGCTGAACAGCTGCGTTTCCTGATCGGTATGGCCGCTCACTACAAGGTGACGGTCCTTGCCCTGCCAGATGAGGCAGGAGCCCACCCAGCGATCGATGGCGCCTTCACCTTGTACGATTTCCCAAGGCCGGAGCCAGGGATCGTTTCCATCACGACCGGCGTGGAGACCCTCTACATCGAGGATGGCGACTACTTCGACCAGCACGCTCTGATCTTTGATTCCCTCCAGAACCTGGCCTTGGATCCTCAAGGGTCGCTTGACCTCATTGGTTCCATCGCCGCCGAGCACGACAAGCGAGTCTGATCATGTTGCTGGAGTTCCGTAAGTCCTCCTACTCCTCAGGACATGAGAACTGTGTGGAGGTCGCCGACCTCCCCACCGGTGCCGCCATCCGCGACTCCAAGCACCCCGAGTCGGGTTTCCTCCCGCTCGGGGCCGCCGAGTGGACCGCCTTCGCCCGCCTCGTGGCCGCCGAGGCCCCCTGAACGTCGGTCTCCGGAAGACGACATCCCGGGTTTCCCCAGGCCGTTGACGTGATCCCCGCGCATGCAGGGCCGGCCCCCGCTCACCTCACGGTGGGCGGGGGCGCGTGATCCGGCGTGTCACGGGGCGGCGGGGAGTTCCGCGAGGCGTTTGTGCAGGAGGGCGCGGTCGTCGTCGGACAGGCGCACACCCACACGTTCCAGCCAGGGGTCCAGGTCGACGGGGGTCAGCGCCTCGTGCCGGGTGGGGGAGTCCGGGGCGCGGAGGGTCACCGACGCGTGGGTGAGGCTCGCGTGGCTCCCGTCCGGCAGGAAGCCCGTCACCACCAGCATCCTCTGGAACACCGAGTCCGGGTGCGTCGCCACGAAGTGGTTTCCCGCGACCAGGTCCACCGGGTGCACATCGGACTCGTGGGTCACGTGCAGCGGGTCCCAGGAACCGCCGCGCAGCTTGCGCAGCTCCCACCCCCGTGACCTCCCCCGGGGTACCCGGGCGATCCCGAAGGTCATCCCGCCCCCGGTGCTCCGAGCCCCGTCCCTCAGCTCGACCGGCCGTCGCATGCCCGACCCGAACCCCGGGTCGGCCAGCAGCCGCCGGCCGTCGAGCACCACCTCGACCAGCAGGTGCGTCCGGGCGTTCTCCCCCGCCGGGCCGACCGTGCCCAGGCGCCGGTGAGCCTCGTAGCCCAGCCGCTCCAGCGCCGCGGCGAACAGCACCCCGTGTTCGAAGCAGTAGCCGCCCCGGCCCCCGCCCAGGAACTTCTCCTGCACTCCCGGCAGGTCGACCGCCGGGGGTCTGCCCAGGAACGCGTCGACGGTCTCGAAGGGGAACGTCCTGATGTGCGCCTCGTACAGTCGCTCCAGGTACCCCTCGTCCGGTCGCTGCTCCGGTACCCCCACCCGGTCCAGGTAGGCCGCCAGGTCCAGGGCCTCGACGCCCCAGGGTTCGTGCGCGATGCTCACGATGGATCTCCTCTCGTCCACCGTTGCAGCGCGGCTCCGCCGTCGCGCGTTCCCGAAAGACCATCAAAGGTTCCATGCCGGAATATTTCAGACGGTCCCGATCCGGGCCGGGTCCCGGGACCGCTCGTGCTCCCCACCGGCCCCCGTTCCGGGCCGCGCCGCGCGCACGGACCCCGTGGCCGGTCCCGGACGGGGGTTTTCCACCGGAAACGCCCGTGCGGCACAATGGTGGGGTCCGACTGCCGTGCATCACCCGAGGAGTTCGCCATCAGCCGCCTGGTGCTATGGAACATCGACCTCACGCTCCTCGACGTCGGCCGGGTCATGCGGGCCGCCTACGCCGAGGCCTTCGAGAAGGTCACCGGTGAGCCGCTGGTCTACCTGACCTCGACCGCCGGTCGTACCGACTCCGAGATGTTCTTCGAGTTCTGCGCCCGCAACTACGTCGACATCGAGCCCGACGTCGACACCCTCTCCCAGTTCCTCTCCGGCCTGGAGACCGCCTTCGAGGCCCGCGTCGGGGAACTGGCCGCCAAGGGCAGGGTGATGCCCGGGGCCGCCGCCTCGCTGGCGGCCGTGGCGGCCATGCCCGACACCCTCCAGACCGTGGTCAGCGGTAGCCCTCGCGAGGTGGCCACCGCCAAACTGGTGGCGTTCGGTCTGGACGCCTATGTGAACCTCGGGGTCGGCGGGTACGGTTCGGTCAACTACCCGAAGTCCACCCTCATCCAGTCGATCCGCCTCCACGCGGCGGAGCGGATGTTCGCCGACTCCGAGACGGTGCTGTTCACCGACAACGTTCCGGACGTGCGGGCCGCCCTCATTGGCGGGGCCGTGCCCGTCGGGGTCCTCAACGGCCCCACGACGGAGGGACAGCTGCGCGAGGCGGGCGCGCGGCTCATCCTGCCCGACCTCACGGACCCCCGCGCGGTGATGTCCGCCGTCCACCAGGCCACGACCGATTCGACAACGGCTCGATAACGACGCTCACGCTCCCGACCGGGTCGAGGTGATCCTCCTGTACATCGCCACCGACTGTCGCAATCCGTTTCTAACAGTCCGTAACCATCGGTTAACGGTGTTGCTCCTGTCCTCTCACAGGAAAACCAGTAGCCTGTGTTCTTGGACGAGGCAGTGACAATGGGGTCTGAAGCCTCCTTCTTCCAGCCTGTGCGCACAGGCACACCACCACGACACGGACTCCCGGGCCTCTCGCGGCCCGGCGGTCTCACGAAAAATCACACATCAGCTCAGGGATTCACAGGGCACATGACCGGGTGATCCCACAGCGCTCGTGCGAAGTTGCTCACAAAGGAGTGAGATAGACACATGTCCGGGCAATCCGACGGCACCTTCCAGAAGCTGCTCGCCGAGGCGGCGATCAAGTGGTCCCCAGGCGCGCGGCTCAGCGCCGAGGAGGCCGACGCCGTCCGTCGATTCCTCCCCCTCTACTACCGGCACACCGACCCGGAGGAGATCGGCGGACGCACCCCCGAACAGGTCTGCGGTGCCGCCGAGGCGCACCGCGCCTTCGGTTCCCAACGCCGGCCGGGCCGCGCCAAGGTCCGCGTGTACACCCCTTCCGTCGACCGCGACGGCTGGGAACTCCAGACCAGCGTCGTGGAGACCGTCACCGAGAACGCGCCGTTCCTGGTCTCGTCGGTGACGATGGCGCTGCGCGACCTCAACGCGGGTGTCCGCCTGATCATCCACCCCCAGATGACCGTCGGCCGCGACCTGGAGGGGAACCTCCGCGAGGTCGACCCGGAGATCGGCGGCGACGGCCTGCTGCCCATCGACGAGTCCTGGATGCACATCGAGATCGACCGGCAGACCGACCCCGAACGGATCAAGGAGATCACCGACCGGGTCGAGTCCGTCCTCAACGACGTCCGCTACGTGGACGAGGACGCCGCCAAGATGGGCGACCGCGCCATCCGGATCGCCGACGAACTCGCCGCCTACCCCGACCGTCTCGTCGCCGGCGGTGTCGACGCCCGCGAGATCGGCGAGAGCGTCGACTTCCTGCGCTGGGTCGCCGGCCGCCACTTCACCTTCATGGGCTACCGCGAGTACTCCCTGGTCACCGACGAGAACGGTGACGACGCCCTGCGCCCCGAGCCCGGCACCGGCCTCGGCGTCCTGCGCATGGACTCCCCGGCCTCCACCAGCTTCGCCGTCCTGCCCCCGGAGATCCGCGGCAAGGCCCGCGAGCCCTACATCCTGGTGCTCACCAAGGCCAACTCCCACTCCACCGTGCACCGCCCCAAGTACCTGGACTACATCGGCGTCAAGAAGTTCGACGCCCAGGGCAACATCATCGGCGAGCGCCGCTTCCTCGGGCTGTTCACCCCCCAGGCCAACACCACGGGCATCGCCCAGATCCCCATCCTGCGCCGCAAGCAGGCCGAGGTCCTGGCCTTCGCCGGGTTCGAGGCCGACAGCTACGACGGCCGCGACCTCGTCGAACTCCTGGAGACCTTCCCCCGGGAGGAGCTCCTCCAGATCCCCGTGGGCGAGCTCTACGGCATCGTCCGCGGCGTGATGCGCCTGCGCGACCGCCGCGGCACCAAGCTGTTCATGCGCCGCGACCCCTACGGCGGCCGGTACATGTCCTGCTTCGTGTACATGCCGCGCGACGAGTACAGCACCCGCGTGCGCCTGGAGATCCAGAAGGTCCTCGCCGACGCCTTCCAGGGCGCGACCATGGACCACAACGTCATGATCGGCGCCGCCCCGCTCGCCCGTCTCTACCTGGTGGCGCGCGCCCGCCACGGCGAGACCCTGGCCGACATCGACCAGATCGCCCTGGAGGAGAAGGTCCGCAGGGCGGCCCGCTCCTGGGACTCCGACTTCGACGACGCACTCACCGACGCCTTCGGACCCGACAAGGCCACCGAGTACAAGGACCGGTACGGCTCCGGCCTCACCGAGGCCTACAAGGTCGACAACCAGCCCGAGGTCGCCGCCGCCGACATCGGCGCCCTGGAGTCCCTGCTGGGCCGCACCGATCCCGGCGAACGCCACGGCGCCTTCTCCGCGAACCTGTACCGGCGCCCCGAGGGCGACTGGCGGTTCCGCGTCTACCGCGTCGGCGAGCCCATCTTCCTGTCCCGGGTCCTGCCGGTCCTGGAGCACCTGGGCGTCGAGGTCATCGACGAGTGGCCCTACGACATCACCGTGCAGGACGTCGGCCGGGTGTGGATCTACGACTTCGGCCTGGGTCCCGTTCCCACCTCCGAACTGCCCGACGACCGCCTCAAGGAGTTGTTCGAGGAGGCCTTCGACGCCTCCTGGCAGGGTCTGGGCGAGTCCGACCGCTTCAACGCCCTGGTGGTCCGCGCGGGCCTCGACTGGCGACAGCTCACCGTCCTGCGCGCCTACGCCAAGTACCTGCGCCAGACCGGCTCCACCTTCAGCCCCGACTACCTGGCCGACGTCCTCGTCGGCAACGTCGGGATCGCCGCGATGCTCATCGACCTGTTCCAGACCCGGTTCGATCCCGACCGGTCCGACGAGGACCGCGCGGAGCGCGCCCGGACCATCGTCGACAAGATCGAGGGCGAACTGGAGTCGGTGGCCAGCCTGGACCACGACCGCATCCTGCGGTCGTTCCTCGCCGCGATCAACGCGACCCTGCGCACCAACCACTACCAGGGCCACCCCTACCTGGTCCTCAAGCTCGACCCGCAGAAGATCCCGGACCTGCCGCAGCCGCGTCCGAGGTTCGAGATGTACGTCTACTCGCCGCGTGTCGAGGGCGTCCACCTGCGCTTCGGTCCGGTCGCCCGCGGCGGTCTGCGCTGGTCGGACCGGTTCGAGGACTTCCGCACGGAGATCCTCGGCCTGGTCAAGGCCCAGATGGTGAAGAACTCGGTGATCGTCCCCAGCGGCGCCAAGGGCGGGTTCGTCTGCAAGCGCCTGCCCGAGGGCGGCACCCGCGAACAGGTCATGGCCGAGGTCGTCTCCTGCTACAAGGACTTCATCAGCGGTCTGCTCGACGTCACCGACAACCTGGTCGAGGGGCGCATCGTCCACCCCGAGCGCACCGTCCTGCACGACGGTGACGACTCCTACCTGGTGGTGGCCGCCGACAAGGGCACCGCGACGTTCTCCGACATCGCCAACGCGATCTCCAAGGAACGCGGTTTCTGGCTCGGCGACGCCTTCGCCTCCGGCGGTTCGGTCGGCTACGACCACAAGGCCATGGGGATCACCGCCCGCGGCGCCTGGGAGTCGGTCAGGTACCACTTCCGCGAGATGGGCGTCGACGTCCAGAGCGAACCCTTCACCGTCATCGGCGTCGGTGACATGTCCGGTGACGTCTTCGGCAACGGCATGCTGCTCTCGCAGCGGATCAGGCTGATCGCCGCGTTCGACCACCGGCACGTCTTCCTGGACCCGGACCCCGACCCGCACACCTCCTGGGTGGAGCGCAGGCGATTGTTCGAGCTCCCGCGCAGCACCTGGGAGGACTACGACCCGGCGCTGATCTCCGAGGGCGGCGGCGTCCACTCGCGCAGCGCCAAGTCGGTGCCGATCACCCCTCAGGTCCGGTCCGTCCTGGGCATCGAGGAGGAGATCACCGCTCTGACCCCGGACGAGCTCATCCGCCGGGTCCTCACCTCACCGGCCGACCTGCTGTGGAACGGCGGCATCGGCACCTACGTCAAGGCCTCGTCCCAGACGCACGCCGAGGTCGGGGACAAGGCCAACGACCAGGTCCGCGTCGACGCCACCGAGTTGCGCGTCAAGGTCGTGGGCGAGGGCGGCAACCTGGGTCTCACCCAGCCCGCCCGCATCGAGTTCGCCCGTGAGGGCGGTCGGGTCAACACCGACTCCATCGACAACTCGGCCGGCGTGGACACCTCCGACCACGAGGTGAACATCAAGATCATGCTCGACCGCGAGGTGCGCGACGGCTCCCTCGGCGCCGCCGAGCGCGACGATCTGTTCATCGGCATGACCGACGAGGTCGCCGAACTGGTCCTCGACAACAACTACGCGCAGAACACGGTGCTGGGCGTCGCCCGCAAGCAGGCCCACCAGATGCTGCACGTCCACGGTCGCTACATGCGCCACCTGGAGCGCACCAAGGTCTTCAAGCGCAAGCTGGAGGACCTGCCCTCCGACAAGGCGATCGCGGAACGCCGGGCCGCCGGCCGGGGGCTGACCGGCCCCGAGTTCGCGACGCTGCTGTCCTACACCAAGATCAGCCTCAAGGAGCAGATCGGCCTGTCCGACCTGGCCGACGACCCCTACCTGGCCGACACCCTGGTCGGGTACTTCCCGACACCGCTGCGCACCGAGCGGTTCGCCGAGGCGGTGGCCACCCACCCGCTGCGTCGGGAGATCATCGTCAACCAGGTCGTCAACCAGATGGTCAACCGCTCCGGGCTGACCTTCGCGTTCCGTCTCAACGAGGAACTGGGATCCAGCGCGGCCGACATCGCCCGCGCCTACCTGGTCGCGCAGGAGGTGCTGCGCCTCCAGGAGTTCTGGAGCCGGGTGGAGGAACCGGACCACGGCATCTCGGTGGACATCCGGCTCACCCTGCTGCTGGAGACCCGCAAGCTCGCCGAGCGCTCCGCCCGGTGGCTGCTGCGCAACCGCACCTTCCCGTTCGACATCCGCAGCGAGATCGGGTTCTTCGGCGAGGGCGTCGGCGAGGTCCTGGGCCGGCTCGTGGACCTGCTGCGCGGACGCGACCGCGAGGCCTTCGTCGAGCGGCGCGACCGCTACACCGCCCAGGGCGTGCCCGCCGAACTCGCCGAGCGGGTCGCGGCCATGGTCCCCGCCTACTCCACCCTGGACCTGGTGGAGATCGCGCACCGCACCGGACGTCCGGTCGAGCGGGTCGCCGAGCTGTACTTCGAGCTGGCCGACCGGCTCAACATCAGCTGGTGGCGTGAGCGGATCATCGATCTTCCGCGCGATGACCGGTGGGGCACGATGGCGCGCGGCGCGCTGCGCGACGACCTGTACGAGGCGCACGCCGACGTCACCGCCCGGGTGCTGGAGTCCGGTGCGCCGGACGACTCCATCGATGAACTGGTGGGCGCCTGGTTCGACCAGAACCGGCAGACGATCCAGCAGGCCGGGATCACCCTGTCGGAGATCCAGGAGAACGAGCGCTTCGACCTGGCCACCCTGTCGGTGGCACTGCGCTCCTTCCGCCTGTTGGTCGAGTGACCCCGTCCCTTCGGGCCTTCGCTCCGGTTCCCGCGGAGTGAGGGGACGACCGGGGCCGCTCCTTCGAGCGGCCCCGGTCGCCGTTTCCGATGACGGGTGGTCCGGGGCGGGGGCCTACACTGGGGTCCGTGGCAGAACTGGACCCAGCAGAGAAGATCAAGGACCTCGCGGCGACCCTGGCGAGTGTCTCCGCCGTGTTGGACCTGGAGGAGATGCGCACCCGGATCGCCGAGCTGCGCGAGCAGTCCGCCGACCCCGAGCTGTGGGCCGACCAGGGCAACGCGCAGAAGGTGACGCGTGAGCTCTCCAGCCTGGAGTCCATGGTCGACAAGATCGGGGGCATCGGGCAGCGGCTCGACGACCTCGGTGTGCTCTACGAACTGGCCGAGGGCGAGGACGACGCCGACACCAAGGCCGAGGCCGACCGCGAGCTCGAACAGCTCCGCAAGGAGATCGGCGAGCTGGAGGTGCGCACCCTCCTCAACGGTCCGCACGACGAGCGCGAGGCCATCGTCACCATCAACTCCCAGGCGGGCGGCGTGGACGCCGCGGACTGGGCGCAGATGCTCCAGCGGATGTACCTGCGCTGGGCCGAGCGCCACGGCTACCCCACGGAGATCTACGAGACCTCCTACGCGGAGGAGGCGGGCATCAAGTCCACCTCGTTCGCGGTCAAGTCGCCGTTCGCCTACGGCACCCTGCGCGGCGAGCACGGCACTCACCGCCTGGTGCGGATCTCCCCGTTCGACAACCAGAACCGGCGTCAGACCTCCTTCGCCGGTGTGGACGTCGTCCCGATGGTGGAGCAGAGCGACCACATCGACATCGACGAGACCGAGCTGCGCATCGACGTGTACCGGTCGTCCGGTCCCGGTGGTCAGGGCGTCAACACCACCGACTCGGCGGTGCGCATCACCCACCTGCCCACCAACATCGTGGTGTCCTGCCAGAACGAGCGGTCCCAGCTCCAGAACAAGGCGACCGCGATGTCGATGCTCCAGGCCAAGCTGCTGGCGCGCAAGCGCGAGGAGGAGCGGGCGGCGCTCGACGAGATCCGCGGCGACTCCGTGAGCAGTTGGGGCACCCAGATGCGCAACTACGTGTTGCAGCCCTACCAGAGCGTCAAGGACGTGCGCACCGGTATGGAGACCGGTAACACGACGGCGGTCCTGGACGGCGAGATCGACGAGTTCATCGACGCGGAGATCCGCTGGATGCGCAGCCGCGAGCGCGCCGAGGACGCCTGAGTCACGACGTGGACATCGGCCGGGGCACGGCCGCGCGAATCGGGGACCTTCTCCCTGTAATGCGTGGGCCCCGGCCGTTCCGCTCTCTCATCGGGGGCGGCGGAGCGTCGGGAGAATGAGGACCTTCTCCCTGTAATGTCCGGGTCGCCTCCGCGTCGGCCTGCGGCGGGTGCACTCTGGGTGCCGACACGGACGCCGCAGGTGAGTGGCGTGGGGGAGAATGTCGTGGTTGTATCCCAAAGGTGATGCTCACGACTCCGTGGTTTTACCGAAACGGCTATATGTGAACGTTATCATCGGTTGACACCTCCGATATGCTCGTGGCTGTTGTCCGATAGTGCACGGAATCTTCGGGTGCGACGCGGCCTGGACCATCCGGGCCCCGGCCCCCTCTACACTGTCGGTTGGCCATGCGGCCGGTACGATCCCCGCGCGGAGTCCTCTCCGCCGCGGGTACCCATACCTTCGAGAACCTTGTGATGCGCCTGTGATCCACTTCGATAACGTCACCAAGGTCTATCCGACCCAGAAGCGCCCCGCGCTCGACGGCGTTTCCATTGACGTAGACAAGGGCGAGTTCGTCTTCCTGGTCGGTCCTTCCGGCTCCGGCAAGTCGACCTTCCTCCGCTTGGTCCTCAAGGAGGAGAAGCCCGACAAGGGCCGTGTGCACGTGGCCGGCAAGGACCTCGCGCGCCTGTCCAACTGGAAGGTCCCGCACCTGCGCCGCCGCATCGGCTGCGTCTTCCAGGACTTCCGGCTGCTGCCGAACAAGAACGTCTTCGAGAACGTCGCGTTCGCCCTGGAGGTCATCGGCAAGCCGCGCAGGTTCATCCGCAAGGTCGTTCCCGAGGTCGTCGAGCTGGTCGGCCTGGAGGGCAAGGCCGGTCGCATGCCGGGCGAGCTCTCCGGTGGTGAGCAGCAGCGCGTGGCCATCGCCCGTGCCTTCGTCAACCGCCCGCAGATCCTGCTGGCCGACGAGCCCACCGGCAACATCGACCCGGCCACCTCCATCGGCATCATGAAGGTCCTGGACCGGATCAACCGCACGGGCACCACCGTCGTCATGGCGACCCACGACGCCGCCATCGTCGACTCGATGCGCAAGCGCGTGATCGAGCTTGAAGAGGGCCTGGTGGTGCGCGACCAGACGCGCGGCGTCTACGGCCAGGCGTACTGACCTCTGGCGCCCGGCGCCGGGCGGCCCACACCGCTGCGGGGACCGGCGCGGCGAACCACCCAAGGATGGACCTTTAACAGATCATGCGAGCACAATTCGTTCTCTCCGAGACGTGGATCGGCCTGCGTCGGAACCTGACGATGACCATCGCGGTCATCACCACGGTGGCCATCTCACTGGCTCTCTTCGGCGCCGGCCTGCTGGTCAACCAGCAGGTCTCCGAGATGCGCAACTACTGGGACGAGCGGATCACGCTCACCATCTACATGTGCAACGAGATCTCGCCGACCGAGACCTGTCAGGACAACGGGCCCGCCACCCAGGAGGACCGGGAGGCGCTTGAGGCCAAGCTGACGGGGATGGAGCAGGTCCAGGACGTCCAGTACCTGACCGCCGCCGAGGCCTGGCAGGACTTCCAGGAGCGACTGGGCTCCTCCAACGAGGCCCTGGCCGCCGCCGCCCAGGAGGGCGACATCCCGGACAACTTCCGGGTGCAGCTCACCAACCCGGAGTACTACAACACCGTCCGGGCCGCCGTCGAGGGTAGCGCCGGCGTCGACTCGATCTCCAACGACCAGCGGGTGCTCGAACAGTTCTTCGATCTCCTCGACGGCCTCAAGTGGGCCGCGCTGCTGGTCGCGGGTGTGCAGTTGGCCGCGGCCGCGCTGCTGATCGGCAACACCATCCGCCTGTCGGCCTACAGCCGCCGCCGCGAGACGGGCATCATGCGTCTGGTCGGTGCCTCGAACTTCTACATCCAGCTGCCGTTCCTCCTCGAAGGCGCCATCGCCGGTCTCGCCGGTGGTCTCATCGCCTCCGGGTTCATCGTGGCCACCCGGTTCACGCTGCTCACCCGTGTGGAGGACTGGTTCCAGTTCGACATCGCCCTGGGCACCGGTTCGCTCATGTACGTCATCGGTGTCTCGATGATCCTCGGTGTGCTCCTGTGCACCGTCACCTCCTTCCTCACCCTGCGCCGGTACCTCAAGGTCTGACGCGGGCCGTCGGGGACGGACACGACCAACCGGGGGGCCACGTGCCCCCCGGACGTATTGAAGGGACGACTCTGTGGCACGGGAAACCGGGCACAAGCTCATCGCGCAGAATCGGCGTGCCCGGCACGACTACCACATCGACGAGACCTACGAGGCGGGGCTCGTCCTCACCGGTACCGAGGTGAAATCGCTCAGAGAGGGGCGGGCCTCCCTCGTCGACGGCTTCGCGCACATCGGGGACGGTGAGGTGTGGCTGGAGAACGTGCACATCCCGGAGTACTCCCAGGGAACCTGGACCAACCACGCGTCCCGGCGATCGCGTAAGCTACTCCTGCATCGCGCGCAGATCTCCCGGCTCATCGGCAAGACCCGGGAGCCCGGGTACACACTGGTCCCGTTGTCCCTGTACTTCAGCGACGGGCGGGTCAAGGTCGAGATCGCTCTGGCGCGCGGTAAGCGCGAGTACGACAAGCGCCAAGACATCGCCGAACGCGAGGCGAAGCGGGATATGGAACGCGCGCTCCGCCGCCGCAACCGATGAGGCGCCCGAAAGGAACACACACGGTGTCCCCCCGTCCCTCAGGCCGCAAGATCACGGCCGCCGGTAGCGCCCTGCTCCTCGCCACCACCCTGGCCGCGTGCACACCCGACCCCAGTCCCGAGGTGGCGGTCAGGTCATTCCTGCTCGCCTGGCAGGACGGGGACCACGCCACGGCCGCCCGCTACACCGACGGTGACCCCGAGGAGGTGGAGCGGTCCCTCGTGGAGATGCGGGAACAGCTCGATCTGGCCTCCCTGCGGTTCGGGCTCGGCCCCATCTCCCGGGACGACAAGGAGAACGCCACCGCCGAGTTCTCGGCCCACGCCGACCTCGGTATCGGCGACCCGACCTGGGACTACACCGGCCGGATGCCGCTGGCGTGGGGCCCGGACGGCTGGCGGATCACCTGGTCCCCCAGCGTCCTGCACCCCGACCTGAGCGACGACGAGCGGCTCGCGGTCAGCTACGAGACCCAGGAGCGCGGTCAGATCCTCGACCGCTCCGGGCAGCCCCTGGTCACCGCGGACCGGGTGACCGCCTTCGGGGTGATACCCGCCGACATGGAGGACAGGGAGACCGGGGTCACCGAACTCGCCGAACTCCTGGATGAGGACCCCGCCCCGCTGCTCAACCGGGTGCGCTCGGCACCGCCGGAACAGTTCCAGCCGCTGGTGCTCATGCGCGACTCCAGCGTGAATCAGGGACTGCTGTCCGACATCCGCCGCATCCCCGGCGCGGACGTGCAGGAGGTGGAGATCAACCTCACCCCGCAGGTCGCCCCGTTCCTGCTGGGCGAGGTCGCCGGCACCGCGGAGCACCGGGTCTCCTCCCGGGTGCCCGGCCCGTACCAGGCGGGCGACACCGTCGGCCTGAGCGGCCTCCAGAACATCTTCCAGCACGAACTGGCGGGATCGGCGACCACGCAGGTCGTCACCCTGGACGCCGACGGTGAGATCACCGGCGTCCTGGAGGCGTGGGAGGGCGACCGCAGCGGGGTCATCGAGACCACCCTGGACGTCGGTGTCCAGCGGGCCGCGGAGAACGCGCTCACCGGGATGCCCGGCAACGGTTACCTGGTGGCGGTCGACACCACCAACGGCGAAATCCTGGCGGCGGCCAACGCCTCCGACGACACCGCCGACGACGGCGCCCTCACCGGTTCCTACAAGCCCGGCGGGACCTTCGGCATGGTGGCCGCCCTGGCCGCACTGGAGAGCGGCGCGGCGACCCCGACGAGCGAGGTGCCCTGTGTGCCGAGCGTCGAGATCGGCGGGCAGACCTTCACCAATCCCAGCGGCGGTTCGCTGAGCTTCGACCCCAACCTCGTCCGCAACATCGCCTTCAGCTGCAACGTCGGCTTCGCCGGCCTGGGCGAGGAGGTGGGCGCCGACGCGCTCGCCGAGAGCGCCCTGCGGCTCGGTATCGGTCAGGACTGGCAACTGGCCGTCCCGGCCTCCGCCGGTGAGATCGAGATCGGTGACGACGAGGTCGAACTCGCCTCCGCCATGATCGGCGAGCACGGGGTACGGGTCAGCCCGTTGTCGATGGCCCTGGCCGCCGCCACCGTCGCGGACGGCACCCCGCACGCGCCGCTGCTGGTGCGCGGGGACACCCCCTCCGCCGGTGAGGGCGGGGCTCCGTCCGAGGCCGACCTACAGATCATCCGTCAGGGTCTGCGCGAGGCCGTCGTCCAGCGGATGCCCGAACTGACCATCGGTGTCGGTGAGGGCGAGGTGTACGGGCAGGCCGTGCGCACCGAGCAGGGGGAGACCGCGCTGCACTGGTTCGTCGGCTACCAGGGGAACGTGGCCTTCGCGGTCCTGGCCGAGGTCGAGCCGGCCCAGACCATGATGGCGCAGTACGGGGTCATGGCCGCGCAGTCCTTCCTCTCCGGCATGGCCCAGGGGCTCCCCGAGGCTCCGGCCGATGCGCCGCTCGAAGAGGCGGACCTCAACGCGGTCGAGGAGACCGGCTGGTAAGCACGGCGTACAGAAAGCCCTCTGGTGGGGTAAAACGGGCGGTCCTCCCGCAACCTTCGGGAGGACCGCCCGCGTCTTCCCGTGTACCTGGCACCGCGACAGGGGGTAGCGGGCCGGTGTGTGAGGCAGGACCTCATCTCGGGGGAGATCCTGCCGGTTTCCAACGGTCGGCCCGACCCTGCCGACCGGCCCCCGCGGGTGAGCGTAGACGACTCTGGAGTCCGCCCCGCGGGGGTTTCTCCCTGTTCGGGAACACATCGCCCCGGACGGGAATTCACGTGGACCCCATCGCGTTGAACCGGTAGAGTGGCGAACACACGAGTGGTCCGCCGCTCGTTGCGGGCGACACCGGTCACGACCGGAGGAGCCTTGACAACTTCACAGGGGGTGATCGGTTTCGACTTCGGTCGGCGTTCCAGGGGAAGCGGGTCGAGGGTTGTGTTTGTGACCTCGTTAATCCTGCATTCACGATAAACACAAGTGCCAATTCCAAGCGCACTGAGTTCGCTCTCGCTGCCTAAGCGATAGCGACTCTGTCGGTCCGGGCTCGTCATCGGCCCGGGGTCCGGCATCAGCCAGATGACTCACCGCTCGGATCAGGCCACGGGGCCCGAGTGGGACATTTTCGTGGCTGGGCCCGTCAGCGATGTGTCTGTACAAGCGCTGGGGCCGAGTAGAGCGATACTACAGACTGCACCCGGAGAAGCTCTGGCCCGTCATCGAAGGACGCGGGTTCGATTCCCGCCACCTCCACTCGACTCGGGGCGACTCTGCTCGGGGGCCTACGGCCGCCTCGCAGAAGTCGCCCTTCGTCATTCCCACCGGGGGGAGACCCCCCGAGCCCCCCGTGGTGACCCCCTGGGGTCGCGGTGGTGGGTATCGGGGCCCTCTGCTGTGTGGGTCGTGACATCGTGGTACGGGCTGTGCCCGTGTGGGGCGATTCTGTTCGGGGGCCTACGGCCGCCTCGCAGAAGTCGCCCTTCGTCATTCCCACCGGGGGGAGACCCCCCGAGCCCCCCGTGGTGACCCCCTGGGGTCGCGGTGGTGGGTATCGGGGCCCTGTGCGGTGCGTGGTGTTGCATCGTGGTACGCGCTGCGCCCGCAGGGGGTGATTCTGTTCGGGGCGATTCTGCTCGGGGGCCTACGGCCGCCTCGCAGAGGTCGCCCTTCGTCATGCCCACCGGGGGGAGACCCCCGAGCCCCCGCATTCGAGGGATCGGAAGCGGTCACCCCCTGTCGTTCGGGGGAGCGGGTGGGTACCCTCGGGAGGCTCTCCGCCCCTCACGATGGGACCCCCGCATGACCGCCGCTCCCTTGGACCGCAACCGCGCCTCCCTCTTGCACAAGGTCCGCTACGCGCTGCGCAACCCCGGAAAAGTGGCGCCCTACCTGCGCCGGTCGGCCCGTGACCTGGGATTGCGTCTGCGCCACCGTGATCACGTCTCCTACTACCGCGCGGTGATGGCCGACGACGCCGCTCGGGACCCCAAGGCGGCGGTGGGCAGTCGCAACGAGGAGCGGTGGCTGGAACTGGGCCGGATGCAGTTCGACTACCTGGTGGGGCACGGGCTGCGACCGGAGCACCGGTTGTTGGAGATCGGCTGCGGCAACCTGCGTGCCGGATGGCGGTTCATCGATCATCTGGACGCGGGCGGCTACTACGGGATCGACATCTCCCCCGACATCCTCATCGCCGCGAAGGAGACGCTCAGCGAGCGGCGACTCCAGGCCAAACTGCCCCATCTGACGTTGGTCCGGGACCTGACCTTCGACTTCCTGCCGGAGGGGCGCTTCGACGTCGTGCACGCCCACAGCGTGTTCTCCCACTCACCGATCGAGGTCATCGACGAGTGCCTGGCCCACGTGGGAAGGGTGCTGGCCCCGGGCGGGTTCTTCGACTTCACCTTCGACCGGACCGAGGGCGCCGAGCACCACGTGCTGCGGGAGGACTTCTACTACCGCACGGAGACGCTCGTCGCCCTGGCCGAGAAGCACGGGCTGAGCGCCCGTTTCATGGCGGACTGGGAGGAACTGCCGCACGGACAGTCCAAGATCCGCGTCACCGTGCCAGAGCGGCGGTGAGGCGCTCCCTGGCGGCGATCATCGCCGGGCCGTACCAGGTGAGGTCGCGGCCCTCGATACAGATCGACGGTGTTCCGGGGAACGCCTCCGGGCCGTCGTCCGGGCCGAACCGGTAGGGCTCGTCGGGCAGGAGCACCAGGTCGGCGTCGATCTCCTCGGGGGGAACCCGAGGGTAGCGCGCGCGGTCCGCGCACACGTTGATCGCGCCCAACCGGGTCAGGACGTCGTCGGCGTAGGTGTCGGCGCCCACGAACATCCACGGATCCCGCCAGATCGGCACCGCCACCCGGAGGCCGATCGCGGGCGCGGGGGCCGCCCAGATCCGTTCGGCCTCGGCGAGCCAGCCCGGGTCGGTGGGTGAGCAGGCCGAGAGCAGACGCCGCAGGGAGGCCAGCGCGCCCGGGACGGTGCGCATGTCGGTCACCCACACGGGGACGCCGGCCGCGCGCAGCTCTCGTACGTGCCGTTCCCGGTTCTCCTCCTTGTTGGCGACGACCAGGTCGGGTGCCAGCTCGATGACCCGCCGCAGGTGCGGGTTCTTGGTGCCGCGCAGCCGTTCCACGGCCGGGTCGGCCGGGCACCAGACGGTGACGCCCACCAGGATCCCGGGGTCGGTGGCGGCCAGCGCCTCGGTCAGCGACGGGACCAGGGACACGACCCGGCGCACCCGGTCCGGGAGGGGGACCGGGTGGCCGAGGTCGTCGACGGGGTTCAGGAGCGCCGTCCCGGGTGATCGGCCGGGCTGCCGGTGCGCCGACGGAACCGCGAGGGGACCGGGGGTCTCCTCTCCGGTCCGCCGTTCCACGAAGGTTCCCGGTGCGACATCAGTGGCCGGCGATCGGGCGCGGGGTGTAGTGACGCTCCAGCTCCGCGACCTCGTCGTCGGTCAGCTCCAGGGACAGGGCGGCGATCGCGTCCTCCAGGTGGTGGGGTCGGGTGTCCCCGACGATCGGCGAGGTGACCACCGGGTTGTGCGCCACCCAGGCCAGGGCGACCCGGGCCCGGGGCACGTCCCGCTCCTTCGCGATCGTCCCGACCGCGTCGACGATCCGGTGGTCCTCGTCGCGGTAGAGGGTGCCGCCGAAGACGTCGCCTCGACTGCGGGCGGTCTCGGTGCCCCATGCGCGCGTGAGCAGACCGCGCGCCAGCGGGCTCCACGGCAGGACGGCGATGCCCTCGTCCGCGCACAGCGGCAGCATCTCCCGCTCCTCTTCGCGGTAGAGCAGGTTGTAGTGGTTCTGCATGCTGACGAACCGGGTCCAGCCGTTCAGCTCGGCGACCTTCAGGGCCTTGGCGAACTGCCAGGCGTACATCGAGGAGGCGCCCACGTAACGGGCCTTGCCCGCCTTGACCACGTCGTGCAGCGCCTCGACCGTCTCCTCGACGGGCGTCCCCGGGTCCCAGCGGTGGATCTGGTAGAGGTCGACGTGGTCGGTGCCCAGGCGGCGCAGGCTGTGGTCGATCTCGGTCATGATCGCCTTGCGCGAGAGACCGCCGCCGTTGGGACCCGGGCGCATGCGCCCGAACACCTTGGTGGCCAGGACGATCTCGTCGCGGTTCGCGTACTCCTTGAGCAGACGGCCGACGATCTCCTCGCTGGTGCCGTCGGAGTACACGTTGGCGGTGTCGAAGAAGTTGATGCCGGCCTCGACGGCCCGACGGACGAACGGGCGTGCGGCCTCCTCGTCGAGGCTCCAGTCGTGGGCGCCCCGGTCGGGCACCCCGTAGCTCATGCAGCCCAGGGTGACGGGGGAGACCTGTAGTCCGGTCCGGCCGAGCGTGACGTGCTCCATGGGGCTGCCCTTCTCATCGGCGTGGCGTCCGTGCCGCACCCTAGACCGCCGATCGGTGCGAGGGAAGGGGCCACCGTCACCCCGGACAGACGCGCCGACCCCGTTCGGTGTCGGCGGGCCGGAGCCGCTCAAGGGCGACCCGTCCGGGTACCGCTCGCGACGGTTCACCCGCGAACAGCGCGTCGTCCACCGGGTGACCGAGGACGAGGCGCGGATCGTTCAGGCGCGGTACCACTACGGGTGACGGTGCCCCCGAACAGGTCGGTCATATGTGGGCGAGTGACGCAAATCGGAATCTACATCGTAAGGGACGTGCCGGGAAGGCCCGGGACCACGGTGGGGCGGTGCCGGCACGGCACCGCCCCACCGTCGACCCTTCAGGCCTCGGTCGCTCCCACCAGCCAGGCGATCTTGTGGGCCGCGACACCGAGGCTGCCGCTACTGCCCAGGTGGACGCCGAAGGAGGCGATGAAGGCGTAGTCGTGTTCCCGGCGTTCACAGATCACGTCCTCGACCGCGAGGGTGGACGCCGGGTTGCTCACCCGCAGACAGGGGCCGTGTTCGTCCACGACGTCCGCGCGGACGTCGTAACGGGACAGCTCATCGGCTAGTTTGTCCAAGTGCTCGCGCTCTTCGGACGACACACGGGCCGACTCTTCCTGTCTGGGTTGGGTCATGGTGGTGATCCTTTCGTGTCGGGCGTGGAGCCCTTCCCGTCATTCTCACCCAGCGTTGAACAACCAGTACGAAACGTTGGGGCGACACGCCGTCAGGTCACCCATGAGCCCCGGTACATCACGTCCGCGACCGTGAGGTCCTCGGACAGCACCACGAGGTCGGCGGGACCGCCGACCTCGATCCGGCCCGCATCGGTCAGCCCCAGCGACGCCGCCGGCACCGACGACGCGGAACGCACCGCCGCCGGGACGTCCACGCCCAGGCCCTCCACCGCGTTGCGCACCGCCTGCGGCAGCACGATCGTGCTGGAGGCGATGGCGCCCGTCTCCACCAGGCGCGCCTCCCCGGAACTCACCCGCACCCGCAGATCGCCCAGCGTGTACTCGCCGTCGCCCAGTCCCGTCGCGGACATCGCGTCGGTGACCAGCGACACCCGTCCCGCGCCCGCCGCCGCGAAGACCAGCCGTGCCGCGCCCGGGTGGACGTGCACGTTGTCCATGATCAGCTCCACGGTCACCCGCTCGTCACCGAGCAGCGCCGCGATCGGACCCGGGTCGCGGTGTCCCAGCGGGCGCATCGCGTTGTAGAGATGGGTGGCCACCGTCGCGCCGGCGTCCACCGCCGCCACCGTCGTCTCGTAGGAGGCGTCGGTGTGCCCGACCGCCGCCACCACGCCGGAGGAGACGGCCGCGCGGATCAGGTCCAGCGCGCCCGGCAGCTCCGGCGCCACCGTGATCATGCGGACGTGTCCCCGGCCCGCCTTCAACCAGGCGTCGAATTCGGAGGTGTCGGGGTCCCGCAGCAGGTCGGGATCGTGCGCGCCGCACCTGGACCGGGCGATGAACGGGCCCTCCAGGTAGATGCCCGCCAGTTCGCCGGTGTCGCACAGCTCGGCCAGCGCCGACACCTGGCGGACCGTGTCCTCCGGGGTCGCGGCCACCAGACCGCCCACCATCGCGGTCACCCCGCGGGCCCGGTTGAACCGGATCGTGGCCAGGGCGCCCTCCGGATCGGCGTCGGGGAAGGCGTGCCCCGCGCCGCCGTGCACGTGGACGTCGACCAGACCCGGGACGACCCAGGCCCCGCCCAGGTCGCGGCCCTCGCCGGTCGCGGGTGGGGAATCCGGCTCCAAGGCGGCGATCCGGCCGTTCTCGATCCGGATCCGGCCCCGGTGAACGCCGTCGGGCGTCACCACCCGCGCGTCGGTGAGCGTGACGGGGTCGTGCACCATGTTCGTGGCTCTCTCTCGCTTCGTCACCCCGTGCGGAGGGTTCGTGTGTCGCACATTACATTTGCGTGACCGGGCCTTCGGGAGACGGGGTGCGCGCCCCCTCTCCGACCCGCACACCCCCTGCGGAGCTGGGAAATCCCGATCCTCGGGACGCCTGTCCGAAGGGTGGACCGTCCGGTCCGGGGCGGAGCGGATCCAAGGCGGGTCGCCGGTACGCATTGACGATAGCGGCCACGTCGCCCCATCATGGAGGCATGTCCGCCGGTGAGCTGCTTGTCCAGCGCCTGCACGTCGACCTCAGACAGCAGGCGAGCGCGCTCTGTCGTAGCTGCGCCTAGCGGGGCCAGCGCCCCGCGCCACGGGTGTACCCCGTGCCCCGCCCTTCGCAGACACCGGACGCTCATCTTCTCCCAGTTCTGGGTCCCGGACCGTATCCCGGTCCGAGGAGCAGCCTTGCCAGACCCGACACGTCACGTCCCGGACGACGAGGTCCGCGCACCGTGTCGGTAAGAGGAACGACGGTCCTCTCCGGTGTCACCGCATCGCAATCCCCACTGCCGGGGATGGTTTCGATTCCGATGACCACCCCGACGGTTCCTCCGGTCGATCCCGGCTCGCTCTGACCGAACCCAGGAGTCTCGCATGACCCGCTTCACCGTGCTCGTCGCCGCCCCCCGCTCCCGCGCCTCCGTCCGCTCCACCGCACTCGCCGCCGCCGCCGAGGTGGCCGCCCGCGCCGGAGTCACCGAGGCCCCCGAGGTCATCGACCTCGGCGACCTGGGACCCGAACTGCTCTCCGAGACCTCCGCCGCCGTCGAGGGCGCGCTGGACCGTGTGCGCGAGAGCGACGTCCTCCTGGTCGCCTCCCCGCAGGCGCACGGCACCTACACCGGACTGCTCAAGGTCTTCCTCGACCGCCTGCCCGAGCTGGGGCTGGGCCACACCGTCGCGGTGCCCCTCGCGATCGTCGACGACCTGCGCAACAGCCACGGCATCGAGGAGGACCTGCGCATCCTCCTCGCCGACCTGGGCGCCTGGGTCGCCGAGCCCGGTCTGATCCTGTCCGAGGACGAGACCGGCCGTCCCGAGAGCGTCGTGCGCGCCTGGGCCGACATCGCCGCCCCCGGCCTGCGCCAGGCCGTCTCCGTCGCGGCCTGATCCGCGTACGCGCCGTCGGGGTCCCCCGGTCGGGGCCCCGACGGCGTGCTCCGTGCTCAGTCCCCGGACAGGGCTGCCGCGCGCTTGCGGCTGGTGTCGGCCTCGGCCCGGGCCACGTTGCCGCGCACCAGGACCACCACGACCAGGGTCAACGCGAAACCGCCCACCCGCAGTCCCAGCAGCGCCGGGTCCTCGGGCAGGCTCTCCCCGAACACCAGCGTGCCGACCACGACCATGAACACGTTGCCCACGACGTTGGACACCGGCGCGGTGATCGAGGCGCGGGCACGCTGCATCGAGGTCTGGAACAGCACGATCCCCACCGCCCAGCCCAGGGCGTACAGGTAGGGGAACGGGGAGAGCAGCGCGGGGACGATCGCCTCCCACAGCCCGTTGTCGGCGAGCAGGCCGCCGAGCCCCTTGCCCTGGAGCCCGGCGCTGCCCTGGGCCAGGCCCGCGGCGGCGCCCATCGCCGCGGCCGACACGTACCGGCCCCGACCGCCGACGGCGGCCATCACCACGACGCAGGCGACCACGGTGACCAGGCTGACGGTGACCAGGAGCGGGGTGTGCGCGGTCGTTCCGGTCTCGCCTCCGTCGGCGGTGGACAGGCTCAGCAGGCCCAGCGCGACCGGCATCAGCCCCAGGGCGACGTACTCCCCGCGGGTGATGCGCTCGCCCAGGACCAGGGTCATGACGAGCAGGCCGCAGGCCACGCCCGCGGCGAAGGCGGGCTGGACGATCGACACCGGGGCCAGGCCCAGGGAGACGATGAGCCCGACGCTGCCCAGGGCGGCGAACACGCAGCCGAGCACCCAGCGGGGGTTGCCGAGCAGCACGCGGGCCAGGTGGAGGGGCCGGTTGATCGAGATCGACTCCGAGCCGTGCAGCGCCCGTTGTTCCACGGTCAGGCCGACGGTGTAGACCACGGCGGACAACAGGGCGACCACGAGTCCGATCACGGGGGCGCCTTTCGGCTCGGGGGACGGCCGCCGGGGACGGTGAGGAGAGGGGCGGGTCGCCGTCCGGTACGGGGTACCGCTAACGTCGTGCCCTACGGCACTCCCATCGCCCCATGGGGCGTGCGCGGGTTGACGGCTTCCATATAACCAGTTCTAGTCTGGTGTGGCCAGCCGCACGCGCGATGTACGGTGAGCGTCGATGGTGCGGCGTTTGTTGATGTAGAACACGTTCCGATATCGTCTGCGGCGCGACGGTGGGAATGGGGCACGGTGCGGGACCCACGTGAGCCCGAAGAGGACACCTCCGCGTCCTCCTCCGGGGAGGGCGGTGCCGACCCGCGTGCTGCGCGGGGCCGGTTCCGCACCGTTCCCGCGCGATGCTGGGGCGCCCTGCGCGCGCGGACCGCCGATGCCCTCGCCCCCCTGCGCGACCTCACCTGGCAGGACCTGAGCTGGCGCACCCTCACCTGGCGCTGGCTGGCCTCCTGGCGCCATCGGAGCCGCCCCTCCCGTTTCGAACCCGGGCCCCTGGGCCTGCTCGGCATCATGCTCTCGGCCATGGCCGTCACCCTGTTGTTCATCCAGGCCGCTTCCCCGGGGTTCGGCGGGAGCGACGGCGAATCCGTCGGAGAACCCCTCCCCGTGCCCGGTCCGCCCTCGGGCGAACTGCGGATGATGATCGTCGGGGACGCCCTCACCCAGGGCAGCAGCGGCGACCACACCTGGCGTTACCACCTGTGGCGGCACCTCAACGAGAACCGGGTCGAGTTCGACTTCGTCGGACCCTACGACGACATGTACGACCTGGAGGAGGAGGGGTTCGGCGACGAGACCTACGCCGACCCCGCGTTCGACCGGGACCACGCCGCCCGCTGGGGGCACTCGGCCGGGGAACTCTCCGACGAGGTCTCCCGTCAGGCCGCCGAGCACGAGCCCCACTACCTGCTGCTGCTCGCCGGTCTTGAGGACATCATGGCGGGCGGGAGCGCCGACCACGCGCTCGCCGGGGTCGGCGAGACCGTCTCCACGGTGCGCGTGGTGCGGGGGGAGACACGGTTCGTCGTGGGGGAGCTGCCCCCCGTCGAGGGAACCCCCGACGACGACCGGATCAACTCCGAGATCGCCCGTTTCAACATGGGCGTGGTCGACCTTGCCGGCCGCCTCACCTCCGCGGCCTCGCCGGTCGTCATCGCCCGGGTCGCCGACGGGTACGCGCCCGCCCATGACAACTGGGACGGGGCGTACCCCAACGGGCGGGGCCAACTGCGCATCGCCGCGGCGTTCGCCGACGCGCTCTCGAACCCTCTCGGGGTGGGCCCGGCCCACCCGCGTCCGTTGCCCGACGCGGAGGTCGGGCCGCGGGTCGCCCCCGAACCGGAGCCGGAGGAGACCGGTGAGGGGCTGCTGCTCGCCTGGGAGACGGTGCCGGGAGCGACCGACTACCGCGTGACGCAGCGTCGGGTGACCCCCGACCCGGACGAGGAGACCGTGCTCCCGCTGGAGGTCGTCTCGGACGGCCGGGACCGATCCGCTCTGGTGGAGGGCCTGTTCAGCGGGGCCCGGTACGAGTTCACGGTGATCCCCTTCAAGGGTGGGGACGCCGGGGTCGCCTCCGAGCCGATTCAGCTGGTGTGGTCCGACGACCCGCCGCCGGGGCCCACGGGGATCCGTCTTGAGGACGACGGGACGACCCTGGCGTGGGACCGGGTGGACGACGCCACCCACTACGAGGTGTGGGTGCGACCGCTGGACTGCGTGATCGCCGACGACCGCCGCCCTCCGTACGACACGGTCGACGGGGGGTCCCGGGATCCCGATGACGGGGTGCCGGAACCACCGCCGGGCGGGGGACGCGATCCCGACCCCTCGCCGCCCGTCCCCGAGCCGCCCCCGACGTCCCGGCCGGAACCCGGGCCCGAACCGACGCCGCCGACCGTCCCGCCGGCCTCGGACGGCGTCCTGTGCGAGCGACGCGACGCGCGCGGACCCGAGCACGGGGACGGGTGGCGGACGCTGGGGACCACGGGGGAGGGCCCGCGCTGGTCGCTGACGGTGTCGGGCGATTACGAGGTCGTCGTGCGGTCCTACCGTGATTACGTCGAGGGCGGGTTCTCCGACTCGATCTTGACGACCCGGCCGTAGGGGGACGCGCATGGCCCGATGGCTGCCGTGGGCGGTGGGCGCGGTGACGGCGCTGTTCGCCCTGGGACCCGCGCTGGGGCGCGGATACGTGCTGCGCTACGACATGGTCTTCGTTCCCGACCTCTCGCTGCCCACCGTGCTGCGCGGAGCGGACGGGTTCCCACGGGCGATGCCCAGCGACGCCGTGGTGGCGGCGTTGTCGACGGTGGTGCCGGGGGACCTGGTGCAGTCCCTGGCGCTGGCGGCGGTGTTCCTCGTCGGCGCGGCCGGCGCGGCGCGGCTGATGGCGGACTCCCTGGGCTCGTCCCGGGCGGGGGCGCTGGTCGCCGCGTCCGCCGCTGGTCTGGCGTACGTGTGGAACCCGTTCGTGGCCGAGCGTCTACTGCTCGGCCAGTGGGCGATGCTGCTGGGGTACGCGGGGTTGCCGTGGGCGGTGGCGGCGACGGCGCGCCGTGCACGCCCCGTCGTGTACTCGGCGGGTGTGCTGCGGGCCCTGGTCCCGGCGGCGGTGGGCGGGTTCTCCTCGGTGCTCCTGACCGCGCTGACGGCCGGTCCGGTCGCCCTCTGGGGCCGCGGCGGAATGCGCCGGGCCGGGTTGTTCGCGGGGGCGCTGGCCGTGGTGTCGCTGCCCTGGCTGGTGCCGTCGTTGGCGGCGGGGGCCGCGGGGGCGGCGACCGACCCCGCGGGTGTCGAGGCGTTCGCGCCCCGGGCCGACACCCCCTTGGGGACCGTGGGGTCGTTGTTCCTCTTGGGCGGTGTGTGGAACGCCAACGCCGTGCCGACGCACCACGGGGACCCGGGGCTCGTCGCGCTGCGCCTGGCCCTGTGCCTGGCCGCCGTGGCGGGCTGGCTGTGGTGGCTGTACCGGGAGCGGCCGGCCTTCGGCGCGGGGCTGTCGGTGGCGGCCGTGCTCGGGTTCGCCGTCGCCCTCCTGGGCGTCACCGCCCCGGGGCGCGAGTTCACGGCCGCGCTCATCGACCTGTGGCCGGGCTTCGGCCCGTTGCGCGACGGCCAGCTCTACGTCGCCCCGCTCGCCCTCCTCCAGGCCCTGGGGCTGGGCGCCGTCGTGCACTGGCTCACCCTCCCCTCCGCCCGGTCCGAGGCCGATGGGGGCGCGGGGGGTGCCGGGGCGGCGGTCGGACTCGGGGCGGGCGCCGGGGTGGCGGCGCTGCCGGTGCTGCTGTCCTTCGGCCTGTGGTGGGGGGCGCAGGGCGCGCTGGCGCCGGTGGAGTACCCGGACGCGTGGCGGGAGGCGCAGGCGGCGGTGGCCGCCGACGAGCGCCCCGGGGCGGTTCTGGTGCTCCCCTGGAACGCCTACCGGGGGATCGACTGGTCGGGGGAGCCCGGTGTGGTGCTCGATCCCGCCACCAAGCTCTTCGACCGACGCACCATCTGGAACGACGATCTGGTGGTGGGCACCCCCGACGGCGGGGTCGTGGTGGTGGAGGGCGAGGACGCGCGGGCGCGTGAGGTGGCCCGGGTCCTGGATCCCGATCCCGTGACGGGGATGCCCGAGCGACTGGACGGGGCGGAACTGGCGGCTCTGGGCGTGCGCCACGTGGCCGTCTCCGCCCCGGTCGATAACCGGTTCTGGTCTGGGGTGGACGGGTTCTCGGTGGTGGTCGAAGGGGCTGACATGACCCTTTTGGAGGTGCTGGAATCCCCGGTTGACGCCGAAGAATCCGACATTTCGGGGTTGGAAGTTACCGGGGGGTTAGTTACAGTTGGGGCAATCATCTGGTCTATTGCTAGATCAGGTTCTAGTCTCGGTTCCCAGCGCACCGGCTCCGAACGGGGTCCGGGCGCGCGGAAGGAGATCCCCTAGTGATCAAGGTAATCGCCGCCTGCGTGATCGGTGTGGCTCTGGCGGGCGGGTCGGCCATGGTGGTCACCAACATCGCCACCGAGTCCACCGCCACCGCGGAACCGGTGAACGAAACCCTCTACAACTACGGCGACCGCTAGGCCGCCCGCGTTCTACGAGGTCCTTCGGGCGCCTCGCCTCCAGCGGGGCGCCCACCCGTCCCCTCGTTTCCGGCGGTCCCCTGCCCCGACCGCCCCCGTCCCCACCAACGTCCGGCCGATGGGTCCGCTCGGCGTGCGCACCGTTCTTCCCGCACGCCATCGCTCTCCGTGTTCGATTCGATGCGGAGGGTGTGAGTGCGCCGGGTTCCGGACACCCCGCGGAAGGAGAGCGCGTGGTCTTCTCGAAGCCCCACCACCGAGTGGTGGGCGGCCCGCCCACGGTCCCCGCGAACCCCGCCCCGATCCCGGCGGCCGTCGAGGAGGACCCCATCGACCTCGGTCCCCGACTCGACGGCGTCCGCCTGGTCATGATCAACTGGCGCGACCCCTGGCAGGCCACCGCCGGCGGCGCCGAGGAGTACGCCTGGCGGATCAGCCGTCACCTGGCCGAACGCGGCGCCATCGTCACCTTCCTCACCAGCCGCGAACCCCACCAGGCCCGCGTCGAGACCAAGGACGGCATCGTCATCCGTCGCATGGGCGGGCGGTTCACCGTCTATCCGCGGGTCATGGTCTGGCTGGCCCTGTGGCGTCGTGAGTACCGGCTCGCCTTCGACTGCATGAACGGCATCCCCTTCCTGTCCCGCCTGGTGCTGCGCCGCCGGACCCGGGTGGTCAGCATCGTGCACCACGTCCACGACCTCCAGTTCAACGCCTACTTCTCGGCGCCCCTGGCCTGGCTGGGCCGCTTCATCGAGTCCACCGTCGCCTCCCGGGTCTACCGCGACTGCACCACGGTCACCGTCTCGGAGTCCTCGCGTCGCGCCCTGCGCGAGAAGCTGGGCTGGCGCGCCCCCATCGAGATCATCCACAACGGCGGCGTCCAGGGTCCCCTCAAGCCCTTGGACGACGCCCCCGACGACATGGGCGATCCGGCCATCGTCAGCCTGGGGCGCCTCGTGGTGCAGAAACGCGTCTCCCAGGTCGCCGACCTGGCCCGTTCCCTCGCCGACGAGCACCCCCGCCTGCGGGTGCACATCGTCGGCCGCGGCCCCGAGGGCGACCACCTGGCCGAACAGATCTCCCGGGACGGCACCGCCGACCGCGTCCGCCTCCACGGCTTCCTGCCGGAGGAGGACAAGAACAGCGTGCTGGCCTCCTGCCACCTGCACGTCACCGCCTCCGAGTTCGAGGGCTGGGGCCTGACCGTCATCGAGGCCGCACGCCTGGGCGTGCCCACCGTGGCCTACGATGTGGACGGACTTCGCGATTCGGTCCGCGACGGCGAGACCGGATGGCTGGTGCGCGAGGGTGAGGATCTGACCGACGTGGTCTCCCGGGCGTTGAAGGAGCTCTCCGACCCCCACCGCAGGGCCGCCGTCCGTCGAGCCTGCCGGGCCTGGGCCGCACGCTTCACCTGGGAGGCCGGCGGCGCGGAGATGACCCGCCTGGTCGCCCGCGAACTCGATCTCCCCGGCGGCGCGGACGCCCCCGACACGACGGCAGGCAGGAAAACAGAGAAGTGACTTCGGCGGAATCCACCGCCAGGCGCGAACCGGAGGATTCCAGGGCACCGTCCGCCTTCGGCGGAGAGCCGGACGAGAGGCTGCTGCGGCGGCTCAAGGTCCTCGCGGTGTGTCTTCTCCTGGGCGCGCTGGCGGCCAGCATCGATCCCGGTCGGATCGTCAGCGACACCAAGCTCGACCTGACGATCAACCCCCTGGGGTTCATGGAGCGCGCCCTGCACCTGTGGGACGCCTCCTATTTCGGGCAGATCCAGAACCAGGCCTACGGGTACCTCTTCCCCAACGGCCCCTTCCACCTGCTGCTCGTGCAACTCGGCATGCCCGAGTGGCTCGTCCAGCGGTCGTGGATGGCCGTGCTGCTCATCGCCGCGTTCCTGGGGGTCTACAAGGTCGCCGGCGCATTGGGCATCGGCACCGTCAACACCCGCATCCTGGCCGGTGTCGCCTACGCGCTGGCCCCCCGGGTGCTGACCCTGCTGTCGTACAACTCGGCCGAGCTACAGCCCATGCTGCTCATGCCGTGGGTGCTGCTGCCGCTCATCCTGGGCGCACGGCACGGGTACCCGCCGGCCCGCATGGCCCTGCTGTCGGGGCTGGCGTTCCTCCTGTGCGGCGGCACCAACGCGGCCTCGGAACTGGCCGTCCTCATCGTCCCGGGGCTGTACCTGGTCACCCGGGCCAGCGGACCGCGCAAGCGTCGGCTCATGTTCTGGTGGTCGGTGGCCCTGGTCGCCGCCACGTTCTGGTACATCGTCCCGCTGCTGCTCATGTCGCGGTACGTGTACTCGTTCATGCCCTACACCGAGGACGCCGCCGTCACCACCGGCGTCACCTCACTGCTCAACGCGCTGCGGGGCACCTCCAACTGGATGGGCTTCCTCCCCGACCAGGGCAACACGGCGCTGCCCTCGGGCGCCGCCCTGTCGCTCACCCCCTGGCTGATCGCGGTCACCGCGCTGGTCGCCGGGTTGGGACTGGCCGGCCTCATCAACCGGCGCACCCCCGAACGCCTCTTCCTCATCACCAGTCTGCTCACCGGCACCGCGATCATCGTCGCGGGCTTCACCGGCGACCTCACCGGTCCCTTCGCCGGGACCATGCGCGAACTCCTCGACGGGGCGCTGTCCCCCTTCCGCAACGTCCACAAGTTCGACGCGCTCATCCGGCTGCCCCTGGTCCTGGGCCTGGCCCACCTGCCCGTCGTCGTGGCCCGGGACCGGGCCGACCGGCGCGGCGAGCCCGTCTCGGGGCGGGTGCGGCGTACCGTCGCCGCCGCCTGCGCGACAGCGTTCCTCGTCACGCTCGTTCCGATCGCCACCGTGGGCGTGGCCCCGTCGGGCGGGTTCGTCGCCATCCCGGCGTACTGGCGCGAGGCCGTCGACTGGCTCAACGACCGTTCCGACGAACGCGGCATGACCATGGCGCTCCCCGGTTCGGCGCGCGGCGAGTACGAGTGGGGTCGTCCCCTGGACGAACCCCTGCAACCGCTGCTCACGGGCGCCTGGACCAACCACCAGATCATCCCGTGGGGATCGGCGGGCGTCTCGCGCCTCACCCACGAGATCGACCAGCGGGTGTCCTCCGGGCGCGGGTCCGAGGGACTGGCCGACACCCTGGCCCGCATGGGCGTCACGCACCTGCTCGTCCGCAACGATCTGCAACGCGTCGGCAACCACGGCGGCTGGCCCGCCCGTGTGCACCAGGCGTTGCGCTCCTCTCCCGGCATCACCGAGGCCGCCGAGTTCGGTCCCCCCATCGGCTCCCTGGACCACCGGTCCGCCTCCCAGTGGTTCGACCAGCCCTACGCGGCGCTGACGATCTACGAGGTGGAGGACGCCGCGCCGACGGTGGGCGTGGTGCCCGCCGACGAGGTCGTCCGGGTCACCGGCGGCCCCGAGTCCCTGCTCCACCTCGCCGAGCAGGGGCTGGTCACCGACGACCGGCCGGTGCTGCTGGGCGACGACCCCGGGGCCGACCTGGTGCCCGCCGAGGACACGATCGTCACCGACACCGCCCGACGTCGCGAGGTCGTCTACCCCGATGTGCGCCGCAACGTGTCGGCCACCCTCACCGAGGACGAGGAACTCGAACGCGACGTCCCCGCCCCCGACGTCGTGGACCCGACCTGGGAGGACTACACGGCCCACGCCGAGGACATCGACATCGTGTCGGTGCGGGCCTCCTCCTCCGAGAGCGGAGCGGGGGCCCGCGCCTCCGATCGCGACCCCGGGCACGCCCCGCACGCCGCGCTCGACGACGACCTGACCACCTCGTGGCGGTCCAGCGCGTTCACCGGCGCGATCGGCGAGTGGATCGAGGTCGAGTTCGCCGAGCCCCAGGACCTCACCGGGCTGTCGATCGCGTTCGAGCAGTTCGCCGCCGATCCGCCGCCCTCGCGGATCAGCGTCATCACCGACACCGGAGAGGTGGAGGCCCCGGTCGCCCAGACCGACGACCCGCAGGAGGTGATGGCCCCTCCGGGGCTCACCACCACACTGCGGCTGCGGGTGGACGAACTCGCGTGGGAACCGGAGTACCGGTTCGGCACCCGGGTGGGCGTCTCCTCCATCTCCGTGCCCGGCCTGGAGCCGGCCCGCACCCTGCGCGTTCCCGGCCCCGCCGACGCCGGGACGCTGCTGTTCACCGGTTCCACGGGCACCGCGCCGGGGTGCATGGAGGGCTCCCACGTGTGGGTGTGCAACACCGGCCTCCAGGTCCAGGGCGAGGACGCCCGCCGGCTCGACCGCACCTTCGAACTGTCGGCCGCCTCCGCTTCGGCACCGCACTCGGTGTCGGGCGAGGTCGTCCTGACCGATCCGCGCGAGGCCGAGAACGCCGCCAACCGCGCCGGTTCGTACCCGTACGTCAACGCCTCCTCCACCGCCGTCCAGCATCCGGCGGCGATGGGACGCGGGGCGTTCGACGACGACGAGAGCACGGTCTGGTACCCCGACCCCGAGGAGAAGCGCCCCTGGCTCGACATCGAGTTGGGCAGGCCGGTCGAACTCGGCCACCTGACGGTGGACCTGCCCCGGGCCGACAGCGTCCTGCGCCCCATCAAGGTCATCGTCGAGGGCGGCGGCACCGTACGCGAGGGGTGGCTGGACGGCAGTGGCCGCGTCGGCTTCGCGCCGTTCACCGCCGAGACCCTGCGGGTGACGTTCGAACGCCCCGAGGGTCAGGCGCTGGAGATCGGCACGATCGCCCTGCCGGGTGTGGACCCGGTGGACCCGTCGCCCGAGGGCGACGCCTCCACCGCCTGCGGTCTGGGCCCGACCCTGCGGGTCAACGGGCAGCGGGTGGAGACGCGGATCAGCGCCGGGACCCTCGCCGACCAGCTCACCGGACGGCCGTTGCGGTACGAGAGCTGCACCGACCTGGACCTGGTGGAGGGGGAGAACCGGATCGTGGTCGACCCGGGCAACCGCTACGAGGTCCGCTCCGCCGTGGTGGAGTCGGGCTCCTCGATCTCCGAACGCCCCGAGGTCTCCCTGACCGCCCCCGCCACCGTGCACGAGTGGGGCCCCGGCGAGCGCCGTTTCGACGTCGACACCGTCTCCACCGACTCCTTCCTGGTGGTCAACGAGAACTTCAACGAGGGCTGGGAGGCCCGTTCGGCGGGCGGTGAGGCCCTGGAACCGATCCGGTTGGAGGGGTGGAAACAGGCCTGGCTGCTGCCCGCGGGCAGCGCGGGCACCGTCACCCTCACCTACACCCCCGACGCCGCCTATCACCGGGCCCTGGCCGTGGGCGCGGGGCTGGTCGCCCTCCTGGCCGTCCTCACCCTGTGGCCGCGCCGGCTGCTGCCGGGCGGCCGTGCCGCCCTCGCCGGGCCGCCGCGGGGGCCGCGCGCCCTGCCCGACGCCGGGTCGGCGTGGCCGTCGCGGTGGATCGTCCTGCCCGCGGGGCTGGCCTACGGGGTGTGGGTCGCCGGTTGGGCGGGCGCCGCACTGGTCGGGGTCATCGTGCTCTGCGTGTGGTGGTTGGGCCGCCGGGCGCCCGGCCGGCTCCGACACGCCAAGCCGGGACGTCCGTCCATGGGCGGACGGGCCCTGCCCCACCTGGCCGGACCGTGGCCGGTGGCGCTGTCCCTGGCCGCGGCCGGTTCGTCGATGGCGGTGGGCACGTACCTGGCGATCCACATGCCCTTCCACGACGTCACCCAGCTGATGGGCGGGCCGCTGCGCGGTTGGGCGGCCCAGCTGTTGTGCCTGCCCGCGCTGGCCCGACTGGTGCTGGCTCTGGGGCAGGACCCGGACCCGACCCCGGCCGACGGGCATCCGCCGTCCGCGGTGTCCGTGGCACCACCCCTCGCCGAGGCCTCCGAGCGGCCCTCCGACGGTCCGTCCGTCGGGGCGCCCCCCGCAGCGGTCCCCGCCGAGGACGACGGCACCCGGGAGAGCGACCACGAGGAGGCGCGCACATGAGCGCGGACGAGGCCGGGCGCGGCTTCCTGCCCCGGGGCACCGTCATCGCCGCGATCGGCGCCTTCCTGGTGACGTTGGCGGCGATGCTGCCGTTCTACGTCCACGAACGGGTGGCCCTGCTGCCCGCCGAGGCGCGGTTCGACGCGACCATGGTCGCCGACGGCGCCGGGTACATGGACACCTCCACGTGGACGTGGGTGAGCGGGGTGCGGATCGTCCGCACCACCTCGGTGGGCTCCCAGGCCCACGGCCCGGACTGGTCGGCGTGGGAGGTCTCGGTGGACACCGTCGCCGAGGGCGCGATGATCGACCACTGGAGCCGCCGCGTCATCGTGGACCGCCACACCGGCCGCGCCGTCAACTGCTGCGGCGAACACGTCAACGGCGACCGGGCGGTCCGCCAGGCCGGGCTGGTGTTCTCCTGGCCGCCCGGGGCGGGGGAGACGGATCACCCCTTCTACGACGCGGAGGTGCGCTCGGCGCCCCTCATGGAGTTCCAGGGGATGGACGAGATCGCCGGGCTGACGGTGCGCCGCTACACCCAGGCGATCGCCGCCACCCAGGTGCCCGAGTCGGCCCGCGAGGTCCCGGCGTGGCTGTTCACCCCGGGCGCGGAGGGCACGGTCACGGCCACGCGCTGGTTGCAGGTGATGCGCACCCACTGGGTGGAACCGATCTCCGGAACGGTGGTCAACACCCACGAGGCGCGGCTGGAGACGCTGCGCCCGCAGAACGCCCCGGGAGAGGTCCGACTGCTGCACGCGGAGCTGGGCCTGCGGGAGAACCAGATCGCCGCCCGCGCCGAGCAGGCCCGGGTCCGCTCGCTCACGCTGAGCGCCATGGACGTGTGGGCGCCCTGGACCCTGGGACCGGTGGGCGGGCTGCTGCTGGTCGCGGGCGGTGCCCTGGCCTGGATCGGTCGGCCCCGCGGCGCGGACCCGTCGGAGCCCGACGGGCCGGAGCCGGGCGACCCGGAAGTGCCCACGGATCCGCCGTTCACGGGTGGGGAGCGGGTGCCGACGGCGTAGGATCGGACGCATGTGCGGTCGTTATGCCCAGTCCAGGAACGTACAGCAGCTCCGACTCGACTTCGACCTCCCCGAAGCGGCCCTGCCCGGCGACGACGTCGACACGCGCGCCTGGCCGCCTCTGGGGGAACTGGAGCCCGACTACAACATCTCTCCCGGTCGCCCGGTCTACGCCGTGCTCGGCCCGCCCCCGCAGGCGACCGAGCGGAGCGCGCGGGGACCGTCCTCCCTGCACACCCTGCGCTGGGGACTGATTCCCTCCTGGGCCAAGGACCGCAACATCGGCTACCGGATGATCAACGCCCGCAGCGAGACGGTGGCCGACAAACCGGCCTTCCGCACGGCGTTCCGCCGCCGCCGCTGCCTGCTCCCCGCCGACGCCTACTACGAGTGGCAGCTCATCGGCAAGGACGGCACGGTGCGGGCCAGCACCTCGCCCGCCACCGACCCCGAGCACAAGAAGCGCAAGGCCAAGGCGGACAAGAAGCCCTACTCCATCCACTACCGCGACGACGAGCCGCTGGCGATGGCCGGGATCTTCGAACGCTGGCGCGATCCCGACGTGGCCGAGGACGACCCGGCCGCCTGGGTGTGGAGCTGTGCCGTCATCACCACCGAGGCCGCCCCCGCGCTCGCCCACATCCACGAACGCATGCCCGTCATCGTGCCCCGGGGTGACTGGGACACCTGGCTCGACCCGGACACCGGCGCCGAGGAGCTGACGCACCTGATGGCCGACACCCCCGTGGACCGGTTCGCGGTGGACGAGGTCTCCACCGACGTCAACAGCATCAAGAACAACCGTCCCGACCTGCTCGAACCCCTGGAGGCAGAGGACGAGGGCGGATCGGACACCCTTTTCTGACCGTTCGGGCCCCTGGACGCGGCCCGGGGGACTCTGTGTACAGTGTCCGGGGCCGCCCGGAGTCGCGGGCGGGCCCGGACACGGCACCACCGTGTCCGACAACTGGATCACGCAACGCGGGAGCTCGCGCCATGGCGGGCTGAGAGGGCGACTCAACGGTGTCGCCGACCGCAGAACCTGTTCGGGTAATTCCGACGTAGGGAGGCATGCCATGACGGCTTCGACGAGCCGTGACACCGGTTCCACCATCGGGGATCACCGGGTGACCACCGGTCCCATCATGGGATCATCCAAGGTCTACCGGGAGATCTCGACCCCCGAGGGCCTCACCCTCCGGGTCCCCCGACGCCGGGTGGGACTCACCGACGGCGGCCATTTCGATCTGTACGACACCTCCGGCCCCTACACCGACGACACCGCGCACATCGACGTCCACGCCGGGCTCCCCGGGGTGCGCCTGCCCTGGATCGACGCCCGGTCCCCCATCGGCGGAGCCGACACCCAGCTCGCCCACGCCAAGGCCGGCACCATCACCCCCGAGATGCGGTTCGTGGCCGAACGCGAGGGCCTCGACCCCGAGTTCGTCCGCGCGGAGGTGGCCATCGGCCGGGCGGTCATCCCCGCCAACCGCCGCCACCCCGAGTCCGAGCCGATGATCATCGGCAAGAACTTCCTGGTCAAGATCAACGCCAACATCGGCAACTCGGCCGTCACCTCCTCGGTGGAGGAGGAGGTCGAGAAGATGGTGTGGGCCACCCGCTGGGGCGCCGACACGATCATGGACCTGTCCACCGGCAAGCGCATCCACGAGACCCGCGAACGCATCCTGCGCAACTCCCCGGTCCCGGTCGGCACGGTGCCGATCTACCAGGCGCTGGAGAAGGTCGACGGCGACCCCGCCGCCCTCACCTGGGAGATCTACCGGGACACGGTGATCGAGCAGTGCGAGCAGGGCGTGGACTACATGACCGTGCACGCGGGCGTCCTGCTGCGGTACGTACCGCTCACCGCCCGCCGGGTCACCGGCATCGTCTCGCGCGGCGGCTCCATCATGGCCGCCTGGTGCCTGGCCCACCACAAGGAGAGCTTCCTGTACACCCACTTCGAGGAGCTGTGCGAGATCCTCCGGGAGTACGACGTGACGTTCTCGCTCGGCGACGGGCTGCGCCCCGGCTCCATCGCCGACGCCAACGACGACGCCCAGTTCGCGGAGCTGCGCACGCTCGGCGAGCTCACCCACATCGCCCGCGCCCACGACGTGCAGGTGATGATCGAGGGCCCGGGGCACGTGCCCCTGCACAAGATCGCGGAGAACGTGCGACTGGAGGAGGAGCTGTGCGGTGAGGCGCCGTTCTACACGCTCGGCCCCCTGGCCACCGACATCGCCCCCGGGTACGACCACATCACCTCGGCGATCGGCGCCGCCCAGATCGGGTGGTACGGCACGGCCATGCTCTGCTACGTCACCCCCAAGGAGCATCTGGGGCTGCCCGACAGGGACGACGTCAAGACCGGCGTCATCACCTACAAGCTCGCCGCCCACGCCGCCGACCTGGCCAAGGGGCACCCCCGGGCCCAGGAGTGGGACGACGCCCTGTCCAAGGCCCGGTTCGAGTTCCGTTGGCGGGACCAGTTCCACCTGTCGCTGGACCCCGAGACCGCGACGGCGTTCCACGATGAGACGCTGCCCGCCGAACCCGCCAAGACCGCGCACTTCTGCTCGATGTGCGGACCCAAGTTCTGTTCCATGAAGATCACGCAGGACGTGCGCCGCTACGCGGAGGAGAACGGGCTGGACACGGTCGAGGCCGTCCAGCGCGGTATGGCCGACAAGTCCGCCGAGTTCGAGGCGCACGGCAATCGGGTCTACCTGCCCCTCACCGAACGCCCCTGACCCGACCTGGACGTTCATCCGCCGACCATGGGTGGACCGGTGGTATCGCCACCGCCGGTTCACCCTTTCCGGGTTGCGTGGGAACCGTTCGACCCACCTCGAACGGATCGGTGCCGCCGTCCGCCTCCTCACCGGCCGATCGGAACGGCGCTCCGCCGTCGGGCCCTCGCATGACGGGCCGACGCCGGAATGTGGAAGTCTGTCCCCGTAGCATCCCCCGATCGATGAGGTCCGATGGACATCCTCTTCCGCGACGCCACCATGACCATGGCGATCTTCGGATTCTTCGCCGCGGCCTGGTTCGGATGGGCCCGGGTACGCCCTCCCGCCGGGAACGCCACGTGGTGGCTGGCCGGCGGCTCCGTCCTCGGCCTTCTCCTGGCGGTGGCCGGGGGCGTGCTCTCCTGGCTGCACTGGGACTCCGGGTCGGTGCCGGCCGCCGAGCGCGCCATGACCCTGTACCTGGTCATCCTCGGCGTCGAGTTCGGGGTGGCCCTGCTCGGCGTCCTGGTGCTGTTGGCGATGGACCGCCGCGAGTACTTCGCCCCGTGGATCTGCCTGGTGGTGGGCGTGCACTTCGTCCCGCTCGCCGCAGTGCTGGACAACGTGCTGCTGTACCCGCTCGCGGTGTGGCTGACCCTGTGGCCGTTCCTCGCGGTGCGCTGGGCGAACCGGCGGGACCTGGCCTACGGCTTCACGACCGGCGTCGGAGCCGGACCGGCCCTGCTGCTGGTCGCCCTGTCGAGCATGCTGGTCGCGCTCCTCGCCCGCTGACGGGCCGGGCGGGCCCCGCTATCCCGGTTTGCGGGCACCCGCGATCAGGTGCACCCCCACGTAGTCGTCGGACTCGGTGGCGTGCAGCTCCATCTCGACCAACCGTGCCATCGACCGGGGGTCGCGGGCCAGCATCATCTCCACCGTGGAGGCGGACAGCACCGTGCGCGGCTTGATCCACTCCAGCTCCAGTCCCGCCTCGGTGATGGTGTCGGTGAGCTGTTCGGCGGTGAAACAGCGGGTGATGGATCCGTCCGGCCAGGGCACCAGGAGCACGTCGGCGCTGGGCGCGTGGCTCAGCTCCGGCCAGCGGTCCTGTTCGGCGAGCAGGGCCATGCCCAGGACCACGGAGTCCACGCACAGCAGGACCCGGCCGCCCGGGCGCAGCACCCGGGCGATCTCCGCGATGGACTCCTCGGTGGCCAACTGGCGGGACAGGACCCGGTCGTCGGCGATGACCCCGTCGAAACTCTCCGCCGCCAGGAAACGCGGGAACGCCGCGTCCCCGACGATCTGGCGCAGCCGTCCGCGCCGGGCCGGGGCGGGCACCATGGCGCGTCCGTTGATCAGGCGCAGGGGGCGGCGCACCGCCATGTCCGGCGAGGGCAACAGGGTGACCACGTCGTGTCCGGCGGCCACGGCGCGAGGGGTACCCGGATAGTCCGGGCTGGACAGATCCAGCAGCCGGGAGGGGGTCTCCGGGAGCCACCGGGCGATCTGCGCCTCGGCGACGGCCCAGTAGAACCGCCAATAGTCGGACAGCCGATCGGGGGTGGCGAACTGTGCCGCCGGTGACCGAGGGCGGTCGGAGGCCGGAGTCGAGGACGGTCGCACGTGCACTCCTCTCCCATCCTTCAAAAGGTCTTACCCGCACTCTGTCATGCCTCACCTCCCATGACGTGCCCGATCGGTGAAGTTCGGGGGTGGAAGGGACCTTCGGCCCATGTCGGCGCGGAATCAGGGCGTCGAGGCGGTTGTTGTCACCGACACCGCGACCGGGGGGATCCCCGGTACCGCGGCCACCAGGGAGTCCCCGAGGAGGGTCACCAGACCATGCCGACCGCCGGTGCGTGCCTCGAACGCGAAGAGGCGTCGACGACGCCACGTGGTGCCGATGCCCGGCTCCGTGCCGTGGAACCGTATCGTGGGGATACGGATTTCCCAGCCGGAACCAGTGCGAGGAGGCCGACGGGCTTGGATCAGGGCCAGGAGACAGCCGAGGAGCGGGAAGAGCGCTTCGAGAGGGACGTGCTCCCCTTTCTCGACCAGCTCTACTCCGCGGCGCTGCGCATGACCCGCAACCCCGCCGACGCGGAGGATCTCGTTCAGGAGACCTTCGCCAAGGCGTTCGGTTCGTTCCATCAGTTCAAGGAGGGAACGAACCTCAAGGCGTGGCTGTACCGCATCCTCACCAACACCTTCATCAACTCCTACCGCAAGAAGCAGCGCGAGCCGAAACAGGCCGGGACCGAGGACGTCGAGGACTGGCAGTTGGCTCAGGCCGCCTCGCACACCGCGGCGGGCCTGAAGTCCGCCGAGGCCGAGGCCTTGGAGCACCTCCCCGACAGTGACGTCAAGCGGGCGCTCCAGGAACTGCCCGAGGACTTCCGGATCGCGGTCTACCTCGCCGACGTCGAGGGCTTCGCGTACAAGGAGGTCGCCGAGATCATGGGGACGCCGATCGGGACGGTCATGTCCCGACTGCACCGGGGGCGCCGTCAACTCCGGTCCCTGTTGGAGGAGTACGCGGTGGATCGCGGTTTCCTCGCCGCCACGCGCGCCACGGCGGGTGCGGCGGCCTCGGGGACGTCCGCGGGCGGGCGGGGTCAGGACGGGTCGGATCGAGGAGATCGACGATGAGCGGCCATGACCGACACGGGGACACCCCGTGCAGTGAGGTACTCGACAAGCTCTACACCTATATCGACGGTGAGCTCGAAGAGAACAACTGCGAGCTGATCAGGCGACATCTGGACGAGTGCGAGCCCTGCCTGGAGGAGTACGGCCTGGACGAGGCGGTGAAGAAGCTCGTCGCCAAGCACTGCGGTTGCGATCCGGTCCCCTTGGACCTGCGGGACAAGGTGTTGGGTCGGTTGGCCCTGGCCAGGACCGAACAGTCCGTCCGCGAGGCGGTGGAGCGGGCGCCCGGAACGTTCACCTGATCGGGGGCCGCGGACGCGGTCCCCACGCGGACCCGGTTCTTTTTCCGGGGTCGACGTCTCTCAAGGCGGAAGCTGGAATTCCAGCTTCCGCCTTTTTGTCATATTGGGCCGGCTTCTTTTATTCTTGTCATCTTATGTGGCGTTCAGGTGGTTTTGGGGTTATTTGTGTGCGCGCGGAGGGCGATTCCCTTTCTCCGTCGGGGTTTTGGTCATCCGGCCACTCGGGTGCCGTCTTCGTCCACTCCTGCGACACGCCCGAAGCCCTTGGGTCGGCACGGCCGTGATCGACTCGGAATGATTTTTCCGGCGGCCCTGCGGCGCGCCCATGTCTGGTTACTTTGGGTAGTCGAACCTGGTGGGCTCGGTTCACCAGGTGGAGGAGAGGTCGCCTGAGCATCGGACTTCCGCGATCACGCCCCTCGCGGCACCGGTCACTCAGGGTAGTCTCTCGGGATTGCTAATTGAATTAGTAATTCCATACTTCGGAACTTCGTATCATGTTCGGAGTCCGAGGTGGCGGTGGTTCGGGTTGTGGGGAATCCGGGTGCCTTCCGGGCCCGTTAAACTGGACGTCATATCCAACGAATGGGGTAATTTACGCGGCGTGCCCGGGGAAAAGGCGGCATGCCGCTCAAGTGAGAGGGGACAATGATGTTCATGGCATTGCTTCACGTCGCTGCCGCGTCGATCTTGGCGGCTTCCTCCTTCACGGGATGGTCCTGGTGGTAAAACAGAACCGGTGAAACCATGACAGTCCGGTCGTCGTCGGTGGGGGGTGAACGAGGGTGCGGGCTCTTCCCGGGGGCGCGCGTGTCTACGTCGGGATCATCGTTGTCAGTGCTGTCACCATCGTGCTCATGGGGCCCTATGCGGGTATCGATCTGCGGACGCTGGTCCTGGTGGCGCTCCTGTTCGTGGTCGCGGAGTCGATCAGCACGAGCGTCCCGTCGGGCGGCAAGGCGGGGATCTCGCCGAGTTCGGCCGTCTCCCTGGCCGCGGTCGTCCTGGTCGGTCCGGTCGGGGCCGCGGTGGTCGGTTTCGCCTCCTGCTTCGCCGTGCGCAGGCAGAACCTGGTCAAACGGGCCTTCAACGGGGCGCAGTTCGCACTGGCGGCGTACGCCGCGGGACACGTCTACCTTCTGTGCGGCGGCGTGGTCGGGGAACTCGGCCGGGAGGACTTCCCGGCCGTGGTCCTGCCCTACGTCATCGCGGTCCTGACCCACTCCGCGGTCAACTCCCTCCTGATCGCCGTCCTGCTGTGGACGCTCGGTCAGGTGCGCCCCCGCGGGCGCGGCAGGTTCAACTGGCGCCCCCTGGTGGCCGTCGAGTTGTCCTCGATGGGCTACCAGATGCTCGGGCTGGCGATCGCGGCGGTCTGGGGCGGCGTCGGGGTCATCGCGCCGCTCCTGGTCCTGCTGCCGCTCTTCATCGCCCGGTGGGCGTTCGCCCAACAGGCCGACGAGGAACGCGCGCACGAGGCCACCCTGGCCACGCTCTGCCAGGCGGTGGAGACCAAGGACTACTACACGCGCGGGCACTGCATGCGCGTCGCCGAGGGCGCCGCCATGATCGCCCGCGAACTGGGCATGACCGCCGAGCGGGTGCAGAAGATCCGCTACGCGGGCATGCTCCACGACATCGGCAAGCTCGGGGTGCCCACCAAGGTCTTGCAGAAGACCGGCAAGCTCACCGACGAGGAGTACGCCGCCATCAAGCTGCACCCCACCAGGGGGTACGAGATCGTCCGGGAGATCGGTTTCCTGGACGAGGCCCTGGCCGGGATCCGGCACCACCACGAACGCCTCGACGGTCGCGGTTACCCGATGGGGCTGGTGGGGATGGAGATCCCCGAGTCCGCCCGCGTCATCAGCGTCGCCGACGTCTTCGACTGCCTCACCTCCACCCGCTCCTACCGCAAGGCGTGGTCGGTGGAGGAGGCCATCGCCGAACTGCGCGCCTGCGCCGGCACGCAGTTCGATCCGCGCATGGTGGAGGCCCTGGTCAGGGCGGTCGAGCGCGAAGGCTGGGAGACCCCCGACATCGCCGAGCCGCCCGGTGGCTGCTACGGATCGGCCGCGGCCGACGAGGCGGCCGAGGAGGCGAACGTATCCGAGGGCACGGACGAGGACGACGAGGAGACGGTGGCCGTGCCCGCCGAGACCGACTCGACCACGGCGCTGTCCGGCGGGACCGCGGCGGGCGGTCGGGAACGGTGATGACGCAGAGGCAGACGGAGGGGCCCCGCCCCTCCGACGGACGACCGATCGGCCCCGAGGGCGGCGCGCTCAGCCACCAGCGCCCCCGCGGCCCGATCTGGCGGACCTCACGGCCGGTGCGCGCGATCCTGGTCGCGGCCGTGGGTGCCATCTCCCTGGCCGCCCTGGTGTGGACGTCGGCCATCGGGTTCGTCGAACCCTACGTGGCGCTGTCCTTCTGCCTGGTCATCGCGGTCGGCGAGCTGGTCAGGATCACCCTGCCCGGGCACCGGGAGGTCGCGCCGATCGCTTCGGCCGGAGCGGTCGGATACGCCTTCCTGCTGAGCCTGGGGGAGGGGCCCTCACTCCACTCGCCCTGGCAGGTGGTGGCGGTGGTCGCCTGCGGTGTGGCGGTGGGCGAACTGCCGCACATCGCCGTGGGCCGCGCCCCCCGGGTGGAGGACGTCGCCCGGCGGGTGCTCTCCGCCGGCCTGTTGGCCATCGGGTTCCGCCCCCTGGCCGAACGACTGGACTTCTCGGGCCCGTCGGTGACGGCGACGCTGCTCATGTTCGCGCTGGTGCTGGCGGTGTGGGGGATCGACGGGCTGTTGGCCGCGCTGCTGCGCGCCGAAAGGTTGCGCACCCGGCTGTGGGTGGCCGTCCGCGACGAGATGCGCGCCCAGTTCGCCTCGGGCGTGGCCATCGGTTCCAGTGGTGTGCTCATCGCCCTGTCCTGTACGGTCACGGGCCTGGCCGGGCTGCTGGTGTTCAGCGCCCCGCTGCTGGTCGCCCAGGTGGCCTTCCGCCGCCACGCCGAGGTGCGGCGCACCTACCTGGAGACCGTGCGCGCCCTGTCCCGGGTCACCGAGGTCGGCGGGTACGTGGAGAACGGGCACTCGCGCCGGGTCAGCCGGCTGTCCCACCTGATCGCGTGCGAGCTGGGGCTGGCCGAGGCCGACCTGCTGGAGCTGGAGTACGCGGCACTGATGCACGACATCGGACAGCTGTCCCTGCGCGAGCCCATCGCGGGCGGGGCGACGGTGCTGGCCTCGCCCCGGGAACAGCGGCGCATCGCCGAGCTGGGCGCCGGGATCATCCGCGAGACCGGGGTGCTGGACAGCGTCGCCGAGGTGGTGCGCCGTCAGTGCGAGCCGGTCGCGGGCGACGGCGACGAGGGCGTCCCACCGCTGGGCAGCCGGATCATCAAGGTGGCCAACGCCTTCGACGACCTGGTCGGCGAGAACGGCGACGCCGAGCGCCGGTCGGCGGTACTGGAACGGCTGCGCATGGACGCGGGCAGCGAGTACGACCCCGGGGTGGTGGACGCCCTGGCCGCCGTGCTCGAACGCGAGTGAGGTCCCTCTCGCCGGGGTCGGCGGGGCCGGGGCACCGCGCGCGCCGCGCGGTGCCCCGGTCAGTCGGTCGGCGGCCGCAGCCGGGTGACGAACTTGTAGCGGTCGCCCCGGTACAGCGAACGCACCCATTCGACCGGGTGCCCCTCCCGGTCGAAGCTGTGCTGGCAGTGCAGCACCAGCGGCAGTCCCACGTCCACCCCGAGCAGCCGGGCCTCGTTGGGGGTCGCCAGGACCGTCTCGATGGACGCCTCCGCCTCGGAGAGGGAGACGTCGTAGGCACTCGCCAGCGCCTCGTAGAGCGAGGCGTAGCGGTCCAGCTGCCGTCGTAGCCCCGGGAAGCGCCGAGCCGCCAGATGCGCGGTCTCCACCGCCATCGGCTCCCCGTTGGCCAGCCGCAGCCGTTCGATGCGCAGCACCCGCCCGCCCGAGCGGATCGCCAGGAGCTCGGCGAGCTGGTCGTCGGCGTTGATGTAGCTCACATCGAGGATGCGCGTGGCGGGGTGCAGGCCGTGTGAGCGCATCTCCTGGGTGTAACTGGTGAGCTGGAGCACCTGGGCGACCTTGGGCTTGGCGACGAACGTCCCCTTGCCCTGGATGCGCAGCAGGCGCCCCTCCACGACCATCTCCGTGAGGGCTTGGCGCACGGTGGTGCGCGAGGTCCCGAACTGGGTGGCCAGAGCCCGCTCCGGAGGCACCGGATTGCCCGCGGGCATCGCCTCGATGAGTTCCAAGAGCTGCTTCTTCACCTGGTAGTACTTCGGCACCCGGGGGTTGCCGTCCAGTGTGCCCTGCCCGGTCATCGGTCTCCTCCGCGTTCGAGCGCGCCCTGAGAATTGGTGTGGACCACTGGTCGAGCGCGTACCTCTTGAGTATGCACGCCTTCATGGGATGATTTGTGAGTGCCTCACCTCAGTGATCTCATCAGGCGTCACACGTCCCTCGAACAGGCGGATCTGGAGTGGATCCACGCCCTGGTCTCCGACTGGCAGCTGCTGGCGGACCTCTCCTTCGCGGATCTGGTCCTGTGGGTGCGGCTGCGCGAGGACGACGGCTGGGTGTCCATCGCCCAGATGCGCCCCACGACCGGGCCCACGGCGTTCCAGGACGACCTGGTCGAGGCCGTCCTCTACGACGACATGACGGATGTCACCTCCCGTTCGGCCCCCCGGGTGGTGGGCCGCAGGGCGCTCATCGACCGCGCCTGGCGCGAGGGGCGCATCTGTCGGGACGGGGACCCGGACTGGTCGGGCGGCGTGCCGGTGCGGGAGGAGACCATTCCGGTGCGCCGCGAGGGCAACCTCATCGCGGTGATCCAGCGCAGTACCAATCTGAGTTCGGCGCGCACGCCCAGCCGGTTGGAGCTGACCTATCTCCAGAGCGCCGGCGACCTGGCGCAGATGATCGCCGAGGGCGTGTTCCCCTTCATCGACCAGGGGCCGCTCATGGTGCGCTCTCCCCGGGTGGGGGACGGCCTGCTGCGCCTGGACCAGAACGGCGAGGTGGTCTACGCCAGCCCCAACGCCCTGTCCGCCTACCGGCGTCTGGGCCTGACCGCCGACCTGGTGGGGGCCCGGCTGGACCGCATCACCCTGGAGTTGGCGGTGCAGGGTGAGGCCCGCGACGAGAACCTGACCTACACCGCCGGCGGCCGGGCGCCGCAGGAGGCGGAGGTGGACGCCCGCGGCGTCACCGTGCAGTTGCGCGCGATCCCGCTCATTATCGACGAGGTGCGCATCGGCGCGCTGGTGATGGTCCGGGACGTCACCGAACTGCGGCGGCGTGAACGCGAGCTGATGACCAAGGACGCCACCATCCGGGAGATCCACCACCGGGTGAAGAACAACCTCCAGACCGTGGCGGCCCTGCTGCGGTTGCAGGCGCGGCGGCTGGACGTGCCCGAGGCGCGGGCGGCCTTGGACGAGGCGGTGGGCCGGGTCGGCTCCATCGCGATCGTCCACGAGATGCTGTCCCACACCCCCGACGAGGTCGTCGATTTCGACGACATCGCCGACCGGGTCATCCAGATGGCGGCGGAGGTCTCCTCCACGTCATCGGGCAGCACCGTGATCCCGCGCCGGGTGGGTGGGTTCGGTCGGCTCAACGCCCTGGTGGCGACACCGTTGTCGATGGTGCTGGCGGAGCTGGTGCAGAACGCGGTGGAGCACGGACTGGGTCAGGGACCGGGATCGATCGAGGTGCGGGTCCGCCGATTCGAGGGCGTCCCGGGATACGTGGGCGCGGGGAGCCTGGAACTGGCGGTGTCCGACGACGGCGGCGGGCTGCCGGAGGACTTCGACCTGGAGGGGACCACGAGCCTGGGGTTGCAGATCGTGCGGACCCTGATCGTGGGAGAACTCGGCGGGACCCTGGCGATCAAGCCCAAGGAGAGCGGTGGGACCGAGGTGGCGATCACCCTGCCGCTGGACCGCGAGGAGGCGTCGCTGCCCTAGGGTGTGCTCTTCGGGTTCGGGCCGAAGGGCCCGGATGCCGTCGAGGGGAGCGAGGGCGTCCACGGGATACGGCCTGGCGGCCGTCCCGGGATCGGGTACGAGGGGCGTCCCCGCTGCGCCGGGCGGGGACCCTCGTGGCCGCACCCCGTCGTTGACAGGGGGGCGGTGCGGGAACGTCGGATCAGCTGCGTACCATCGAACGATGAGGGATCCCGCGCCGCTTCTTGAGCAGTCGGCGTTCGTCCTCGCTGGTGCCTCCCCAGACGCCACCGTCCTGGCCGCTCTCCAACGCCCAGGTCAGACAGGCGGAGCTGACGGGGCAGCGGCGGCACACGGCCTTGGCCTCTTCGATCTGCAACACGGCGGGGCCGAAGTTGCCGATGGGAAAGAAGAGTTCGGGGTCTTCGTCACGGCAGGCTGCGTCATGGCGCCAGTCCATGCGGTCCACTCCTCATGTCGAGGTCCGGGGCTTGTGAAGATTTTCACGAACAGTGCGCGGCGGGCGCCCGGTGGATGGGTCCCACCGGAGGGGTCCTGGTCACGGGTTCACCCCGCGGCCACATGGGAAACGCCCGAATTAACTCGCCCGTAACTCGCGGCGATATGTCGAGCGTGGCAGGCTTGAACCTGCCGTGCAAGGGGGCTCGGGGTCAAAGGTCCTGTAAGCCGTGTCGCATGCGTCACAGTGCCGTTGAATGGCGCCTTACCCGACAATTAACAGACGATTCGTAATGCCTTCGGTACGGAATGGAAGTTGACCTCTTCGCGCTCCCCGAGGTACTCCCCATCGATTTGGAACGCCCGCGGATGAGGTGACGTGATCCGTAGTGACTCCTGGTCGTGCCAGGTCAGGTACCCGTCGCCGCGTGCCGGGAGCCCTTTGGGGAAGCACATCTGCGAAAGGATCCAGCCGGTCAGCGGGTGTGAGGCCTGGGTGAGCGCGAAAGCGTCCAAGCCCAGCTCGAAACGCGACGCCGGGGTCGGCTGGATCGGGAGGGCTCCCGCGTAAGTCCACGGTGTGGCGTTGGTGACGAGAGCGAAATACACATCGCGAACGGCGCCCCCGCGGGTCCGTACGCTCAGTGACGGATCACGGATATCGCCGCCGAAGAACAGCTTGAAGGCGACCTCCGCGTACAGCGCAGGCGTCGCCTTCCGCCCGTTCGCGCGTTCGTGCTCCACCCGCTGGACCACGTCCGCGTCCCAGCCGAAGCCGGCGCAGAAGGTGAAGTGGCGGTCGTCCCTGTCACTGGTGATCCGACCCAGGTTGATCTCGCGCTCTCGGCCCGCCCGTAGCGCCTCCATGATGGTCCCGGTGGCCTCCACCGGGTCGCCCGACACCCCCAGGGCGCGGATGAAGACGTTGGCGCTGCCGCCGGGGATCACCGCGTAGCGCGGTCGTTTCAGCTCCGGGGGGGTCGCGAGGAGGCCGTTGACGACCTCGTTGACGGTGCCGTCACCGCCCAGACTCACCACCAGCTCGTATCCGTCCGCCGCGGACGCGCGGGCCAGCTCACTCGCGTGTTCGCGGTACTCGGTCTCGGCGACGGTGACGTCCAGCTCCGAGGACAGGGCGCCCAGGATCACCTCGCGGGTACGCGACGTGGTCGTGGTCGCCTGGGGGTTCACGATGAAAAGGGCGCGCACACGGTCAGTCTAGGGGTAAGGATCCGGCTCGGCGCCGTGAGTGGGAGGGGCGGGACACGGGGGAGTCGGTGCGGGGATAACCTCGTGAGGTGTCTTCCGAGGTCTCTTCCCGCCCGTACACCGTCGTCATCGCCGCAGCGCTGGAGGCGCTGATCGGGGTGGCCGCGGCCGTCGGCGGCGGCTACAGCATGTTCATCGCGATCACCGGCCGCACCGGCGAGCTGAGCAGCGCGATCCCCCTCACCGCGATCGGTCTGGGCGTGGGCGCGCTGCTGATCTTCGTCGCCCGCGGCCTGTGGCGGCTGAACGACTGGGCGCGCACACCGGTCTTCGTGACGCAGATCTTCCTCGGCGTGGTGGCGTACTACATGTTCACCAGCGGCCAGCCCGTCATCGGTGCCGGGCTCGCCGCCGTGGCCGTGGCCGCCTCGGCGGCGGTGCTCTCGCCGCCGACGACCGCGGCGCTCTTCCCGGGTGAGTGGGGTGAGCGGAACCGTTAGTCCGCGGTCGTCGGCGGGGCGTCAATCGTCGGTGGTCAGGGCCTGACGCAGTTGTGCCAGGGTCCGCGCCAGCAGACGGGACACGTGCATCTGGGAGATGCCGAGTTCCTGGGCGATCTGTGACTGGGTCATGTTCCCGAAGAACCTCAGGAGCAGGATCCGCTTCTCGCGAGGCGGCAACTGCTCCAAGAGCGGCTTGAGGGACTCCCGGTACTCCACACCCTCCAGGGACTCGTCCACGATCCCCAGGGAGTCGGCCACCGCGGGGGCGTCCTCGTCCCCGCTGTCGGGCGCGTCCAGCGACACCGTCGAGTAGGCGTTGGCGGACTCCAGGCCCTCCAGCACCTCCTCCTCGGTCATCTGGAGATAGGTGGCCAGTTCGGCGACCGTCGGCGAGCGACCCTCGCGCTGCGACAGGTCACTGACCGCCTTGGTCAGCGAGAGCTTCAGTTCCTGGAGACGCCGGGGGACTCGGACGGCCCACCCCTTGTCCCGGAAGTGACGCTTGATCTCACCGACGATCGTCGGTGTGGCGTAGGTCGAGAACTCCACCCCGCGTTCCAGATCGAACCGGTCGATGGACTTGATCAGCCCGATCGTGGCGACCTGGGTGAGGTCGTCGAGCCATTCCCCTCTGTTGCGGAACCGACGGGCCAGGTACTCCACCAAGGGCAGGTGGAGTTCCACGAGCTCGTCACGGATCCTGCGCCGTTCCTCGGAATCGGCTTCGAGTTCGTTGAGGCGTTCGAACAGCGCTCTCGCGCGCGCCCGGTCGGGCACCGCGTGCTCGGTCTTCGCGGTCAGAGCGGGCCCCCTTTCGCTCACGCCGGCTCCAAGGCGCCACGGCGTTTGTACAGGACGATGGAGACACGGTCGTCGGGTCCGACCTCGGCGTCGACCTCTCCGGCCAGGGCGGACAGCACCGTCCAGGCGAAGGTGTCGCGGGCCGGCAGTCGGCCGTCGGCGGTGATCACCGAGACGGAGATGCGCATTCCGTCCGGAGTGAGTGCGAATTCGGTGGTCAGCTCCGTGCCGGGCAGTGCCTGGGAGAGGAGCATCGCGCAGGCCTCGTCGACCCCGATCCTCAGGTCCTCGATCTCGTCGAGGGTGAAGTCGAGCCTGGCTGCCAGGCCGGCCGTCGCCGTGCGCAGGACGGACAGATAAGCGCTGTCCGCGGGCATGTTGACGGTGACGGCGTCGCGTACACCGGTGGCGTCGGCCATGGGTACAGCGGTTTCTTCGGTCACGTCCCTCCTTCGGGGGGCGAGGTTGCCGCTTGAATGCAATGTATCTCGTTTCACCCTGCCACCGGCGCAGGGAGAATGGATCGTGTCCGCGCGATCGGATCGAACGCGAGACGAACGGTCGTGGTCAGGGGGTCCGGGAGCCCAGTACGGCCAGCGCCTCCCCGTCCAATCGGCGGACCGTCCAGTCGCTCATGGGACGCGATCCCAGCGCCTCGTAGAAGCGGATGGCCGGTTCGTTCCAGTCCAGCACCGACCACTCCAGCCGGGTGTATCCGCGCTCCGCGCAGATCCCGGCCAGGGCCCGCAGGAGTGCGAACCCGTGGCCGCCGCCGCGCGCCCGCGGGCGCACGTAGAGGTCCTCCAGGTACACGCCGTGCTTTCCGGTCCACGTGGAGAAGTTGAGGAACCACACCGAGAAACCGACGGGAACGGGTTCCCCCTCCGGTCCGGGCTCCTCGGCGATGTGCGAGAAGACCCGGGGGTCGGGGCCGAAGAGCGCCGCGCGAAGATCCTCCTCGGTGGCGACCGCCGACTCCGGCTCCTTCTCGTACTCGGCGAGCTCCCGGATCATCCGGTGGATCTCCGGAAGGTCGGCGGGCTCGGCGGGACGGATCATGGATCACCTCGGTCGTGTGCGGGCAGGACGGGCCTCGTTCCAGCCTATGCGCACGACGGCGGACGTCAGGGCCGCTGAACGGGGACGTGGCGGTCCTCTCAGGGACGATGGGCGACCATGCGCTCGATCAGGCCGAAGAAGAGCCGATCGTGGTGGCCCACCTGGAAACCCGCCTCGACGGCCACGTCCCGCGGCAACCGTCGCGGGTGCTCCCTGCGCCGTTCCCACAACCGCGCGGGGAAACGGGTGTGATCGATGCGGTCCGCGGTGAGCAGCCGGCCGCCCGGGACCAGGACCCGGTGCATCTCCCGCAGCGCCGCCTCCTGGTCGTCGATCACACCCAGGGTCATGATGCACACCACGGTCTCGAAGCTCTCGTCGGGGAAGTCCAGGGCCGCGGCGTCCCCTTCCAGGAAACGGCCGGGGACGCGCAGCTCCTCGGCGCGCTCACGGGCCAGGGAGACCATCTCCGGGTCCCGGTCGATCGCGGTCAACCGCACCTGGGGAGGGTAATGGCGCAGGTTGGCGCCGGTCCCCACGCCCACCTCCAGGGTGCGCTCGCGCGCGCCCGCGCACAGGATCTCCCGGGTGCGTCGCAGCGCGACACCGTCCCAGAGTTCCCCGCGCCCCCGGCCCGTCCGGACGCTCTCCGTGTACGCGTTCATGTTCTCGCCCGCTGTGCTCACCGAACCGACTCTGGGTCCCGATCGGTCCCCGGTCAAGGGGCGGAGGCGCGTTTCTCCGCGAGAGCCCGCGAAAAGCGGGCGGCCCGCGTCCCCGGAAGGGACGCGGGCCGCCCGAAGGGCCCCGGGTCAGAGCACCTTGGACAGGAACGCCCGGGTCCGCTCGTGCTGCGGGTTCCCCAGCACCGCGGCGGGTTCACCGGCCTCCACGACCACGCCGTCGTCCATGAACACCAGGGAGTCGCCGACCTCGCGGGCGAACCCCATCTCGTGCGTGACGACCATCATGGTCATGCCGTTCTCGGCCAGGTCGCGCATGACGTCGAGCACCTCGCCGACCAGCTCCGGGTCCAGGGCGCTGGTGGGTTCGTCGAACAGCATCAGGGACGGTTCCATCGCCAGCGCGCGGGCGATGGCCACGCGCTGCTGCTGGCCGCCGGAGAGCTGTTCCGGGTAGGCGTCGGCCTTGTCGGGCAGGCCCACGCGCTCCAGCAGTTCCAGGGCCTTGGCCGTGGCCTGGGCCTTGGGAACGCGTTTGACCTGGACCGGAGCCTCGATGATGTTGCCCACCACGCTCAGGTGGGGGAACAGGTTGAAGCGCTGGAACACCATGCCGATGTCGCTGCGCTGGGCCGCGATCTCGGCCTCGCGCAGTTCGTACAGTTTGCCGCGCTTCTGCCTGTACCCCATGAGTTCGCCGTTGACCCACAGCCGCCCGGCGCTGAGCTTCTCCAGGTGGTTGACGCACCGCAGGAAGGTCGACTTGCCCGACCCGGAGGGGCCGATGATGCACATGACCTCGCCGCGCTTGACCTGGAGGTCGATGCCCTTGAGCACCTCCAGCCGCCCGAAGCTCTTGTGGACGTTCTCGGCGACCACGAGGGCGTCGGAGGGCAGTTCGGCGCCTTCGGCGGTCTCGATGACCGTTGTGTCCTGCTCGCTCATCAGTGCGCCCCTCCGACGATGCGGTTGCGTATGCCGCCGTACCGGCCCGGGTCGAAACGGCGCTCGATGAAGTACTGGCCCACCATCAGCACGCTGGTGATGGCCAGGTACCACAGGCACGCCGCCACCAGCATCGGGAAGATCTGGTAGGTCCGGGAGCCGATCGCCTGGAGTTGGTAGAACAACTCGATGGTCACCGGGACGTAGGCGAGCAGGGCGGTGTCCTTGAGCATGGCGATGGTCTCGTTGCCGGTCGGCGGGATCACCACCCGCATCGCCTGCGGCAGGGTGATGCGGCGCAGCACCCTGGCGCGGCTCATGCCCAGGGCCTGGCCGGCCTCGGTCTGGCCCTTGTCGACCGATTGCAGGCCGGCCCGGATGATCTCGGCCATGTAGGCGCCCTCGGACAGCGACAGCGCCATGAGTCCGGCGACGTAGCCGCTCAGCAGGGTGCGGGTGTCGATCTCGAAGAACCGCGCGTCACCCTCCATCCCCAGCCAGGCCATCCAGTAGTTGTCGAAGGGCAGGCCCAGTTCGATGGTCTGGTAGAGGATCGCCAGGTTACCGAAGAGCACGGCCAGGACCAGGCGGGGCACACCCCGGAAGAACCAGGTGTAGAGCCAGGAGACGGTGCTCAGGACGGGGTTGCCGGACAGGCGCATCACGGCCAGGAGGATGCCCAGCACGATGCCGATGATCATGGACAGCACGGTGGCGCTGATCGTGATCCACACGCCTCGGACGACGGGGTCCGAGAACATGTGCTCCATCATGAACGGCCAGTTGAAGGCGTCGTTCGTGAAGAGCATGTGCACGAACATCGCCGCGAGGAGCAGGACGAGGCCGGCGGCCACCCACCGTTCGGGGTAGCGAACGGGGACGGCGGTGATGGGTTCGGCCGATCGGCCCGGAGCCCTCTTCTCGGGCTCCGGGCCGTCCACCGGTGCGGTCGGTGAGGACACAGGTCGGACTTTCGCTCGGTGATGGACGGGGGAGGTCTTCCCTTATCCCTCGGTGGTCGGGTTCACCTCGGCGGACTCCAGACCGCCGGCCTCGACACCCCATTCGCCGAGCACCTGCTCGTAGGTGCCGTCCTCGATCATGGCGTTGAAGGCGGCGGCGATGGCGTCGGCCAGTTCGGTGCCCTCCTTGTGGGTGAGGATGCCGTAGGGAGCGGCGTCGTACTGCTCACCGATGAACTCCAGCACGCCTTCGCCGGTCTGCTCCAGGGCGTAGGCCGAGGTGGGCATGTCGGCGAGGGAGGCGTCGTTGACACCGGACACGACGGTCTCGGTGGCCAGCGGCTGGCTCTCGAACTTCTGGATGGTGATCGGGTCCTCGCCGGCGTCGACGCAGGCCTGGCTGCGGGCCTCGATGTCCTCGTCGTGCGTGGTGTCGGACTGGACCGCGACGCGCATGCCGCAGGCGTTGTCGGGGTCGACGCTCTGCGGGTTGCCGTCCTGGGCGAACCACTGGGTGCCGGAGGAGAAGTAGGAGATCATGTTGACCTGCTCCATGCGCTCCTCGGTGATGGTGAAGGAGGAGGAGCCCAGGTCGTAGGTGCCGGTGTCGACGCCGATGATGATGGAGTCGAACGTGGTGGGCTGCCAGTCGGCTTCGAGGTCCAGTTTGCCGAGGGCGGCTTCGAGCAGGTCGACGTTGAAGCCGAGGACGGTCTCGCCGTCGGGGTCCAGGTACTCACCGGGCGGGTAGGAGGCCTCCACGCCGATCGCGACCGTGCCCGCCTCGGCGATGTCGGCGGGCACCAGGGCCGCCAGTTCCTCGTCCACCTCGACGGCGGGCTTCTCGGGCGCCGCGGTGTCCTCACCGGGTTCGTCGGAACCACCGCAGGCGCTCAGTGCGAGGACGCCGGCCAGGGCGAGGGCGCCGACGGAGAAGGGCGTGGACAGGGGCTTGTGCAGGTCCATCGTGGATCTCCTTCTGGAGCACGAAGTGCCTGGTCGGAGTCGGGTTCGTGGCCCCATTCCCCGAACCAGAGCGACATACGGTGCGATGTGTGACGAATGTTGATATGCCGGTGCCGTCCTATGTTGCCGACCCGCGATTTTCCTGTGGTCACCGTTGTGAGAGGATTGCGTAACGGGTCATCCCCGTGAGAGAGGCGTCCGCGCAGAACTCGCATAAGAGTCAGGCGAAGCACGATCCTCCCCGGCGACATCACCGGTCATGGCCGACCGGCGTCGTGGAGGTCACCCCTAGCACAGATCCGGCTTCGCGCGCGGTACGCACCCACCCATTCGCCCCGTCATGGCCGACGGCGGCGTACCGAAAGACCTTGAAGGGTTTTCGATGACCAGCGAGTCCTCTTCGCGTACCCGGAATCAGCATCTCGACGACGATCCCGCTTTCGCCCTGCACCGCGGCGGCAAGCTCCAGGTGACCTCCACCGTCGACGTCCACGACCAGGAGGGCCTGTCCCTCGCCTACACCCCCGGCGTCGCCCGCGTCTGCGACGGGATCGCCGACACGCCCGAGCTGGTGGAGGACTACACCTGGCGGAGCAACCTGGTCGCCGTCGTCACCGACGGCACCGCGGTCCTCGGCCTGGGCGACATCGGCCCCGAGGCCTCCCTGCCGGTCATGGAGGGCAAGTCGCTGCTGTTCAAGCAGTTCGGCGACGTCGACTCCGTGCCGATCGCGCTGGCCTGCACCGACGTCGACGAGATCGTCGAGACGGTCGTGCGGATGTCCCCGTCCTTCGGCGGCATCAACCTGGAGGACATCTCCGCTCCGCGCTGCTTCGAGATCGAGAAGCGCCTGCGCGAGCGGTTGGACATCCCCGTCTTCCACGACGACCAGCACGGCACCGCCATCGTCACCGTGGCCGCCCTGCACAACGCCGCCCGCTTCACCGGGCGCACCCTCGGCGACCTGCGCGCCGTGGTCTCGGGCGCGGGCGCGGCCGGGATCGCCGTCACCAAGATGCTCATCGACGGCGGCATCGGCGACATCGCCGTCGCCGACTCCAAGGGCATGATCTACGACGGCCGCGAGGGCCTGACCCCGGTCAAGCGGGAACTGGCCGCCGTCAGCAACAAGGCGGGCCTGCGCGGCTCCATCGAGAGCGCCCTGGCCGGCGCCGACGTGTTCATCGGCCTGTCCGCCGGCGAGGTCCCGGAGAACGTCGTCGCCACCATGGCCGAGAACTCGATCGTCTTCGCCATGGCCAACCCCAACCCGGAGATCCACCCGGACGTCGCCCGCAGGTACGCGAGCGTCGTCGCCACCGGGCGCAGCGACTTCCCCAACCAGATCAACAACGTGCTGGCCTTCCCGGGTGTGTTCCGAGGCGCCTTCGACGCCCGGGCCACCGCCATCACCGAGAACATGAAGCTGGCCGCCGCCACGGCGCTGGCCGCCCTCGTCGGTGACGACCTGTCCGCGGACTACGTCATCCCGAGCCCCTTCGACGAGCGGGTGGTCCCGGCGGTCGCCGCCGCGGTCGCCGCCCAGGCCCGCGAGGACGGCGTCGCCCGCCGCTAGGACGTGTTCCGCGCAGGGCGGGGCCGGTGTTCCCACACCGGCCCCGCCGTTCGTCCTCGGGGCGGGGCTGTCCCCCCGCCGCCGACGCCACGGCCCCGGCGGGAAGCGTCACCGGCGGGAGAAGGGCCCGGGGAGCGCGCCCCCGCGGCGCCCCTCCGGACCCTTCGTCGTCCTGCGGCTACTTCTCGTCGGACCTGTCGGCGGGGTCGTCGACCACCTGGCTCCAGGGGTCACCGCCGGCCTGCGGCATGGGTCGGGCGGCCCTGGGCTCCTCCGCCTCGGATTCCTCCGCCTCGGGCTTCTCGGCGGCGGGCGCCTCGGGCCCGGCGGCCTTCGGCTCCGACTTCCCGGTCCCGGATCCCGGTTCCGGGGCCTTCGTCCCGGTGGACCCGGGCTCCGGGGCGTCGGGCCCGTCGCCCCCGGCCCCCGACCCCTCGGTGTCCTCCTCGTGGGGCGGGCCCCAGTGGCGCACGTCCCGGCGGATCACCTCGACGGTGTCGTCCAGGATGCGGCGCAGGTCGTGCACCGCGGCCTCGCCGACCGTGCCGGCCTCCCGGGCCACGTCGCGCACCCGGTCGCTGAAGTCGTGCAGGGCCTGCTCGAACTCCGAGGAGCGCTCGGCGCCGCCTCGGCCCCAGACGGCACCGAAGGCGCCGAAACCCTGGGCGAACCGTTCCCACTCGCGCGACCAGCGGGTGCCGTCGTCACAGGAGCGGTCCCGCTCGCGCTCGTCCCGGGTCTCCTCACCGGACCGGGCCTTCTCCCCTCCGGGGGACTCCTCCCGTTCGGCGGTCGGGGTCTCCTCGTCGGGGGTCTTCGGCGCCGTCCGCTCGGAGGACGCGCGTTCGGAGTCGGCGCGCCGAGCGCCGCCCGCCGCGAACTTCAACTCCTCGCGCAGCGAGCCGATGGTCTCGCGCACGTCCTTTTTGACCGCCCGCGCGATGTCGCGCACCGAGTCGGTGATCTCCCGCTCCAGGTCGTGCAGATCCCCTTCGCGCGCCCGCAACTCCTCACGCCCCTTGTCGGTGAGGCTGTAGACCTTGCGGCCCCCCTCCTCGGTGTGGGTGACCAGGCCCTCCTCCTCCAGGCGGGCCAGCCGCGGGTAGATGGTGCCGGGGGAGGGCGAGTACACGCCCAGGAACCGGTCCCGGAGCAGGCTGATGATCTCGTAGCCGTGCCGAGGACTCTCGTCCAGCAGCTTGAGCAGGTAGAGCCGCAGCCTGCCGTGGCCGAAGAAGGTGCTCATTCATGCCCCCTCGGGGATCGCGGCCGGGGTCTCGGGCGCGCGGCGCAGCAGCGCGGTCCGGCCTGAGGCGGAGTTGATGGTGATGGTCGCGGGATCGACGCCGCCGCCGATGCGTCCGCTCAGGACGGTGCGGGCGCGCCCACCGCTCCGCTCCAGACCGAAGTCGGAGTCCACGGTGGCGGTGGCGGTGCGGATCTCCACCGAGGCGGAGGTGTCCGCGGGCACCCGCAGCGCGATCTCGCCGGAGACCGTGTTGAGCCGGACCCGACCGGCCGGGGCCACGTCGGTGTCGGCCAGCACGGAACCGGACACGGTCTTGGCGCTCAGCGAGGCGACGCGTCCGCCCGCCACGGCCAGTTGTCCGCTGACGCTGTTGAAGGTCAGCCCGCCCTCGACCCCCCGCAGGGAGGCGTTGCCCGAGACGGTGTTGACGTCGGTCTCGCCGCCCGTCCCGTCCAGGGTGATCTCGCCCGAGGCGGTCTTGAGGCGGGTTCGAGAGCCCACGCCGGCCACGACGATCGGTGCGCTCATGGTGGCCACCTCGACCGGGCAGTCCCGGGGGACGCGCAGGTTCACGGTGGCGCTGCGCCGCCGCATCTGCTTGTATCCGCCCAGTTGGACCGGGCGCAGCCGTTCCAGCAGTCCCGATCCGGTCAGGTCCTCGTAGTGGATGGTGAGGATCCCCGCCTCCTGGATCGCCAGGAGGGGTTCGCCGACGATGTCGGTGACCTCGAAGGTGACCGGATCGTCGGTGGGGATGATGTTGACCTGACCGCCGAGGATCCGGACCCGCAGGGCCACGATCCCGTCGATGGTCTGGGTCGTCGGCCTGTCGATGGTCCAACGTGCCATCGTGTGCACCCCTTCGCTCGCTCTGTTGTCTTCACGATATGTCGCGAGTCCGGCGAACTCAAGATATGTCGCGGATTCTCGGGGATGCGTCCGGGTTCTCCCCGAGACCGGACCCGGGAACGCCGAAGGGGCCCGGGAGCTGAACTGCTCCCGGGCCCCTTCGAAGGCGGTCCCTACTCCTCGTCCTCGTCGTCCAGCCGGGCCAACCAGGTGGCCAACCGGTCGATCGGGGTCTCGAACTCGGGGTTCACGTCGGTGAACGTCCGCAGCTGCTCGGCGAGCCAGGCGAAGCTGACCTCCTCCTCGCCGCGGCGCCGTTCCAACTCCTCGATTCCGCGATCCGTGTAGTACACGAGGCGTCCCTAGTCCGCGGGCGGGAAGACCGTGTCCACCAGGGCGCGCTGCTCCGCCTCGTGCCGCTTGGCCGAACCGGCCGCGGGGGAGGAGGAGGCCGGACGCGAGATCCGGGTGAACGGGCGGTCGAGCTGCTCGGAGAAGACCAGGGCGACGAACGGCCACGGGCCCATGTTCGCCGGCTCCTCCTGGACCCACAGGACCTCGCCGGCGTCCGGGTAGGCCCTGAGCTGCTCGCGGATCTCCTCGATCGGCAGCGGGTAGAGCCGCTCCGTGCGGATGATCGCGGTGTGCTTGTCACCGCTCTTGCGACGCGCGGCGTCCAGGTCGTAGTAGATCTTGCCCGAGCACAGCACCACGCGGCGGACCTTCTCCGGGGTGATCGAGTCGTCCGTGATGAGCGGCCGGAAGTGCCCCGAGGTGAACTCCTCGGTCGCCGAGGTCGCGGCCTTCAGGCGCAGCAGCGACTTGGGCGTGAAGATGACCAGCGGGCGCTCGAACGGCGACTTCGCCTGCCAGCGCAGCAGGTGGAAGTAGCTCGCCGGGGTGCTCGGCATCGCGACGGTCATGTTCTCCTGCGCGCACTGCTGGAGGAACCGCTCGATCCGGGCCGAGGAGTGGTCCGGGCCCTGGCCCTCGTAGCCGTGCGGCAGCAGCAGGGTGACGCTGGAGCGCTGGCCCCACTTCTGCTCGCCGGAGCTGATGTACTCGTCGATGATGGTCTGGGCGCCGTTGACGAAGTCGCCGAACTGCGCCTCCCACATCACCAGCGCCTCGGGGCGGGTGAGCGAGTAGCCGTACTCGAAGCCCAGCGCCGCGTACTCGCTCAGCAGCGAGTCGTGGACGTGGAACTTCACGGTGCCGTTGTCGAACTGCTTGAGCGGCGTGTAGGGCTCGCCGGTCTCGCGGTCCACCAGGGCGGCGTGTCGCTGACCGAAGGTACCGCGACGGCTGTCCTGGCCGATCAGGCGGATCGGGTGCTCGTCCATCAGCAGTCCGCCGAAGGCCAGCAGCTCGCCGGTCGCCCAGTCCACCGCGTCGTTCTCGACCATCGTCGCCCGGCGGGTCAGCTGCGGGGCCAACCGCGGGTGCGGGGTGAAGCCCTCGGGCATGTTCACCTGGGTGTCGATGATCCGCTTGACCGCCTCCGCGCTGATGGCGGTCTCCACGGAGGAGTGGTCCAGGCGGCCCTCGGTGAACACCTCGGGCTTGACCACGGCACCCGGCTCGATCGGCTTCCTGTCGGCCTCACGGGTCTCCGTGAAGGCGCGCTCCAGTTCGGTCTGGTAGTCGCGCAGCGCCGACTCGGCCTCCTCCACCGTGATGTCGCCGCGGCCGATGAGGGCCTCGGTGTACAGCTTGCGGGTGGAGCGCTTGGCGTCGATGACGTTGTACATCAGCGGCTGGGTGAACTCGGGGTTGTCCCCCTCGTTGTGGCCGCGGCGCCGGTAGCAGACGAGGTCGATGACGACGTCCTTGTTGAACGCCTGGCGGTAGGAGAAGGCCAGGTGCGCGACCCGGACCACGGCCTCGGGGTCGTCCCCGTTGACGTGGAAGATCGGCGCCTGCACCATCCGCGCCACGTCGGTGGCGTAGACGCTGGAACGGCTGTCGGACGGCGAGGTGGTGAAGCCGACCTGGTTGTTCACGATGATGTGGACCGTGCCGCCCGTGCGGTAACCCCGCAGCTGGGACAGGTTGAGGGTCTCGGCGACCACGCCCTGCCCGGCGAACGCCGCGTCACCGTGGATGAGGATCGGCAGCACCGTGAAGCCGTGCGGGCCCTTGTCGAGCAGGTCCTGCTTGGCGCGGACGATGCCCTCCAGGACCGGGTCGACGGTCTCCAGGTGGGACGGGTTCGCGGCCAGGGAGATCTGGATCTTCTCGCCCTCGCGGGTCTGGAAGACGCCCTCGGTGCCCAGGTGGTACTTGACGTCACCGGAGCCGTGCGCGCTGCGCGGGTCGAGGTTGCCCTCGAACTCACCGAAGATCTGCCCGTAGGACTTGTCGCAGATGTTGGCCAGCACGTTGAGGCGACCGCGGTGGGCCATACCGATCATGGCCTCGTCCAGCCCGCTCTTGGCGGCCTTGGAGATCACACCGTCGAGCAGCGGGATGAGGGACTCGCCGCCCTCCAGGGAGAAGCGCTTCTGACCCACGTACTTGGTCTGTAGGAAGGTCTCGAACGCCTCGGCGCTGTTGAGCCGGTGCAGGATGTGGAGCTGCTCGTCACGTTCGAGCTTCTCGTGCTCGCGCTCGACGTGCGCCTGGATCCACTCCCGCTCCTCCGGGCTCTGGATGTGCATGTACTCGATACCCACCGTGCGGCAGTAGGTGTCGCGCAGCACGCCCAGGATGTCGCGCAGCTTCATGACCTGCTTGCCGCCGAAGCCCCCGGTCGGGAACTCGCGGTCCAGGTCCCACAGGGTCAGGCCGTGCTGGAGCACGTCCAGGTCCGGGTGCTTGCGCTGCTCGTGGTCGAGCGGGTTGGTGTCGGCCATGAGGTGGCCGCGCACGCGGTAGGCGTGGATCAGCTCCTGGACCCGGGTGGTCTTGTCGAGCTGGGTGGCCGTGTTGACGTGGATGTCCTGCACCCAGCGGACCGGCTCGTAGGGGATCCGCAGCGAGTTGAAGATCTCGTCGTAGAAACCGTTCTCGCCCAGCAGCAGCTGGTGGATGCGGCGCAGGAACTCACCCGACTGCGCACCCTGGATGATGCGGTGGTCGTAGGTGGAGGTCAGCGTCATGACCTTGCTGATGCCCAGCTCGGCCAGCGTGTCGGCGGACGCGCCCTGGAACTCGGCCGGGTACTCCATCGCGCCGACGCCCAGGATGGTGCCCTGGCCCGGCATGAGGCGCGGGACCGAGTGCACGGTGCCGATGCCGCCGGGGTTGGTGAGGCTGATGGTGGTGCCCTGGAAGTCGGGCACGCCCAGCTTGTTGGTGCGGGCCTTGCGGACCAGGTCCTCGTAGCCGCTCCAGAACTCCATGAAGTCCATCTCGTCGGACTTCTTGATGGAGGGCACGACCAGCTGACGGGAACCGTCCGGCTTCTGGAGGTCGATCGCCAGGCCGAAGTTCACGTGCTTGGGCTTGGCGACACCGGGCTTGCCATCGATCTCCGTGTAGGAGTGGTTCATCTCGGGCATGGCCTCCAGGGCCTTGACCATGGCGTAGCCGATGAGGTGGGTGAAGGAGACCTTCCCACCACGGCCGCGCCGGAGATGGTTGTTGATGACGATCCGGTTGTCGAAGAGGAGCTTGACCGGCACCGCGCGCACACTCGTCGCGGTGGGCATGGTCAGGCTCGACTCCATGTTGGTCGCGGTGCGCGCGGTTGCTCCGCGCAGTCGCTCCTCGTCGACCCGGAGGGCCTCGTCCGCGTTCTCGGCCACCTTGGCGGGGGCCGGCGCGGCGGGCTTCTTCTTCTCGGGTGCGGCGGTGGCGGTGGTGGCGGCGGGGGTCGTGCCACTCTGCGCCTTGGCGGTGGCACCCCCGCCCTTCGCACCGGCCGCCTCCGCGGTCTTGTAGTCGGCGAAGAAGTTCCACCAGGCCTTGTCGACCGCGTTCGGGTCGTTCAAGTACTTCTGATAAAGCTCCTCGACCAACCACTCGTTGGGACCGAAGTCTGTCAGGGGTTGAGACGCCTCAGACGACACGGCGGAGATCGCCCACTTCCGCAGCTCGCTTGTCAATGTGTAGGAAGACGGGTGGCTGCCGGCTGGCGGGCTCAACGAACGAACAAGGGGCTCTCCGCATGGCGGAAGGCCAGTCTGACCAGGCCGGCACTCGTCGGGTACCAGGCTACTTGTACCGGCATCCTCTCGGGGAACACGAGCCTTGTTGAAACTAGGAGATAGCTAACATTTTTTCACAATCCCCTTGCCACTACGTGTCGGTAACTATGCGTAACGTGCTCAGGATGTCTGGTTTGTGAGTGTTTGTGGGCTTTCTAAAGTGTGAACCCGTTGTCCGCCATCGGCCGGCCTCGATGTGTTCTGTACCACTCTCGATATCGAGATTCCCCGGGAACCCGATCCCGCGTCGCCCCGTCGGAGTGGGTGCACGCGACCGGGCAGGACGGCCGGGTCCCATCGCCGACGTTCCCAGCGGGAGCGGTGGGACCCGGGCCCGGTCGTCGCACTCTTCCACCGTCCCCACCACCTTTCCCTCCTGTGACGGTCGGCCGCGCTCGTGAAACGCCGGTGAACCGCGCCGAGGATGTGCGGATCTGTGCGCTCTTCGGAGTTCTCCCACGCCGGAGCGCCTCCCGTGCCAAGATCGCGATACGCGCACAGAGGATCACGGCAGGGGTGGGAGAAGCCCATGAAGGGCCTGGGAGAACTGGAAGCCGCCATCATGGACGCGCTGTGGCGCTCCGACGAACCGCTGCCGGTGCGGCTCATCCACGAGACGATGGTCTACGACCGCGAGATCGCCTACACGACGGTCATGACGGTCGCCGGGATCCTCTTCAACAAGGGCCTGCTGGACCGGGAGAAGCGCGGCCGGGCCTGGGTGTACTGGCCGCGCGAGTCCCACGCCGAGTACACCGCGCGGGTCATGGACGAGATCCTCGACACCGGTCCCGGGCCCGAGGCGACCCTGCGCAGCTTCGTCGAACGCTTCAGCGACGAGGAGATGGCCCACTTCCACCGGGTGCTCAGCCAGGTCCGCCTCAACCGGGGCGTCGCCAGCTAGGAAACCCGGGCCGGGTCACGGGAGTCGGCGCAGGCGGCGCACGCCCGGAACGGCCAGCGCCATCAGGGTGGCCGCCACGGTCAGCGCGGCCGTCAGCTTCAGCGCCGGGCCCGCTCCCACCGAGGCCGCCACCGGGCCGATCGCGATCTGCCCGATCGGCAGCGCCGCGAACGATCCCAGGGCGTCGTAGGAGTACACCCGGGACAGCCGGTCCGCCGGCACGTTCTCCTGCACCGAGACGTTCCAGGCCACCTCGAACTGCTCCATGGCCATCCCCGAGACGAACATGGCCGCGAGCAGCGGCAGCGGCGAGGCCGGCAGGGACAGGGCGTACAGCGGCACGGCCTGGACCGCGACCAGCGACACCCCGAACACGAGGGCGCGGCGCGGCAGCCACCGGGCCGCCAGGAAACCGCCCGCCAGCATCCCGGCGCTCTGCGCGGCCAGGATCAGCCCCCACGTGGCCCGGCCGAAGGTCTCGTCGGCGATCGCCGGCCCCAGCACCGCCACCGACGCCGACCAGGCCGCGTTGGTCACCGTGAACTGCGCGACGACGATCCACACCCAGGACCGGGCGGTGAACTCGCGCCAGCCCTCCACCAGGTCGCGCAGCACGTTCGCGCGTTCCGCGCCGCGTTCGCCCGCAGGGATCCGCAGCGTCAGGAACGCCGCTCCGGCCAGCGCGTACAGGACGGCGTCGAAGGTGATCGACCATCCCGGGCCGACGAACGCCACCGCCGCTCCGCCCAGGGACAACCCCATGACCGTCCCGCCGTTGCCCGCCAGCCGGATGACCGCGTTGGCCTGTTGGAGCAGGGAACGGGGCACCGTCTGCGAGGTCAGCGCGGCTGCCGCGGGCAGGTTCACCGCCGCCGCGGCCCCGTTCGCCAGGCTCAGGACCACCATGAGCGGCAGCGACGCCGCCCCCGTCAGCAGGGCGGCGCCCAGGACCCCCTGGGAGAGGGCGGCCAGCGCGCACCCGCCGCGCAACACCAGGGAACGGGGGAGCCGGTCCGCGATGATCCCGCCCACCAGCAGCAGGACGATGTTCGCGATCGAACGCGCGCCGACCACCAGACCGACGTGGAGCAGGGAACCGGTCACGTCCAGTACGGCGAACGCCAGCGCGACGTTGGCCAGCCCGTTGCCCAGGGACATCAGCAGTCGACCCGTGGCCAGGGCCCGGAAGGGGCCGTAGCGCAGCGGCGCACCCATCCCGGTCGTGCGCCCGGTCTCCTCGATGCCCGTCATGCCCGCCCCGTGCCCGTGATCCGCTCCCGGGCGATCATCCCGGGTCACGGAGCGGGCGTCGAAGCCTTCACGACAGCACCCAGCTGCGGCCCTCCGCGGCGAGCTTCTCCACCAGGGTCGCGCTGTCGTGCTCCTTGGCGAACAGGTGCTCGGGCCGGGTGATCGGCACGATCCACAGCCACCGCACCGGGTCGCCCTGGAAGGACAGCCCCGACGTGTCGGGCGGCACGTGGTCGGCGCGGGTGACCAGGGAGGAGGGGTCCTCCAACAACAACACGGCGCCCGCGCCCCGACGCATCGCCCGGTCCTCGGGGTTGTCCAGCCACTTCACCGTGTGCCCGGTGCCGAACCAGGTCACCGCCCGCCAGGGAAAGGCCCCGATCCAGCGGAAGATCCGCGCGGCGTGATGCGCGGGCATGGTCGTGGCCAGGGCCAGTTCCACCCGCGCGTAGCGGGAGGTGTCGGCCATGTACCGGTCCAGGGTGGGCATCCTCTGCCCGCACATGCCCACGGTCGACAGGATCGTGAACGGCCGGTGCTCGGTGGGCGGGCGTTCCGAGACCCGCAACAGGGGCGGGTGGCCGTCGGACACGTCCCAGTAGTGGCCCGCCTCGCCCACGGTCCGGTTGAGATGACCCAGCACGGTGCGCTGCACGCTGCGCCACGCCCCCGAGGCCCGACGCCAGTCCCAGTAGGCCTCGGCGTGCACCACACGCGGCCACAACTGGCCCTTGAACGGGTCCAGCTCCCAGGCGTAGGCGCTGCGCCCGATCGCCTCGCGCGCGTAGCCGGGCAGCCCGCTGTCCGCCTCGGCCCACCCGGGGATGACCGCGAGCAGACCCTCCTCGTCGACCAGGGCGACCCCGTCGCCCTCCTCGAACCACACGGCGCGCAGGCACGAGGGGTCGAACCGCGGGCGTCCCTGCGGATGCTTGGTGTGCCCCTCGGGCATGAGCGGTGCCCGGCCCTCGAACAGGCCGCCGCCCTCACTCGTGCGCGGGGCGATCTCGTGGTTGGCCAGCCATACCGGGACGCGGATGCGCCCACGGGCGTCCAACAGGTAGGCGGCCGTGGTCCGAGAGTCGCATTCGACGACGACCCGGCGGCTCTGGTAGGGGCTGATCTCGTCGAGCAGGACCTCGATCCCGGTCACCGGCCCTCCCGCGTGCCGATCGACGCCGTCGGGCCCGAACCGACCCGTCCGCACAGTGCGTAGAATCGACGGTAGTGCCCTGACAGGCGGAGCCGCACCGCAGCCGCGTATAGGTCGTATAACGACCCGAGCCGCCGCCTTCCGCACCGGGCCGAGACCATCGACTCCATCCCTTACGGACTCTCTATGCCCGCCGAGCTCACCTTTGTCGCCCCCCGCCGTGCCAAACCGCCACGGCACCTGGCGGACCTCAGCCCCGAAGAGCGGGCGCGTGTCGTCGCGGAACTGGGGGAGAAGCCCTTCCGGGCCAAGCAGATCGCCAAGCACTACTTCGGCGGACTGGAGTCGGACACCTCGGCCATGACCGACCTGCCGGCCGAGTCCCGCGAGAAGCTGGGCGAGGCCCTGCTGCCCCGACTCCTCACGCCGGTCAAGCACATCACCTGTGACAAGGGGATGACCCGCAAGACCCTGTGGAAGGCGTTCGACGGGGTGCTGTTCGAGTCGGTGCTGATGCGCTACCCGGACCGCGTCACCCTGTGCATCTCCTCACAGGCGGGCTGCGGCATGAACTGCCCCTTCTGCGCCACCGGACAGGCGGGGCTCACCCGCAACCTGTCCACCGGCGAGATCGTGGAGCAGGTCGTCGCCAGCGCCCGCGACCTGGCCCGCGGCGAGGTCGCCGGCGGTCCGGGACGGATCAGCAACATCGTGTTCATGGGCATGGGCGAGCCCATGGCCAACTACAAGCGGGTCCTGGAGACGGTGCGCCGCATCACCGACCCGGTCCCCAACGGGCTGGGCATCTCCCAGCGCGGCGTCACCGTGTCCACGGTCGGTCTGGTCCCGGCGATCGACAAGCTCATCGCCGAGAGGATGCAGGTGCGCCTGGCGATCTCGCTGCACGCCCCCGACGACGAGCTGCGCGACGAGCTGGTGCCGATCAACACCCGCTGGAAGGTCGCCGAGGTGCTCGACTCCGCCTGGCGCTACGCCGGCACGACCGGCCGCCGGGTGTCCATCGAGTACGCGCTCATCAAGGACATCAACGACCAGGCGTGGCGGGCCGACCTGCTCGGGAAGCTGCTCAAGGGTCACCTGGTGCACGTCAACCTCATCCCGCTCAACCCCACGCCGGGGTCGAAGTGGACGGCGTCCCGGCCGGAGGACGAGCGCGAGTTCGTCCGTCGCCTCCAGGCGCACGGCGTTTCGGTGACCGTGCGCGACACGCGCGGCCAGGAGATCGACGGGGCCTGCGGCCAGCTCGCGGCCACCGAGAGCTGACCCGGCCGGGCCCACGGTGGTCGAGACCGGGCTGGCCTTCGTCGTCGCCCTCGCGGCCGGGCTGGTCCCGGTCCTCAACATCGAGGTCTACCTGCTGGGCGCCGTCGCCCTGACCGACGACGGGGCCCTGGTCGCCATGGCGGTCGCCGCCGGGCTGGGGCAGACCCTGGGCAAGCTGCCCTACTACTACGCGGGCCGGGGGACCCTCTCGGCGCCGTGGCTGCGGCGCAGGACCGAGACCCCGGGCAAGTGGACCGAGCGGGCCGCCCGATGGCGCCGTCGCGCCGAGGAGCGCCCGCTGTGGGGGGTGGGCCTGCTGGCCCTCAGCTCCTTCGCCAGCATCCCGCCGTTCATGGTGGTCTCCGTGCTGGCGGGTGTGGTGCGGATGAACGTCGTCCTGTTCTCGGTGGTCACCCTCGCCACCCGCACCGCCCGTTTCCTCATCATCGTCCTCGCCCCCGCCTGGGGGCTGTCCTTCCTCCCCTGAACCGCGCGCCGTCCCCGGGACGGGGCCCGGGGACGGCGCGGATCAGGCGGTGGTCAGGTCACGGCGGCGGAAGCCCGCCAGCGCGCCCGCGAAGGCTGCGACGACCGCGGCCGACGCGATCGCCACCGGGACGACGTCGAAGTCGTCCAGCGGCGGTCGAGGCAGGATCCCGAACGCGCTCAGCTCCAGCGCCCAGTCCGGCATGCCCAGGAGCGCGCCGAGCATGGTGGCGAAGACGCTGTAACCCAGCCACACCCACACCAGCGAGGTCAACCGCGGCGCCACCCCCACGACCAGGGCGGCCAGCGCGCCGAACGCCAGGGCCATCGGCAACTGCGACAGCACCGCCTCCAGCATGGTGCCGATCCACGAGGAGTCGTCGGTGACGGCGAACGCGCCGACGCCGATGCCCAGGCCGCCCAGGACCACGATGAGGGTCGCCGACAGCACGCTCACCGCGAGCGCGGCGCCGTACCAACGGATCCGGCCGACCGCGGTGGCCAGCACCACCTCGGCCCGCCCGGCCGTCTCCTCGGACCGGGCGCGCAGGACCGACAGCGCCGCGTAGGCCCCCGCCGCCATGATCACGTAGCCCGACATGACGCTCAGGAAGCCCGCGGTGGCGTCGGCGGAGGCGTCACCCAGGAGCGCGACGATGTCGGGGTTCTGTTCGAGCATCCCCTCGACCTCGGTGGCGAGCGTGCCGAAGGAGACGGCGAACAGGAAGACCGCCACGCTCCAGGCGATGATCGCCCCGCGCTGCTGACGCAGGTGGAGCGCGAGGACCCCGTTCAGCAGGGGTCCTGCCGCGGCCGGCCCCGGGCGTCCCGGGATCAGTCCGGCGCCCAGGTCCCGGCGTCCGGCCAGCGCGTAGGCGACACCGAACAGGAGGACGATGGCCAGCGGGTACAGGGCCATGGGCCACCAGCGCGGGTCGTCGAAGATCCGGGTCTGCTGTACCCAGGCGAACGGGGACGCCCAGGACAGGGCGTTGCCGCCCTCCTCCGCCAGGTCGCCGACCACCCGGGCCATGAACAGGACGCCGACGGCCAGGAACGCCAGTCCGGAGGCGGCCCTTCCGTGTTCGGTGAGCTGGGCGCACACCGCGGTGATCGCCCCGAACGTGAGTCCGGCCAGCCCCAGGCCCAGGCCGTAGACCAGCGAGTCGACGGTCTCCAGGCCGTAGCCGGCCATGACGGCACCGGTCAGTCCGCCGATGAGCAGGTTGATCGAGGCGATGGTGACCAGCGCCGCCGTCATCTGGGCGCCGGAGCCCAGGACCCCGGCCCGCAGCAGCTCGGCCCGTCCGCTCTCCTCCTCCGCCCGGGTGTGGCGGATCACGTGCAGGATGCTCATCACGGCCAGGGCGATGAGCAGGCTCATGGTCATCTCGTTGACCATCATCGGACCGAGCGTGTAGTCGTCCAGCCCGTAACCCGGACCGCCGAAGACGACACCGGTGGGCGTCTCCATGAGAGCCGCCCGCGCCTGGCGCTGGGCGGGGGTCGAGAACGTCTCGTCGAGGGTGGGGACGGTCATGGCGGTGACGCCGACCAGGGAGAGCGTCCATACCGACAGGCGGACGCGGTCGCGACGCAGGATGAACCGGGTGAGCGTCCCGGTGCCGGTGAGGGCGCTCATTTCGCGCTTCCCCCGTCACCGTCGAGGACGGCCGTCCCGTCGCCGTAGTGGCGCATGAACAGCTCTTCGAGCGAGGGCGGATTGCTCACCAGGGAGCGCACGCCCAGCGCGGTGAGCGCGCGCATGACGGTGTCGACGTGCTCGTTGTCCACGTCGAAGGAGACCCGGTCGCCGTCGGCGGCGAGACCGTGCACGCCGGTGAGCGCCCCCAGGGCGCGGGGGTCGCCGATGACCGTGGCCCGGACCGAGGACCGGGTGAGGTGTCGCAGGTCCTCCAGGGTCCCCGACTCCACGGTCCGGCCCTGGCGGATGATCGTGACGGTGTCGCAGAGCTTCTCGACCTCGGACAGGATGTGGCTGGACAGCAGCACGGTCCGCCCCTGTTCCTTGAGTTCCAGGACGCACCGCGTGAACACGGCCTCCATGAGCGGGTCCAGGCCGGAGGTGGGTTCGTCGAGGATGAGCAGCTCGGCGTCGGAGGCCAGCGCCGCGACCAGCGCTACCTTCTGCCGGTTGCCCTTGGAGTAGGTGCGCGCCTTCTTGGTGGGATCCAGCTCGAAGCGGGCCAGCAGGTCCTCCTTGCGGGCCTTGTCGAGCCCGCCGCGCAGCCGCCCGAGCAGGTCGATGGCCTGGCCACCGGTCAGGTTGGGCCACAGGGCGACGTCGCCGGGGACGTAGGCCAGCCGCCGGTGCAGGGTGACGGCGTCCTTCCAGGGGTCTCCGTCGAGCAGGCGAACGGTTCCCCCGTCCGCCTTGAGCAGGCCGAGCAGGACACGGATGGCGGTGGACTTGCCGGAGCCGTTGGGGCCGAGGAAACCGGCGATCCTGCCGGTCTCGACGGTCAGGTCCAGCCCGTCCAGGGCCTGGAACCGGCCGAAGTACTTGTCGACGCCGCGCGCGTCGATGGCGGGTGATGCCATGGTGGGGATCTCTTCTCTCTTCCGGTGGGGGGACGCCCGAGGGCCTGGTGGGTCAGCGGGACCCCTCGGGCGGGTCGCTGACGTACATCAGGTAGGCGTCGAGCATCTTCCGGTCGGTGAAGAGGCCTTCGCAGTAGAGCTCCAGCGCGGGAAGCATGTACTCCTCCGTCCACTCCTGGAGGAAGCGCGAGAAGTCGACCCGTTCCTCCCCCGGCCGCTCGGCGAGGGCCATCAGGAGCGATCCGCTGATCATGTTCGCCAGGAACCGGGCCCGTTTGCGCGGGTCCCGGCTGGGGCGGATGTTCCCGGCCTCCTCCCCGGCGGCGAGGTACTCCTCGACGTCCCGGACCATCCGTTCGTGCAGGGACAGGCCGAGGGGGCCGCCCTCCTGGAGGGAACGGATGATGTAGGCCATCAGAGGGGCGAAATCCTCCAGATGGGACAGGTGGCGGAAGGAGCGCATGGGATCGGGGGAGGTCACCGATTCCATTTTGGCCTCGTGGATGATCGCGAAGACGTGATCGTCGCAGGCCTTGCGCAAACCCGCCTTGGAACCGAAGTGGTGGATGACCAGGCCGGGGGACACCTCCGCCTTCTCCGCGATGGTCCGCACGGTCACCTTGAACCCGTGATCGCCGAAGCACACGACCGCGGCGTCGCGGATCCGGGCGCGCGCGGTGAGGTCGGTCGAATCGGTTGAACCCATGTTCAATAGATTAAACAGATGTTCAGCCGGATGGCAAGGGGGTCGTCGTACACTCGTGGCACGGCGCCTCCGGGCGCCCCGTGTCGACGAGGAGAGGTCCGATGGTGCAGGTCGCGGTCGCCCAGTTCGCCCCCGGTCAGGACAAGGCCGAGAATCTGCGCTCGGTGGCGCGGCTGGCCGCGCGGGGCGCGGCGCTCGGGGCCCGGGTGGTACTGCTGCCCGAGTACACGATGTTCACCGCGTCCCGTACCGACCACCGCTACGTCGAGGCGGCCGAGCCCCTGGACGGGGCGTTCGTCTCGGCCGCCGCCGACACCGCCCGCCGCGAGGGCGTCCACCTGGTGCTGGGCGTCAACGAACGCACCGGGGACGGAACGCACTTCGCCAACACGCTCGTCGCGCTCTCCCCGGTCGGGGAGAGGGTCGCGCTCTACCGCAAGATCCACCTGTACGACGCGTTCGGTGTCAGGGAGTCGGACGTGGTCGCCGCCGGACCCGTGGAGAAGCCGGAGACCTTCACCGTCGACGACGTGACGTTCGGCCTTCAGACCTGTTACGACCTGCGCTTCCCCGAGATCACCCGACGGATCGCCGATGCCGGGGCGCACGTGGTGCTGCTGGCCGCCCAGTGGGTGCCCGGTCCGCTCAAGGAGGAGCACTGGCGGACCCTGGCGCGCGCTCGGGCGGTGGAGAACACCGTCTACGTCGCCGCGGCCGGCCAGTCGGCGCCCACGGGCGCGGGCAACAGCATGATCGTCGACCCCATGGGAACGCCGATCGCGGCCTTGGGGGAGCAGACCTTCGAGGTCGCCGTAGCCGAGGTTTCGGCCGTGCGGGTGGAGGAGGTGCGGATGGTCAATCCGGCACTGGAGATGCGCCGTTTCTCGGTGATCGCGCGCGACCGGTCCCTGTAGGGCTCTCGGGAGATCCCTCCCGTATGCCGGACAAAGTGGGTGAAGATACCGAACGAAGAAGGGGTCTTCCCAGGCTTAGTTACTTAGGGTTATGATCTCCCTGCACGGAGTGATTTAGATTGGTCCGGACCCTTCCAGGTGCCCAGCGCCTCTGATTGAATAAAGAGCCGGTAACTATCGGCCCGCCAGACTGTCCTAAACCACGGGGGGAGCAAGGACATTGCGCGGAACGAGCACGATGTGCGCATCGGAAGCGGTGTCCGACGCCGCGTCCGACGGGTACGTGTACGACCCGGAATCGCTGAGCGCGGAGCAGTGCACGGGGGATGCCTGCGTCGCCTGCCACACGCGATGGCCTCGACCGAGGATCGCCCTCGGCCTTCTGCCGGACGGGGCGCCGGTGTTCGGCTGTGGTGACTGCGCGGCGCTCATCGGTGCCGGCCCGTTGGTCGCCGCCGACAGCCGGGTCTTCGCCGCCCGCTGAGAAAGAGCATGGTCGCGCTCCGGGTCCAAGGGGGAGAGACGGACCCGGAGCGCTCCCGTCGGCGCACCCGCTTCCATGGGGAGGAGGGGAATTGAGCGCGCCTTTCCCGGAATGGTCCCGAACCGACGATCGCGCCGCCGGTCACGCCCCGTGAGGGGCGGACGACATCCACGATACTCCGTGTCGTCCGTCGCCGGCCGTCGGTGAGACGCATCCGTCCGGTATTTCCTTGAACTACGAACAGTCCTGAATGTCCGTTATCCGTTGGTGGGGAAACCCAGGTCCACGCCCCCGGCCGGACGCGTCCCCGGGTCGATCCACCGGGCGGTGACCGCCTTGGTCCGGGTGTAGAAGTGCACACCCTCGGTCCCGTGCGCGTGCGAGTCGCCGAACAGCGACTGCTTCCAACCGCCGAACGAGTAGTAGGCCATCGGCACCGGGATCGGCACGTTGATCCCGACCATCCCCACCTCGACCTCGTTCTGGAACCGTCGGGCCGCGCCACCGTCGTTGGTGAAGATCGCCGTCCCGTTGCCGTACGGGTTGTCGTTGATCAGCTTCACCGCGGCGTCGTAGTCGTCCACCCGCAGCACGCTCAGCACCGGACCGAAGATCTCGTCCCGGTAGCAGGACATCTCCGGGCCCACGTGGTCGAGCACCGTCGGGCCCAACCAGAACCCGTCGCCGCCACCGCCCAGGATCGGGTGCACCCGGCCGTCCACGGCCAACGTCGCCCCCTCGCGCACCCCCGACTCCAGGTAGGAGGCCACCTTGTCCCGGTGCTCGCGCGTGACCAGCGGGCCCATCTCACTGCGGTCGTCGTCGCCGGGGCCCACCAGCAGCCGGGACACCCGCTCCTTGATCTTCGCCACGAGTTCGTCGGCGACCGAGTCCACCGCGACCACGGCGGAGATGGCCATGCAACGCTCGCCCGCCGAACCGAAACCGGCCGACACCGCCTGGTCGGCGGCCAGGTCCAGGTCGGCGTCGGGCAGCACCACCATGTGGTTCTTGGCCCCGCCCAGCGCCTGCACCCGCTTACCGTGCTCGGCCGCCGTCCGGTAGATGTAACGGGCGATCGGGGTCGAACCCACGAAGCTGACCGCCGCGACGTCCGGGTGCTCCAGCAGCGCGTCCACGGCCTCCTTGTCGCCCTGGACCACGCTGAACACGCCCTCGGGCAGTCCCGCCCGCTCCCACAGCTCGGCGATCAGCAACGACGCCGACGGGTCCTTCTCGCTCGGCTTGAGCACGAACGCGTTGCCGCAGGCGATCGCCACCGGGAACATCCACATCGGCACCATCGCCGGGAAGTTGAACGGTGTGATGCCGACGACCACGCCCAGCGGTTGCAGAATGGAGTAGGAGTCCACACCCGTGGACACGTTCTCGGAGTAGCCGCCCTTGAGCAGGTGCGGGATGCCACAGGCGAAGTCCACGACCTCCAGTCCGCGCGCCACCTCGCCCTGGGCGTCGGAGAACACCTTGCCGTGCTCGGCGCTGATCGCCTCGGCCAGGCGGTCGCGCTCGGCGTTGAGCAGTTCCCGGAACCGGAACAGGATCTGCACCCGTCGCGACAGCGACGTGTCGCGCCAGGCCGGGAAGGCGGCGCGGGCCGCGGCCACCGCCGCGTCGACCTCCTTCGGTCCCGCGAGGTCGACGGTGCCGGTGACCAGACCCGAGGCCGGGTTGTGGATGTCCCCTTGGCGCTCGGCCGGGCCCTCGTACCGGCGCCCGCCGATCCAGTGGGTGACGTGCTTGCCCATCTTCGTCGTCTCCTTCGGTCCTCTAGGCTTCGGCGTCGACCGCGCGCACGGCGTCGATCAGCAGGTCGCGGCCCTCGGCCGCGTCCTCGGCGGACAGGGTCAGCGGCGGGGCCATCCGCAGCACGTTGCCGTGCACGCCGCCCTTGCCGACCAGCAGGCCGCGCTCACGGGCGGCCTCCAGCACCTTCCCGGCCAGCGGGGAGGAGGGGGCGCCGGTGCGCGGGTCGACCATCTCCACGGCGAACATCAGGCCCTTGCCGCGCACGTCGGACACCGACGGCAGCTCGGTCAGCGGGCGCAGACCCTCGATGATGAGCGAGCCCTGGCGCAGCGCGTTCCCCTGGAGGTCGTGCTCCAGGACGTGGTCGAGGGTGGCGCCGGCCGCCGCCATCGACACCGGGTTGCCGCCGAACGTCGCCACGCCCAGTGCGGACAGCCCGTCCATGAGGTCGCCGCGCGCCACGACGCCGCCGACCGCGAAGCCGTTGCCCAGACCCTTGGCGAAGGTCATCGCGTCCGGCGTCACGCCGTGGGCGCCGATGCCGAAGAAGCTCGTGCCGGTGCGCCCCCAGCCCGTCTGCACCTCGTCGGAGACGAACAGGATGCCGTGCTCGTCCAGCACCTCCTTGTAGGCGGCGTACAGGCCGTCCGGCGGCATGGCGAACCCGCCCACGCCCTGGATCGGCTCGGCGATGAGGCAGGCGACGTTGGGGGAGGCGGTGTCCAGGACGTCGCGCAGGTCGGCGACGCAGGCCTCGACGTACTCCTTCTCCGACATGCCCCGGAAGACCGGCGAGGCGTGGTCGGTGCCGTGCAGGTAGTGCACGTTGAGCGGGGACAGGGAGGAGTTCTTCCAGCCCCGGTTGCCGGTCACCGCGATGGTGCCGTACGAACGGCCGTGGTAGCTGCCGCGCATGGCCAGCACCTCGTCGCTGCCGCGCGCGCAGGTGGCGAGCAGCAGGGCGGTCTCGTTGGCCTCGGTGCCGGAGTTGGTGAAGAACACCTTGGCGTCCGGGATGCCCGAGAGCCGGGCGATCTTCTCGGCCAGTTCGACCTGGGAGCGGATCAGGTACAGCGTGGAGGTGTGCACGACCCCCTTGGCGATCTGCCGTTCCACGGCCTCGCGGACCTCGGCCACGTCGTAGCCGAGCATGTTGGTCACGATGCCGGTGAAGAAGTCCAGGTAGGTGCGGCCGTCCGCGTCGGTGACGCGGGAGCCGCTCCCGGAGACGATCTCCAGCGGGGACTCGTAGTACAGGGGCAACCAGGAGGGCATGACCGCGCGGTGGCGCGAGAGAAGTTCCGACATGGACCCAGTCTCTCCGGGGGCCGCGCCCTTGACCAGAACCACCATGTTGACAACGTGCAGGTCGAACTTACGATCTGTAAGAGCCCAGGGAAGGCCCTCCCACCAGGGGATCGGCGCGGAGTGCGGACGAACGTCCGTGCAGAGTGTCAAGGGTGGCCGGATCCCGTCTGACACTGTGTCCTAGAATGCGAACGTGCTTCCCACCCTCGCCGAGGTCCTCCGCCTTCCCGCGCTCCAACGGGCCCGACCCCGCGTCGTGGTCGGTTCCGAACACCTGGACGTGGCCGTGCGCTGGGTCCACATCGCCGAGGTCACCGATCTGGCCCACCTGCTGCGCGGAGGCGAACTGGTGCTCAGCACCGGCATCGCCATGCCCGACGATCCCGAGGCCCTCAAGCGCTACATCGACGACCTGGCGGCCGTCGGGGTCAGCGGTATCGCCGTCGAACTCGGCCGCAAGTACCACGCCGAACTCCCCAAGGCCTTCCTCGACGCCGCACGCGAGGCCCGCGTCCCGGTGATCCTCCTGGACCGGGAGGCGCGGTTCGTGGAGATCACCGAGGCCGTGCACATCCGGGTGGTCAACGAACAGCTGGAGGAGCTGCGCGAGTCCGAGAAACTCCACTCGGTCTTCACCCGGCTCTCGGTGGAGGGCGCCGACACCGACCGCATCCTCCACGAGGTCGCCCAGTTGTCCGGTTGCCCGGTGGTCCTGGAGAACCTCTCCCACCAGGTCCTGGCCTGCGATCTCAACGGTGAGGACCCCGGCACCCTCCTCACCTCGTGGGAGAACCGATCGCGCGCCGTGCGCTCGGGCACCCGCACCGTCCACGCCCCGGCCACCGGCTGGCTGGTCACCACGGTCGGCGCCCGCGGGCAGGACTGGGGGCGGCTGATCCTCATCGCCGGGGCCAAACCCACCCCGCGCCAGAGCATGCTCATCGAACGCGCCGCCACCACGCTGGCCCTGGGCCGCCTGCTCGAACGCCACCAGGAGAGCCTGGAACGCCAGACCCACCGCACGATCATCGCCGGCATCATCGACCGCGCCTACTCCGACCCGGAGGAGGCACTGGTCCGGGCCCGGGCGGTGGGCGTGCCGCTCAACAACCGCGAACTGGTGGGACTGGTGCTGCGCCTGCGCGAGAACGGGACCGGGCTGGCCGCCCAGGCCCGCCTGTCCGACACCGCCGAGGGCGCCGCCCGGGCCTGCCGCGACCTGCGTCTGCCCGCGCTGGTGGGATCGCTCGACGACCTGCGGGTGGGGGTGCTGCTGGCGCTGCCGCCCCGACGACGGGTCGACGCCACCCTGCACATGCTCGCCGACCGGTTGGCCGGCTCCGTCGGCGACGCCGCGGTGCTGGCGGTCGGTTCGTCCACCGACGACATCCGCGACGTGCGGCGTTCCTTCCTGGAAGCGCGCCAGGTGGGGGACGTGGCGGTCCGCCAGAGCGACCGCCGCCCCTTCTACCGGCTGCCCGACCTGCACCTGCGCGGCCTGCTGCACCTGTTCCGCGACGACGAGCGGCTCCAGACCTACGTGGAACGCGAACTCGGGCCGCTGCTCGACCACGACGCCCGGCACGGGTCCGATCTCACCGCCATGCTGCGGCACTACCTGGCGGCCGGCCGCAACAAGGCGCTGGCGGCCACCAACGCGCACCTGTCCCGGCCGGCGTTCTACGATCGGCTGCGCAGGATCGGCAACGTCCTCGACGCCGACCTGGACTCCGTCGAGACCTGTCTGTCGTTGCACGTGGCGCTGCTGTCACTGGACTCGGTGCGCGACGAGCAACGCTGACCACGTCCGGTCTTCACCTCGGGGCCGACTGTCCAGTAGCCTTGGAATCCGTTGTGATGGCAGTGGTGACTGATGAAATCCGCTGTTCATCCGCGCAAAATACATCGGATTCACGGAGGGCCATGTGAGCGGCCAGTCGGACCCCACCCCTCAGCGCAGGGGCAACGGCATCGTCCTCGACGAGACCGCCAAACGCATCATCGAGGTGCTCCAAGAGGACGGTCGCCGCTCCTACGCCGCCATCGGCAAGGCGGTCGGCCTCTCGGAGGCGGCCGTGCGCCAGCGCGTCCAGCGCCTCCTGGAGTCCGGTGTGGTCCAGGTCGTCGGCGTCACCGACCCCATGATGCTCGGCTTCCACCGCCAGGCCATGATCGGCGTGCGCACCGACGGCGACCTCAACACCGCGGCCGACGCCGTCTCGGAGGTCCCCGGAGTGGAGTACGTGGTCATCACCGCGGGCTCCTTCGACCTCCTGGTCGAGGTCGTCGCCGAGAACGACGCCCGCCTCCTGGAGATCCTGGCGGCCATGCGCGCCATCGACACGGTGCTCAGCACCGAGACGTTCCTCTACCTCAAGCTGCGCAAGCAGACCTACGCCTGGGGGACCCGATAGGGGGCGATGCCCACCGGATCCCCCGGGCGCCCTCGCGCGGACCGGGACGGAGCGGAGGTTCGGGAGGAGCCGCCTACAGGCGGGCGAAGGCGTCGGCGAGGATGTCCAGGCCCTCGTTGAGCAGGTCGTCGCCGATGACCAGCGGCGGCAGCATGCGGATCACGTTGCCGTAGGTGCCGGCGCTTAGCAGGACCAGACCCTGGGAGTGGCAGTACGACAGCACCTCGGCCAGCACCTTCGGGGCCGGGGTCCCGTCCTCCTCGACCAGCTCGATCGCGATCATCGCGCCGCGCCCGCGCACGTCGCCGATGACCGGGTGCTCCTCGGCCAGCTTGCGCAGCCGTCCCAGCATCAGGTCGCCGATCTCCCGGGCGCGCCCGACCAGGTCGTCGGACTCGATGGCCTCCAACGAGGCCGACGCCGCCGCGCACGCGGTGGGGTTGCCGCCGTAGGTGCCGCCCAGACCGCCGCCGTGCACGGCGTCCATCAGCTCGGCGCGACCGGTCACCGCGGCCAGCGGCAGTCCGCCGGCGATGCCCTTGGCGGTGGTGATCAGGTCGGGGACGACGCCCTCGTGGTCACAGGCGAACATGTCCCCGGTGCGGGCGAAACCGGTCTGCACCTCGTCGGCGACGAACACGATCCCGTTGGCGCGGCAGAACTCCACGATCGCGGGCAGGAAGCCCGGGGCCGGCTCGATGAAGCCGCCCTCGCCCTGGATGGGCTCGATCACCACGGCGGCGACGTTGTCCGCGCCGATCTGCTTGGTGATCTGGTCGATGACCATGGCCGCGGCCTCCGGGCCGCAGTTCTCCGGGCCCGTGGGCCAGCGGTAGGGGTAGGCCATGGGCATGCGGTGGACCTCGCCCGCGAACGGCCCGAAGCCCTGCTTGTAGGGCATGTTCTTGGCGGTCAGCGCCATGGTGAGGTTGGTGCGACCGTGGTAGGCGTGGTCGAAGACCACGACGGCCTGGCGGCCGGTGGCGCTGCGGGCGATCTTCACCGCGTTCTCGACGGCCTCGGCACCGGAGTTGAGCAGGATCGAACGCTTCTCGTGGTCGCCCGGGGTGATCCGGTTCAGGGCCTCACAGACCTCCACGTACGCCTCGTACGGGTTGACCATGAAACAGGTGTGGGTGAAGCGGCCCAGCTGCTCGGCCGAACGCTCCACCACGCGCGGGTCGGCGTTGCCCACGTTGGTCACCGCGATGCCCGACCCGAAGTCGATCAGGGCGTTGCCGTCGACGTCCTCGATGATCCCGCCACCGGCCCGGGTCACGTAGACGGGCAGCACGCTGCCGACACCCTTGGCGACGGCGGCGACGCGGCGCTCCTGGAGCTCGCGGGACTTGGGGCCGGGGATCTCGGTGACGACCCGGCGGGACTGGGCGACCTCGGTCACTGCCATGCGTCTGCCTCCTTCAGTGCGATACGGGGGTGCGGAACGGGTCCGGGACCCGAACGGCCCCGACCCGGACGACATTAGGGTGAGCCGGAGCCGGCGGACATGGACACGGTGGATAATCGACGCAGGTCCCTGCGCCAATGCGGCAGGGTCATCGACCGCGACGAGTGGAGGACCGATGCCACCGACCCTGGGCGGACTGGTGCGGACGCCCTCCCTGGGGCTGCGCCCGCTCACCGGCGGAGAGGGACTCGACCGCCGGGTGGAGTGGGTCGCGGTCAGCGAACTCACCGACCCCACCCCCTACCTGGCGGGCGGCGAACTGCTGCTCACCACCGGGGTGCGCTGGGTCGACTCCCCGCCGGACCTGCGCGCGTACGTGCGCAGGCTGGCCCGGCGCGACATCGCCGGTCTGGGGTTCGGCGTGGGCGTGGCCCTGGAACGGACCCCCGACGAACTGCGGGAGGCCGCCGCCGAATTCGGTGTCGTGCTGCTGGAGGTGGAGCGGGCGACCCCCTTCATCGCGGTCGGCAAGGAGGTCTCTCGGCTGTTGGCCAAGGAGGAGTACGAAGGGCTCAGCCGGGCCTTCACGGCCCAACGCGACCTCACCCGCGCCGCCCTGTCGGGGGCCGGGGCCATCGTCGATCGGCTGGCCCGCGACCTGGGCGCCCGGGTGCTCCTCCTGTCCGCCGACGGTTCCCTCGCTCACGCCGCCCCCACCGGGGCGGACCGGCACCCCACCGATCTGACCGAGGGGCTCGACCGGCTCAAGACCGCGGGCCCGCGCGCCAGCATGGCGATCACCGTGGGGGACGAGCACGTCTGGGCCCAGCCCCTGGCGACGGGCCGTCGGGTGCGGGGGTTCCTGGTCGTGGGCGCCGGCGGCCGGCTGGGTCCCGAGCAGCGCACCCTCGTCAACGCCGCCGTGTCCCTGCTGTCCCTGGAACTGGAGCGCGACGCCCACGGGGACGTCGCGCGTCTGGGCGAGGGGGTGCTCGTCGCGCTCCTCACCGGGGCCCTGGACCCGACCCGGCCCGGCGCCGAACGCCTCGCCGCGGCGCTGCCACCCGCCCCGGTCGTGGTCGCCGTCGCCGACGAGGTGGGCGCGCCCCACCCGCCGCACGGGATCCTCACGGCCGGGCACGAGGGCCGCGCCTTGTTGCTCGCCGGCGCGGACACCGCCGTGCCGACCATCGCCGATCTGCTCGACGGTCCCATCGGGGTGAGCGACCCGGTCGACCACACCGGACTCCCGGTCGCCCTGGCCCAGGCCGAACGGGCCCGGGAGGCGGCACGTGCCCAGGGGGGCGGCACGGTGCGGGCCGCCGAGCTGCCCGGCGGCCTGCTCGGTCTGACCGACACCCCGGCCGGGGTCGGACTGGCCGAGGATCTGCTGGCGCCGTTGCTGGCCGAACGCTCCCACGGGGAACTGATCGCCTCGCTGCGCGCCTATCTGGCGGCGTCCGGCCGCTGGGACGCCGCCGCCGACGCCCTGGGCGTGCACCGCCACACCCTGCGCTACCGCATGCGCCGCATCCGCGACCTGCTCCCGGTCGACCTCGACGACCCGGACGCGCGCGCCGAACTGTGGATCGCCCTGCGGCTGCACGCCGCCCACGGGTGAAAGTCGGTACCGGTTCCCGCGTTCGGGGGATGCCGGCTCGCGTCATCCACGACAATGGTCGCTGACAGCGCTGGGTGATCGAATGATCACCCGATCGACGCCGGGGGCGGACGTGAGATCACTACAGGACGACGAGCAGGGGATCGAGGAGGGGCACGGGGCGCGGACGGCGGGCACGGCGCCGCCGACCATCCGGATCACCCGGGTGGGGGCGGAGGGCGTCTCTCTGCGGTGGAGGCCACCCGACGACCGGACCGACCCCCGCGCCCTGTTGGCCTACCTGCGGGCCTGTCTGCGGCGCGAGGCCGTGCACACCCACACGATCCGGCCGGACCGGCTCGGCGGCGACACCTGCGCCTGCCTGCCCGGCGGCTTCGAGACACTGTTCACCGGGGCGGGCGACCGGATACCCCTGAGCCCCGACGCGGCCCGTGTCGTGCGCCTGGCCGCACGACACGGGCAGGCGCTGCGCTACGGCTACCCGCTCGTCCTGCTCGGAGAGGACGACGACCCGGTGGCCCTGCCCCTGCTCACCGTGGACGTTCAGGTCGTCGACGACCCCGACACCCCCGAGATCCCCCGGATCCGCGCGATCGGTCCGCCCGACGTCAACGCCGCGCTCCTGCGCCACCTGGACACGACCGACCCCGATGACCTCTTCGAACTGCGGACCCGGCTGCGCGCCGGCGCCCCCGACCCGATCGGGCGCCCCGCCGCCGTCGCCGACCTGGCCGTCAAGGTGCGCACCCTGCTCACCCGGCTGGAGATCGAACGCGTCGACGACATCGACCCGATGTCCACCCGGAGCACCCCCCGCGCGTTCGTCGACGGCGCCCACAACGTCGCGGTCCTGTTCCGCGCGGGGCCGGGCGGCCACCCCGACGGCGAACCCGAACCGGGCACCGTGGAGGCGATCCTGGCCGACCTCGACCCCACCGAACACGACGGCATCGACCCGACCGCCCTCGGTGGCACCGCCTTGGAGGCACTGCTCGGCCCGCCCGAGCGGACCGTCGAACCGGAGGAACCGCGCGGTCGCAGGGCCCGTCGGTCCCGGGTGGGGGAGGACACCGCCGACGCCCCCGTCGAGGCCCCCGTCCCCCTGTGCGCGACCCCTCTCGACCAGTCCCAGTACGAGGCCCTGTGCGCGGCCCTGACCGAGCGGCTCACCACCGTGGCGACCCCCTCGGGGACCGGTGTGCACGACCTCGTCGACGCCGTGGTGCGCACGGCGGTCGGCGAGGGTTTGCGGGTCCTGGTGTGCGGTCGCACCGAGCACGACGTGCGGGAGGTCGTCCGGCGGTCCGAGGCGGGCCCGGCCCACCCGGTGGTGCGGGTCGGCGGCAGGGAACACCGCGTCGACGAGATCGGGCTCATCGGCCGACTGCTCGCCGAGCGCTCCGGACCCCCGCCCGTCGAGGAGGCGACCCCCTCATCAGGGGCGGAACCGTCCCACCACTGGTCCCGGGTCCTCACCGCGTGGGCGGACATGGACGCCATGGCCGCCGGCGGCCACGAACTCGCCCACCTGGCCGAGGAACGCGAGCGCGGTATCAAGGCGGGCTGGGACCCGGACCGGCTGTTCAGCCCCGAACGGGGCGGCCCCGAGTACTGGCTGCCCCGGGCCGAGCGCGCCTTCGCCGGAGGGCTGGGCGCCTTCCAGCACCGCGGCGCGATCCGCCGCGAACTGGGTCTGGAGACCGACCCCGAGACCCTGGCCCGGCTGTGCGCGGTCGCCCGCCTGGAGAGCCGGTGGCGTGCTGCCCTGGACCGCCGCGTCCGGCACGATCCCCTGGACGCACTGGTCGCCCGCCTCGACGAGGCCGTGGAGGGTCACCGCCGGATCGGCGCCGAGCGCCTCGGCGCGGCCGTCGAGTCCCGTCTGCGGCGCGGCCGGCCCGCCCTGGAGAACCGGCTGGAGACCCTCAACTGGCACCACGGCGGCGGCTGGCCGGGCATGACCGGCCTCATCGAGGTGCTGCCCACCTGGGCCTGCCGGACCGACCAGGTCCGCGCCCTGCCGCCGCAGGCGGGCCTGTTCGACCTCGTCATCGTGATCGGCGCCGAACGCACCCGGGTGGCCGAACTGCTCCCCGCCCTTCACCGCGCCGAACGGGCCCTGGTGCTCGGCGACCCGGCGTACCCCGGCCCGGCGAGCGTCCTCGAAACCGACGAGGAGCGCCGCGCGCTGGCCTTCGCCGGGCTCGCCGCGGACCGCCTGGACGAACGGGGCCTGCGCCACGGGTCGGGATCGGCCCTGCACGCCGCCCGACGGGCGGCCGAGCGGACACTGTGGCTGAACGAGCACCTCGGGGCGCCGCCCCTGCTCGCCGAGACCGCCTCGCGTCACTGCTACGAGGGACGCGTGTCGGTGCGCACGGCCCCCGACCCCGGCGGCGGACCGGCCTTCGAGTGGCGCGACGTCGTCGGGGTCTGCGAGGCCGCCCCCGGCATGTCCTACATCAACCGGGAGGAGGCCTACCGCGTGGCGGTGGTCGTCGACGAGATCGACGAGCACCTGCCGCGCGGACGCGTCATCGCGGTGGTCGCCCCGACCCGGCCACAGGTGGCCCTGCTGCGTCGGCTGCTCGGATCGCGGACCTTCCGTCACCGGGTCCTGGTCGGCGGCCCCGAACTGTTCGACGCACCCGGCCGCGTCGACATCACCGTGCTGTCCCCCCTGCTCACCCGGGGCGCCCCCGCCATCGTGGAGCGTCGGATCCGTCGCATGGGCCACCTGTGGTCATCGGTGCTCACCCGGACCGGACAGCGTCTCGTGGTGGTGGGCGACCGGGCCCACTGGGAGGCCGGTGACGGTCCGCTCTCCGCGTTGCTCGCGGCCCCCGAGAACGACCCGGGCCGGGCCTGCCGGGCCCTGGTCGACCGACTGCGGGCGGCGGGCACCCGGGTCGTGCTCCAGGAGGCGGTGGAGGGCTGGACCGCCGACATGGTGGTCCGCTTCGGCGCCCGGCGCCTGCTCATCCTCTTGGACCGGGAACCGGACGGGCGCCGGCTGCGCCGCCTGATGGCCCGCGGCGACGCCCTCAACCGACTCACCGGGGACCCCGTCGTGGTCGTTCCGGCCTGGCGCTGTCTGGCCGATCCGGAACGGCTGGTCCGGGAGATCCTCGCGGCCCACTGAACCCGTCGGCCGGTCCCGGTCGGGACCGGCCGACGGCGGAGCCGCACCGGTCCGTGCGAGGGCGCGGAGGAGTGTTCGGCGACAGGCCCTAATCTGAGTGCGGCAACGGCGCGTATCGGCTCAGACGAGGGGGAACGGGTGCCCGAGGGTCACACTCTGCACCGGTTGGCGGCGCACTTCGACAAGACCTTCGGCGGCGGTGCCGTGCGGGCCTCCAGCCCGCAGGGACGGTTCGCCGAGGGCGCCGCCCGCATCGACGGCCGCGTCCTGACCACCGGCGAGGCGCACGGCAAGCACCTGTTCCTCGGATTCGACTCGGGGGAATGGCTGCGGGTGCACCTGGGCCTGTACGGCGCCTGGAGCTTCGGCGACGCAGACGGCGAACGCCATCTGGGCGCGCCCCGGGCCGAGGGGGCCGTCCGGACCGCCCTGACCCACGACGGGGACGGGTTCGTCGTGCCGCCCGCGCCGGTGGGGGCCGTGCGCGTCCGCCTGATCACCACGTCGGGCTGGGCCGACCTGCGCGGCCCCTCCGCCTGCGAGGTGATCACCGAGGAGGAGAAACTCGCGGTCCAGGGGCGCCTGGGGCCGGACCCGCTGCGTTCCGACGCCGACCCCGAACGCGCCTGGCGGGTCGTCTCGCGCTCCCGCACGAGCATCGCCGCCCTGCTCATGCGGCAGGAGGTCATCGCCGGGATCGGCAACATCTACCGTGCCGAGTCCCTGTTCCGCGCGGGCCTGGACCCCATGACCCCCGGCCGCGACCTCACCCGGGAACGGTGGGACGCCCTCTGGGCGGACCTGACCGGGCTGCTCCGGGACGGTGTCCGCGACGGGTACATCATCACCACCCGCCCCGAGCACCGGCCCGACCCCGAGGCCCGCCCGGTGCCCCGGCCGGACACGCTCTACGTGTGCTACCGGACCGGTGAGCCCTGCCGTGTGTGCGGCTCCCCGATCGTCGCCGGCGAACTGGCGGGACGCACCCTCTACCACTGCCCGGGCTGCCAGTCCGGTCGAGCCCCCACCCGTCCGGGAGGGTGACGGCCCAACGTCGTACAGTACAATCCCACATCGCCGCTTAACCGGTTCAGCAACTGAGGCCAGGGGGACGAATGGGGGGTTTGATGCGACGCCCGACCATCATGGACATCGCCAAGGCCGCGGGGGTGTCCAAGGGGGCGGTGTCCTATGCCCTCAACGGTCGGCCCGGGGTCTCGGAGGAGACGCGTAAGCGCATCCTGGGGATCGCCCGTGATCTGGGGTGGGCGCCCAGCAGTACGGCCCGCGCCCTCTCACCCGGCGGCCGGGTCGGCGCCATCGGTCTGATCATCGATCGGCCCGCCCACTCCCTGGGCGTCGAACCGTTCTTCATGCAGTTGGTGTCGGGGATCGAGATGGAGCTGGCGATCACCGGAAGCGACCTGTTGTTGCATGTCACGGAGGATCACCAGGCGGAGATCGGGGCTTATCGGCGCTGGTTCGCCGAACGTCGGGTGGACGGGGTGATCATGGTCGACCTGCGGGTCGACGACCCCCGGATCGCCTTGGCCGAGGCCCTGCCCCTGCCCGCCGTGGTCCTCGGCGGCCCGCACGGCGCGGGCCCCCTGCCGTGCCTCTACACCGATGACGCCGCCTCCATCAGGGAGGTCGTGCACTACCTCGCCGCCCTGGGTCACCAGCGCATCGTCCGGGTCGCCGGCCCGGACGGGTTCGTGCACACCCGTGATCGGACCCGGGCCTTCGAGGCGGCCTCCGCCGAGGTGGGCCTGGCCGACGCCGTCACCGTCCACGCCGACTACACGGGGGAGGCGGGCGCCCGCGCCACCCGCCGCCTGTTGGCCCGCACCGAACGACCCACCGCCCTGGTCTACGACAACGACGTCATGGCGGTGGCCGGGCTGGGCGTGGCCCGCGAGATGGGCGTGGACGTTCCCGGCCAGTTGTCCATCGTGGCCTGGGACGATTCGACACTGTGCCGGTTGGTGCACCCTCCGTTGACCGCGGTCGCCCGTGACGTCGCCGCCTGTGGTCGAGAGGCCGCGCGCATGCTCGCCGAGGCCATCGGCGGCCGGGCGGTGCGCAGCCGCGAGACGGCCCGGGGAGAGCTCCAGCCGCGCGGCAGCACGGGGCCCCTGGCGGGGTAGCCCCGCCCGTTCCCGATCACCGACACGCCCCATGTGAACGCGGGCTCCGCCCGTCCGCCGGGGCTACCGTGAGAGCGCCACCGAAACGCCGTGCGCCGTGGAGGACCACCGCGCACGACGTGCCCTTCACCGTCCCGTCGGAGGGGAGTCGACGACCCGTGCGGAACCGGTTCAGCGACACCCGCGCAAGCGGCTTTCCCACATCTGTGCTGTTACAAGCGAATAACAGCGGAGTGACGCCCATTGACGCCCTTCCTGTCGGCGTGTTGTTGTTAACGTCACTTACCCGGTTCAGCAACGGCCGTTTCAGCGCCCCCGATTGGGAGCGCTCCCACCTCTCCGATCCCCGGAGGGGTGGCTCCCCCCCAACGAGCGGCCGACCGGGTGGAAGAAGGAGGAGTCGACATGAGATCTCTTCGACTTCCGGCGGCACTCGCAGCACTGGCCCTCGCGGTCACGGCGTGCTCGGGTGACGGCGGCGGCAACGAAGGAGGTTCCGGGGAGTACCCCCGGAACGAGACCCTGTACACCACCGGTACGGCCTGGGGGCCGCCCGCGAACTGGAACCCCTACATGCAGGGGCAGTACGCGGTCGGCACGGTGGGGTTGGCTTACGAGCCGCTCTTCCTCTTCGACCCGAACACGAACGAGTACGTTCCCTGGCTGGCCGAGAGCGACAGTTGGCCCGAGGAGAACGTCCACGAGATCGTTCTGCGCGAGGGCATCACCTGGACCGACGGCGAGGCCTTCGACTCCGCCGACGTGGTCTCCACACTGGAGATCGGCCAGTTCGGCTCGGTGCCCTTCAGCAACCTGTGGAACTTCATCGAGAGCGTCGAGGCCGTCGACGGGCAGACCGTCCGCGTCACGTTCGGTGAGAGCCGCCCGCAGGAGTGGATGAACTGGGTCTACTCGCACCCCATCGCCCCGGAGCACATCTGGTCCGGTAAGACCGAAGAAGAGGTCATGAGCGATGTCAACGAGAATCCGGTCGGCACCGGTCCTTACTCCTACGAGTCGCACACCGACGACCGTCTTGTCTGGGAGCGCAACGACGACTGGTGGGGCACCGGTCTCCTCGACCTGGAGATGAAGCCCCGCTACATCGTCGACCTCGTCAACGCCTCCAACGACATCACCCTGGGCATGCTCCAGCAGGGACAGGTCGACCTGTCGAACAACTTCCTGCCCGGCATCGACCAGGTCATCAACGGCAACGAGGCGATCACCAGCTACTACGACGGCCCGCCCTACATGCAGGCCGCCAACACCGCCTGGCTGGTGCCCAACACCACCAAGGCCCCGCTGGACGACCCCGAGTTCCGCCGGGCGCTGGCCCACTCGATCAACATGGAACAGATCGTCACCGGCCCCTACGCCAACCTGGTCGAGCCGGCCAGCCCCACCGGTCTGCTCCCGATCTGGGACGACTACATCGACCAGGAACTGGTCGAGGAGAAGGGCTTCTCCTACAACGCCGACGAGGCGGTGGGTCTCCTGGAGGAGGCCGGCTACCAGGACGAGGACGGCGACGGCTTCGTCGAGACCCCCGACGGTGAGCCCATCACCCTCACCCTGGAGGTCCCCGCCGGCTGGACCGACTGGATGGAGTCCGCCAACGTCATCGCGGCCAACGCCCAGGCCGTCGGCATCAACGTCGAGGCGCAGACCCCCGAGTTCGACCTGCTGGTGGACAACCGCAACTCCGGTGAGTTCGACCTGCTCATCAACAACGAGCGCGGGGCCAGCAACACCCCCTGGACGTACTACGACTACCTCTTTCAGCTGCCGGTCAACGACCAGCAGACCACGGTGAACTTCCACCGTTACGAGAACGAGGAGGTGTGGGACCTCGTCGAGCAGCTCGCGGCCGTCCCCGCGGACGACGTCGAGGCCGCCGCCGCGATCACCTCGCAGATCCAGGAGATCCAGCTGGAGGAGCTCCCGGCCATCCCGCTCTGGTACAACGGCATGTGGTCGCAGGCCAACAACACGTACTGGACGAACTGGCCGAGTGACGCGGAAGGCGCTCCGAAGAGCTACGCCACCCTCTGGAACGGCATGTGGCAGCTCGGGGCGATCAACACTCTGGCCACCATCGAGCCGGCCGGCGAGTAGCCGCATCCCCGGTCGGCGGGCACGGGCCATTCCCCTCCCACCCGAGTCCCACCGACCCCACCCCGGGCGGGCACGGCGCGAAAGCCCGCCCGGGGTGCCCCCGACGCCTTGCCGGGCGGGACACCGGAACACCCGAGGACCCCGGAACATCCGGGACGACCGGGCCGGGTCCCGCCCTCCGTCGGGGCTCGTCGTCCGTCCGCCACCATCACCTGGAGGAACGTGTGTGGCGCTACATCGGCCGTAAGCTCTTCGTCTACCTGCTTACGTTCGTCATCGCGGTCACCATCAACTGGATGATCCCGCGCTTCATGCCGGGCGACCCCGTCCGGAGCATGCTCTCCCGCGCCTCGGTCGGCAACCCCGAGGCCCTACAGCGCATGAACGACTACTACACCGGGGTGTTCGGGTTCGACACCCCCCTGCACGAGCAGTACCTCGCCTTCTGGGGCGGCCTGCTCCGCGGGGACCTGGGCGTCAGCGTCATGCTGTACCCCCAGCCCGTGCTGGACATCATCCTGAGGTCGGTGCCCTACACGCTGGCACTGCTCCTCCCCGCCATCATCCTGAGCTGGATCGTCGGCAACCGGATCGGCGCCTTCGCGGCCCGCAAGAAGCTGCTCGACAACACGGTCCTGCCGGTCGGGTACATCCTCACCGCCATGCCGTACATGTGGCTCGCCCTGCTGCTGGCGTGGAGCCTGGGCATCGTCGCGGGAGTCCTCCCGACCTCGGGCGGCTACTCGCCGACGCTGCGGCCCGAGTTCAGCTGGCTGTTCATCTCCAGCCTGATCACCCACTGGATCCTGCCCTTCCTGTCCATGTTCATCGTGGCGCTGGGCGGCTGGGCGATCGGCATGCGGAACATGATCATCTACGAGCTGGAGGCGGACTACTCCAACTACCTCCAGGCCCTGGGCGCCCCGACCCGGCTGATCCGCCGCTACGCGTTCCGCAACGCGATGCTGCCGCAGATCACCGGCCTGGCCGTGCAGCTCGGCACCGTGCTCTCCGGCGCGCTGCTCACCGAGATCGTGTTCAACTACCCCGGCCTGGGCACCCTGATCCTTCAGGCCCTCAACAACCGCGACTTCTTCGTGTTGCAGGGGACCTTCCTGTTCGTGGTCGTCGGCGTGCTCATCGCCAACTTCATCATCGACATCGTCTACGTGCTGGTCGACCCGCGTACCCGGGTCCAGATGACGGGAGGCGCGGCGTGAGCGAGATCGCCGGAGCCCCGGGCACCGCGGACGCCGCGGACGCGCCCGAACCCACGGCCGAGCGCAAGACCTCCGAGGTCCTGCACTTCGCCGTGCGCAACCCCAAGCTGCTCATCGGCCTGGGCATCGTGCTCACCCTGTTGCTGACGGGGATCATCGGGCCGTTCTTCATCGACCACGATCCCAACGAGTACGTCGGCCCCCAGAGCCAGCCGCCCAACGGCGAGTACTGGTTGGGCACCACCTCGTTCGGACAGGACATCTGGGCCCAGTTCGTCTACGGGCTGCGCTCGACCTTCCTCATCGGCGCGTTCGGCGGCGGTGTCGCGTTCGTCATCGGTACCACGGTCGGGTTCGTCGCCGGGTACAAGGGCGGGATCATCGACGAGATCCTCAACATGCTCACCAACGTCGTGCTGGTGCTGCCCGCCCTGGTCGTCCTCATCGTCGCCACCGCCTACCTGGACGTGCGCGGCATCTTCGTCCAGGGTGTGTTCATCGGCCTGACCTCCTGGCCGTGGGCCGCGCGCGCGGTCCGTTCCCAGGCGCTGTCGCTGTCCACCCGCGACTACGTCGACCTGGCACGGCTCAGCGGACGCCGTACCTGGCGGATCATCACCACCGAGATCGCGCCCAACATGAGCTCCTACCTGGTGATGTCGTTCATCCTGCTGTTCGGCGGCTCCATCCTCATCGCCGCCGGCCTGGACTTCATCGGCCTGGGGCCCTCCAACGGCGTCTCGCTCGGTCTCATGCTGGAGAGCGCCATGAAGTGGAGCTCCCTGTACCTGGGCATGTGGTGGTGGTTCATCCCGCCGGGCCTCGGCATCACGACGATCGTGGGCTCGCTGTACATCCTGAACGTCGGGCTGGACGAGGTGTTCAACCCCAAGCTGCGGGAGCTGTGATGACTCTGCGAGTCAATGACCTCAAGGTCTACTACCAGACCCTGCGCGGGGACGTCCACGCCCTCGACGGTGTGACCTTCGACCTGGCCGACGGCGAGATCATGGGTCTGGCCGGCGAATCCGGCTGCGGTAAGACCACCCTGGGCAAGAGCCTGATCCGCCTCGACACGCGCATGCGCCACGTCGGCGGCACGATCGAGCTGGACGGCAAGGACGTGCCCATCGCCGACGACAAGGCGATGGTCCCCCTGCGGTACCACGAGATCTCGCTCATCCCCCAGTACGCGATGAGCGCCCTCAACCCGACCCGCAAGATCGGGCGGATGATCAACGAGCTGCTGCGGGCGCGGGGAGTGCGCCCGGTCGACATCGCCGACGAACTCCGGCGCCGGCTCGAACTGGTGGGCCTGGACCCCGACGTGCTGAACCGCTTCCCGATCGAGCTGTCGGGCGGCATGAAGCAGCGCGTCGTCATGGTGATGTCCACCCTGCTCAACCCGTCGCTGCTCATCGCCGACGAGGTCACCTCCGCCCTGGACGTGTCCACCCAGCGCGCGGTCGCCGAGTCCCTGGTGGAGTTCCGCGACCGCGAGTACGTCAAGAGCATGGTGTTCGTGACCCACGACATCTCGCTCGTGTACCAGATGGCCGACACGATCATGGTGATGTACGCGGGGCACATCGTGGAGAAGGCGTCCGCGTCCACCATCGTCAACGCGCCCCGGCACCCGTACACGCAGATGCTCATCTCGGCCCTGCCCGAGGTGGGGACCACCACCGACCAGGGTCGGTTGGAGGGCATCCCCGGTACACCGCCCGGGTTGTTGAACCCGCCGACCGGGTGCCGGTTCAAGGACCGTTGCCCGTTGGCGTTCTCGAAGTGCTCGGAGCGGCCTCCGCTGGTCGAGATCGAACCCGGCCACTGGGCCGCCTGCTGGAAGACGGGGTGAGACGGACGTGCTGGAACTCAGCCACGTGCACAAGGTGTACCGGGTGGGCGCGTTCGGCGGCGGCCGACTGCGCGCCGTCCGGGATGTCAGCCTGAAGGTGGAGCCCGGCGAGGTCGTCTCCCTCATCGGGGAGAGCGGCAGCGGCAAGAGCACCATCGGCAAGATGGTGCTGGGGCTGTTCAAGCCCAGCTCCGGGAGCATCACCTTCGACGGCACCGACATCACCACGATCCGGGGCCACACCGCCCGCAAGGCCTACTACCGGCGGGTGCAGGGGGTCTTCCAGGACCCGTTCAGCTCCTTCAACCCGATCTTCAAGGCCGACCGGGTGTTCGACATGATCCGGAGCTCCTACTTCCCCGGCGTCTCGGACGCCGACTGGCGGGAGCGGGTGCTCAAGGCGATCGGCACGGTGCGTCTGGACCCGGACAACGTCCTGGGCAAGTACCCGCACCAGCTCAGCGGCGGCCAGATGCAGCGTCTGCTCATCGCGCGGGCGCTGCTGCTGGACGTGGACCTGCTGGTCGCCGACGAGGTGATCAGCATGCTGGACGCCTCCACCCGCATCGACGTGCTCAACCTGCTCGCCGACCTGAAGGAGCGGGGCCTGGGCATCCTGTTCGTCACCCACGACCTGTCGCTGGGCAACTACGTCAGCGACCGGTCGGTGATCCTGCGCAAGGGCGCCATCGCCGAGATGGGGCCCACGGCCAGGGTGTTCGAGAACCCGCTCCACCCCTACAGCCGCCACCTGCTCTCGTGCGTGCCCCAGCTGCACCGCACCTGGGCGGAGGTGGACGCCGAGCTGGCGGCGAACCCGCCGGACCACTTCGAGCTTCCGGTGGCCCCCGACGACGAGTCGGCGCCCCTGGTGGAGGCGGAGCGGGGTCACTTCGTCGGGATCGACCAGGGCTGAGATCGAGGACCGTCCCGGGGGAGGGACGCGGCATCCCCGTGCCCACGGGCGATGTCGCGCTTCTTCCCCTGGCGTACCTCGGATATTCCCCCGAGGTTCGTGCGTGTTGCCACACCGAAAACCCTCGCGATCCCAGGGGGCTGTGGTACGTTCGAGGTGATTGTTAGTCGTTGAATTTCGCAGTTGGTGTCTTGCCCGCGGAGTTTGTGACCGGCGGGCGGTTTCCCTGGGAAGTCGGCTCGCGGCAATTCTCGGGCGTGAGTCTGCGCCCGTTGTACACCGAGCTGAAGGAGACAATATGGCTCAGGGAACTGTGAAGTGGTTCAACGGCGAGAAGGGCTTCGGCTTCATCTCCCCCGACGACGGCGGCCCCGACGCTTTCGTTCACTACAGCGCGATCCAGGGTTCCGGCTTCCGTAACCTGGAAGAGAACCAGCGCGTGGAGTTCGACATCGTCACCGGCACCCGCGGCCCGCAGGCCGAGAACGTCGTCGCGATCTAAGTAGTATGACCTCCCGCTCCTCGGAGTGGGACCACATACCGCGGAGCCCCCGGAAGGTACGCCTTCCGGGGGCTTTTCCGTGTCCGGGACCGGACCCGGGGGGGGGGGGGGCGCCGGGGCCCATCC
>NZ_JAVREP010000020.1:0-91052 GCF_031845465.1 Nocardiopsis lambiniae | reverse complement strand
CCCGCCCCGCCGGGGCTCGTGCCCCGCTAGAAGATGACGCCGTTGAAGGCCGCGTCCGGACGGTACAGGGCGGCGTCCAGCCGGGCGAGGGCGCCCGGGGTGTGCTCGGTGGCCAGCCCGGCGGCCCCGTACCCGGTGAGCGTGGTCCGCCCCAGGTAGGCGGCGCCCAGGTGGGACACGTCCAGGGACACGTCGGGAGCGGCGTCGGTCGCCTCCACCCGGGCCCCCTCCAGGCCCGCCTTGAGCGACCAGGTCCCCGCGTTCCACGGCGCGTACCGGTCGGTGACCGCCAGCACCGCCTCCACCGGGGCCGTGTAGGTGCGTTCGGCCAGGGCGCCGGGGACGTCCACCAGCCGCACCCAGAGGCTGGTGAAGATCTCCCGGACCAGCCGGTCCGGGTTGGCCAGCAGGTGGACGAGCGGGTCGTCCACCGCCATGAACTCGAACTCGATCCTGGCGATCAGGTCCCGGTCGAGCAGGTGCTCGTAGAGCAGGGTCCAGGCGGCCGGGACGGTGGCACGCACCTCTTGGACGTGGAGCGTGCCCTGCGGGCCGCCCGATTCCCACTTGCCGGCGGTCCGGTACAGCGCGTAGCCCACGGGCCCCCGCGGGCCGCGCACCACGACGGCCAGCAGCCGACCCTTGCCGCCCCGCTCCTCGGGCTTGTCGCGCAGGGCCCGGTCCCACCACGGCGCGGTGCGCGGGACCTGGCCGAGCCGGGTCCGGACGACCTCCCCGTGCACCGCCTCCAGGTCGGCGCGGACCTCCGAGGAGTGCGCCAGGTGGACGGTCAGGTCGGGGTCGCGGGGGGCGTCGGGGCGCAGCGCGGCGTGGGTGCGCTCCACCCACGCCGCGGTCTCGGCGACCGCGGGCCCGTACCCGAACCGGCCGTAGATGGCCCCCTCGGAGGCCCACAGGGCGGCGTACCGACCGCCGGCCCCGTGGATGTCGGCGAGCTGGCGGCGCATGAGGGAGCTGAGCACGCCCCGGCGGCGGTACGTGGGCCACACGCCCACCCCGGTCACCCCGGCCACGGGGCGCAGGCCGCCGGGCAGGTGCATCTCGAAGGGGAAGTGGTTGGTGGCGCCGATGATCCGTTCGGCGCCGCCGGTGTCGTCCACGGCCACGCGGACGCGCTCGTAGCCCTCGAAGTCGTGGATCGGACGCATCCGCTCCAGCACGGTGTCCGGGTCATCGCCGGCCAGGAGTGCCTCGCCGATGACGCGGGCCGCCTCGCCGTACTCCTCCCGGTCGGTGCCGCGCACGGTCCACTCGGTGGTCCTGCGATCGGATGTGGTCATGTTCGCCTCGTCGTTCGGTGCTGTCGGAAACGGTCGGGTGGTTCAGAAGTCGACGCCGCAGTGCGGTTCGAGCGGCTCGTACAGGGCGGTGTCCAGGCGCCGGGCCGCGCCGGGGGTGTGCTCGGCGACCAGGCCGGCGCCGACGAAGCCGGCGAGGGGGCGGCGGCCGAAGTAGGCGGCGCCCAGGTGGGACACGTCGACGGTGAGGTCGGCGGGTCCCGCATCGGGGACGCAGCGGGCGCCCTCGTCGTCGACGGTGAGCCGCCAGGTCCCGGCGTTCCAGGGCGCGCACCGGTCGATCACCGTGAGGGCGACGTCGACGGGGGCGGCGTAGGCGCGTTCGCCCAGGGCGCCGGGCAGGTCGACGAGCCGGGTCCACAGGCCGTCGAAGGGGGTGACGGCGGCCTGCCTTCGATCGGCGAGCAGGTCCGGGAGCGGGTCGTCCAGGGGCAGGTCGTGGAAGACCGTCTCCACCGTGAGGTCGCGGGAGAAGAGGTGCTCGTACAGCGCGACCCGGGCGGCGGGGGTGGTGGTGACGACCTCGGTGACCAGGACCCGTGCCCGGGGCGTGTCCAGGTCCCACCGGTGGCGCACCCGGTACAGGGCGTACCCCTCGGGGCCGTCCGGCCCGGTGACCAGGGCGGCGAGCAGGTGCCCGGCGTCGCCCCGGGAACGCTCGTCGTCGCGCAGCAGGTGCGGCCACCACTTGTCGGCGCGGACGAACCGGCCGTTGCGGTCGGTGACGGTGCGCCGGTGCACCTCGGCGAGGGCGGCGCGGGTCTCCCCGGGGACGCACAGGTCGACGGTCAGGGCGGGGTCGCGGGGGGCGTCGGGGCGCAGGGCGGCGTGGGCGCGCGACACGGTGATCCGGGCCTCACGGGAGGAGAGGCCGTACCCGAAGCGGCCGTAGATGCCGCCCTCGGAGGCCCACAACACCGCGAGGTTCTCGCCGCGGGCGCGCACGTCGGCGAGCTGGCGGTGCATCAGGGCGGTGAGGACGCCGCGTCGCCGGCGGGTGGGCCACACGCCCACACCGGTCACCCCGGCCGCCGGACGCGGCCCGCCGGGGACGGTGAGGGTGAGGGCGTAGGAGGCCGCGGTGCCGACGATCCGGTCCCCGTCCAGGGCGACGAGCGTGCGGTCGTGTTCGACGAGGGGGTCCCGGCGCTCGTGCTCCACGAGGGTCTCGGCGGGGAGGAGCAGGGCCTCCCCCAGGACCCTGGCGACCTCGGGGTACTCCTCGGCGGTGGTGCCGCGCACGGTCCAAGGGCACGGTTCGCGGACGGTCATGGCGGTCGTTCCCGAGGTCAGAAACCGGTGTCGCACAAGGGCGCCCGGGGTGTGTACAGGGCGGTGTCGAGGCGTGCCGCGGCGCCGGGGGTGTGCTCCACGGCGGTGCCCGCGTCCACTCGGGTGGTGAGGGGGCCGCGCCCCAGGTGGGCGGCGCCGAGGTGGGCGACGTCGACGGTGAGGTCGGGGGCGGTGTCGGTGGCCTCCACCCGGGTGTCGGCGCCGTCGGTCTTGAGGTGCCAGCGGCCGGCGTTCCAGGGGGCGTGCCGGTCGGCGACCTCGATGACGGTGTCCACGGGGTGGGCGTAGGAGCGTTCGGCCAGGGCGGCGGGCACGTCGACCAGGCGCAGCCACAGGGCGCCGGTGGTGCGGCGGACCGCCTGGGCCGGGTCGGCCAGCAGCGCGGGGAGGGGATCGTCGTCGGGCAGGCCGACGACCACGGTCTCCACGGTGAGGTCGGTGGCGAACAGGTACTCGTACAGGGCGGTGCGGGCGGCCGGGGTGAGCGCGATCGGCTCATGGACGGTGACCTTCCCCGCCGGGAGACCGTCCTCCCCGTCCTGGGTGGTGACCCGGTGCAGGGCGGAGCCGAGGAGGGCGCCGTCGGGCCCGCGCACGAGGGCGACGCGCAGGTCGGATGTGTCGGGTCGGGGCCGGGAGAGCATCCACAGGCGCACGCCCCACCAGTGCCCCTCACGGGGGAACCCGCCGGGTCGACGGGTCAGGGCGGCGCGGTGGAGGCGGTCGAGTTCGGGCAGGACGTCGGCGGGCGCGGCCAGTTCGACGGTGAGGCCCGGGTCGCGGGGGGCGTCGGGGCGCAGGGCGGCGTGGGCGCGGCGCACGGCGACGGTGTGCTGGTGGGCCGCGCGACCGTAGCCGTGGCGGCCGTAGATGCCCCCTTCGGAGGCCCACAGGATCGCGAGGTTCTCTCCGCGGGCGCGGACGTCGGCGAGCTGGTGGCGCATGAGCGCGGTGAGGACGCCGCGTCGCCGGTGGGTGGGCCACACGCCCACACCGGTCACCCCGGCCGCCGGACGCGGCCCGCCGGGAACGGAGAGGGCGAAGCGGTGGGAGTTGGCGGTGCCGACGACGCGGTCCCCGTCCAGGGCGACCAGGATCCGGTCCGGGTCGTTGACGGGGTGGTCGCGTTCGACGCCGAGCAGCTCCTCCAGGGGGATGTTGATGGCGGTGGTGAAGACCCGGGAGGCGTCGGGGATCTCCGCCTCCGTCGCCGTTCTGACCTCCCATCCGGGGTCGCCGGTACGGGACGTCGAAGGGTGCCTCTCCACTGCCATGGGCCGACCTTCTCAGGCCGCCGACGAACGCGCCACTGCTTTTTCGCGTGTCCCGGACTCCGTCCGTCCGAAGGGTCGCTCCCGACCGGCGGGACCGCCGGGATCCGCCGGGGCCGGTCGGCCGCGGTGACCTCGGAGGGGACCCGGCCGCTCCTCACGGGACGGCTCCGCCCGCGTGGACCCGCCGCCCGGTGACGGCTCCCCGAGTGAACGTCCCGGGACCACCACCGGGCGGGGTCGGTCGGCCGCGCGAAGAATATTCGGGCCGTGAGAGGGGCAGGTCTTCCCTGTGACTCCTGTGACCTCCTCTGTGAAGCAACGATCCGACCGGCCCCGCCTGGTGGTGGGGGTGGACGCGGGCGGCACCGTCACCCGTGCCCTGGTCACCACCCTGACCGGGACGCGCCTGGGGCAGGCCTGGGCGGGGGGCGCCAACCCCAACACCCACGGGGCCGGCGCGGCGGGGCGGGAGTTGGCCTCCGCGGTCGGGGCCGCGCTGGACCGGGCCGGACCCCACGCCCGCGAGGACGTGGCGGCCGGGGTGATCGGTCTGGCCGGGGTGTCGGCGCTGCGCGACGGGGAGGTGCGCGAGCGGATGGTGGAGGAGCTGCTCCTGGGCGGCGCGCCGGTGGACCTGCTGGGGTTCGTCGGCGACGACGAGGTGGCGTTCGCCTCCGGAACCCCCGAACCCGACGGAACGGTGATCATCGCGGGCACCGGGGCGATCGCCGGCCGGATCGAGGACCGCCGTCGCAGCCGTTCCGCCGACGGAATGGGGTGGCTCATCGGCGACGAGGGGTCGGCGTTCTGGATCGGCCACCAGGCCGCCCGCGAGACCGCCCGGCAACTGTCGCGCGGCACCGAGCTCAGCCCGTTGGCCAGGTCGGTCGCCAAACAGGTCATCCCCGGTCGGCGCCCGGTGGAGGGCCGCGAGCACCAGCCGGAGGAGCACGCGCGCGACTTCGCCCGCACCCTGACCGGCGGCCCGCCGATCGCGTTGGCCGCGCTGGCCCCGCTGGTGTCGGAGGCGTACGGGCTCGGGGACCCGGCGGCCCAGGTCATCGTCGACGCCGCCGCCGGGCACCTGGCGCACTCGGTGCACCAGGTGCGTTCGCCCGGCGAGCGACGGCCGGTGGTCCTGGCCGGCGGGGTACTGCTGGGTTCGGTGCCGATGCGCGAGGCGCTCACCCGCAGGTTGGCGTTGGGCGCGGTGGGTGCGCCGTTGTCGATGGCGGGGTGCACGGCGGGCGCCGCGGCCTGGCTGGCGGCGCTGCGCGCCGGCGCGCCCGCCGACGACGTGGACCTGCACGCGGCCTTCACCCTCCCCGAACGGGGCGACCGCAGCGACGCCGCCTGAGCGGCCGTCGTCCACACGGCGCCGGGCCGGGCGCCCCGGCGCACGCCCCCGTCGACGGGTCGTGTGGTCATGAGCAGGGCCGGAGCGACCCCGGTCACGGCCGCCGGGGCGGGCGGCCCCTCTCCCGGAGGTACGCTGACCCGTGTCCGGGTGAGGTCCACCTAACACGGCATGGGCGAAGGGGGACGTGGTGACCGAGCGACGGGAACGGCCGAGGAGAACGGTGCACGTGGGACGGGTCGAGGCGGTCGAACGCCTCACCCCGCACATGGTGCGGGTCGTGTTCGGAGGCGAGGGGCTGGGCGACTTCGCCACCGCCGGCCACACCGACTCCTACGTGAAACTGCTGTTCCCCCCGCCGGCCGAGGGCGATCCCGAACCCTACGACGTGAAGGCGATCCGTGAGAGCCGCCCCCGCGAGGAGTGGCCGGTCACCCGCACCTACACCGTGCGCGCCTTCGACGCCGGGTCCGTGCGCCTGACCATCGACTTCGTCCACCACGGCGACACCGGTCTGGCCGGGGCGTGGGCTGCCGCCGCGCGGCCCGGGGACACCCTGCGCATGCTCGGCCCCGGCGGCGGTTACTCCCCCGACCCCGAGGCCGACTGGCACCTTCTGGCGGGGGACGAGAGCGCCCTGCCGGCGATCGCCGCCTCCGCGGAGCACCTTCCCGAGGGACGCCCGGCGCATGTGTTCGTCGAGGTGGCCGGCCCCGAGGAGGAGCAGAAGCTCGACGTCCACCCCCTGGTGCGCGTGCACTGGCTGCACCGGGACGGGCGACCGGTGGGCGCCGCCCTCACCGAGGCGGTGCGCGCCCTGTCCTTCCCCGAGGGGCGGGTGCACGCGTTCGTGCACGGCGAGGCGGGCTTCGTGCGCGACCTGCGCCGTCTGCTGCGCGTGGAGCACGGCCTGCCCAAGGAGGCGCTGTCGATCTCCGGGTACTGGCGGCTGGGCCGCGACGAGGACGGCTGGCAGTCCTCCAAGGCCGCGTGGAACCGCTCGGTGGAGGACGAGGAGAGCGCCGCCCTGTCCGGCCGCGAGGCGTGAGGCGGCGGGGCGGCCCGGGATCGGACCGCCCCGGCCGTCTCAGAGGTCCAGCCGTTCCAGGGCGATGAGGTAGCCCTCGTTGAACGTGGGGAACTGCGGTGTGGAGTCGATGAGGTCGCGCACCGGGATCCTCGAACGGATGGCCACCGCGGCGGTGTTGATCCATTCGGAGACCATCGGCCCGAACGCCCACGCCCCCACCAGCACCCCGTGTTCCCGGTCCGCGATGACGCCGAGCGTGCCGCGCGGGTCGGTGGCGTGGGTCCAGGGCCGGGCGAGGCTCGCGGCCAGGTCCACCTCGGCGGTGACCACGTCGACGCCCTGGTCGCGGGCCTGCTCGACGGTCATCCCGACCCCGGCGATCTCGGGATGGGTGAACACCACGCGGGGCACGCCGGTGTACCGGGCACGCCGGTCCCCGCCCAGGATGTTGGCGGCCACCAACCGCCCCTGGTACTTGGCGACGTGGGTGAACATGAGGCGGGCGGTGACGTCGCCGACCGCCCACAGCCCCGGGGCGACCGCGCAGCGGTCGTCGACGGGCAGGGCGGTGCGGTCGAGTCCGACCCCGAGTTCGGCCAGTCCGAGTCCGTCCCCGCGGGGTCTGCGCCCCGACCCCAGCACGATGACGTCGGCGTGCACGCGCTCCCCGGTGTCGAGGGTGGCGACGACGCCGTCGCCGTCGGCGACCGCCGACGCGACCTGGGCGCCGAGGTGGACGGTGACGCCGTCCCGGTCGAACTGCTCCGAGACGAGCTCGCACAGGCGCGGGTCCTCGCGGTCCAGGAGCCGGTCGCCGCGTTGGACGACGGTCACCCGTGAGCCCATGCGGGCGAGGAACTGCCCCAGTTCGACGGCGACCGCGCCACCGCCCACCACCAGCGCCCGCCCGGGGATCTCGGTGAGGGTGGTGGCCTCCCGGTTGGTCCACACCACGTCGGGACCCAGAGCGTCCAGGCCGTCGATGGGCGGGCGCACCGCCTCCGATCCGGTGGCGACCACGACGTGGTCGGCGGTGTACTCGTCGCCGTCGACGGCGACCCGCCAGGGGTCGCGGCCGACGACGCGCGCGGTGCCCTTGAGGACCAGCGCCCCCTGTTCCTCGTACCCCTCGACCTGCGCGGAGTCGTCGAGGTGGCGGATCATCCGGTCGCGGTGGGCGCGCAGGGCCGGCCAGTCCAGACCGGGGCGGTCCAGCCCGGCGGCCTCGACGGCGCTCTGGCGGGCCTCGGGCGAACGGATGAGCGTCTTGCTGGGGACGCAGGCGTAGTAGCCGCATTCGCCGCCGATGAGTTCGCGTTCGACGACGGCCACCCGTTTCCCGGCGTCGAGGAGCCGGCCGGCGACGGTCTCGCCGCCCGGCCCCATTCCGATGACGATGGCGTCCAGGTGTTCCATGTCGTTCCCCCACTGCCCGTGGCCCGCCGGATCCCCCCGATGGTGGACCCTGGGAGGCCGCGGTGGGGGGACGACACGCGGTCACCACCGGGGTTCTCGGGTCCAGATCCGGGCCGGGACGCCGGAGAGCAGGTCACGGCCGCGCAGCACCTGGATGCGCCGGGGTTCGACGCGCAGCACGGCCATCTTCGGGTCGTCGGGCCCCTTCCAGAAGCGGGACGGGTCGTAGCCGGCCCCGGGCGGGCTGCCGTACCGGTACAGGTCCCATACCCGGCGGCGTTCCCCGGGGTCCTCGGTCCAGGCGGCGGTGGCGTCGACGGAGGCCGTGTTCTGGGTCGGGTTCCAGTAGGAGAAGCTGACGTGCGGGTTGTTCGCCAGGTGGGCGACCTTGACCGGGGTGGGATAGGTGACCAGCCAGCCGAGGGGGTCCTCGCCCTCGGTCTCCCAGACGGGGATGAGGACGCGGGTGCGGGGCCTGTCCTTCGCGTCGACGGTGACCATGGTGGCGTAGTTGACGGATCCGACGATGGCCTCGAAGTCCTCGCGGAGGTCGGCGAAGGCGTGGACGTGGCCGCGTCGGCGGGCGGTGGTGCCGTCTTCGTTCATGGCACCACCGTGCGCCCCCGGTCTCCGGGGATCCTCAGGGTCGGCTCAGGACGGCCCCGGGGTCGGCGCCCTCGCGGGCGCCGCGGGCGGTCTCGGCGGCCAGGCGGTCCGGGCCCAGCGCGCCGGTGAGGCGCTTCTCGACGCGGGCGACGTCGTCACGTTCGGCCTCGGGCAGCGGTGCCCCCACCGAACGGCGCAGGGCGTCGGCGGCGCCGAGCAGGCGGGCGGCGGACACCGACCCCCCGGCCAGGGAGCGGGCCCCGGCCAGGCCCTCCAGTGCCAGCGCCAACGCCCGGGGGTCGCCGGTGCGGCGGGCCGCCTCCAGTCCGCGCAGGTGCAGGCGTTCGGCCTCGACGGCGTCGCCCTCCGCCTCGGCCGTGAACCCGAGTTCGGCGAGGATGAGCGCGGCCCCGAAGTCCGACCCGGCCTCCAGGTGCCAGTCCAGCCAGGCGCCCAGGTGGGCGCGGGCGGCGGGCAGATCGCCGCCGCGCCGGGCGATCAGGCCCAACCCCAGCACGGCGGACTCCTCCCCCACCACGTGGCCCTGTTCGACGGCCACCTGTCGGGCGCGCTCGTGGAGTTCCCGACTGCGCGGGAGGTCGCGGCGGAGCAGGGCGATGCGCCCCAGGGAGTTGAGGCGTTCGCCGACCTCGGTCCACAGCCCGAGCTCCTCGGCGGTGCCCAGGGCCTCGCGGTGGTGGTGTTCGGCGGCGTCCAGGTCACCGAGGGCCTCGGCGCGGCCGGCGAGCAGGAAGGAGGTCAGCGCCGGCCCCCACCGGTCGCCGAGGCGGACGAACAGGGCGCGGGCGCGCTCGCCGTGGCGCAGCACGGCGTCCAGGTCGCTGCGGCCGAAGGCCCGCCGGGCCAGCGTCGCCGCGGTGGCGGCCTCGCCCCACGGGTCCCCGGCCCGGACGGCTCGGGCGTGCAGGTCCTCCGCCTCGGTGCCCTCGCCCCCGCCGAACCCGGTGCGCACGTGGGTGAGGAACCAGCGGGCCCGGGCCTCGCCCTCGGTGGGGTCCTCCCCGGGTGCGGGGACGGGGCCCGGTTCGCGGCCGAGCCCGTTGCCCAGGGCGGCCCGCCACAGCACGGCGGTGCGGTGGTCCGGATGCTCCGAGGCCCCGGGCAGGTCCAGCGCGGTGTCCAGGGCGCGCACCCCCTCGGCGAGGCGACCGCGCATCACCCGGTACCAGGCCAGGGCGTTGGCCAGACGCAGGGCCGCGTCGGTGTGGCCGCCCAGGCGGGCGGTCTCCAGGGCGCGGCGCAGGTCGGCGCCCTCGGCGTCCAGGACGCCCAGCCAGCGGCGCTGGGCCGCGGTTCGCAGGTGGGGGTCGGCCCGCTCGGCGAGGGCGACGTAGTGGTCGAGGTGGCGGCGGCGGACCCGGTCCTCCTCCCCGGCGTCGCGCAGCCGTTCCGTCCCGTAGATCGCGATCGACTCCAGCAGCCGGTAGCGGGGGCGGGGGTCGTGGGAGACCTCGACCAGGGAGCGGTCGACCAGGCGGGCCAGCAGGTCGGGGACCGTGTCGCGGGGGACGCCGTCGCCGGAGACCACCTCCTCGGCGGCGGCCAGGGAGGCGCCGTCGGCGTGCACGGCCAGGCGGCGCAGCACGGACCGCTCGGCGTCGGTGAGCAGTTCCCAGCTCCAGTCCAGGGCGGCGCGCAGGGTGCGGTGCCGGTCGGGGGCGTCGCGGTAACCGCCGGTGAGGAGGGCGAACCGGTCGTCGACGCGGTCGGCGAGTTCGTGCACGCCCAGGGCGCGCACCCGGGTGGCGGCCAGTTCCAGGGCGAGGGGGACGCCGTCGAGGTGGCGGACGATCGAGGCGACGGCGTCGGCGTTGTCGGCGGTGACCGCGAAGCCGGGGGCGGAGGCGGCGGCGCGGGCGGTGAACAGGCGCACCGCGTCGGGGGCGGGCAGGGGCGTCACGGTGTGGAGGTGCTCGGCGGCCAGGCCGAGGGGGACCTGGCTGGTGACCAGGGCGCGCAGATCGGGGGCGGCGGCCAGCAGGTCGGACAGGACGCGGGCGAGCGGGGCGGCCACGTGCTCGGCGTTGTCCAGCAGCAGCAGGACGTCGCGGGCGCGCAGGGCGTCGGCCAGGCGGGTGGTGCGGGTGCCGGGCGGTGCGGGGAAGGGGCTGGTCCCGGAGGAGTCGTCGCGTACCCCGAGCGCGGCCGCGAGGACCTCCACGACCGCCGCCTCCGCGCTGTCCCCTCCCTCACCCGGACAGGCCCCGGCCAGGTCGACGGAGTGGACGCCGCCGGGTGCGGTCTCGGCGGCCACGGCCAGGGCCAGGCGGGTCTTGCCGACCCCGCCGGGGCCGGTGAGGGTGACCAGGCGGGTGCGCGCGAGCAGTGCGCGCACCCGTGCGATGTCCGCCTTCCGGCCGACCAGCGGGGTGGCGGGCCGCAACGGCGCCGGGACCGGCGGCAGCGGGGCCGGCGACGGGGGCCGGGCCGCCGTCCCCGTCGGCGGGGCGGACGGGAGCGCCGCGCGGGGGAGGGGGTGCGTCACCTCCGGACCCGAGGTCGGGTCCGGGGCGGGCGGAGGGGCGGGCGCGTCCAGCTCCGGGTCCTGGGTGAGCACGGCGTGGTGCAGGGCGGTCAGCTCCGGGCTGGGGTCCAGCCCGAGTTCCTCCCCGAGGTGGTCGCGCAGGCGCCGGTAGGAGTCCAGCGCCTGGATCTGACGACCGGACCGGTACAGGGCGCGCATGTGGGCGGCGCGCAGGCGCTCGCGCAGCGGGTGGGCCTCCACCAGGTCGCCCAGCTCGTCGGCGACCGCGGCGTGTTCGCCCAGGTCGATGCGCGCCTCGGCCTGATCCTCCAGCGCGGTGAGTCGCCGCTCCTCCCACCGCAGGACGGCGGTCCGGGCGAAGTCGTGGTCGGCGAGGTCGGCCAGGGCCGGCCCGCGCCACAGGGCCAGGGCGTCGGTGAGCAGCGCCGCCCGGGCGGCCGGGGCCGCGGTGTCGCGGGCACGGTCGAGGAGGTCCTCGAACCCCCCGGTGTCGATGGCCCCGGGGACGACGTCGAGCAGGTAGCCGGGCCGCCGGGAGACCAGCAGGGCGCGACCGCCGGGTTCGGCGGTCTCCAGGACGCGGCGCAGCTGGGAGGCGCGGGTCTGGAGGGAGGCGGTGGGGTCGGCGGGCAGGTCCGCGCCCCACAGGTCGTCGACCAGCCGGTCCGCGGGGACGACCCGGCCGGGGTCGACGAGCAGCGCGGCCAGCAGCAGGCGGACCTTGAGCTCGGGCACCCGGACGGGCTCGCCCCGATCGCTCCACACGGCCAGCGGCCCCAGCACCCCGAATCTCATGTCCCGAACTCTAGGGGTCCCGGGGTGTCCTCAGGACGTCGGTCCTGAGTCCTCCCGAAGGGTTTCCGAAGCCCGGCCGACCACGGTGGTCCTCGTCGGAATCCTCTCCTCGAAGAAGGTCACCATGTCAACGGATGTTCCTCCCCGGGCGAATGCCCGGACCTGGGCGGGGCTCGCGGTACTGATGGCACCCACGGTGCTGCTGTTCCTGGCGATGACCGTCCTCTTCCTCGCCACCCCCTACATCGCGGCCGACCTGAGCCCCACCGGCGGCCAACTGCTGTGGATCAACGACGTCTACGGGTTCGTGATGGCCGGTTTCCTGGTCACCATGGGCACGCTGGGCGACCGGGTCGGGCGGCGCGGCCTGTTGCTGGCGGGCGCGGCGGTGTTCGCCGCGGCCTCGGTGGCGGCGGCCTACGCCCCGAACCCGGAGATCCTCATCGCCGCCCGCGCCCTCATGGGATTCGGCGCCGCCGCGATCATGCCCGCCACCCTGTCGCTGATCACGGTGATGTTCGCCGATCCGCGTGAGCGCGGCACGGCGATCGGGCTGTGGGCGGCGTCGGTGTCGGCCGGTGTGGCCCTGGGTCCGCTGGTCGGCGGTCTGCTGCTGGAGTCCCTGTGGTGGGGCGCGGCGATGCTCATCGGCGTCCCGGTGATGACGGTGGTCCTGGTCGCCGCGCCGTTCCTGATCCCCGAGTACCGGGCGGAGCACGCGGGCCGGCTGGACCCGGTGAGCGTGCTGCTGTCCCTGGCCGCGCTGCTGCCGTTCGTGTACGGCGTGAAGAAGCTGGCCGAGGAGGGCATGACGACCGTCGCGGTGGTGTCGCTGGTGGCGGGTGTGGTGTTCGGTACCTTGTTCGTGCGCCGGCAGCTCCGGACGGCGGACCCCCTGCTGGACATCCGCCTGTTCGCGAACCGGGTCTTCACCGGATCACTGGGGGTGTACCTGCTGGCGGCCATGGCCGTGGGCGGGGTGTACCTGCTGTTCACCCAGTACCTGCAACTGGTGGCGGAGCAGTCGCCGCTGCGGGCCGGGCTGTGGATCCTGCCGGCGGCGATCGGCCTGGTGATCGTCTCGACGGTGACCCCGGCCATCGCCCGCCGGGTGCGGCCCGCCTACGTGGTGGCCGGCGGCCTGGTGCTGTCGACGGTCGGCTACCTGATGCTGACCGGGGTGGACGCCGTCGGCGGGCTGCCACTGCTGGTCGCCGCGTTCTACGTGCTCTACCCGGGGATCGCGCCGACGATGGCGCTGGTGCCGGGGATGGTCGTCGGCGCGGCCCCGCCGGAGAAGGCCGGTGCGGCCTCTGCGGTCAACAGCACGGCGAGCGACCTGGGCGTGGCCCTGGGCGTGGCGCTGCTGGGCAGTGTGGGCACCCTGGCCTACCGGGCCGGGATGACCGGCGCCGACCCGGGGGCCGCCCACACGCTGCCGGGCGCGCTGGAGACCGCGGCGGGCCTGCCGTCCGAGGCCGGCGCGGCGCTGGCGGATTCGGCGCGGGTCGCGTTCACCGACGGCCTGAACACGGCGGCGTGGGTGGCGGCGGCGCTGTCGGCCACGGCGGCCGTGCTGGCGGTCGCCCTGCTACGGCGGATCCCCGCGGCCGGGGCCGCCGAGGAGCCGGAGTCGGTGGCGGAGCCCGCCACGGCCGAGGCGGGCGGACCGGCGGACCGGGAGAACGCGGGCCGCTGAGCGACGGTGCGGGGCCGGCCGGGGTGATCCCCGTGCCGGCCCCGCACCGTCGTCCGGACCCGGGCGGGCACGACGTGCGGCGCGTCACCCCCGGGAACGTGCGTGCGGGCGTCCGGGGCGTGATGGAATGGCCGGTCGGCACATCGTCCTCACCAGAAACCCTCGCACCGACCATGTCCACGCAGACCGTCCTCCTGATCCTCGACCTCGTCGGGATCTTCGCCTTCGCCGTCGACGGCGCCCTCACCGCCATCCGCACCGCCCGGGTGGACATCGTCGGTGTCCTGGTCCTGGGGGTGGTGACCGCCATCGGCGGTGGCATCCTGCGGGACCTGCTGCTCGGGGTGACCCCGGCGACGTTCCAGGACTGGCGCTACGTGACCGTGGCCCTGCTCGGCGGAACGGTGGCCTTCTTCCTCAGCACCCGGCTCACCCGGTTGTCCAAACCGATCCTGCTGTTCGACGCGGCGGGGTTGAGCCTGTTCGTGGTGATCGGCGCCGCCAAGGCGATCGAGCTGGGGTTCGGGCCGTTACAGGCGGTCCTGCTGGGGGCGATCACCGGCGTGGGCGGCGGCACCATCCGCGACGTGCTCCTCAACCGGGTGCCGACGGTGCTCAGCGCCAACTCGCACCTGTACGCGATCCCGGCGATGTCGGGCGCGGGAACGGTGTCGGTGGCGCACCTGCTCGGGTTCGACGCCGGATGGGTGGCGGTGGTCGGGGCGCTGCTGTGCTTCACGATCCGGGTGCTGGCCCTGCGTTACCGGTGGAACGCCCCGCGTCCGCCGGGTGCCCCTCCCCTGTAGCCGACGGGGTCAGGGCGGGGCGGGGGCCTCCTCCAGGGCGCGGGCGGCGACCCCGCGCAGGGTGGAGACCAGTTCGGGCAGCGGTTCGGGGGGCCGGCGCCGGTGCACCACGTAGACCTCGCGGGCCAGGCGGGCGCCGTGCAGCGGGCGGCTCACCCAGCCGCCCCGGCGGGCGGCCCCCAGGATGGTGGAGGGGATGAGCGCCACGCCCACGCCCACCTCGATCAGGGCGAGCGCCACCTCGTAGTCACGGGTCTCGTAGGCGACGGTCAACCGCACCCCGGCCGCCGCCGCGGCGGTGTCCAGGGTGGTGCGGTTGGCGATCCCGGGTGCGCCGCAGATCCATTCCTCGTCGGCCAGGTCGGCCAGGGACAGGGGCCGGTCGGCGACGGGGTGCCCGGTGGGGGCGACCACCATGAGCGGGTCCACGAGGACGCGTTCGCGGTGCAGACCGGAGGCGCGCGGCAGCGGCACCGCCGGGTAGCGGTGGGTCACGAGGAGGTCGAGGTCACCGGAGGTGACCAGGTCGTGGCCGCCGGGGGGTTCGATGTCGGCCAGGGACAGGCGCACGTGCGGGTGTTCGCGGCCGAAGGCGGCGAGGGTCTGGGGGAGCAGGATCTTGCCGGCGCTGGCGAACGCGCCCAGGGACAGGTGGTCGGGCGGGGTGCCGGTGTGGGCGCGGATGGCCGCCTCGGCGTCGCGCAGCTCCCCCAGGACGCGTTCGCCGTGTTCGAGGAGGACGCGCCCGGCCTCGGTGAGGGTGGCACCGGTGCGTCCGCGTTCGACCAGGACGCAGCCGACCTCGCGTTCGAGCTTGGTGAGCTGCTGGGAGAGGGCGGGCGGGGTGAAGGAGAGCCGTTCGGCGGCGGCGGCGATGGAACCGGCGTGCGCGATCTCCACGAGCACGCGCAGACGGTTGGCGTCCAGCACGACGGCCCCCTCGAACAGGATCTGACGCAAAGTTCTACTTACCCATCTTTAGCAGACCCAACTTTAAGTTAATCGTCAGTAGGGGCAGCATGGTCCCATGACCAGGACCGCGCACGCAGTGCCCACGGCCATCGACGTCCGCGCCGCGGCCGAACGCATCGCCCCGTACGCCCGCCGCACCCCGGTGATGCACACCGAGGTCGACGGCAGAGCGGTGTCCTTGAAGTTGGAGTACCTCCAGCTCACGGGCGCTTTCAAGGTGCGCGGGGCGCTCAACGCGCTGCTCGGTGGGGAGCCCGCGGACCGAGTGGTCACCGCCTCCGGCGGCAACCACGGCCTGGGGGTGGCCACCGCCGCCCGCCTGCTCGGGGTGCACGCCACGGTGTACGTGCCCGAGACCGTCCCGCAGGCCAAGGCGGCGCCGTTGGCCGAGACCGGAGCCGAGATCGTCCGGGTCGGCGAGCACTACGCCGTCGCGGCCGAGGCCGCCCTGGCGCACGCCGACCGCGAGGGGATCCGCTACCTGCACGCCTTCGACGACCCGCTGGTGGTGGCCGGGCAGGGGACCCTGGGCCTGGAGATCGCCGCCGAGGCCCCCGAGTGCGACACGATCGCCGTCGCCGTGGGCGGTGGCGGCCTGGTCGCCGGGGTGCGGCTGGGCGCCGACGGGCGCGAGGTCGTGGGCGTGGAGCCCGAGGGGTGTCGGAGCCTGCACGCGGCGATGGAGGCGGGCCGCCCGGTGGAGACCCCGGTGGACTCGGTGGCGTCCTCCGCGCTGGGCGCGGCGACGCTGGGCCGGGTGCCGTTCGAGGTGCTGCGCGAGAACCCGGTCTCCCGGGCGCTGGTGAGCGACGCCGAGATCGTCGCCGCCCAGGACCGGTTGTGGTCGGAGCTGCGCATCGCCACCGAGCCGGCCGCGGCCGTGCCGTTCGCCGCCTGGCTGGCCGGCCGGGTGCCGGGCGAGCGTCCCTGCCTGGTGGTGTGCGGGGCCAACGCCCGATGGGACCGGATCGCCTGAGACCCGACCCCGAAGGCGACGGGGTCCGTTCGTGAAGGCGGACCGACACGGACCCGGGGGATCCGCCGCGCACCGCGCGAAGGCGCCCGATCCCCCGAGACCCGGCCCCGGGAACGGCGATGTCCGGCCGCCACGGGCGGACGCCGGCCCGCCCCGTGCCCTCCCCCGCCTCTGGGAGGCTTGCCCCATGGAGAACGCACCCGTGGACCGGACCGCCGCACTGCGCCTGTGGGAGGAGTACCGGTCGGCCCGACCCGCGCTGGCGACCGACCGCGAACCGCCGTCCGTCGAACGCTTCGGCGACCACCCGGCGCTCACCGACGAACTCCTGGGACTGGTGTTGGCCGGGACCAAGCGGGCGACCGCGTCGCTCCTGATCGAGTTCGCCGCCGAGGGGGCGCCGGCGCCCAGGATCGGTGACCACTGGATCGCCTGTGACTCCGCGGGGCGGCCACGCGCGGTCCTGCGCACCACCGGGCTGCGCCTGGGCGTCTTCGGCGACGCCGACGAGGCGTTCGCCCGCGACGAGGGCGAGGACGACCTGTCGCTCGCGTCGTGGCGGGAGGGGCACCGGCGGTACTGGACGCGCCTCGCACCGGCGCTGGGCGCCACCTGGACCGAGGAGCACGAGATCGTCTTCGAGCACTTCTCGGTGGTCTGGCCGCCCGAGGTCGCCGACCGCTGACCGGGTCCTCTCCCGGGTTCCCTGAACGCCGTCACCCCGATCGGGCGCGTCCGGAACCCGTCGTGCACACAACGTATTCTTCCGTGTGCGTGCTCCGGGGTCGGTGCCGCTCGAAATTGCGCCCCATGAATACGGATGAATACCCTCAGCGGTTCACCCCTTTCGGTCTCGGTCGGGAAAAAAGTCCTCCCCCGACACATCCGAAGACTCTGATCAGCGCTTTCACACCCGCCCCACCGGTACGGAGTCCCGAACCGGGCCCCTCGAAACCTCCGATGACCGAGTCGGGTTCCGGTCCTTCCGCATGTGCGGATCAGGAGCTTTTTCCGTAAAATTCTGATCCGAATGCACGACGTTCGCATCCCACCCAGGGAAACAGCGGAACGGGCGTTCACACCCCCGATCACCCCCTCACGATTCACATCCCCGGTCACCCCCCACGACAGAGAGAAGTAGGTCGTGTCATTCGAGATCGTCGGACGCGAAGGCCCCTTCGCCGATCAGACCTTTCCCGTCGGTGAGGCCCCCCTCACCTTCGGCCGCCACAGCGACAACCGGATCGTGGTGTGCAGCAGGGCCGCATCACGCTTCCACGCGGAGATATCCCGCGAGGGGGACGGCCACCTCCTGAAGGATCGCGGCAGCAGCAACGGGACGCTGGTCAACGGCGTTCTCGTGGACGTGCACGTCCTGGTCCCCGGCGACGTGATCGAGATCGGTGAGGAGTCGTTCGTCTGGCAGGCCGTGGAGCGGCCCGGCGCGGCCGACGTCCCGGTCACCCAGATGTTCGTCCGGGCGGACGTCTCGGGCCCCAGGCTCAACGTCACCGTCACCGGCGGCGGCCCCGTCGGGCTCTCCTTCGCGCTGTTGCTGGAGCACCTGCTGGGCTCCCAGGTGTTCGTGACCGTGTACGACGCGCGGTGGACCCGGGAGGGGGCGCGGGTCGTGTGGAAGAACGCGCAGCAGGGCAACGTCCGGCGCCGGCAGGTCGTGACGATCCAGAGCCGGCAGTTCCTCAACCTGTCCGAGGAGATGCGCGAACGCCTGTTCACGGAGGGCGAGTACAGCGAGATGTGGCCCTCGGGCGCCGATTCCATCCGTGGTCAGGGGCCTCGCAACATCCGCATCTCGCGCGTGGAGGACGTGCTGCTGGAGATGTGCGGCGAGCGGCCCGACCGCATCCGGCTGGTCCCCGAGAAGTTCGTCGCGACGGAGACCGGCACGTGGGAGGGGAACCACGTGCTCGCCGTCTGCGAGGGGTCGCGCTCGCGCACCCGCGAGCACTTCAGTGGCAAGTTCGGACAGGCCGACAGCGGCATCTACTCGCTGAACGGCGAACACGTCGAGGACGTCGTACTGGGGTTGCAGGTCAAGTCCGAACTGCCGGATCCCATGTCGGTGCTGCTGACCGTGGCCCAGAACCGCTTCCTGCTGAACTCGCTGCACGGCGAGGGTTTCCTCAACATGCGTCTGACCGACGAGGAGGCGGCCGAGGTCGTCGGCATCGACCCCGTCCGGCGGTCGTTCGAGGAGTGCGTCGGTTCCCGTCCGTGCGTCATGGCCCGCGACGAGGAGGGCGACTTCACCTGCTCCACGCACAGCACCCTGTTCCTTCCGGCCCTGGTCAGGGGGTCCAAACTGTGGAAGCGGGTGCGGCAGGGGCTGGAGTTCTTCGGGGTGCCCGAGAAGAACCTGAGCGCCGTCACCGCCTTCCGGCTCAGCATGGTGCAACGGCCGCGGTTCACCGCCCAGCTGCGGGGGGCGACGCCCACCACGCCGGGCACCTACGGGTTCCTGCTCGGGGACGCCGCCAACGCCATCCACTTCTGGCCCGGGCGCGGCCTCAACAGCGGGCTGGCCTCGGCCATCTCACTGGCCCGTTCACTCAGCAGTTCGTGGAACGGCCGCCCCTTCCGCGACTCCGACTTCATCCGCCACGAGGCGGCCATGTCGATGTTGCAGTACCGGCACAAGAGCCGCGCCTGGAAGGCGATGGTGACCACCGACGAGAACGGTGAGACCGGCACCATCAAGGAGCTGATCGGCCGGAGCCTGGACGAGGAGGGCGCGGGCCGCGAGGCGGACACGACGACGCTCATGGAGCGGCTGGGGTCGATCCGGGACCGGCTGGCCACCCGGATCACGGGGCTGCCCGACGACGACGCACTGCGCGCGCACCTGGAGGGCCTGACCGACGAGACACTGCGTTCGCTGGTCGCCGGCGGGGCGTGGGACACGCTGACCGTCGGCGGCGAGGAGGTCGACATCGACATCTTCTACCGGGAGGAGGCGTCGGCGCGGCCGATCGGGGTCTGAGCCCCTCGGACGGGACGGCCACGGCTCCCCACCGTGTCCGTCCCGTCCGTGTTCTCCCTGTTCGGTGAGCTGGGGCACTCTCGACCCCCCGGCCACTTGTTACCGATGGGTCGCCCTTACATTGGGTTCGGACACCACCGGAAGTGAGGGAGACCACGTGCTCTACGATGCGTTGCGGCAGACGGCGTCGCTCCTGGCCCGATCGCTGTGCCGCCCGACCATCGAGGGCCGCGAGAACGTCCCCGCCACCGGCCCGGTGCTGCTCGCCAGCAATCACCTGTCCTTCGTGGACAGCGTCGTGATCCCGTTGTCGGTGACCCAGCGACGGGTGCGTTTCCTGGCCAAGAGCGACTACTTCGAGGGCAAGGGCGTCAAGGGACGCGTCACCGGGACGGTGTTCAGCGCGCTGGGGGCGATGCCGCTGGAGCGCGCCAACGCGCGCGACGCCATGGCGACCCTGGAGATGATGCTGGACCGGTTGCGCGACGGCGAGGCCTGCGTGATCTACCCGGAGGGCACCCGTTCGCGCGACGGCCGCCTGTACCGGGGGCGCACGGGGGTGGCCCACCTGGCGTTGGAGTCCAAGGCCCCGGTGGTGCCGGTGGCGCTGTCGGGCACCCAGGAGGTACAGCCGGTCGGGGCGTCGATGCCCCGACCGCGCCCGTTCACGGTCCGCTTCGGCGAGCCCATGGACTTCTCCACCGGGTACGACCACCTCGCCCCGGGCAAGGCCCGCCGGGTGATCACCGATCGGGTCATGGACGCCATCCACGCCCTGTCCGGGCAGGAGCGCGCGGGCCACTACAACGATCCGGGCGGTCGCTGACCGCCGCACGCCTCCTCCGGGGCCGGGATTCCAGGTTCCGGAGCCACTTTTTTCATGAACCTCGCACGCGAGGTGATCACGTGTGGTGACATGGTGATCACGGAAGCGCGGAGGCCGGTGTGCTCATCGGCCTCAGCCCCGTGCCCGGGCACGGTCGTCTTCCCGGACCGTCCCCCGGCCCTCTCTTCGGGCGACGGTCTTCGGCCGTCCCGCCCCGCCTCCCTCCGCGCGACGGGGCGGCCACCCCCGTTCTCCGGCGGACGGCCTCCGCCGCCCGCCGGAGAACGGGACCGACGTCGGCGCGCCCGGACCGCCTGCCGCGAACGCCGAGAGACGGCGGCCGGCACGGTCGCCGGAAGCCTCCCCGGGTCGCCCGGAACCGTCGCCGGTGCGACGCGAGGGACCCTCCGGTCCCGGTGATCCCGTACCCGCGATCGACAACGGCGCCCGAGACCCCTCACGGGTACGCGATCGCGAAGGAGCGGGCGCGCCGGTGACCGTGTCGGCGGTTCACGGGGCGCGACCGGTGAGGGCCAACAGCCGCTCCTGCACCCCGGCCTCCTCCCCGACGGGGACGGGGGGATCGAACATCGGCCCCGGACCCAGGTCCTGGCGTCGCGCCCAGCCGTGGAGTTCGGCGACCAGGTCGGGGTCGAGCGCCTCGTCGGCACCCAGGGCGCGGGCCAGGTCCCAGGCGTGCACCGCGAGGTCGAAGGTCATCTGCCACAGGTAGAGTTCGCCCGGCGCGTCACCGAAGGACAGGTGCACGGTGCGGCCGAGCGCCGAGGGCGCCAGCCAGGCGGCGCGGGCCTCCCGGGCCGCGATCTCCCAGACGGCCAGGGGTTCCTCGCCCAGGACGTCGCCGTCGAAGCGGTCGCCGACCTCCTCGACGGTCGCCCCCGCCAGGAGGGACGGGACCCACAGCTGTTCCGTGGTGAGGTGGTCGACCAGGTCGTGGACGTCCCAGTCGGCGCAGGGCGTGGGCAGCGCCCAGTCGGTGAGCCGGACCTGCCGCACCCGGCGGTCGAACTCCTCCAGCGCGACGCCGTGCAGGTCGATCAGCCGTTCCATCCTCGCCCTCCCTCGTGCTTCCTCCCGTGCCGGGCGCCCTACCCGCGTCGGGACGGTGTGAACACTCCCCCGTCCGTTCAGAGCGCGGACGAGCGGGGAGGACACGGCCGGTCCCGCGACGGGAACGACGTCGGCCGGCCCCGAGAGGGACCGGCCGACGTGTGCGCGGGTCGTCAGTGGGCCGCGGGGGCCGCCTGCGGCGTCCCGGTTGCGGCGCGGCGCACGAAGAACGTGGCCGCGAACCCCAGCACCGAGATCGTGGCGCCGAGCAGGAAGGCGACGTGGATGCCGCCGGCCATGGCCTCGATCTCCGGCATGCCCTCTCCGACGAGGTTCGCCGAGGACGCCGACATCACCGCGACGAACGCCGCCGTGCCGGCCGCGCCGGCGACCTGCTGGACGGTGCCCACGACGGCGCTGCCGTGCGAGTACAGCTCCGGCCGCAGGGACCCCAGGGCGCCGGTGAGCAGCGGCGTGAACATGAGGCCCAGGCCGACGGTGAGCATCACGTGCGTGCCGATGATGAACCAGAGCGGGGTCTGGGTGTCGAACAGCGTCATCCCCCACAGCGTCAGCGACACCAGCGCGCCGCCGGGGATGATCAGCGGCCTGGGGCCGACCTTGTCGTAGAAGCGGCCCACGAACGGGGCGATCAGACCCATGGCCAGCCCGCCGGGCAGCAGGGTCAGACCGGTGGTCAGGGTGTCGTGGCCCAGCACGTTCTGCATGTACAGCGGCAGCAGGATGAGCGTGCCGAACAGCGCCATGAAGCTGACCCCGACCAGGGCGATGGAGATCGAGAACTGGGTGGAGCCGAACACGCGCAGGTCCAGCAGGGCGCGGTCCCGGCTCTGGAGACGCAACTGCCGCCACACGAACACCACCAGCGCCACCGCGCCGATCGCGATCGCCGCCCCCGGGGGGATCGGGCCGCCGCCGTGGCCGCCCAGGCTGGAGAACCCGTACACGAGGCCGCCGAACGCGAACGCCGACACCAGCACGGAGGGCATGTCGATGCGGGCCGGGCGCGGCTCGGTGACGTTGCGGATGAACAGGGCGCCCAGCCCCAGGCCGATCAGGGCGATGGGCAGCACCAGGCCGAACATCCAGCGCCAGTCCAGCACGCTGAGGATCAGGCCGGCCAGTGTCGGGCCGATGGCGGGCGCCACCGAGATGACGATGGAGATGTTGCCCATGGTCCGGCCACGCCGTTCGGCGGGCACGGTGTTGAGGATGGTGGTCATGAGCAGCGGCATCATGATCGCCGTGCCGACGGCCTGCACGATCCGGCCCGTGAGCAGGAACGTGAAGCCGGGTGCCAGGAAGCACAGCAGGGTGCCGACGCTGAACAGCGTCATGGCGGCGATGAACACCTGCCGGACGTGGAAGCGCTGCAACAGGAACCCGGTCGCGGGGATCACCACGGCCATCACGAGCATGAAGGCGGAGGTGAGCCACTGGCCGGTGGAGACGGAGATGCCCAGGTCGGCGTTGAGGGCGGGCAGCGCCACGCCCATGATCGTCTCGTTGAGGATGACGACGAACGCCGAGACCAGGAGCAGCGGGATGACCAGGCGTTCGGCGCGCGGCGCCGTGGGGTCGGCGGTGGATTCCGACGCGCGGTCGGGTGGTGTGGGTGTCCCGGTCACAGGTGTCCTCGTGTCATCGTGATCGTGCGGATGCGCGGGGGATGCAGGGAGTGCAATTTTCTCCCGAACAAACCCCAACCTCCCACACCAACAGGACATTCCCGCATCGGGAGTGTGGTCTGGGTCCCACATCCGGGCCCGTTACGGGGCCGGGTCCCGGCGCGGGAACGCCACGGCCCCGACCGACGTTGTGGGAGAAGCCGCACGCTGGAGAAGAAGGAGGCACGATGGCGACCGAACGCGCCGTTCTGGCCGGAGGCTGTTTCTGGGGCATGCAGGACCTCATCCGCAGACAGCCGGGGGTGACCGGCACCCGGGTGGGCTACACCGGCGGGGACGTGGAGAACGCCACCTACCGGAACCACGGCACCCACGCCGAGGCGATCGAGATCCTCTTCGACCCCGAGGCGACCTCCTACCGTGAACTGCTGGAGTTCTTCTTCCAGATCCACGACCCCACGACGGTGAACCGTCAGGGCAACGACATCGGCATGAGCTACCGGTCGGCGATCTACCACGTCGACGACGCCCAGCGGAAGGTGGCCGAGGACACCATCGCCGACGTGGACGCCTCCGGCCTGTGGCCGGGGCCGGTGGTGACCGAGGTCGAGCCGGTGGGTCCGTTCTGGGAGGCCGAGCCCGAGCACCAGGACTACCTGGAGAAGTACCCGAACGGGTACACCTGCCACTTCCCGCGCCCGGGGTGGCGTCTGCCCAGGCGCGACACCGTCTGACCGATGAACGAGGGGAGGGTCCCCGGCCACGAGGGCCGGGGACCCTCCCCTCGTCCGCGCGGCGGGCGCGAGGGGCCCCGGGAGAGCCCTGCGGACGGCGCCTCGGGCGGGGTCGGGGGGCGCGGGACGGAGGGAGGGGGTTCAGCCCGCCTTGCGGTGGGCGTCCGCCAGGACCCCCCGGATCCGGTCGGCGCACTCCAGCAGGTCGCCCATGACCGAGGCGACGGGGGCCTCCCGGTCGGGCGGGAGTTCGGTGACCAGCCCGCCCCAGTCGGGGACGGGGACCACGAGCACCCACCACGGCGACGGCCGCTCCCCGGTCTGCGGGTCGATCCCGGCGCGGTGGCGGAGCAGGAGGTGGTCGGCGTGCACGGGACCGGCGGGCCGGCGTTCGGCGGGCCAGGTGGCGGCCACCCCGGTGCAGAGAGAGGCGAGCATGTAGGAGCTGGAGGCCGACTGTTCGGCGCGCACCTGCGCGCGCTCGTCCTCGGGGTGTCCGGCGTGGCCGAGCAGGACACCGTCGAGGCCGAAGGCGACCGTGTGGGCGGCGCCGGTGCGCCCCTGGAAGTCGGTCAGGAGTTCGCCGACCAGGGCGGGGCGTTCGTGGCGCAGCGCGACCCGCCCGATCCGATTGTTGATCATGGTCGACCAGTATGGTGACGGACCGTTGGAATGAGAACACGGTGTGCCCTAGAGCACGTCGTTCGGGCTCCGAACAGCGCTTTCGAGGAACGGGGTCCCATACCAGTCTCGACGAAAGACCAGTTCAGGACCGCTTTCGAGATCGGACCGCGCTCCGGACCGGCCCGGGTTTCGGTGGACCGGAAGGCGGGGGCGGATCACTCCCCCTTCACCGGTCCACTGTCCGAATCAGCACGCTTCCCCGGCCGGACTCCGCGACGCCGTCCCCCGAGGTGGGGCGGGTCAGTTCTCACGGGTGAGGCCCCTGACCGCGGCGCCGGCGACGGCGAGCGCCACCGCGTCCTCGATGAGCGCACCGGCGGTGTCGGGGCCGACCCTGCCCCACACCTCCCGCCAGGTGACACCGGCCCAGGCGCCCACGGGCGCGGCGATCCCGGCGATCAGGACGGCGGGGGGCAGGGGGACACCGGCCGCCCGGGCCAGAAGACCGCCGCCGACCATGGCGCTGGCCACCCGGGGGATGAGCCCCGCCCACTCCAACCGGCTGGGGGCGAACGGCGTCTTGTCGCCGATGAACTCTCCGACGGTGCCCAGGACCGTCAACGTCGTCAGCGCCGGCCCGCCCCCCGGGACGGCGCGCAGCGCGGTCCCCGCGCCCAGGCTCGCCCGTGATCCGGCCGCCAGGCCGAGCAGGCAGGCCCGCACGGGGATCCCCTTCCGTTCCGCCATGACTCCCCCTTCGGTCGTAGGTGCTCGGAATCGGACCCGTTCCCCGGGAGGAGGACTTCGACACCCCTCGTCGGCTTCGAGGGGCAGGGGGGCGAGCGGGGCGTCGGCGGGAGGACGTCGGACGACACGGCCGCCGGACGAAGGGGCGGGTACAGGCCGGCCCCCGCGTCCACGGGGGCGAGGGGGCCGGTCACCGGGGGTGGAGGGATGTGCGGCGAGAATTCAGGACTGGATGTTGGGGAACTCGCCGTTGCGAACCTCGCTGAGTCCGAAGGCGTTCAGGACTCCCTGGTAGGCGTGCACGTCGTCGATGTCACCTTTCCAGTGGTGGGAGACCGCCCCCTGCTGCCGAGCGGCACCGATGTGCACCGGACCGTCGGCGTGCCAGGCGTGGTCGACGGTTGCCCGGGCCTCCTTGAATCCGTTGACGTACAGGACCGTCTCCTTGCGGGTGTGGTCGTAGACCCCCACCAGGTGGGTCCACTCCCCCAGGCGTGCCGGGGCGGTGGAGGTCGCGGTGGTGCCGGCGCCCGAGCCACCGTCGGAGGTCAGGGTGAACGTCCACCTGCCGTCCGAGCCCCGGTGGCCGAGGCGGAAGGCACTGTCGGTGGGTCCGGATTGGTCCAGTACGGTGGCGTCGATGGCCCCGGCAGTCTCGTCCAAGCGCACCCAGGCGGCGACGCTGAAGCTGCGGTCGGTGCGCAGCGCCGGGTCCGCAGTGGCTATGTACTCGTCGATGCCGTTGAGCCGCACGCCCGGTGAGGCGGTGACAGCGTTCTCCGCTAGGTTCCACGCGGTGAGCGGATCACCGTGCAGAGTGGCGTCCAGCCCATGGTCGGTGGAGTCGGCGACCACGGTGCCGTCGTACTCGTCGAGCGTCCAGCGACCCTCGGGAGCGACGGGACTGTTCGCCAGGCGCCACACCTCGGTCTCGATCTCGTGATCGGTGACGATGTGGTCGAGAACGACACGGTCCCACACCCGGACATCGTCGATCGACCCGGGCCAGTGGTGATCGTCGACACCCTGGACGAGGCCTCGACCCACGGTCAGTGGCCCGGTAGCGTTCCAGGCCCCGGTGTGGGCGGCCTCGCCCTGCTCGACTCCGTCCACGTACAGGGTGAGTTTGCGGGTCTGAGAGTCGTAGGTGCCCAGCAGGTGCGTCCACACCCCGATCTCGGCGGACTGGGAGGACATGACCGAGGCCCACGGACGCGAGCCGTCCCAGTGCTCGTCCTCCGGGGACATCTTGAACACCCACTGGCCGGTGTTGCCTTGGTAGCCGAGGTGGAAGGCACTCTGCTGGGCGCCTTCCTGGGCAACCGCGGTGTGGTGGGCGTGGGCCCGGTCCAGCTTGACCCAGGCGGCGACGGCGAACGTGCCGGAGGTGTCCACGGCCGGGTAGTCGGCGTTGATCTGGTCGTAGGGACCCGGGTCGCCGGCGGTGTAGCCGCTGGTGTGCACGGCGGTTCCGGTCATACGCGGTGTCGGATCGAGGAGGGGGTTCTCGGTGGTGCCGACGCGGCCGCGCACCCAGTCGACACCGCTGGAGAGGGTGGCACCGCGGTCGGGATCGATGGCGTCGGCGGCGCGGTCCCCCTGGCCCTCGTCGAAACCGATGTGAGCGACTGGAGCGCTGGGCGGGGCCACCAGGAAGGAGTACACCAGCGCGCAGTCGGAGGAGTTGCCGAAGCCGTCCACCGTGCGAGCGTAGATCCAGTTGGGGCCCTCCTGGCGGGGGGTCAGCGTCACCGTGACCGACCCGCCCTGCTCATCGGGGGTGAGCCTGGTGGTGCAGGAGTCGTCGTTGAACCCGTAGTAGTAGTCCGTGGCGGTGGGCACACCGTTGTTGCTGAAGGTGAACTCGCCCGGCAGCCCCGGGGAACCATGGAAGGTGTCCCCGGCGGGGTAGTCGGTGGAGGCCACCGCCGGGCCCTGGTCGGGGCGGGAGGTGTTGACCCTGAGGTAGCAGTACGGGGACCAGCCCGACCACGAGGTGCCGTCGTGAGCGCGGACCCGGTAGGCGATCAGCACGTCCTCGGGCAGCGCGGTGGCGCGCGCTGAGCGGAAGGAGCCGGAGTTCCAGACGGCGACGTCGGTGGCCGGGCTGTCCACGCTGCCGACCTGGGATCCGTCGACGGACCAGGCGAACTGGGCCTTGACCTTCTGGCGGCTCGCGGAAGTGGAGTCGCGGTCGCGCACGTAGGCGGTGAACGTGGGCCGGGTCTCGTTGATCAGCCGCGGGGTGGCGGAGTTGGTGGTGCAGCCGCCCCCGTGAGAGTCCGAGATCTGGACGGGCACCTCGGGCGGGTTGTTGTAGTCGACCTGCAACGTGGGGTTGGAGGCGAAGCGCCGCCAGTCGTGGTTGGAGGAGGACTTGGTCTCGTTGCCGCGCAGGCCCAGGGTGGTGGTCTGGTTCCCGGCGTCGCGACTCCACACGTACCCATCGGTGGCGTCGAACTCCACCGTCGGAGAGGCCCCGCCCGGGCAGGCGGAGCGTCCGGCGTTGACGGTCCTGGTGTCGAGCCTGGTCTTCCAGGCGGAGGTCTGGGAGTTCCAGGTGGTGGAGGAGGTGATGGCGTTGGTGCGCCAGAGCTGGACCTGGGCGTTGGTGCAGCCCTAGGCGTGGGTGACCTTGGCGCGGAACGTGGCGCGGGTGATGGTCGCGTTCTTGGTCCGCGAGTCGATGGAGAACCGCCAGAAGGCGCGCTTGGTGCTGCCCTGTTGGGGTTCGTAGCCCACGCCGGGGGTGTGGGAGGTGGCGTAGTTCCAGTACGACTGGCTCGGGAAGCGGGCGTTGACGTAGGTGCGGCTGTGTCGGCTGACCGCGACCGAGGGGTCGATGTAGACCGGGTACTCGGTGTCGGCGTCGGTGAGCATGGCCCGGTCCGGGACCAAACGGATCGCGGCGGGGGTGACGTCGACGTCGAGGAGTTCACTGCGGGCCGCGGCCGGGGCCATCAGGGTCGGGTCCTCGCCCGTCTCCTCGACCCCGGCCGAGTCCCACATGGCCGGGGCGACGGCGGTGAACACGCTCTCGCCGCCCCGGTCGCCGACGGCGTCGAGGTTGCCGTTCTCGCCCTGGTGGACGGTGACGCCCTCGGAGGACAGGGCCATCTCCAGCTCGGCGAGGTCGGGGTGCCGCGCGGCCTCGGGGGTGTGCACGACCAGGACCTGGCCGAAACCGTCGACCCCGGCGGTCATGACCAGGTCGACGTCGGGCAGTACGTCGGGGTAGGTGGCCTGGGCGCCGTCGACGACCGGCGCGGGCAGGTCCTCGTGCCAGCCCAGGGAGACGTTCTTCGAGCCCAGGCCGACGCCGACCAGGTCCCGGTCGCCGCCGCCGGAGAAGACGAGGTCGGCGACCGCCGCCTTGGGCCGCAGTGCCCCGTCCGCGCCGACGACCAGGTCGGTGTCGACGGGGGTCCAGCCGTCCTCCTCGCGGACCCGCACCGGGAGGGCGTTCTGCTCCATGGTGAAGCCGCCGTCGGGGTTGGCCAGGTGCCGGGTGGTCTCGGTGGTGGCCGCGGTGATCTCGACCGGCTCGCCGGTCTCGGCTGCGAGAGTGAGGGCGGCCCGGTCGTCGATCAGCCCGGTGGTGGAGACACCCGGGGCGTCGGGATCGGGTTCCTGTCCTGCCTGGGCAGGGGCGGACAGGACGGGCAGCAGGAGCACGGGGGCCAGAACGGCGGCACCCCACACCCGAGCACGGCGGGGCATGGCAGGGCTCTTCCTCTCCCAGGACCGAAGGGGGAGCACCGAAAGGGGCCGCCGCGTCATGGGGACGCGACCGGTGGTGGTCGTCCTGGGACGGAGCGAGACGTTAGCAACCGTAAGTGAACAAGGGAACCGTGACCCACTTCACTTTCCCAGCGTCCCTCGACATACGACATGCACCTTCCACAACAACGATGGGACCAGATTCCACCTTGTCCTTATGTGGACACGTATGAGGGCGTTTGGCGGCTGATGTTCTCGGGGATACCTCAAGGTTCTCCCGCCCACGGGGAACCCGGGGCGGACGAGGGCGTGGCCGGGAGCCGGGGCGGCGCGCCGGGCGGAGGCCGCCCCGAGGAGGAGGCGCGCCACGGCGGGCGGTGGGCCGCGCCCGCCCCGCACGCGGACGGGGACCGCGCTCGGTCCGCACACCCGGAACACCCAATATCATTGGTCGGGCCGACTTCCCATATTGGATCATCAATACATTTATCATTCGGGTGTCGGCGGAAAATCAAGGAGATCGTCCATGGGTTATCCCATGCCCGGCCTATGGGTCACCGAGCACACCGTCGCCGTTCCCCTCGACTGGTCGAATCCCGAAGGAGAAAGGATCGACGTCTTCGTCCGGGAATTGGTCGATCCCGAACGCCGAAACGAGGATCTCCCCCTGCTCACCTTTCTTCAGGGCGGTCCCGGCGGCGCGAACCCCCGCCCCCTGGAGCCGGGCGGGTGGATCGCCGAGGCGATCGAGGAGTACCGGATCGTGCTGGTCGACCAGCGGGGAACCGGCCTGAGCACGCCTCTGGACGCGCGGGCCGTCGCCGAACGCGGCGACGGCAGGGCCGGGGCGGATCACCTGGCGTGTTTTCGCGCCGATTGCATCGTGCGCGACCTGGAGCACGTCCGAAAGACCGTGTACGGCGGTTCCCGTTGGGCGACCCTCGCGCAGAGCTACGGCGGTTGGTTGACCCTCGCCTACCTTTCGCACGCCCCCGAGGCGCTCAACGCCTGCTATATCTGCGGCGGGGTACCCGGAATTCCGGCGGACGTCGAAGAGGTCTACCGTCGCACGTTCACCCGGACCGAGCAGAAGAACGCGGAATACCGTCGCAGGTATCCGCGGGACGTCGACGCCGTGTCGGCGATCGCCGACCACCTGGCCGGGAACGACGTGCGCCTGCCCGACGGGGACCGGCTCACCGTGCGCAGGTTCCAGTCACTGGGCCTGGACTTCGGCATGAAGCCGGGCTTCGAGCGCATGCACTGGCTCGTGGAGGGCGCGTTCATCCGTCCGGGCCGCCTGTCGCCGGCGTTCCTCCAGGAGGTGCTGGTGCGCACGTCCAGCGCGGTGAGTCCGCTGTTCTGGACGTTGCAGGAGGCCATCTACGCCGACGGCACCGGCGGTGCCACGGCCTGGGCCGCCCAGCGCGAACGGGAGCGGCGTCCGGGTTTCGCCGAGGACGCCCGCCCGCTGCTGTTCACCGGTGAGATGGCCTTCCCGTGGATGTTCGAGGAGGTGCGGCTGCTGCGCGACCTGCGGCCCGCGGTCGAGGCGCTGGCCGAGCGCTCCGACTGGCCCGCGCTGTACGACCGCGACCGTCTGGCCGCCAACGAGGTCCCGGTGGCGGCGGCCGTCTACCACGACGACATGTACGTCGACGCCCGACTCCAGTTGGACACCCTGAGCGGCCTGGGCAACTCCTGGTCGTGGGTGACCAACGAGTTCGAGCACGACGGCCTCCACTCCGGACGCGTGTTCGGCCGCCTGCGCGCGTCCATGCGCGACCGCGGCGGCGAACCCCGCTGATCCCCGGCCGGACCGGGACTCTCCCCCCGCGGGGCGTCCCGGCCCGGCGCCGGGAGCCGGGCGGGCGTCAGGCGGCCGGGCCGGTGGAATCGCGGATCACCAGGTGGGAGGGGAGCACCACCTGCTGGGGTGCCGGCTGCGAGCGGGAGAGGGACCCCTTGCGGATGAGGAGTTCCACCGCGGCCCGGCCGGCCTCCTCCTGCGGACCGGCGACCGTGGTCAGGGCGGGGACGCACAGGTCGGCGCCGAAGATGTCGTCGTAGCCGACGACGCTGACCCGCCCGGGCACCGGGATCCCGCGTTCGGTGAGCCGGCGCAGGACGCCGATCGCCAACAGGTCGTTGTGGGCGACCAGGGCGGTGGCCTCCGCGGCCAGGGCGGCGTCCGCGGCCGCGCCGCCGCCGTCGACCTTGGGCGGGAAGGGGCCCAGGCGCCGGGCCGTCATGCCGTGCCGTTCGGCGGCGGCGCGCAGGGCGCGCCAGCGCTGTGAGGCCGTCCAGGAGCGGTGCGGGCCCGACAGGTAGACGACGGAGCGGTGCCCCAGGGAGGCCAGGTGCTCGATGATCTGGCGGCTGCCGGAACCGTTGTCGACCACCGCGCCGGGCAGCCCCTCGACCTGGCGGTTGACCAGCGCGAGGTTGTACTCCCGGGCCAGTTCCCGAGTGGTGTCCTCACGCAGGCGGCTGGCCGCGAGCACGAATCCGTCGACGGAGCGGGACAGGCGCTCGATCTGGTTGCGCTCGTTGTCCGCGGACTCCTCGGTGTTGGCGAGGATGAACGTCAGCCCGGCCTCGCTGGCGCGCTTCTCGGCGCCGCGGATGGTGCCGAAGAAGTGCGGGTTGGTGATGTCGGGGACCAGCATGGCGATGGTCGCCTTGTGCCCTGACTGCAGGGCGGTGGCCAGCGGGTCGGGGCGGTAGCCCAGGCGTTCGGCGACGGCGACGACGTGGTCGCGGGTGACCGGGTTGACCCGTCGGGGGTTGTTGAGGGCCCGCGAGACGGTGGAGGCGGCCACGCCCGCCTCCCGGGCGACGTCGTAGATGGTGGTGCGCCGGGGGGAGTTCATGGCCCCTGTCTACCGTCCTGCGGCAACATTTGGCAATCGCTTGCCATTCAATCCGTGGGAAACCTAGAGTTCACGGCACGGCCTCACGGGGCTGTAGCCCACGTCACATTCGCCGCGCTGATCAGCGCGGACGCCCTCCCCGAACCTGAAACCGACGCGTATGACATCGATTCCGCACCCTCCCGATCCGACGACACCGCGCACCCGCCCGGCCGTCCTGCGCTGGCTGGAGAGGGCCGAGCTGACCACCGGCGCCGTCATGCTCACGGTGATCTTCGCCCTGATGCTCACCCAGGCCGTGCAACGGCACCTGCCGCTGGCCGGCTGGGTCTGGACGGGCGAACTCGCCCGCTACGGCCTCGTCTGGCTGACCTTCTCCGTCGCCGGGTACCTGGTCGGCCGGGACGAGCACATCACCCTCAAACTCGTCGACTTCTTCCTGCGCGGGTGGGCGCTGCGAGCGGTGTGGATCCTCGCCAACCTCGTCGTGGCCGCGGTGTCCGCGGGCCTCGTCGTCGAGGCCTTCGCCCTGGTCTTCGGCGGCTCGCCGCAGACCACCCCCGCCCTGGGCATCCCTCTTTCCTGGACCTACGTGATCCCCATGATCGGCCTGACCCTCGCCGGGCTGCGCGCCCTGGCCAACACCCTGCTGCCCACGCCCCCGGCGCTGGAGACTCCGCCGCGGGAGGACGAACGATGAGCGCGACCCTGGTGATCCTGGGCATCCTCCTCCTGTTGGTCCTGCGCGTACCGGTGGCCTTCGCGATCCTGGGCCCCTGCCTGCTCTACATGTCCCTCACCGACCAGTCGACCGGGCTGAGCCTGCGCACCGCCGCCCAGGAGGTCAACAGCTTCCCCCTGCTGGCCGTGCCGCTGTTCATCCTGCTCGGCGTGGTCGCCAACCACACGGGCATCGCCGACCGCATCTTCGCCTTCGCGCAGGTGCTGCTGGGCCGGGTCCGGGCGAGCCTGGGTTACGTCAACATCGGCGTCAGCCTGGGGTTCTCCTGGATCAGCGGCGCGGCCATGGCCGACGTGGCGGGCATGGGCAAGATGATGGTCCCGGCCATGACCCAACGGGGCTACCCGCGCCGGTTCACCCTCGGACTGACCGCGTCGTCGAGCCTGATCAGCCCGGTGATGCCGCCGAGCATCCCGGCGATCGTCTACGCCTCCGTCGCGGCCGTGTCCACCGCCGCGCTCTTCGCCGCCGCCGTGGTGCCCGCCCTGCTCGTGGCCGGCGGACTGGCGCTGTACGTCTTCGTCTGGAGCCGCAGGCAGCCGCAGCTGGCCGGACGGCGCTCCGAACCGGGAGAGCTGCGCCGGGCCTCCCTGCGGGTCATCGGCCCCCTGGGAGCCCCCGTCATCCTCCTGGGCGGCATCCTCAGCGGCCTGTTCACCCCGACCGAGGCCGCCGCCGTCGGTGTCGCCTACGTCGTGGTCCTGGGACTGTGCTACCGCCGGTTGGGCCTGCGCTCCCTGTGGGGCATCACCGTGGAGACCGCCACCACGGCCGCCTCCATCGCGCTGATCCTGGCCGCCTCGGGCCTGCTGGGCTGGGTCCTGGCCCGGGAGCGCGTCCCCCAGGACATCGCCTCGTTCCTGCTCGGCTTCACCGACAGCCCCGTGGTCTTCCTGATCATGGTGAACGTGGCGCTGATCGTCATCGGCGCGCTGCTGGAGCCCATGGCGGCCCTGGTCATCACCGTCCCGGTCCTGCTGCCCATCGCCGTGCAGTTCGGCGTGGACCCGGTCCACTTCGGGGTGATCGTCATCCTCAACCTGATGATCGGCCTGCTCACCCCGCCCATCGGCGGTGTCCTCTTCGTGCTGGGGTCGGCCACGCGCACCCCGATGCACGAGGTCTTCCGCGGCACCGCCCCGTTCCTGATCCCGATCGTGGCCGTCCTCGTCCTGCTGACGCTGGCACCCGATCTCGTCCTGTTCCTCCCCGGACTGCTGGGTCTGTGACCCCGCTCCATCCCCCACCACCGAAGGAGACCCTCGCATGAACCGCATGCTCCGCCTGCCGCTGCCCGTCCTGGTGACCGTGCTCGCCCTCACCGCCTGCTCCTCGTCCTCCGACACCGACGACGCGGCGGAGGGCACCACCCTGACCTTCTCCAACAGCTACACCGAGGACCACCCGCACACCCGCTGCGGGATCGACCTGGTCGCCGAGCGCGTGGCCGAGGCCGACGTCGACCTGACCGTCGACACCTTCCCCAACAGCCAGCTCGGCAACAACACCGAGACGTTCGCCTCGGTGATGTCCGGGGACATCGACATGGACGTGCAGGGATCGGCCGCGCTCGGCGCCGCCCACGGCCCCATCGGCGTCTTCGACGCCGCCTACGCCTTCGACGACGTCGACCACATGTTCTCCTTCTTCGACTCCCCGGCCGCCGACCCGATGAAGGAGGGCTTCACCGAGGTCACCGACGCCCACATCCTCGACGTCTGGTACTTCGGCGAGCGCCACTTCACCGCCAACGAGGCGATCCGCTCCCCCGAGGACCTGTCGGGGCTGCGGATGCGCTTCCCCGACTCGCCCATCTACCTCGCCAACGCCGAGGCCATGGGGGCCAGCGCCACCGCCGTCGCCTTCGAGGAGGTCTACATGGCCCTCCAGCAGGGCATCGTCGACGGCCAGGAGAACCCGATCGCCACCATCGCCGCCGACAACTTCGACGAGGTCCAGTCGCACATCAGCCTCTCCGGCCACCAGATCGGCTCGCAGATGATCGTGGTCTCCGGCGCCACCTGGGACGGCCTGAGCGAGGAACAGCAGGAGGCGCTCCAGGAGGCGGTGTCCTCGGTCCGCGCGGACAACCGCGCCTGCATCGAGGAGGCCGAGGCGGAGGTCCTGGCCGACTGGGAGGCCACCGGCGCCATCGAGGTCGTCGACGACGTCGACGTGGAGACCTTCCGCGAGCAGGTCCGGGAGTACTTCATGGAGAACCTGGAGGGCGAGGAGCTGGAGCTCTACCAGAGCTTCCAGGAAGCCCGCTGACGCGTAGACCGCACCATCGTCCGGGCGCGTCCCGCTCGCGCCCACTCACGGAATCGGAGTCCGTTCACATGCGGCGTTCCATCGCCACCGTCTGCCTCAGCGGCACCCTGGAGGAGAAGCTGAGGGCGGCGAGCCGGGTCGGCTTCGACGGGGTGGAGATCTTCGAGAACGATCTCATCGCCTCCCCGCTGCGCCCCCGGGAGATCCGGTCCCTGGCCGACGACCTCGGTCTGGACATCGATCTCTACCAGCCCTTCCGCGACTTCGAGGGGGTGGACGACGCCCGGCTGGCGGAGAACGTGCGCCGCGCCGAGGCCAAGTTCGCCCTCATGGTGGAGCTGGGCGTGGACACCGTCCTGGTCTGCTCCAACGCCACGGCCACGGCCATCGACGACGACGGCCGGGCCGCCGCCCAGTTGCGGCTGCTGGCCGAGACCGCCGAACCCTACGGGGTGCGGGTGGCCTACGAGGCGCTGGCCTGGGGGACGCACGTGTCCACCTACGGGCGGTCCTGGGACCTCGTCCGGCGGGCCGACCATCCCTCGCTCGGTCTGTGCCTGGACAGTTTCCACATCCTGTCGCGCGGGGACGATCCCTCGGGCATCCGCGACATCCCGGGGGACCGGCTCTTCTTCCTCCAGCTCGCCGACGCGCCCCGGATGAGCATGGACGTCCTCCAGTGGAGCCGGCACCACCGCTGTTTCCCCGGTCAGGGCGGGTTCGACCTGGTGGCGTTCACGGAACACGTGCTCGCCGCAGGGTACAGCGGTCCGCTGTCCCTGGAGGTCTTCAACGACGTCTTCCGGGCGGCCGACCCCGAGCGGACCGCCGCCGACGCGCTGCGTTCGCTCACCGTGCTGGAGGACTCCCTCGCCCGCCGGGGCGAGGGGGTCCCCGGCGGGCGTCCCGCCGTGACGCTCACCCGCCTGCCCGACCCGGTGCCGCCGCGCGGGTTCGGGTTCGTGGAGGTGGCCGCCACGCAGGAGACGGCGGGACGCGTCCGCTCCGTGCTCTCCGCGCTGGGGTTCGCGCACGTCCGGGACCACCGTTCCAAGCCCGTACAACTGTGGGAGCACGGGCGCGCCCGGATCCTGCTCAACGCGACCGACCCCCGCCTCGGACACACCTGGGACTCCGCCGCGGCCATCACCGCGCTGGGCGTGGACCTGGACGACCCCGAACAGGTCGGGAACCGGGCCGAACTGCTGTGCGCACCGGCGCTGACCCGACGGCGGGACCGGGCCGAGACCCCGCTGCGGGCCGTGGCCGCCCCGGACGGCACCGCCGTCTTCCTCTGCCCGGTCGGCGAGGGGGGCGAGGACCCGTGGCTGGCGGACTTCTCGGCGCCCGCCGTCGAGGACGTCCGTCCCGGCGGCGACACCCCCGTCACCGGCATCGACCACGTCGGGCTGCACCAGCCCTTCGACCACTTCGACGAGGCGTCGCTGTTCTACTCCGCCCTGTTGGGGTTGGCCGCCGGTGAGAGCACCGACCTGGCCTCCCCCGACGGGCTGGTGCGCAGCCGGGCGCTGTCCCTGCCCTCACCGGACGAGGGGCCGCGCATCGCCCTCAACGTCTCCGTCATCGGGGACGGCCCTCACCCCGACCCCGCCCGGGGCGTCCAGCACATCGCCCTGGCCTGCGACGACATCATCGCCGTGGCGGAGGCGGCGGTGGCGGCCGGGCTGCCCCTGATGCCCGTCCCGGACAACTACCACGACGACCTGGCGGCACGCACCGACCTGCCGCCGCACCGAAGAGAACAGATGAGACGGCTCGACATCCTCCACGACCACGATCCCGACGGCGGGGGCGGGTTCCTCCACTTCTTCACCCCCCTGCTCGACGGGCACCTCTTCTTCGAGGTGGTGCAGCGCGTCGACGGATACCAGGGGTACGGGGCCCGGAACACGCCGGTGCGCATGACCGTCCACCGGACGGGGCGGGCCGCGTGAGGGCGACGACGGAGACGGATCGTCAGGGGCGTTCCTTCCTGGTCGGGTTGATCGGTTCGGGCATCGGCCCCTCCCTCACCCCGCCGATGCACGAACGCGAGGCGGACCGGCTGGGACGACGGCTGGTGTACCGGACGATCGACATCGACGTGTGGGGGCTGCCCCCCGAGTCCGTGGGGGAACTCGTCCGGTCGGCGCCGCGGTACGGCTTCGACGGCCTCAACATCACCCACCCGTGCAAACAGGCCGTCCTGCCCCACCTGGACGGGCTCACCCCCGACGCGGCGGCGCTGGGGGCGGTCAACACGGTGGTCTTCGAGGGGGACTCGGCCATCGGTCACAACACCGACTGGTCGGGGTTCCTGGAGGCCTTCGAGATCGGCCTGCCCGACGCGGCCCGGGAGCGGGTGGTCCTGCTGGGGGCCGGCGGGGCGGGGGCCGCGGTGGCCCACGCCCTGCTCACCTCGGGCACCGGGGACCTGGTGATCGTGGATCCGGAGGTGGACCGGGCGGACGCCCTGGCGCGCGCCCTGATCGCGCGGTTCCCCGGGCGGTCCTGTCGTGCGGCCCCTCCCGGGGACGTGGCGGCGCACGTGTCCCCGGCCGACGGTCTGGTGAACGCGACCCCGATCGGCATGGCCCACCATCCGGGTCTGCCGTTGCCGGCCGCGTTGCTGCGACCTCCCCTGTGGGTGGCAGACATCGTCTACCGGCCCCTGCGCACGGCCCTGCTCGACGAGGCCGAACGGCGCGGTTGCGCCACCCTGTCCGGTGGCGGCATGGCCGTGTTCCAGGCGGTGCGGGCCTTCGAGCTGATCACCGGGCTCGCCCCGGACCGCGATCGGATGAGGGCCCACTTCGCCGACCTCGCCGCGAACTGACGGCCCCGGGACCCCTCAGCCAGCCGAGGGGTCCCGGCGGGTTCCAGCGGGGTCGAGGACGTCCACGAACCGCCTTCGCACGTCGTCCAGGTCGGACGACTCCACGAGGACGGTGAACGTGTTCTGCCGCTCCTCCGCCCGTTCCAGCAGGTAGCGGCCTTCGACCTCCCGGACCCGGTAGCGCTCCTCGGAGAACCCGAAGGTGACGCAGCGGCCGGACCCGAACCGCTGCGCGTCCAGGTGGCGTTCCCCGGCGAGCCGCAGGATCTCGGGGGTGACCAGGTCCAGGGCCGCGGCCTCCGCCAGGACGTCCAGCAGGGGTTCGCCGCGCTCGGCCCCGTAGGCCCGCGCGATCTCCTCGAACCCGGCCCCCGCCAGCCGCCGGACCCGCTCCTGCCCCGACGTCCCGCGCGCGAACCCGACCAGGGGCAGCCCTGGACGTCGCGGGGCGTCGCGGTCGCCGATCACCGACATGAGCACCCGGCAGGCGTCCTCCCACACCTCGGTGGTGTGGAGGGGCGCTCCGACGGTCGGCGGCAGGTTCGACCGCCGCCGCAGCACGTACCGGTCCCCGACCCGGCTCAGACGGTGGGACTCCGACCCCCGCGAGGCGACGAACGGGTTCCCGAACAGGGTCCGGGTCGGTGCCCCTCCGCAGGCCCGGATCCACCCGGCGACGGCCTCGGGGAGTTCGTCGAACGCGATGTCGCGCACGCCCTTCGGGGCATCGGGCCCGGACAGGATCTCCCAGAGGTGGGCGCACGCCTCCTCCTCGGTGCGGAACCCGGCGGGCTCGGGCCCCGTCGTGTCACGGGCGAAGCGGACGGGGCGGGTGAGGTCGCGGACCGTCACCACGTAGCGGTGTTCGCCGAGGTGGTAGAGGTTCCACGCGCCCCGGCAGTACCCGCCGCGCCTGGCGGACGGCCCGGTGGGGCGGAAGGGGTCGTGGCGGCCGTCGTAGGCGAGGTGGGCGTCGTGACCGGCTTCGCGCAGCCGGCGCTGGAGTTCGAGGAAGTCCACGAGGCCAGTGTCCCAGGGGGCGCGCCCGGGGGCGGGACCCGGTCAGCCGTGCCATTCGCAGAAGAGCACCGTGGCGTCGTCGTTGAGCCTGTCGTGGTGGTACCCCAGCACCGCGTGCATCAGGCGTCGCAGCGTCTCGGGGACCGGCATGTTGTCGACCTGGTGGCGGATGATGAAGTCCGCGAACCGATCGACGCCGAACTCGTGCCCCCGGGAGTCGCGGGCCTCGATGATGCCGTCGGTGTACAGCAGCACCCGGTCCCCCGGCTGGAGCGGTTCACAGCACACCGTCACCGGTAGGCCCAGGTCCATCCCCAGCGGGTGGGAGGGCTCGCACTCCAGTTCGCGGACCTGCCCGCCGCGGATGAGGATGGGCGGCAGGTGCCCGCAGTTGACCCAGTTCATCTCGCCGGTGACCAGGTTCAGCTCGGCCAGGATCGCGGTGGCGAAGCGGGTGCGGACGAACTCCTGGATCAGGGTGCCCTCCACCCCCTGGTGGATGTGGGAGAGCGGGGTGCCCTTGCGGCGTTCGTTGCGAAAGGCCCCCACCGCCAGGTTCGCGATGAGCCCGGCGGCGTTGTCGTGGCCCATGGCGTCGAAGATCGCCAGGTGGGCGGTGTCCCCGACGAGGGCGTAGTCGAAGGAGTCGCCGGCGTTGTCGTAGGCCGGTTCGGTGGCGGCGGAGATCGTCACCCGGGCGTCGGCGAAGGTGCCCGGGGGCATGAGCGTCCACTGCATCTCGGCCGACACCGACATGGATCTGGTGCGGATCAGCCGGGCGTAGGCGTCGCTGTTGGAGCGTTTGGCGATGACGAGGAGCCCGACCAGGGCGGCCAGGTCCCGCATGGCCGAGCGGTCGGGGTCGCCGGGGTAGCACACGTGCAGCACGCCCAGCCGTTCGGCGCCCTCCAGGATCGGCACCCAGTAGCGCCCCTCCTGCTCCTCCCGGACGGTCACGCCCGTGACGTAGGCCTGCCCGGCCGGGGAGCCGTCCACCGGCAGGTCCCGGCCGCCCCGGCGGGCGTCGTCGCCCTCACCGGTGACCTCGCGCAGGACCTGCTGTTGGTGGTCGGCGAGGTAGAAGCGGGCCTGGGAGAGGCCGGCGAAGTCGGCCTTCTTGGCCACCAGCGCCGGAAGCTCCTCGAAGGTGGCCAGGTGCCCGGCACGGACCAGGGAGACCATCAACTCGTTGGACGTGTGCTGTACGGGCATCGCGACACCCCGGGATCCGGTGCGGAGGCCGTCCGTCCCGAGAACGCCCGCCCGCAACGCCATGTCGGCCGAAAGGTACATCTTCGCACGCCGGAGCCGGTACGCACAGGATCCACCCGACCCGGGCCCTCGTGAGGCCGCGCCGGTCCGGCCCTTCCGCCCCGGCGCGCAGAGGCCGGGAGGACCGCGCCCCGGGCCCTGGGAACGGACCGATCCGCCGGCGCGCGGGGCCCGGGGTCAGGCGGTCGGAGCCGTGTCGTGGTGTCGGCCGATGGGCAGCATGAGCGGTTTGCCCGACACCGGGTCGGTGATGATCCGGCTGCGCAGCCCGAACACCGCCTCCACCGTCTCGGGTGTGAGCACCCGCGCGGGGTCCCCCTCCGCGTGCAGGCGTCCGTCCGCCAGGGCGATGAGGTGGTCGGCGTAGCGGGCCGCGAGGTTGAGGTCGTGCAGGACCATCACGATCGTCGTGCCGAGCGTCCGGTTGAGGTCGGTGAGCAGGTCCAGCACCTCCACCTGGTGGCTGACGTCCAGGAACGTCGTCGGCTCGTCGAGCAGCAGCAGGTCGGTGCGCTGGGCCAGCGCCATCGCGATCCACACCCGCTGACGCTGCCCGCCCGAGAGTTCGTCGACGGAGCGGTCGGCCAGCTCCAGCGTCCCCGTCGCCTCCAGCGCGGCGGCCACCGCCTCGTCGTCCTCCCGGCTCCACCGCGCGAACCTCCCCTGGTGGGGGTGGCGGCCACGGCCCACCAGGTCGCTCACGGCGATCCCCTCCGGGGCGATCGGGGACTGCGGCAGCAGGCCGAGCGTGCGGGCGACCTCCTTGGACGGCATCCGGTGGACCCGCTTCCCGTCCAGCAGCACGTGTCCGGCCCGGGGCGACAGCAGCCGCGCCATGGCGCGCAGCAGCGTCGACTTGCCGCAGGCGTTGGCCCCGACGATCGCGGTGATCCGCCCCGGCGGGACGGTCAGGTCCAGGGACTCGATGACGACACGGTCCTGGTAGCCGAGGGTGAGGCCCTCGACGAGGAGTGAGTGGGCCGTGGTCACAGGGAGCCTCCCGCGCGGTGGGTTCGGACGATCAGGTAGACGAGGTAGGGGGCGCCGAGCACCCCGGTGACGACCCCGACGGGGTAGCGGACGCCGAACAGGAACTGGCCGGCGAAGTCCGCCACCAGCACCAGCAGCGCCCCCACCAGCGCGGCGGGGACGAGCAGGGAGCCGCCCGGGCCCACCAGGCGCGCCGCGATCGGCCCGGACAGGAACGCCACGAACGCGATCGGGCCCGCGGCGGCGGTCGCGAACGCGATGAGTCCCACGGCGGTGACGATGAGGAGCAGTCGGGTGCGGTCCACCCGCACGCCGAGGGCCGAGGCGGTGTCGTCGCCCAGTCGGAGCGTTTCGAGGTCGCCGGCGCGGGACAGCAGCACCGGGGCGAGCACGGCCACCGCGATCACCACGGGGACGACCTCGTCCCAGGTGGTGCCGTTGAGGCTGCCGGTCAGCCAGCGCAGCGCCTCCTGGAGGTCCCATTCGGCGGCCCGGTCCAGGATGTGGGCGGTGACGCTTTCGAGCATGGCCGCGATGCCGATGCCGATGAGGACGAGCCGACCGCCCGACACCCCGTTCCGGTACGCCAGCAGGTACACGAGCACGGCCACGGCCAGGCCAACGACGATGGCGAAGACCGACACCCCGGCGCCTTCGAGGGAGAGCACCACGATCGCGAACGTGGCCGCGGCGCCCGCCCCCGCGCTGATACCGATGATGTCGGGGCTGGCCAGCGGGTTGCGGAGCATGGTCTGGAAGGTGACGCCGCCCAGGCCGAAGCACAGGCCCGCCACCACCGCCAGCGCCGCCCGGGGCAGCCGCAGCCGTCCGACGGTGAACGACGCCCCGGGCACGTCCTGGCCCAGGACGACCCGGACGACGTCGGCGGGCGGGTGGAAGGTCCGCCCGAACATCAGGGTCACGGCGAAGGCCGCGACGATCAGGACGCTCAGCACGACGACGACGGCGAACCGTCGTCGGCCCCGGCGCCGCCGCCCCCGGGAGACGGTGTCGACGGCCCCGGCGGCCGGAACGGCCGGTGGGACCCGCGTGGTCTTGGTGACGGAACCGCTCACAGTGCACGGACCTTGTGTCGGCGGACGATGAAGATGAAGAACGGGGCGCCGATGAGGGCGGTCACGATGCCGACGGCGACCTCCGAGGGGCGGGCCGCGATACGGCCGACCACGTCGGCGGCCGTCAGCAGGGCCGCGCCGCCCAGCGCCGAGAAGGGCAGCAGCAGGCGGTGGTCGGTGCCGATGAGCATCCGGAACAGGTGGGGGACCACGAGTCCGACGAACGCGATGGGGCCGGTGACGGCGGTGGTCGCCCCGCACAGCACGACGGCGCCCAGGGAGGCCCCGGCCCGGGCGGTGGCCACCCGGGTGCCCAGCCCGGCGGCGAGTTCGTCGCCCAGGGCGAGCAGGTCCAGTCCCCGGGCGGAGAGCAGGCACAGGAGGCCGCCGACGACCAGGAAGGGCAGGACGTGGGAGAGGGAGTCGAACGTCCCGCCGCCGACGCCGCCGATCTGCCAGGAGCGGGCCCCGTCGGCGATGTCGTTGCGCCCCAGGATCACGGCGCTGACGAACGAGGCCAGGGCGGCCGAGGTGGCCGCTCCGGCGAGCGCGAGTTTGAGGGGGGTGGCACCGCCCACGCCCAGGGAGCCGATGACGTACACCGACACGGCGGTGACACCGGCCCCGGCGATCGCGATCCAGATGAAGGAGGTGGGCGAGGCCAGTCCGAAGTAGGCGATCCCGGTGACGACGGCGAGGGAGGCGCCCATGTTGACGCCCAGGATGCCGGGGTCGGCCAGCGGGTTGCGGGTCACGCCCTGCATGACGGCGCCGGCCAGCCCCAGGGCCGCCCCGGCGAGCACGGCGAGCAGGGTGCGCGGGACGCGCTTGGCGACGGCGGCCCGGTCGAAGCCCTCGGTGTCGCCGCCCAATGCGGCGACGATGTCGGGCCAGGCGACGACGCGCGAGCCCACGGCGACCGAGGCGAGCATGAGGGCCAGGAGCACGAGCAGGAGGAGGAGCAGCCACAGGGCCTTGGCGCGCCTGGGGCGCCGCACGATGGCGACGCCCGAGGCGGTGGAGGTGTCGTGCACGGTCACTCGGCCTTGTCGGCGGCCTCGGCCAGGAGCGACAGGTAGTCGTCGAGGACCCACGGGATCGCCAGCGGGGTCGGGTTGGCGGCGGTGCCCAGCGGGTCGCTGCCGGGCAGGGCGACGATCGCGCCGTTCTCGACGGCGGGCATCTGGGACAGCAGCGGGTCGCCCTCCAGCGCCTCGACGAGTTCGTCGCCGCCGTAGGTGACGATGATGTCGACGTCGGAGAAGGCGTCGGCCTGTTCGGCGCTGTGGGTCAGGGAGAACGCGTCGGTCTCGGCGGAGGCGGCGGCGACGCTCTCGGGGGTGAGCAGGCCCAGGTCCTCGAAGAACAGGGCGCGGGTGTCGTGGGTGGTGTAGAAACTGACCTGGCTCAGGTCGGTGGTGTCGACGTGGGTCAGGAACATCACCGATCGGTCTTCGAGCGCGGGGTGCTCGGCGGCGGACGCGGCGATCTCCCGCTCCAGCTCGGTGATGAGCGCCTCGCCCTCCTCGGCCATGCCCATGGCCTGACTGTTGAGCGTGATCATGTCCTGCCAGGGGGTGCCCCAGGCGGTCTCGGGGTAGGCGACGACGGGGGCGATCTCGCCGAGGGTGTCGTAGTCCTCCTGCGTGAGCCCGGAGTAGGCGGCGAGGATGACGTCGGGGGCGGTGTCGGCGACGGCCTCGAAGTCGATGCCGTCGGTCTCGTCGAACAGCACGGGGGTCTCGGCGTCGAGCTCTTCGAGCCTCTCGGCGACCCAGGGCAGGAGGCCGTCGCCGTCGTCGCCGCCGAAGTTGGCGGCGGCCATGCCGACCGGCACGACCCCCAGGGCCAGCGGGACCTCGTGGTTGGCCCAGTTGACGGTGGCGACCCGCTCGGGCCGGGAGTCGATGACGGTGCTGCCCAGGGCGTGCTCGATGGTGACGGGGGTCCAGTCCCCGGAGCCCTCGCCCTCCTGCGCGGTGGGGGACGACGAGCAGGCGGCGAGCCCGACGGTGAGCAGCCCGGCCGCGGCGACGGCGACGGGCGTGGGAACGCGGGACATGGGGTCCTTCCGGTCAGGGGACTGCGGCGGCGGCGCTGGGAGCGTCGGGGCCGGACTCTCGCGTCGGCGGCGCGTGCCGAGGGAGCGCACGGGGCGCGACCACGAGAGATAAGGGTTGCCTAACCAAAGTTAGGGTGCATTCACCTGGCGCGCAATCGCGCAGATGTGACACCCTTTGTCGCGAAACGGACAGCGGATGTCCGGATCGCCGTCACCGCACGCGGAACCGACCCGGACTCGTCCCCGTGATCCGCCGGAAAGCCGTGCCGAACGCGCTCACCGAGTGATAACCGACACACGCGGCCACCTCTTCGATGTCCTCACCGTGCGCCAGCAGCGTGATCGCGTGCCGCACCCGCGCCGTGGCCACCCAGCGGCTGAACCCCAGACCGGTCTCGGCCCGGAACGCCCGCGTGACGGTGCGTCCGCTCACCCCCAACCGCGCCGCCCACGCCGCCAACGTCGTGGTGTCGGCCGGATCCTCCAGCACGGCCGACACGATGGGCGCCAGCAACGGCGACTCGGGGATCCGCAGCAGGATCTCGTTGCGGGCCGGCGCGATCAGGTCCAGGACCATGGCCTCCGTCCGGGCCCGCTCGTCCGCGCGGAGCTCCTCGCCGTCGAGCCTGCCCAGCAACAACCGCAGCAGCGGGGTGACCTCCACCGCGACCGGCCGGTCCGCGATCGAGGGCACCGCGTGCACCCCGAACTGTGCCGCCCGGTGCCAGGTCCCGGCGGGCGTCCACCCGCAGTGGCGCACCCCGGCGGGGATCCACAGACCCACCGTGGACGTGATGGTCCACACCCGCGGACCGATCGTCGCCGACGAGGCGCCGCGCTCGTTCCACAGCAGCTCGTGGGTGGGATGGGAGTGCTCCTCCCAGAAGGTGTCCCGGGCGATGACCTTCTCGGTCCCCCACACGACGAACGGCACGGCGATCTCACCGGCCTCGTAGGAGGGCAACCGGCGGTTGTCGAACACCCGGTCCCGGGCACCGGCAAGGACATCTCGTCTGACCACGTCGTTCAGGGTATGCGCCGTCCTTCCGACCCTCACCGGCCGGTGGTGCCGAAGAGCGCGGCGGGCCCCGGAGAGCGGGGAGGGGATCGGCTGCGGGGTGAGCGGTGGCGGGCCCCTCGGCCCCGACCGGGGGCAGGACCGGACCCGGCTCGTCCGCGACCCGGAGCACGACGGGCCCCCTGCGGTGGCCGGGGCCGAGGGCGGTCGGGCGCACGGCCTCCCCGGGGCCTCCTCCGAGCGCGAGGACTTCCGTTCCTCACCGCCGAAGGGATACACCTGTACGGGGCCGCCGCACGACGACGGGCCCGCACGCACTCGACGGAGGAGCCCCATGACGGCGTTCGACCTCACCGCGTTCCGCGCGCGATTCCCCTCCCTGGCCTCGGGGATCGCCCACTTCGACGGCCCCGGGGGCACCCAGACCCCCGCCCGGGTCGGGGAGGCGATCGCCCGGACCCTCACCGGCCCCCTCTCCATCCGGGGCGCGTCGGTGGCCTCGGAGGCCAACGCCGAGGCCGCCGTCGGGGCGTTCCGCCGGGCCTACGCCGACCTCCTGGGGTGCGCTCCCGAGGGGATCGTGTACGGACGCAGCGCCACCCAGCTCACCTACGACTTCTCCCGGCACCTGTCCCGGGGCTGGGGCCCCGGCGACGAGGTCGTCGTCACCCGCCTGGACCACGACTCCAACGTCCGCCCCTGGGTGCAGGCCGCCGAGCGCGCGGGCGCGACGGTGCGCTGGATCGACTTCGACCCGCTCACCGCCGAGCCCGACCTGTCCGACCTGGACGGCGTGGTCAACGGCCGGACCCGCCTGGTCGCGGTCGGGGCCGCCTCCAACCTGCTGGGCACCCGGTTCCCGGTGCGCGTCGTCGCCGACCGCGCCCACGCCGTGGGCGCCCTCGTGTACGTCGACGGGGTCCACCACGCCGCCCACGCGGTCGTGGACGTGCGTGAACTGGGCGCCGACTTCTACGTGTGCTCCCCCTACAAGTTCCTCGGCCCGCACTGCGCCGTCCTGGCCGCCGACCCCGCCCTGCTGGCGACCATCACCCCCGACAAGCTGGTCCCCTCCACCGACGCCGTCCCCGAACGGTTCGAGTACGGCACCCTGCCCTACGAGATCATGGCCGGCGCCACCGAGGCCCTGGACCTCACCGCCGAACTCGCCCCCGCCGGCGCCGACCGGCGCTCCCGTCTGGCCGCCGCCCGCACCCTGTTGGAGGAGCACGAGCAGGCGCTGCGCGGCAAGGTGGAGGCGGCGCTGGCCGAACTGGGGGACGACGTGGTCGCGCACTCACGGGCCGCCGAACGCACTCCCACGCTGTTCATGACCTTCCCCGGACGCCGCAGCGCCGACGTCTCACGATTCCTCGCCGAACGCGACGTCCTCGCACCGGCGGGGAGCTTCTACGCCCATGAGGCGTTCGCCCGCCTGGGCGTCGACGACACCGCCGGGCTGCGCGTGGGCATGGCGCCCTACACGAGCGAGGACGACGTCGACCGCCTGCTGACCGGCCTCACCGATGCCCTGCGCGCCTGAGGTCCCGTGCCGTGAAGGCCCTCCCGTGCCGCGGGGCCGGCGAGGACGCCCCCGGGGGGCGCGGGCTCGGTCCGGTGGGCGGTTCCGGGGCTCGGAAACGGCGTGAGAGACCGCCGCGGATGGCCTAGGATCCGGGCGTGCCGCACCGACCCGATTCCGAGCCCCGCCCGGCCCGTCGCGACCACCCGGTCGACGACGCGGCGCGCCTCCTGCGCGACCCCGGCTCCCGGTGGCGGGGCGTGCTCCGCCTCGCCGACGCGCTGGACTCGGGCGCCGATCCCGACGCGGTGTGGGCCGCCGCGGGCACGGCGCTGCCCGGCGACCTGGACGGCCCCGCCGAGGCGGTGCTGGCGCTGGCCCGCGTCCACGAACGGTGCGGGGCGCGGACCGACGGCCGTCCCTGGCCGGCCTGGCGCACCGCCGACCTGCCCGTGCCGGTTCAGGTAGCCTGGCTGCGCGCCGAACTGCACGCCGCACCGGCCGAAGCGCTGCGCCGCGAGCCGCCCGGCGAACTCCTCTACCAGGCCGCCCGGCAGACCGACACCGCCCGCACCCGCCTGCCGGAACCGCTGGTGGCCGCCCTCGCCGAGAGCGGCGACCCGGTACTGGCGGCCGAGGCGCTGCGCTGTGTCCGCGAAGGCCTGCGCACCGGACTCCTCGCGCCCGCCCCGGCCCGTCGCCACACCGTCCGATTGTTGCGCGCAGGAGCGCCGGGCGTGGTGGCCGACGCACTGCGCGAGCTCTGCGAGCCGTGGGCGATGCTGGAACCGCTGTCCGCCGGCCTGCTGACCGGCCTGCTCGCGGGCGGGCCCCACGGCCACGAGGTGGCCGCGGCGGCGCTCACCGCCGCGGCCCGCCACGGCCACGGCGACCTCGTGCGACGGGCTGTGACCGACCCCGACCTGCCGCCGGGCGCGCGCCGACGCGCCCTCGAACTCCTCGGCGACCTGGCCGAGCGCGACGACATCGCTCCCCTGGTGGACCTCGCGGCCACCGACCCGCCGCTGTGGGGCCGGGCCGCGCTGACCTGTCTGAGCGGGCTGCACCGGCGCGGGCACTTCCCGCCACCGGAGACCGCCCCGACCGTGGTCGCCCTGGCGCTGGCCGACCACTCGATCCCTCCCCGCGAGGCCGCCACGGTGCTCTACACGTGCCGGCGGCGGGCGTGGGGTCCACTGAACGAAGCCGCTCCGGACGACCCCTCCTGGCCGCGCCGCCTGGACCTCCTGCTCGCCCTCGCCGAGCAGGGCACGGCGGACCTGCCCGTCGGAGCGTTCGTCACCCGGCTGCTGCCATCGGCCGCGGCACCGGCGCCCTTCCTGAACGCCGTCCGCGCCCTGCGCCACCAGGACGCGGAGGAGGCGGTGCTCGCGCTCCTGCCGACCGCACCGGCGCCCGCCCTGCGCGCCCTGGAGACCATGGGCGGGGAACGGACGGCACGCGCCCTGGCCGAAGGGCTCGGCCTCGCCGATGAACGCGACGGCGAGGGGAGCCTCCCGCGGGATCCGGCCGCCGGAGACGCCGGCACAGCCGCGCGGGCCGAAACCGGTGCCGACGGCGGGGCGGGCGAGGATGAGAACTCGGCGCCAGGCCCCGCCGACCCGCCCGCGGAGACCGGTATCGCGGTCCCGCTGCGTCCGGTGCGGCATGAGGCGCTCACCCTGCTCTGGCGGCTGACCGACACCCCGGAGCGGCGCCGGACCCTCCTCTCCCGGCTCGATCCGCACGACCTCCCCTCCGGTGTGATGGCCGATCTCGGCGCGCCGGACCCGGCGGAACTGGCCGTGCTGGCCGCCCGCCTCGATCCCGACGATCCCGTGGGCTCGCTGCACACGGTGGCCGCGCACGGCGACGCGACCCCTCACGCCGTGCTGTCCGACCTCCTGCTGCGGGTGGTCGGCGACGTCGCGGCGGCCCGCGAACCCGACGCGGGCCCCTGGCCGCTCGGCGAGGGCGGCTCCCCCGAGGAACCCAACGTGCCCCAGAAGGTCGTCGACGCGCTGAGCGACCTGGGGCGCCGGCTCCACGCGCGGGGCCGTATCCGCCCGGTCAGCCTGCTGGACGCCGCCGACGGCCGGGCCGCCGGTCGAGCGTTCACCGCAAGCCTCGCGTTGGACCTGGTGGAGCGCCCCGACCTGACCGACAACGAACTCGTCGTACTGCTCGAACTCCTGACGCGCGTGCCCTTCCCGGGAACCCGTCCACGAGTGCACCGGCTGCTGCGCCACCGGGACCCGCACGTGCGCAAGCACGCGATCGCCCTGGTGGCCGGGCGGCCCACGGACGAAGAGGACGACGCGAGCGACGTGGGCGACGGGGCGCGTGCTCTGTCCGCCTCGCTCGTCGCGTTGACCTCGGCCCCCGATATCCAGACCGTCCGACAGGCCGTCAGCGCCCTGGGCCGCGCACGGGCGCGCTGGGCGAGCGGAGCGATCGCCGCCTGTCTGGACCACGCGAACATGAACATCCGCAAGACCGCCGCCCGGGCCCTGGTCGAGGCGGGCACCCCCTCCGCCGTTCCAGCGCTGCTGCGCCACCTGGGGCGCTCCGACAACCCGGGGCTGCGCGCGGAGCTCCTGCGCGCCCTGGGCGCGGTCCTCGGCGAGACCCGGACCGCGACGGTGCTCGCGGCGGCCGAGGGCTGCGCCAAGCAGGCCCGCCGCCGGCTGCTGCGGAGCCTCGACGGCCTCCTGCCGCTGCACACGTGCGCGGCGCTGGCCGACCAGGGGTCGCCGACGGCCCGGGATCTGCTCGTCCTGGTCGACGCGGGCGACGTCCGCCTGGCCGACGGCGTACCCGAGGACCTGGCCGCCGCGATGTCCGCGCACGAGGTCACCTCTGCCGCGGGCGCGACGTCGGGTCAGGGTCACGCGAACGCGGCGGCGGACGCCGACGTCGAAGCCCTGCTGCAACGGGGGTGGGACGCGAAGGTCGCACTGCGGCTGGCGGCCCGGCCGGAACCGCCCGACCCCGAACGGCTTCGGCGCCTGCGTCCCCGCCTCGCGGAGTTCCTGCGGCTCGCGGAGTCCGGGCCGACCGCGCGCGTGCTTCGACTCGCGCTGTCGGCGTGCCCCGCGCCTCGATCCGAGGGAGAACGGCGCCTCCTGGCACGGCACGCCCCCACACTGGTGGACGGCCTCGCCGATCTGGCGGCGGCGTCCGGTGGCTCCCACAGGGTGTCGACCGAGATACCGTCCGGCCCCGGAGAACCCGGCGCGGTCCTGGTCGATGAGCTGGTGGACGGCCTGGTCCGGGCTCTGGAGGAGGCGGCACCGATGCTGGCCGCGGACGAGGCCTTCGCGGTGGTGGAGCGGCTGCGCGCCCTGCCCCTGGGCGCCGTCGACGGCCGCCGAGCGCTCCGGTCCCTGCGCGTACTGGGCGCGGTGCCGATACGGTCCGATCTGGACCGGGCGCTGGCCGCGGCCCGGTCGGGACCCGATCCCTGGGCGGCCGAGACGGCCGTTCTGCGCGAGGCGTTCGGGATCGGCACGGAGGAGGGGCGCTCCGACGCCCTCCCCCCGCACGAGGCGCACGCGCCCGGCGCCGACGACTGGTACCACGCTCTACGGGCGGCGGTGCGCTCGGCCACGGATCTGGCGGACCTGCGCGGCACGGACCTGGCCGCCATGGCCGACACGGACGTGCGGACGGAAACGACCGACGAGCCGGACACGACCGGAAGAACCGGCGCGACCCAGCGATCGAACACGACCCACGGTCCGGGTACGACCACGGAGGCCGGGGCGACCGGTGGGATCGGTACGCGGCGGCGCCTGGCCGCCCTGGTCGAGGTGTACGCGACCGCCGAACCACAGGCGCGCCCCTTGCTCGTGGACTGGATGTGCGCCCTTCAGCCGCTCGGCGCCCCGCCCTGGACCATCGGAGAGGACGACCGAGCGCTCCCGGCGCCGCGCCCACGCGCCGTACGCGACGACGACCTCGACCAGCCGCTTTCCCTCGCCCTGCGGGAACGGCTGCTGGCCCTGCTCCGGGATCCGGGGCACCAGCGCCACGACGGGGCCGCCCTCAGGCTCGCGAAGTGGCCGGATCCGCGGGTACGCCGGGAGGTTCTCGACGCCTACCTGCGCGGACACGTCATGCTCTCGTTCGGCTTCGACTTGCGCGACACCCTCACCGATGCCCTGGCCACGGCCGACCCCCGGGTCTGGCGCGCGAAGGAGATACGAGCCGAACGCCTCCTCCACGTGGCGGCGTACCTGACCCAGGAAGCCCTCCTGCCCCTCGTGCCCCTGCTGTTGGAGTGGTGGGAAGACGGCTCCGCCGCCCTGCGCCCGGACGTGGTGAACCTCCTGCACCGCGTCCCCGCCGATGTCCTCGCCGGCCACCTGCGCGAGCGCGTCGAGTCCGGTGGCCACGGATGGCTCGATCTGCTCAGGGGCCGACCGCTCCTGCGCACGGCCTGGCTCACCCGAACCGTCGACCGGCTGCGTGCCCAGGGCCGTACCGACCTCGCCGACGATCTCGTACTCGTCGACGGCCCGGTCTGCCCGCCCGGAACCGCCGCGCGCCGCGCCGACGCCGTCCTGCGCACCCTGCGCGAGCGCCGTCCGCCCAGGGCCCGGCCGGAGCCGCCGGGGAGCCCCCGGGCGGACCTCCTCCGCCTCGCCGGGACCAGCGACCCCGAGATGGCGCGCCGAGCCCTGCGTGCCCTGGTCGAGGACCATCGCGGTCCCGGCCCGGACACCGATCCCGTGCTGGTCGACCTGCTCACCGATCTCATGGAGCGGTCGCGCCCCAAGGTCCGCCTGTACGCCTACCGGGCCGCCCGGGAGCTCCTGGACCGCGACACCCACCTGCGCCTGACCGTGCTCCTGCTCGACGACCCGCGGCCGGACGTGGTGCGCATGGCCGCGCGGACCCTGTGCCACGCCCGTTGGGAGGCCGCGATCCCCGAGGTGGTCGGCCTGCTCACCCACGCACACGCCGTGGTCCGGTCCACCGCCGCGCAGGGGCTCACCGACCTGGGTGCGGCCGCCGTCCCCGCGCTCAGGTACGCCGCCGACCACGCTCGACCCGACCGGCGCGGCACCTACGCCGAGGTCCTGGCCCGGATCGAGGCCGATCACGACTGATCCACTCCGCGGAGTCCAGAGCGCCGACCCCTCGGCCCCGTGGGCGAGGAGCGCGTGGTTCGACAGGTCCGCATCGGCGTAGGCCCCGCCCTGGCCGGAGAGGACACGAGGGTAGGCACCTCGTCCAGGAGTCCGGGAATCCGGGAGGACCCGGGTCGGTGGAGCAGGGTGTCGCAGACTCGGCCGCCCCATCCCTGGCCCGCACCGTCCGGGGTACGGATGACGCAGGCCGGATCCTCACTCGGGCCCGCGCACCCGCCGCCTTCGGCCAGGCACCCGCGCCGCGCCGGGGTGCTCCGCCTCGATCGACGTTCCGAGGCTTTCCCGGGAAGGGCGTGCCACCGAAACCCGGGAGGCGGCGTTCGCGGCCCGGTTACAGGCGTGCAGGGTCGCCTGAAGCGTCTGCGCCTGCTCAGGCGAAGGCAACAGCTTCACCCGCACGACCACCTTCATAATCGAACACGTTAACGAACACGGGCGCCAATGGTGGGCCGAACCGGAAAACCTGCCAGAGGAATCCCCGGAGCACTGACCCATTCCGCGAGCGGAGCGATTCCTCCCGGGCGTGAACGCCCGGGCCTCCTCGGCGAACAACGGTGAAGGTGGTCATCGTCTTCCTCCTGGGCACCACCCGCCTCTCGGATGGCCTGTCGCCAGCTCACACCTTCCCCCAGGGACAAGGTCAATCCCAGCACCGAGGGGGTCCGGCCGGGCCGGACCCCCTCGTGCCGTGACAGCTCTAGGTGTATCGAAAGTGCTGGCAGGAACCGTTTCATCGGCGTCAGGTGTCAATCGGCGCGGTGTACCCCGGCTCCGTGGCAGTCGGCAGTCACCCACCTGCGGAAAGGCGGTTTTCCAGTGCCCGAGGCAGCGGGTAGGCGCGCTCTGCGGGGAACAGCCGCTGGGCTTTTGCGGCATGCCCGGTCTGTGTCAGGGAAGCAGCCTTGCGGACCTGCGGGGTGAGGTCGGTGAGACTCACAATCCAGTCGTCGGTGAACGTGCGAATCAGATGGCGGCCAATGCCGACCTGGATGCTGTAGTGGTTAAGCGCCGCCCCGCGCGGCGAGCGCTCCGGGTCCCACTGGACATGGACGGCCGCCTCGGCGACGGCCGCCGGGTCCGCGGTCGTGAGCACGGCCTGGGACAGAGCCTCCTCCCAGCCCTCCCGCGTTATTCGCACCGCGAGAACGCGCTCTTGACCGGTTTTGCGGGCCCAGTTGCTGCGGTGCATCAGCCACATGAACGACGGCTTGATCCACGTCATCCTGTGGAATGAGAACGGCGCAACGAAGCGGCCCGCCCGCAGTGCCGCGTCGGCGATGGCAGGCGTGTACGCCTGGTAGACCACGATCGTGCGAGCGTCGTAGTCGGCACGAATCTGATATTGGGGTGCCATGCGCCGTACCCTGCCATCCGTCCCATGAGCCTCGCGAACCGTTTTCTCGCACTTGCCGCGCAGCCGGTTGCGAAAGTGCTGGTCACAGCCACTCGTTGATGGCCGCAACGAGGACAGTCGCTTCGTAGCGGACGGCGAGTTTCTCGTAGCGGGTGGCCACCGCGCGGTGCCTCTTGAGGCGGTTGATCCCGCACTCCACCGCGTGGCGCTCGCGATAATCGGTCTTGTCGAACTTCGGCGGACGGCCGCCGTGGGAGCCAAGTTTCTTGCGGTTGCGGACATGGTCAGCCTTGTCGGGGATGGTGCAACGGATACCACGACGCCGCAGATGGGCACGGTTCTTGTGGGAGGCGTACGCCTCGTCGGCCCGCACCCGGTCCGGTCGGGTGCGGGGCCTGCCGGGCCCCAGCCGATGCACCCGGATCTTCTTCAGTACGGGCTCGAACTGAGGAGAGTCCCCGCGCTGGCCGGCCGTGATCACGATGGACATGGGCTTCTGACCCTGCTCAACGGCGAGGTGCAACTTGGTGGTCAGGCCGCCGCGCGAGCGTCCGAGCCCATGGTCCTCGGGCTCGGACGTGAGGCCGCCGGGCGGTTCCTTCTGAAGATCCCCCTTCTCCTTGCTCCGGCGGCGTGCCGGTGGGCCCGGCAGACGGTGGAGTCGACGTTGATCTCCCAGGTGATCAGCTGCTTCGCGTCGGCCTGGGCCTGCAGTTCAGCGAAGATCCGTTGCCAGGCGCCGTTCCGCTGCCAACACCGGAACAAGTCGTACACCCGACACCACGGGCCATACCGCTCCGGCACATCCCGCCACGGCGTCCCGGTTCGGGTCCGCCACCGTATGCCGTCGATCAACTGCCGCCGGGTCCACACCGGCGGGCGCCCCGGCTTCTTGCCCGCTGGCAACAGCGACTCCAGGCGAGCCCACTGCGCATCCGTCAGATCACCACATGCCACAAAGCGAGTTCATCTCACCTCAAGATCCACTTTCGATACACGCCCTAGTGGCCGCGGGCGATCCATTCCTGGAGGTGGGGAGCCTCGTCGCCGATGGTGGTGGACGGGCCGTGGCCGGTGTGCACGGCCGTGCCGGGCGGCAGGCCGAGCAGCCGGTCCCGGATGGAACCGATGATGGTCGGGAAATCGGAGAAGGATCGTCCGGTGGCCCCGGGCCCGCCCTGGAACAGGGTGTCGCCGGAGAACACCGCGGCCAGGTCGGGCGCGTACAGGCAGACCGCGCCGGGACTGTGCCCCGGCGTGTGCAGCACCGTCAGCTCCGTGCCGGCCACCGCCAGCCGTTGTCCGTCACGGAGTTCCCCGTCCGGTCGGGTGTCGGGGTGCCGCGCCCGCCACAGCATCAGGTCGTCGGCGTGCAGGAGGACCGGCGCCCCGGCCCGGGCGGCCAGGTCGGGAGCCGCGTCGATGTGGTCGTCGTGGCCGTGGGTGGACACGATCGCCGACACCCGCCGACCGTTCACCGCGGCCAGGATCGCGTCGGCGTCGTGCGCCGCGTCGATGACGATCACCTCGGCGTCGTCCCCGACGATCCAGACGTTGTTGTCGACCTCCCAGCTCCCGCCGTCCAGGGTGAACAGGCCCGAGGTGACCACGTGGTCGATGCGCGCCCCGCTCACAGGACCACCACCGAGCGCAGCACGTCGCCGTCGCGCATGGTGGCGAAGGCATCCTCCACCCCGTCGAGCGGGATGGTCTCGGAGACGAACGCCCCCAGGTTCAGACGTCCCTGGAGGTACAGGTCGATGAGCATCGGGAAGTCCCGCGAGGGCAGGCAGTCGCCGTACCAGGAGGACTTCAGCGAGCCCCCGCGCCCGAACACGTCCGCGAGCGGCAGTGAGAGGCGCGCGTCGGGGGCCGGCACGCCGACCAGGACCACGGTCCCGGCCAGGTCCCGGGCCTGGAACGCCTGCTCGTAGGTGGCGGGGGTGCCCACGGCGTCGATGACCACGTCGGCCCCGTGTCCGCCGGTGAGGTCGCGCACGGCGGCCACCGGGTCGGTGGTCGCGGCGTTGACGGTGTGCGTCGCGCCCAGTTCCCGGGCCTTGGCGAGCTTGCGCTCGTCGAGGTCGACGGCGACGATCGTGGTGGCCCCGGCCGTCCTCGACCCGAGCACGGCGGCGCTCCCCACACCCCCGCAGCCGATCACGGCGACCGAGTCGCCCCGGCCCACGCCCCCGGTGTTGACGGCGGCGCCCAGTCCGGCCATCACACCGCAGCCGAGGAGTCCGGCGACCTCGGGTTCGGCGGCGGGGTCGACCCTGGTGCACTGTCCGGCGGCGACGAGGGTCTTGTCGGCGAAGGCGCCGATCCCCAGGGCCGGGGAGAGTTCGGTGCCGTCCTCCAGGGTCATGCGCTGTGTCGCGTTGTGGGTGTCGAAGCAGTACCAGGGGCGTCCGCGCAGGCAGGCCCGGCAGCGGCCGCACACGGCACGCCAGTTGAGGACGACGAAGTCGCCCGGTCCCACCTCGGTCACCCCGGGGCCGACCGACTCCACGATCCCGGCGGCCTCGTGGCCGAGCAGGTAGGGGAACTCGTCGCCGATCCCGCCCTGGCGGTAGTGCAGGTCGGTGTGGCACACACCGCAGGCCTGCACCTTCACCACGGCCTCTCCGGGGCCGGGGTCGGGGATGACGATGGTCTCGACGGAGACCGGTGCCCCCTCGGCTCGGGCGATGACGCCGCGTACGTGCTGCATCGTTGTCCTTCCTGTGGCGTTCACGGCCCGCGGGGCGGGCCCGGACGGCGGTCGTTCAGACGGTGCGGACGCGCACCGGCATCGAGGACCAGGCACGCAGGGTGTTGTCGAGGTGGCGGACGGGCGTGTCCGCGAGTTCGATGTGCTCGACGCGCTCGGCCTGGGCGGTGAGCAGCGACTCGGCCTCCAACCGGGCGACGTGTTGGCCCACGCACTGATGCAGCCCCATGCCGAACCCTACGTGGGCGGAGGGGTCGCGTGTGAGATCGAAGGAGTCGGGGTCGGTCCAGTGTCGCGGGTCGCGGTTGGCGGCGCCCGGGAACATACGGTGGAGGGCATCGGCTCGGTGTCCTACACGGTCGTCCCCGGAACCCGGCCGGTCCCCCTCCCCCGAGGCCGCCGTCGGCCCCGCGACCGTCCGTGAACGGCCCGGCCCAGGAGACCCGACCCCGGGGCGGGGTCTCCTGGGCGGCCCGTCCGACGGGGCCGTCGTGGCGACCGGTGCCGCGCACGGTCGGGGGCGGGCTACGCCGGGCGTTCCGGGTCGTCGGCCGGTGTCGGGTGCACGGTGCCGTGCGGGTGCTCGGCGGGGGCGTACACCGAGTACAGCTTCAGGGGGACATCGCCCGCGTTGACGATGTTGTGCCAGGTCCCGGCGGGAACGAGAACGGCGGAACCGTCCCCCGCCTCGTACACGAGGTCCACCTCGTCCCGGGAGGGCCCCATCTCCACCCGGGCCTCACCCGCCTCGACGCGCAGGAACTGGTCGCGGTCCCGGTGCACCTCCAGCCCCACGTCCCCGCCGGGTTCGATGGACATGACGGTGACCTGGAGGTTCCTCCCCGTCCACACGGCGGTGCGGAAGTTCCCGTTCCGCTCGGTCATGTCCTCGATGTCGAGGACGCACGGTTCCGGGCCCCGATCTTCCATGGCCGCCCCTCCCTCACTCGTCCGCACCCGGGAAGCCGCGGGGTGCGATGGCGCCGGCCGGAGGTCGCGTCCCCGGGCGACGGGTGGCTTCGAGGGATCGCCGACGGCTCCGCATTACCTTTCCTTGCCTTCCCGCCGTGTTCTCACACCGCGTCGGCCGGGGAGATGCGCACCGTTGCCACCCGACTCGCCTCGGTGACGCCCCTCCCGCTCCGACACGCCTTGGGGGGAAGGGAACCCCCTCGGAGAGGGGCCGCCGCCGTGCCACGGCCCCACCCGACCGGAACCCCTCCCTCGCCGGGGAGGGTGGGATCAGAGGACGGCGTCGAGCTGGGGGCCGACCAGGCGGCGGTAGGCGGGGCAGTCCCGGAGCAGGTCGGCGTGGGTGCCGTCGCCGACCGGACGCCCCTCGTCGAGGACGATGATCCGCTCTGCGTGCAGCAGGGTGGAGAGCCGGTGCGCGATGGTGATCGTGGTCCTGTCCCGCCGGGTGCCGGTGAGGGCGTCCTGCACGTCGTGCTCACCGACAGCGTCGAGCTGGCTGACCGCCTCGTCCAGGATCAGCACCTGCGCCGGGTTCAGCAGCGTCCGGGCCAGGGCCAGGCGCTGGCGCTCCCCGCCGGACAGGGAACGCCCGTTGTCGGCGAGCACCGTGTCCAGACCCTCCGGGAGGCGTCGGACGACGGCGTCGGCGTGCGCGACCCGCAGCACCCGCCACAGGTCGGCGTCGGTGAGGGGCTCGTCGGTGGCCAGCATCAGGTTGTCGCGCACCGTCTCCTGGAACAGGGAGACGTCCTGGGGCAGCAGCGAGACCACGCGCGGCAGCGCGGATCTCGTGTACTCCCGCAGCGGGCCACCGCTCACGGTGACGTCTCCGCGCCCGGGGTCCACGCACCGGGCCAGCAACTGGGCGAAGGTGGACTTGCCCGATCCCGACCGGCCGGCGATCGCGACGTGCTCCCCGGGACGGATCCGCACGGTGAGGTCGCGGACCGCCGGACGGGTGGACGCCTCGGGGTCGACCTCGCTCCACGCGAACGCGATCCCGCGGGCGTGCGCGGCGCCGTCGCCCTCCGGCGGGGCGGACCGTTCCCCGTGCGCGGCGATCGGCGGCTCGGCCGCCAGCAACGTCTCGATGCGCGCCGCGGCCTCCCCGGTGGTGCCGTAGTGGCGGGTCATCGCCGCCCACTGGAGGATCGGCGTGGTCGCCATGGTCGCCAGCACGATCGCGAACGGAACGGCTTCGGGGGCGAGCGTTCCCCGGTCCAGCTGCCAGCCGGCCACGGCCGCGGTGACGATCGCGGCGGCGAGGGAGACGACGCCGAGCACGGCGGTCTCCGCGCCGGCCCGGCGGGCGTTGCGGAACTGGGCGGTGAGGAGCCGGTCGTCAAGGGTCGCCAGGCGTTCGGCACGACGCCGCACCAGCCCGTAGCCGACGATCTCGCGGACGGCGCCCGCGTTCTCCGCGACCTCCCCGCCCAGGTCCGCCAGGGCGGAGCGGACGCGCTCGCCCTGGGGTAGCGCCCAACGCCGGGCGAACAGGGTGATCGCGACGGAGGCGGCGAGCACCGGGGCCGTGAGCAGGGCGGCGGGCGGGCTCACGATGGCCAGCCCGGCCCACAGGACGGGGGTGGCCAGCCACGCGCTGACCGTGTAGAGGGAGGAGTGCGCGTAGAAGATCTCCAACGCCTCGGCGTCGGACAACCCCGAGGTGAGCAGGTCTCCGGAGCGGCGGCGGGACAGCCCTGCGGGGGCGAGCCGGGCGAGCGCGTCGTACACCCACAGGCGCACCCGGGCCAGCACCCGGAAGCTGAGGTCGTGGGAGAGCCAGCTCTCCAGCCACGACGTGACCGACCTCGCGACGACGGCGACCAGGGTGAACAGCGCCGGCGCCGCCAGTTCGGCCACCCCGCCGCCGGTGAACACCGTGACGACGGCCCACACGCCGCCCAGGGCCGCAGCCGCCTGTGCCAGGAGCGCCAGGGAGTTGCAGGCGACGCCGAGCACGAGCACGCCCCGCCATCCCCTGATGGCCGCCCACATGCCCGGCAGCGTGGCCAGTCCCGCCTCGGGCGGGCCGCTCACGGCCGTTCCGTTCGCCGTGGTCATCGTGTTCCCCTTCTCCCGGTTCCCCGGCTCGGTGATCAACGTGTGTCTCCGATGCCCACGCGCTGTGCGGCGACGAGCTGCGCCCAGCGTCCGCCGGCCGCGGCGAGCCCGGCGGGCGGGCCGAACTCCGCGACGCGTCCGTGCTCCAAGACCAGGACCAGGTCGGCGTGCGCGACGGTGGAGAGCCGGTGCGCGATGACGACCATGGTGCGCGTGCCGCGTTCGGCGCGCAGGACCTCGGTGATGAGCGCCTCGTTCTCGGCGTCCAGGGCGCTGGTGGCCTCGTCCAGGAGCAGCAGGCGCGCGTCGGCGGCCAGGGCTCGGGCCAGGGCGACGCGCTGGCGCTGCCCGCCCGAGAGCAGACGTCCGCCCTCGCCCACCGGGGAGTCGAGCCCGGCGTCCAGGTGCGCGGCCACGTCGTCCACCCGGGCCCGCGCGATCGCGGAGGCGACCCGCTCCCGCCGGGGTCCGGTGCCGCCCTCCCCCTCCGGGCCGGCGGCGAACGCGATGTTCTCCCGGATCGTTCCGGACAGCAGGACCACGTCCTGGGCGACCCGGGCCGTGCGGCGGCGCAGGCCGGTCAGGGGCAGGTCGGTGAGGTCGCGGTCATCGAACAGGATGCGCCCGGAGTCGGGGTCCATGTCCCGCAGGAGCAGTCGGCCCAGGGTGGTCTTGCCGGCGCCGGAGGCGCCGACGACCGCGAGCGTCGCCCCGGCCGGGACGGTGAAGGAGACGTCGCGCAGCGCGGGCTCGGCGGCCCCGGGGAAGGTGAGATCCACGTGTTCGAAGGTCACGGCGGGCGCGGTGTCCGGCACCCCCTCCGGGGCCTCGGGGCCCCGGTCCCGGACCGGGGGCGGGGTGTCCAGCAGCCGGGTGATCGCGCCGATGGCGGCGATGCCGTAGAAGCCCTCGTGCCAGTAGCCGCTCAGCTCCTGCTGGGGGCGGAAGCACTCGGCGGACAGGAACAGGACCAGCAGCACGGACTCCAGGGGCAGGGTGCCGCGGGCGGCCTCGAAGGCGGCGGTGAGCGTCGCGCCGGCGGTTCCCACGGCCATCGCGGCCGACATCACCGCCGACACCCCCAGTGAGGCGCGCATGTTGGCCGTGGTCGCCTCCCGCAGCTCCTCGGCGGAGGCGGCCAGGTGGGCGCGGCGCCGGTCCTGGGCGCCCAGGGCCACCAGGGTCGGCAGTCCCCGGACGGTGTCGCCGATCCGGTCGGCGAACGCCTCGTAGCGGTCCCAGTGGTCCCGGGCCCGGTCGCGCAGGACCAGGCGCCACAGGCGCTGGGCGAAGGGCACCAGGAGCACGCACACGAGCACGAGGACCGCGACGGTCGGCGCGACCAGGGTCAGGACGACCAGCAGACCGGCCGGCACGATCCACGACACCAGCAGTTGGGGGAGGTAGAACCCGATGTAGCCCTGGAGGTGCTCCACCCCGTCCACGGCGGTCGACTGCACCCCGCCGCGCCCGCCCGACCAGGTGTGGCCGGGGCCGAGTTCGTAGATCCTGCCCATCACCCGGGCCCGGACCGCCCGTTTGACCCGGGCGGCGGTGCTCATCGCCAGCTGGTCGCGCAGCCACAGGCACAGGCCCCGGCCCACGGCGCAGGCGGTGGTGGCGGCCAGCGCCGCCGCCACGGCGGACGCTCCCCCCTCCTCCCAGCGCAGCAGCGCTCCGGTCACGTCGGCCAGGCCGAAGGCGACGCCGATGGAGAAGGCGGCCGCGGCCACGGCGGACAGGGTGGTCGCGGCGACCCTGCCGCGCACGGGGAGCAGGAAGGGCCGGATCCCGCTGTTCAGGTACATGGTGCGCCTCTCATGCTCGGCGGGGTCGGGGCGGCTCGTGGGCCGGACGGAACGGGGGTGCGCGGCGCCGGAGCCCGCGGGCCCGGGTGGAGGCCGGTCGGCTCCCGCCCGGGCCCGCGGTGCGCGTCGAAACCCCTCAGAACCGGTCGGGGCCGGTCAGAACAGCTCGGGGTGCAGTTCCGCGGCGATCCGCTCGACGGCGTCGATGTTGCCGAGGGTCCCGGGGAACAGGTCCGAGTTGGGGATCGCGACCAGACGGTCCTCCGCGACGGCCGCCACGTCGGGGAAGGTCTCGGCCAGGTGCGCGCGGGTGGCGGCCTCGTGGTCGTCGTCGTTGACGGCGAACACGATGACGTCGGGGTCGCGCGAGGTGACCTCCTCCGGCGTGATGACGGCGGCGAAGAAGTCGGCGAACGCGGGTTCGTCGCGGTCGAAGACGTTGGCGCCGCCGGCGCGGTCGATGATGTCGTACTCCACACCGCCGCCGATCGCCGAGACGGTCGTGCCCTCGACGTAGAGCTGGGCGACGCTCGGCCGTTCGGCGCCCCCGATCGTGTCGGTGACCGCCTTCAGGCGTTCACGCCCCTGGTCGGCGAGTTCCTCGGCGGGCTCGGGGACGGAGAAGATCAGACCGAGGTTCTCGATGTCGGTGAACAGGTCGTCGACCGTGCCGACGGCCCGCCGGTCGAAGCAGCCGCCGGTGGCGGTGTAGGCGTTCGCGCCGGCCTCGGAGAGCTGCTCGATGCTCGCGAAGCCCTGTTCGGCGGTGAACTCGTACCCGGTGGGCGAGTAAACGAAGTCGGGGGCGACGTTCAGCAGGTCCTCGCGGGTGGGCGGGGTGTCCTCGCTGAGCACGGGCACGTCGGCGATCAGCGCGGTGACGTCGTCGTCGAGCTCGTAGTGGGCGACCTGGGCCTGGCCGACGAGTCGGTCGGCCAGTCCCAGTTCGACGAGGAGTTCGGTCTGGGAGGGGCTGAGGCCGACGACGCTCGTCGGAGCGGCCTCGAACGTCAGGTCCGTCCCGCAGTTCTCGACGGTGAGGGGGTAGCCCTCGGCGGTCTCCGCCTCCGGGGACGCCTCGGGGGCCACCGAGGTTCCGCAGGCGCTCAGCATGAGGGCGGCGACGCCGGTGAGGGCGAACGCGGTGAGGGATCGACCGCCTCGGGTCGCGGACGGGTGGTTCATCGTGTGCCTTCCATGAGGGTGCGGGGGGCGGGATCGGTGGCGGCGGGACGGGCCACACCGTGCAGGAGCAGGTGCGGGCGGTCCCGGCCCTGGACGATGTCGGCGTCGACGCGGAAACGGTCGCGCAGGACGTCCACGGTGAGGACCTCTGCGGGGGCGCCGGTCCGCTCCAGTCGGCCGTCGACGAGCAGCGCGACCCGGTCGCAGTGGGCCAGCGCGAGGTCGAGGTCGTGCAGGGCGATCAGGGTGGTCAGGCCGAGTTCGCCGATGAGGTCCATGAGTTCGAGCCGGTGGGCGATGTCCAGGTGGTTGGTGGGTTCGTCCAGCACGAGCACCCGGGCCCGCTGGGTGATGGCCCGGGCCAGCAGGACCCGCCGGCGCTCTCCGCCGGACAGTTCCGCGACCTGGCGCCGGGAGAGGTCGAGCACGCCCACCCGGTCCATCGCGTCCCGGGCGATGCGCAGGTCCTCGGCGGTGTCGGGCGAGAATCCGCGGTGGTGCGGGGTCCGGCCCAGCAGGACGGAGTCCAGGGCGGTGATCCCGAAGTCCTCGTGGGAGTCCTGGGCGACCACGGCGACGCGGCGGGCGACCTCGCGCGGTCGCAGAGCGCGTACGTCGTCGCCGTCGAGCAGGACCCGGCCGGCGATGGGGGGCAGCGCCCGGTGCACGGTGCGCAGCAGCGTCGACTTGCCGCTGCCGTTGGTGCCCAGGACCCCCAGGACCGATCCGGAGGGCACCTCGACGGAGACCTCGTGCACGATCGTCCGGCCCCCGCGCGCGACGGAGACCCCCTCCAGCGCGACCCTCATCGGTCCATCCCCACGGTCGAGGCGCGGTCGCGGCGCAGGAGCCACAGGAAGAAGGGGGCGCCGATCACGGCGGTGAGGATGCCGATGGGGATCTCCACGGGGGCGGCGACGGTGCGGGCCATCAGGTCGGCGGCCGTCAGGAAGACGGCTCCGCCGAGCACGCTCACCGGGAGCATGATCCGGTGGTCGGTGCCCACCAGGATGCGGGCGATGTGCGGGATGATCAGGCCGACGAAGCCGATGCTGCCGCTCACCGAGACGACGGCGCCCACCAGCAGGGCGGAGACCAGCAGCAGGACGGTGCGCAGCCGGTCCACGGAGACGCCCAGGGAGGCGGCGGCCTCGTCGCCGACGAGCAGGGCGTTGATCCCGCGGACGTTCGCGCCGACGACGACCAGCGCGACCAGCAGCGCCAGGGCCGGCGCGAGCAGGGAGTCCATGGTCGCGGCCGACACCGAGCCGAGCAGGAAGAACATGACGCTGAAGACGTTCTGCGCCTCGGTGGTCAGGGTGAGGTAGCTGGTGATCGCGCTGAAGAGGGCGCCCAGGGCCACCCCGGCGAGGATGAGTCGCTGCGGGGCGATCCGGCCGTTCCTGCGGGCGAGGAGGTAGACGGCGGCGGTGGCCGTCGCGGCCCCGGCGAAGGCGGCCGTGGACAGCGACAGGCCGCCCACCGCCCCGCCGACGACGACGAGGACCGCGCCGACGCCCGCACCGGAGGAGACGCCGAGGACGTACGGCTCGGCCAACGGGTTGTGCACGACGGCCTGCATGAGCGCGCCGGCCAGGGCCAGCGAGGCGCCGGCCAAGGCGGCGAGCAGGGCTCTGGGGAGCCGGAAGCCCCACACCGCCTGGTCCTGGAGCACGGTGTAGGTCCCGTCGCTCATCCAGGGCATGCCGGGGACGAGGTGTCCCAGGAGGAGCCTGGCGGCGTCCATCGGGCTCAGGTCGACCGCTCCGGTGGCGGTCGAGGCGAGGACGACGGCCACGAGTGCGAGCGCCAGGGCGAGGACGGCGAAGGCGGCGGTGAACCCTCGCCGGTCCCGGTCCGCTCGCCGCCGGGAGGCCAGGGCGGGAGCCGAGGGCCCGGCGCGTCGCGGGCTGCGCGTGCTCATGGTCGGTGGGGGTTCCTCTCTTCGGGGATCCGCGGGGCGGGGGCGGGGAGACAGCACGGGGCCACCCCGGCCGGTGGGGGCACCACCCCTGGGGGGATAATGAAAACGGTTTTCGTTGCACGAGTATAGACCGACGCGAACCCGCACGAACCGCGAGCCCGACCGTGCACACTCCGTCGCGTTGCGCGTACAATCTAGAAACGATTATCGTTTTCACTCTTGGTAGAACATGAGAGGGGGACCCATGCGTGTGACCCTGGTCGTGGGCATGCACCGGTCGGCCCGTCGGCACACGGTCGACGCCCTGCTGGCCGAATCCGACGGTTCCGTGGTCGTGCACCACGACATGTCCGAGATCGGAGAGGGAACGGTCCGCCGCCTCACCCGTGACGGCACCGGTGCCGTCGACGAACACGAGGGCGACCTCGTCCACGCGTGCGCCTCCTGCACGGTGCGCGAGGACCTGATCCCGTTCCTCCTGCGCACCGCCGGTGAGGGGGCCCACGACCTGTGCGTGGTCGAGGCCTGGGACGGTGTCGAGCCGCGGCTGATCGCCGAGAGCATCGCGGACGAGGAGGCCCTGCACCTGACCGCGGTCATCGCGGCGGTCAGGTCCGAGGACCTCCTCGACGACCTGTACTGCCACGACCTCCTGGAGGACCGCGGCCTGGACATCGCCCAGGACGACGAACGCTCGGTGACCGAGGTGCTCTCCCGCCAGGTCGAGTACGCCTCGGCGATCACCGTGCACGGCGCGGACGCGGAGCACGGCACGGACGGGATCCGGGCCCTGCTGGAACAGCTCAACCCCGCCGCCGCGGTCATCGGGGCCGGGTCGGTCCTGGCCGGGTTCACCCGCGGGACCTTCGACACGGAGGCCGCCCACGCCCGGTCCAACCCGGCCTGGGCCTGGTACGGAGACCGTGCGGACGGCCGGGTGCGAACCGTCACCTGGACCAGGACCCGGCCCCTGCACCCCGAGAGGTTCGCGGAGGCGCTGGAGGGCGTCGTCTCCCTCGGATCGCGCGGCCGGGGCAGGTTCTGGTTGGCCGGCCGTCCCGACGACCTCCTCGTCTGGGAGTCCTACGGGGACCTGCTGATGGTGGAGCACGGAGGCCCCTGGCTGGCCGCCCTCCCCGAGGCGGCCCTCGAACTCGTCCCGGAGGCGCGGCGCGTCCGCGCCCGTCTGGACTGGAACCCGGAGATCGGCGACCGCCGCCAGCACCTCGCCTTCACCGGCGTCGACATGGAGGTCGACGAACTGATCGGCCTGCTGGACTCCTGTCTGGTGACCGACGAGGAATCCGGCCAGGAGTTCCTGACCGACCCCTTCGCAGAATTCTCAGAAAGGTGACCATGCCCGCCAACGAACGCCGATCCGCCGCCAAGCGCAAACCGGCCCGTAAGTTCGCCAACCCGCTCGGCGAGATGGACTACATCGACTACAAGGACATCGCCCTGCTGCGCAAGTTCATCTCCGAGAAGGGGAAGATCCGCAGCCGCCGGGTGACCCGCGTCACCGCCCGTCAGCAGCGCCTGATCGCCTCGGCGATCAAGAACGCCCGCGAGATGGCCCTGCTCCCCTACCCCTCCAACACCCCGTCCGCCCGGGTCTGAGGGACCCACCGAATCCACGAGAGAGAGGAACCACCGTGTCACGCGTCTGCCAGGTGACGGGGAAGGCACCCGCCTTCGGAAACGCCATCTCCCACTCCCACCGGCGCACCAAGCGCAGGTTCGACCCCAACATCCAGAGCAAGCGGTACTGGCTGCCCAGCGAGCAGCGGTTCGTCAAGCTCAAGGTGAGCACCAAGGGGATGAAGGTCATCGACGCGCGGGGGATCGAGCGCGTGGTCGCCGACATCCGCGCCCGCGGGGAGAAGGTCTGACATGGCGAAGAAGAGCAAGATCGCCCGCAACGAGCAGCGCAAGGCCGTGGTCGCCCACTACGCCGAGCGCCGGGCCGAGCTGAAGCGCCTCATCAAGAGCCCGCACACCGACGAGGAGGCGCGCACCGCGGCCGTGGCCGAACTGCGCCGCCAGCCCCGCGACGCCAGTGCCACCCGCGTGCGCAACCGGGACTCCGTCGACGGACGCCCCCGCGGGCACCTGCGCAAGTTCGGGCTCTCCCGCATCCGCTTCCGCGAGATGGCCCACCGCGGGGAACTCCCGGGCATCACCAAGTCCAGCTGGTGACGGGGGCGGGGACGGAGCGGGTGTTCCGTCCCCGCGACACCCGTCGACCGGACGGCCCCGTCACGTTCCCGAGGGGACGTGACGGGGCCGTCCGTCCGGTCGGGCGCCGTCGGTCAGGCGCACCCCGGTCAGGAACCGGAGGAGTGCTCGTCCCAGTGGTCCTCGTGCTCGCGGTGCAGGTGCCCGTCGTGCACGTAGTCCACGTGGTCCTCGTGCGGCACCGCCACGTGCCCGCAACCCTCACCGTGACGGTGGTCGTGCCCCTCGTGGACGGTGTGCTCCTCCCCTGCGGCGCACTCGTCCCAGTGGTCCTCGTGTCCGTGGTGCAGGTGCCCGTCGTGCACGTAGTCCACGTGCCCCTGGTGGGGCACCGCCACGTGCCCGCAGGTGGCCCCGTGCCGATGCGCGTGATCCTCGTGCACGAGATGTGCCGTCGTCATCTCTCCCCCTGAAGACGATCCCTCGATCCCGGCCCCGTCATCGCGAAGGGCACGGATCGCGTACCCTCCCAGTCGACCAGAGATCGTCTCCGGAGGGAACCTCCCGGCGGTGGGTCAGCGAATCCTTGACCCGCGCGCGTCACGTTCTCGCACGTCACGCTCTCGGCCCCCACCGACCACCCGCCCTCCGTGTGAGGGCCTCGCAACGACGCCGTACCCGAGAAGGGGGCCGCCCCTCCCCCGCGTCGTGGGAGGAGGGACGGCCCCCACCGTGTCCCGGCGGCCGGAGGGGACCCACCTCAGCGGGCACCGGAGACGGCCGGGGCGGGGAGCAGCGTCCGACGCTCGGGGTCCACCGTCAGGACCCGGTCCGCCCGGGCGGCGACCGCCCGGTCGTGGGTCACCAGCAGCACCGCCAGCCCCCGTTCGGCCCGCAGCGCGTCCAACAGGTCCAGGACGGTACGGGCGCTGCGGGCGTCCAGGGCCGAGGTCACCTCGTCGGCGAGCAGCACGTCCGGATCGGCGGCCAGTGCCCGGGCGATCGCCACCCGCTGGCGCTGCCCGCCCGACAACCCGCCGGGCGGACGGTCGATGACGTCGGCGGGCAGGCCGACCTCCGCGATCAGGGCGACGGCCCGGTCGCGGGCCTCCTCCCTCGACGCCCCCGACAGGAGACGGGCGGGGCGGGCCAGCACCGCGCCCACCCGATGGGAGGGATGGAGGGCGCCCATCGGGTCCTGGCCCACGAACTGCACGGCGCGCAGCAGGTCCCGGCCGCGGTCCGCGACCGCGGCCGGTGCCTCCGCGCCCGCCACCGTCACGGTCCCCGCGCGGGGCGGGTGCAGGCCCGCGACGGCGCGCAGCAGCGTGGACTTCCCACTGCCCGAGGGCCCCACCACGGCGACGAACTCTCCGGGGGAGACCGCGAGGTCGACCCCTCCGAGGAGCGCCGGACCACCACCGGGGGCGTCGACGGCCAGCGAGCGCAACTCCAGCACCGCCGCGCCCTCCCCGCCCGGAGCCGCGTCCGCCGGGAGCGGGGGGCCCGGGGGGACCTCACCGAACACGACCACCGTGTCGGCCACCCGCTCGGCGAACGCCCGGTCGTGGGTGATCACGATCGTGGCCCGACCCGCCGCTCCCCTGCGGTCGGCGAGGACCTCGATCACCCTCTCCAGGGTCGCCGGGTCGAGCCCGCTGGTGGGCTCGTCCAGGACCAGGAGCGCCGGGTCACCGACGATCGCCCGGGCCAGGGCCACCCGCTGGGCCTGCCCTCCGGAGAGCTCGTGCGGGCGCCGGTGGGCCACCTCGGCCGCGTCCAGTCCCAGACGGCCCAGGATCCGGTGGGCGGCCTCCACGCGCCGCCGTCGCGGCCCCCCGGGCAGGCCCTCCAGCACCAGCCCTCTCACGGTGCGCAACGGGTGCAGGTCCGAGGCGGGATCCTGGCCGAGCAGACCGGCGCACTCACGCCGCCAGCGGCGCGCGGCCCGGCCCGGCGGCACGAGGGAGCCCTCCCACCGCACCCGGCCACCGACCCGGCGCAGACCGGGAGGCAGCGCGTCGAGCGCGCCCAGGACCGCGCTGGTCTTCCCACCGCCCGAGGCGCCCATGACCGCCACCACGCCCCCCGCGGGCGCGTCCAGGTCGACCGGGCCCACGATCGTCCGGCCGGACCGGTCCACGACGTGCAGCCCTGTGACCTCATAGCCCGACATGGACGTTCCTCCTTCTCCACCGGGGGGCGACGGGATACCGGTCGGCGGCGAGCTGGACCGAGAGCGCCAGCAGCACCGTGGTCAGGCCGAGCGCCGCGGCCGGGGCGACCACGGACCAGGGGTTCATCGCGACGCCGACCATGTTCTCGCGCAGCATCAGGGCCCAGTCCGGCTCGGGCGGGGAGGGCCCGAACCCGAGCACGTTGAGGGCAGAGGCGATCTGGAGCGCCACCACCAGGCGCAGCCCCAGGTCCGCCGTGACGACCCCCCTCATCGCGGGCAGGACCTCGCGGACCAGGACGGCCGCGCCGCTCTCGCCCCGGCAGCGGGCGGCCTCCACGTACCCGGCTCCGCTGATCGAGCGGACCGCGTCGCGCACCACCCGCAGGGTGAGCGGCGCCCCTCCGCACACCGTGGCCACCACGACGGCCGTGTGCCCGGGCAGGGCGACGGCCACGACGAGCGCCAGGAGGAGGGAGGGGACGGCCAGGAGGAGATCGGTGAGCGCGGTCGCCGCCCGGTCGAGCGCTCCGCCCGCCCAGCCGGCGGCCAGGCCTGCGGCCACGCCGACGAAGGAGGCGGTCAGGGCCGCGAGGACGGACACGGAGATCAGTCCGGCGCCCCCGGCCAGCACCCGGGACCAGACGTCACGGCCCAGCGCGTCGGTCCCCAGCGGGTGTTCGGGGCCGGCGCCCCGCCAGGGTGCGCCCAGGGGCGCGGTCGGGTCGTGGGGGGCGACCCATCCGCCCAGGGCCGCCGTGGCCAGGACCACGGCGAGGAGGACGAACATGAGGATCCGGCTCACCACGTCCGCCTCCGGGGGTCGGTGCCGCCCGCCACCGCGTCGGCGAGCGCCAGACCCGCCAGGACCACGGCCGCCGCGAGCAGTGCGACCGTCTGGACCACGGGGACGTCGCGCGAGGCGATGGAGGAGACCAGCAGGGAGCCCAGGCCCGGGTACCCGAAGAGGGTCTCGACGACCGTGGCGGCGGCGATGAGACCGCCGGCCGCCACCGCCAGCACCCGGGCGAAGGGGGCCATCAGGAAGGGCAGCACGTCCACCGCGGCGACCGCCCACGGCGGGCGGCCCCGACGGCGCGCGTCCGCCACGTGGGGGCGGCCCACGACGTCGGCGACGGCCCCCGCGAGCAGCCCGCCGCCGAACAGCGCGGTGGGCAGGGCCATGGACAGCACCGGCAGGACCAGCAGTTCGGGACTCTGGACCGGCGGTCGCCCCGGCGGCAGCAGGGACACCGCCGGCACCCACCCCAGGGCCCCGGACAGCAGGGCGGCCAGGCCGGCGGCGACCACCACCGTCGGCACGGCCGCTCCGCCGGTGAGGAGCGCGGTCGGTACCGCGCGTCCGCGCCGGGCCGACCCCGCCCACCCGCCGAGGAGGAGCATGGCGGGCGCGGCCAGGAGCAGCGAGCCCCCGACGAGCGTGGCGGTGGCGGGCAGTCGCTGCGCCACCGCGTCCGCGACCGGGCGGCCGTTGACCAGGGACGTCCCCGGGTCGCCGCCCAGCAGTCCGCCGACCCAGGACAGGTAGAGCCGCCACGGCTCGGCGTCCTGTCCCAGTTCCTCGCGCAGGGCCCGGATCTGTTCCTCGGTGGCCCCCGGGGAGGCCCGCAACTCGGCGGCGTCCCCGGGGAGCAGGGAGGTGGCCGCGAAGACGACCACCGACACCGCGCCCAGGAGCAGGACCCCCCGGGCCAGGGCCCACAGCGGCGCGCGGAGCGGGGGGACCCCGCTCCGGCGCCGGAGGGCGGCGCCCGGGGGCGCCGCCTGAGGGGGCCGCATCAGCCGGCCACCTCGACCTGCTCGATCTGCAAGCGGTGGAACCCGGGTCCGGTGGGCAGACCGGTGACCCCGGCGGCGGTCAGGTCGATACCGTCACCGATGCCCCAGACCACGTAGCCGCCGTCGTCGGCGATGCGCTGCTGGAGGTCGCCGAGGACGGCGTGCCGTTCCGCCTCGTCGGCGGTGGCCAGGGCCGTGTCGAAGTCGGCGTCCCACTCCTCGTCGGACCAGCCGGTCTCGTTGATCGGGCCGTCGGTGACCAGCGCCATCCGGGAGAAGTCCACGAACCCGCTGCCGCCCAGGCTGTTGAGGTAGAACGACTCGACGTTCCAGACCTCGGTCCAGTAGGTGTCGGGCGGCCCGACCTCGACCTGTACCTCGATGCCCGCCTCGGCGAGCTGTTCGGAGACCAGGACGGCGGCCTCCTCCATGCCGGGGTAGGAGTTGGTGGCGTGCAGGGTGAGGGAGACGCCGTCCTCGTGTCCGGCCTCCTCCAGGAGTTCACGGGCCCGGTCGAGGTCGCGGTTGACCGGGTCGGCCTCCGGGGCGAAGGGCTCCGAGGGGCTGACGATGTCCGCTCCCGGCTTTCCATAGCCGAGGAACACGGTCTCCACCAACGCCTCGCGGTCCAGGGCGAGCTTGACCGCCTCGCGCACCTCGGGGTCGTCGAAGGGGGCGACCGTCAGGTCCATCACCAGCGGGTGGTTGACGCCGCCGGGCCGGGTGACGACCTCCACCGCGTCGTCCTCGTCGTACTGTCGTGCGGTGGCGGGCGCGACGCTCCCGGCCACGTCCGCCTGCCCCGAGGCGACCGCGGAGGCGCGTGCGGACGGATCGGGCATGGCGGTGATCTCCAGCCGCTCCACGCCGGTTCCGGGCCCCCACCACTCCTCGTTGCGGGTCAGGGTGGCGGTGGTGTCGTCGGCGCCCTCCAGGACGAAGGGGCCGGAGCCGACGACCGGTTCGACGATGTCGTCGCCGCCCTCGGGGACGACGAAGGTGAGGGAGGACAGGGCGACGCCGACCTCGGCGTAGGGCCGCCGGGTCACCAGTTCGAGTTCGTGTTCGCCCGAGGCCTCGGAGGACTCCAGGTCGAACACGGACAGGCGGCCGTTGTTCTCGGCGCCCTTGCCCTGGATGCGCCGCAGGGAGAACAGGACGTCGTCGGCGGTGACGGGTTCGCCGTCGGAGAAGACGGCGTCCTCGCGCAGCGACACGTGCCAGTGGGTGAGGTCCTCGCCCTCGGACTCCCAGGACTCGGCGAGCCTGGGCTGCGCGACGCCGTTCTCGTCGAGGACGGTGAGGACGTCGTAGAGCATGGCGAAGCGCAGGTAGTCCGACTCGTTGCCGACCCGCCCGTGCGGATCGTTCGTGGTGGCCGCGGGCGCGCCGACCGCCGCGTAGCGCAGGGTCGACGTCCGCTCGGAGTCGCCGGGTCCGTCCCCGTCCGCGGCGCAGCCGGAGGCCGCCAGGACCATCACGGACAGGCCCGTGAAGAGGGCTCGTCGTCTCATCGGTGGATTCTCGTTTCTGTTCGGGGCCGTGACCGTCACGGCCCAGGGGGGATGCGGTTCTCCCGGCCGTCGGGGCGGGAGAGGACTCGAACGCCGATCGCGCCCGAGGGGCACAGGTCGACGGCTTCCAGGGCGCGCGCCGAGGAGGCGGGCGGTATCTCGGTGGCGAGCGGGACCACCAGGCCGTCGTCGTCCTGGTCGAAGAGTTCGGGGGCGGCGCGCACGCACTGGCCCGCGCCGGCGCACACGTCGGTGTCGGCGTGGAGCACGAGCCCGCCGCCCTCGGGGTCGGTGGTCACCACGACACGGGCACCTCCTCCAGGCCGAAGATCGCCGAGGAGGAGCGCAGCGGCAGGTCGCCGACCGGCACCGCGGGCCGCAGGGTCGGGACCTTCTCGAACAGGACCCGCAGGGCGACCTCGATCTCCAGGCGGCCCAGGTTCTGGCCGACGCACTGGTGGACCCCGTAGCCGAAGGCGACGTGGTTGCGCTGCGACCGCGCGATGTCGAGGCGGCCGGGTTCGGGGAACGCCTCCGGGTCGTGGTTGGCCGCCGCCAGCAGGGCGATGTACCCGTCCCCGGCGGGGATCGTCGCGCCCTCCAGCGGGATGTCCTCGGTGGCGACCCGCAGGGTGATGACATCGGCGACCGACAGGTGCCGCAGCAGCTCGTCGACCGCTCCCGGCCACAGCGAGGGGTCCTCGCGCAGCAGGTCCAGCTGGTCGGGGTTGTCCAGCAGGTCCAGCGCGGCCAGGGGGATCATGTTGCGCGAGGTCTCGTGCCCGGCGTTGAGGGTGATGCCGATCTGGGACAGCAGCGAGTGCCGGGTGATCTCCCCCCGCTCCAGCGGGCCGTTGACCAGTCGGCTGATCAGGTCGTCCCCGGGGCTCTGCGCCTTCTCGTCGATGAGCCGGTCGATGAGCCCGAACAGGTCGGCCAGCGCCGCGCCCACCTCCTCGGCCGTGCTCGTGCGGGCTCCGGAGACGGAGGTGATGCGGCGGAAGAACTCCAGGTCCTCCATCGGAACGCCGAGCAGGCGGCAGATGACGGTGGTGGAGACCCGGTTGGCGTAGTCGCCGACGAGGTCGGCCGGCATCGGCCGGGAGAGCAGGTACTCCACCTGTTCTCGGCAGATCTCCTCGATGGCGGTCCGCATCTCCCGGACCCGCTTGACCGTGAACTCGCCGACGAGCATGCGCCGCACCCGGGTGTGGTCGGGCGGGTCCATGCGGATGAACGGGCGCAGCTCCGCCGCGACCGCCTGCTCACCGTCGCCCAGGGCCGGGAAGGCGGGGTGGCGGGCGTCGGAGCTGGAGGCCGGGTGGGACAGCGCGGCGCGCACGTCCTTGAACCCGGTGACGAGCCAGGCCTCCTTGCCGCCGGGAACGGCGACCTTGGTCGGGGTGCCCCGCTCGCGCATCGGCGCGTAGGCGTCGGGCGGGGAGAAGGGGCAGGAACGGGCGATCGGGAACTCGACGGGGTCGGCGGACGCCCCCGTGTCGGGGGCCTCGGGAGTGGACGGGGTCATGCGCGCGGTCCTCCTGGTGTGGGGCGGGGATGGTGGCGGGGGGTCAGGGACGGACGGGGTCGGCGGTCAGCCGCCACCCCAGCGCCCGTTCCCGGGCCCGGACGTAGGCCGCGTGGCGGCCGTTCGCGGCGAGGAGTTCGGCGGGGGCGCCCTGCTCGGCGACACGGCCGCCGTCGAGGAAGACGATCCGGTCGGCGGCGGCCACGGTGGCGGGCCTGTGGGCGATGACCAGCACGGTCCGCTCCCGGGCCAGGTCGACCGCGGTCTCGGTGAGCAGCGCCTCGTTCTCGGCGTCCAACGCGGCGGACGCCTCGTCCAGGACGACGATCGGCGCGTCCTTGAGCAGGGCCCGGGCGATCGACACCCGCTGCCGCTGGCCGCCGGACAGGGAGGTACCGCCCTCTCCCACCCGGGTGTCCCACCCGTCGGGGAGTTCGGCGATCACCCGGTCCAGACCCGAGCGGGCGGCGACCCGGTCCAGGTCCTCCGTGGTGGCCTCGGGGGCGGCGATGCGGAGGTTGTCGGCGATGGTGGCGTCGAACAGGTACACGTCCTGGAAGACGATGGCCACGTGCCGGGACAGCTCCTCTCCACCGATCTCGCGGACGTCGACACCGCCGATCCGCACCGCTCCCCCGTCCACGTCGTGGAAACGGGCCAGCAGGCGCGACACGGTGGTCTTGCCCGCCCCGGAGGGGCCGACCAGCGCCGTCAAGGTGCCCGGCTCGGCCCGGAAGGAGACCCCGTCCAGGACCGGGTCCGCGTCCGGGGCGTAGGAGAAGCGGACGTCGTCGAACTCCACCGAGGCGTCCCGGGGCGGAACGGGGTCGGTCGGCTCGGGCAGGACCGGCGCGTCCAGGACGGCGTTGATCCGGCCCAGGCCGTTGACGGCCATGCGCAGGGCCGCCCCGCTCTCGGCCGCCCCGGACAGGGGGTGGACGAACCTGACGACCAGGACGAGCAGGGCCACGGCCGTCGCCCCGTCCAGGGTGCCGCCCACCGCGAGGTAGAGCGCGCAGACCAGGATCAGGGTGAGCGCCAGGCGGACCGTGAAGGAGTAGGCGACCAGGGCCGGGATCGCCTTCCAGAGCATCGACCGGACCGCGCCGTGTTCGGCGACCAGTGACCGGTCCAGGCCCGTGCGTCCGCTCTCCGCCCGCCCGAAGGCGCGGAGCACCGACTGGGAGCGGGCGTACTCCAGCACCCGGTCGGCGGCCTGGTCGGCCACCGCGTCGCGGGCGGCGTCGCCGCGCGCCACGGCCTCGTTGGACAGGGTGAACACCATCCACAGGACGACCAGGCAGGCCGCGCAGGCCAGCGCGATCCGCCAGTCGAAGAGGAACAGGGCCGCCACCGCCACCACGGGGGTGAGGACGGCGTCCGCCAGCGGCGGGTAGGTGTGCACGGGCAGGCCGGTGGTCCGGGAGACGCCGTCGGTGACGATCCGGTTGAGCTCACCGAGCCGGGCCCCGGTGAACCAGCCCAGGGGCAGGCGCACGACGTGGTCGCCGATCCGGTGGTGCAGGGCGCGCGAGACGGAGCCGCCGACCCGGAAGTTGAGGTGGAGGCTCGCCGACCGCAGCACCGCGTACAGGACGGTGGCGGCGACCAGGGCCAGGACCCAGGGGCGGGCCGTCTCCGGTTCGGGTCCCAGGAACCTCGACAGGACCGGGACCAGCAGGGCGAACAGCACCCCCTGGAACGCGGAGACGAACGAGGTGAGCGCCAGGCTCATCGTCATCGGGCGGGCGTAGCGGGGCCCCATGGCCCTGAGGAGTTCGCGGATCATTCCTCTTCCCCCTGTCCGGCGCGGTGGTCGCGGCGGGCCCGCCACAGGTCCGCGTAGCGTCCTCGCGAGGCGAGGAGTTCCTCGTGGGTGCCCGACTCCACGACACGGCCGTCCTCCATGACGGCGATGCGGTCGGCACCGGTGACGGTGGCGAGCCGGTGGGCGATGACCAGCACGGTGCGCCCCCGGGCGAGTTCGCTGAGCGCGTCCTGGATGTCGGCCTCGGCGACCGGGTCCACCGAGGCGGTGGCCTCGTCCAGGATCAGCACGGGCGGGTCGGCGAGGATCGCCCGGGCGATGGACAGGCGCTGGGCCTCACCGCCCGAGAGGTCGACCTCCTCCCCCACGACCGTGTCGTAGCCGCGCGGCAGCCGGGTGATCCGCTCGTGGATGCGGGCCGCGCCGGCGGCGGCCTCGATGTCCGCGCGGGTCGCGTCGGGCCGCCCGAGCGCGATGTTGTCGGCCACCGACTCGCGCAGCAGGCGCACGTCCTGGAAGACGAAGCCGACGGTGCGGTACAGCGCCTCGGTCGACAGCTCCCGCAGGTCGACCCCGCCGATGGAGACCGACCCCGCGGTGGGGTCGTGGAAGCGGGCGGGCAGGGTGGCCAGGGTGGTCTTGCCGGCCCCGGAGGGACCGACGAGCGCCGTGACCGTCCCCGGTTCCAGGACCAGGTCGACGCCGCGCAGTACCTCCTCCGCCTCTCCGTCGCCGTCGGCGGGGTAGGCGAAGCGCACCCCGTCGAAGACGACGCGGGCGTCGTCGGGCCGCCCTCGGGAGCCCTCCGGCAGCCGGGGGACGGACAGCAGTGCGGCGACCCGTCCGGCCGCGGCCCCCGCCCCCTGGATCTGCTGGACCCGGGAGCCGATGACGTTCATGGGCGCGCACAGTGCCGGGGCGATCAGGGCGAAGGCCACCACGGAGACCGGGTCGGTCCAGCCGGCCGCCGCGAAGGCGACACCGGTGACGACCACCCCCACGGTCACCATCGGCGCCGACAGCAGCAGGAACGAGGCGACCGTCACCGGGGTGGTGGCCCGGGACCAGGAGGAGAAGAAGTCGGAGTAGGCGTCGGCCGCGTCCAGGAAGCGCCGGTGCGTCCTGCGGTGGCCGCCGAAGTGCTTGACCACCTGGATGCCGTCGACGAACTCCACGGCGGAGGCGTTGATGTCGTTCATCGCGCGCGAGGCCTCGGCCATCTTGGCCATCCCCCCGGCCATGGCCCGGGCGAACAGCACGATCCCGGCCGCGACCAGGGCCACCGCCACCAGGGCGAGCCGCCAGTCCACGATCGCCAGGTAGACGAGGGCGACCACCGGGACGCTCACCACCGCGGCCAGGTCGGGCAGGGTGTGCGCGATCAGGGAGTGCACCTCGGCGATGTCGTCGTGCAGGGCCTTCTTGACCCGGCCCGACCCCTTGCCGGAGAACCAGCCCAGGGGGACCCGGGACAGGTGCGCGGCCAGCGATCGGCGGATCGAGAGCTGCATGTCGTTGTCGGCCAGGTGCCCGATCAGGGTCGAGGCGGCGCCGGCCGCCAGGGCCGCGACGGCGCCGGTCAGGGCGAGGCCGACCAGGACCCACAGGCGTCCGGGGTCGACCGGGCCGGGGCCCAGGAGCACGCCGGCGATCTCGACGACACAGATGAGCGGGCCGAGGCCGAGCGCGCCGGCCGCCCCCTGCAGGACGGCGGCGACGACGATCCGGCCCCTGACGGGCTCCAGGAGCACCGACAGCGGTGAGGGCGCGCGCTCCCGCGGGGCGGTGTCCGCGTCCCGGGGCCGCTCGGTGGCGACCGTGGTCGGCTCCGTCACTTGACCAGCACCCCGATCTCCGGTGTGGCCTCGCGTCCGGCCTGGACGAGGCGTTTGACGGTCAGTCCGGACTCCTCGGCGAGGCGGTCGACGCCGAAGGTCTCCCAGTCGTACTCGTCGGTGACGGTGCGGACCCGCTCCCCGTCGCGCAGGACCCGCCACTCGGTACGCCAGCGCATGACGCCCTCTCCGGCGGGCTCGCCGGAGATCCACCACTCGTAGACCTGCTCGCCCACGCGCTCACGGCACATGCGCACGAACGGGATGGAGCGCGGGGTCTCCACCCCCATCAGCTCCACCACGATGGGGCCGCCCGGGGGCAGCCGGTCGGCGAGGCGTCTCCACAGGGCGACCCGCTCGGACCGGGGGATGTGGCCCGCCACACCGAAGATCACCACCGCCGACAGCGAGTCGGGCAGGGGCAGCTCCTGGGCCGGTTCGGGGAGGACGGTGACGCGTTCGCGCAGGGCGGGGTCGGAGAAGACCCGGCTGGTGAGGACGGCGCGCATCACCGGCGAGGGCTCGGCCGACAGGATCCGCGCCGACGGCAGGATCTCGGCGATGGTCGAGGTCACCAGTCCCGTTCCCGCCCCGATGTCCAGGACGGGACCGTGCGCGGTGTCCAGGCCGGTCAGCGCGGCGCGCAGGGCCGGGGCGCTGGAGACCAGGTGACGATGGCCGACGAGGTCGAAGAACTCGGCGGCCGGGGAGTAGTAGTCGATGGCCGACATGGTGTGCTCCAAGGTCCGTGAGGAGGGTCAGGGCGTGCTGGGCCACGGTGAGGAGGCCGCGAGCAACGCCGGGTCCAGGCGGCGCAGGAGCGCGGCGATGACGTCCTCCCTGCGGGGCGCCAGGTAGAAGTGGTCCCCCGGGAACACCTGGACGTCGACGCGGCCGGTCGTGGTCTCCGCCCACTTCCGGGCGTTGTCCGCGTCGACCTCGGGGTCGGTGTCCCCGAGGAAGACGCTCACCGGGCAGTCCAGCGGCGGCCCCGGGAAGGGGCGGTAGCGCTCGATGAGCCGGTAGTCGTTGCGGACCAGCTCCAGGACGGCCTCCCGCAGGCCCGGGTCGGCCAGTACCTCCTCCTCGGTGCCGCCCAACCGGAGCAGCTCGGAGACGATCGCGTCGTCGTCGGCCAGGTGGACCCGACCGGGAGGGGCGTCGGCCGGGGCCCTGCGCCCCGAGGCGAAGAGGCGTTCGGGCCCGGGGGCGCCGCCGTCCCGCAGGGCCCTGCCCAGCTCGTAGGCGACCGCCGAGCCCATGCTGTGCCCGAACAGGGCGTAGGGGCGGTCCAGCCACGGCGCGAGTTCGCCGGCCAGCCGGGACACGACCTCGCCCATGTCGTCCACCAGGGGCTCGCCGAAGCGGTCCTCACGGCCGGGGTACTGGACGCAGAGCAGCTCCACCCCGGCGGGCAGCAGGGACGCCCATGACCGGAAGGCGCCCGCGCCTCCCCCCGCGTGGGGCAGGCAGACCAGGCGCGCACCCGCTCCGGGCCGGGTGCGGTAGCGGCGCAGCCAGGGGCTGAGCACGGTGTCCTTCATGACTTTCCCGTCGTCTCGTGGAGATCGGCGATCCCCCAGGGGTCGGGCCGTTCGGGTCGGATGATCTCGGGCCGGCCGAGCCGGCCGGTGACGTCGTGCCACAGGCGGCACACGGACAGGTCGAACTGGCCGCGCGGCAGCGGGTCGGTGCCCGCGCGCACGTCGGCGGCGAAGTCGCGCAGCGCCCGGGCCAGGGCCTCGGGCCACACGCGGGCGAAGATCTCCCGGTGGGAGGGCGGCAGGGTGCCCTCCAGCACGGTGGTGGCCGGTTCGTCGAGGTGGTCGGTCCCCGGGCCGGTCGACCGCAGTCGGCCGTGGGCGTCCCTGGGGGCGTACAGCCGGGGATGCCACAGGACCGGGCCGTGGGTGTCGGCCAGCGCCAGCACGCCCCCCTCCCCCGCCAGGGACAACCGGTGCCACAGCAGGGCGTGGTTGTCACCGTCGGAGGGGTCCAGCTGGTTCTGCACCCGCAGGGTCACCGGCACCCCGGCCACCGTGGCCTGGAGGACCCGGTAGGGCTGGGCCGTCGCGGCCAGGTGCGCCACCTCGGCGTCCCCCGGCAGCGGTTCGGTGAGCGCCCACGGGCGCACCCCTCCCAGTGCCCTGCCCAGCACGTCGAGCAGCGGGTACAGCACCTGCACGGCCGAGGTCGCGTCGACGGCCAGCACCCTGCCCCTGCGCCGCACCTCCCGGGCCGTGTCCAGGAAACGCCGCACCGGTTCGACGTGCCGGTAGAAGGGGTTGAGGTGGTAGACCGTCCCCGACGCGCGCGCCGCCCGCAGCAGGCCCGCCAGTTCGTCGTGGTGGACGGGGTGCTCCTGGAGGACGTGGACGCCCCGGGCGAGCAGGTCCCGGGCGATCTCCGCGCCGGGTCCACCCGAGACGGCCGAGCCCACGACCACGCAGGCCGCGTCCACGTCCTCGGGCAGCTCCGCGACGGAGGTGTACAGGGGCAGCCCGTGCCGTCGCGCGTGCTCGCGGGAGAACTCCCCGCCCCGGGCCAGGACGCCGACCGGCTCGAAGTCCTCGGGCAGCAGTTCCAGGGCCCGCGTGTAGAAGCGGCCGAACCCGGTCCCGCAGACGATGGTGCGCAGCGGACGCCCGTTCACAGGACCCCCTCCTCGACACCCGGGGCGCCGTGGCCGGCGGTGTCCCGGTACTCCCGCAGGGAGCCGGTCCCCGGGTGGGCGAACAGCTCCGCCACGGCCCGTTCGGGGTCCAGGACGTCGGCCGCGTGGTGCACGCCCGCGGGCACCCGGTCGGCGGCCACCTCCAGGGCCGTCCAGGCGCCCACGTGCCCGGTGGTGCGGTAACCGTCGGAGGTGCGCAGCACGAGGGTGCGCTCCCCTCCCCGGCCGTCGACGAGGTCCATGACGAGGAGGTAGTGGGGGTCCCGTCCGGCGAGGTCGAGGTCGGCCGCCCGACGCAGTGCCGCGACCGCGCCGGGCAGGTCGGCCACGGGGCGGCCGGCCATCGAGGACAGCAGCGCCCGCGACCGCTCGCCGAGGTGGACGTTGTACCACTCCAGCTCGGTCAGACCCAGGTCGGCGGCGAGCCGGTGGGCCTCCCCGGTCAGGAAGGGCTGGACGAACCCGGGGGCGGAGAAGTGCGGCACCTGCACGGCGTCGGCGACGCGCAGGGCCCGCGGCGCCAACCGCCCCCGGTGCCAGGCGGCGAGCGGGGTGCCGAACACGGCCGTCTCGTCGGCCGCGCCGGGCAGGGACAGCAGCAGGTCGCCCGCCGCCGCCTCGGTGCACCGTTCCAGCCCGCCGGCGTGGGCGCGCAGCCGGGTCAGGCCGTCCCTCGCCGCCACCGTGCGGGGCAGCAGCGCCGACAGTCCGGGCAGCAGCCCGGCCGACACCACCGCCACTCGGCCCTCCAGCGCGGGGGTGCCGGTCAGCGCGGCGCGCACCGGCTCGTCGCCGGTGACGTCCACGTAGTCGGCGCCGGCGGCCAAGGCGGCCACGGCGACCCGGTCCACCAGGGCGTAGGAGGGGCCCGCGCAGTTGAGCACCACGTCGCAGCCCGCGCAGAAGGCGGCCAGCGAGTCGGGGGAGCCGGCGTCGACGACCCGCGCCCGCGCCCCCAGCTCCTTCGCCAGGGCCGTGAGCGGGCCGGGGCGGCGCCCGCCCAGTCGCAGGCGGACGCGGCCCAAGGAGTGCAGGAACCGGGTGGCGGGGGCGCCGACCGCGCCCGAGGCCCCCACCACCCCGATCAGGGGGAGATCCCCGGTCACCGGATCACGTCCCCACCGGTGATCTCGTCCAGGTGCTTGAGGAGACCGGGCGCGTAGGGCACCGAGAGCATGCTGAAGTGGTCGCCCGGAACGTCCACGATCCTCAGGTCTCCCAGGACGAGCCGCTCCCAGTAGGAGGTGACGCTCTCCTTGTTCCCGGGGAAGGGGTAGGCGCCGCCGTGCCGCAGGAACGTGATGTCACCCGCGTAGGGCTCGGGCTCGTAGCGGGAGATGGAGAACACGCTCTGGCGGAAGATGCGGAACATCTCGTCCAGGGCCTCGGGCTCGTAGGTGCCCGCCGAGGGCGGTACGGCCGCGCACATGCGCGCCACACGGGCCTCGCGCGGTACCTCCGCCAGGGCCCGGAAGCAGGCCGCCACATCGGCGTACTCCCCTTCCAGGCGGCCGATCGCCCCGTCCGGCAGCAGGCCGGGGGTGGCGTCCAGGAGGAGGTCGGAGGCGGCCGACACCCGGTTCTCGTCGGCGGGGAAGCCGACCGAGACCGGGTCGATGCCCATCATGACGGCGAAGGCGTACTCCGAGATCAGCTCGTCGTCCAGCCGGAAGGGCGGACGGTGCGTGCTGATGGCGGTGAGGGAGGCGACCTCGGCGCCCGCCTCGGTGAGGCTGCGGGCGACCTCGGTGGCGATGAGTCCGCCCAGGCAGTAGCCCACGACGTGGAAGCGGTCGCCGCCGCGGTCCAGCAGCGCGGTGGCGTAGTCGGCGGCCCAGCGCTTGATGACCGTGGCCGGGTCGGCCTCCAGGAAGGCCGCCACGTCGGGCAGCTCAAGGCCCACGAGGGTGCCCCGTCCCGCCGAGCGCCGCCGGATCTCGGTGATGAGCGCGCGGTAGGGGATGAGCGTGCCGGTACCGGCGTGCACGAGGGCGGTGACCGTCCCCGCGCCGGGGCCGTTGAGCGGCACGTACGGGTCCTTGACCCCGTCCCGTGCGGCTCCCACCTGGCCGGACAGGTCGCGCAGGTAGGAGGCGAGTCCGGCGATGGTCGGCGTGCGCAGCATGTGGCGGAGCACGACCTCCCACTCGATGTCGTCCCCGGTTCCGGGCAGGACCTCGCCGAGCCGGCCCACCATGCGGGCGACCAGGAGGGAGTCGCCGCCCATGTCGAAGAAGTCGTCGTCGCGTCCGACCCGGGCGCGCTCCAGGAGTTCGGCCCACAGGTCGGCCAGGGCGCGTTCCAGGTCGTCGGCGGGTGCGGCGGACAGGGACTCGACGGCGGGCGCGTCCTCCTCGCCGGGCAGGTCGCGGGCCAGGGCGGCGCGGTCGACCTTGCCGTTGCCGGTCAGCGGCAGCGCGTCCAGGATCCGCCACTGGGCGGGGACCATGTACTCCGGAAGGCGGGCCGCGGTGTGCCGGATCAGCTCCTCGGCGCCGACCGGGACCCGGTCCGTCTTCAGCCGGGTCAGGTACAGGGTCTGACCGGTCCGGGACAGCGGGTCGTCGGCCTCGGGCAGGACCAGCGCCGGCACGGCCCCCGCCCTGGCCAGGGCGGCGTCCCACTGTTCGCGGGTGAGGAAGGTCTGGTCGGCCTCGGTCCGGTCGTCGCGGTGGCCGCCGTCGAGGCCCTCCATGAACTCCATGGAGACCAGCAGTGCGGGGTCGTGCTCGATGGTGGTCTCGATGAAGAGCAGGTGGCCGCCGGGGACGAGCAGTTCCCTGAGGCGGGCCAGGGCCGCGTCGACGTCGATGGCGTTGTGCAGGACGTTCGCGGCGACGATGACGTCGAAGGAGTTGGGGGCCTGCCCCTGGTCACGGGGGTCCCGGTCCAGGTCGTAGAGGCCGAAGGACACCCAGGGGAAGTCGGCGAACCTCTCCCGGGCCTCGGTGAGGAAGAACGGCGACAGGTCGGTGAACCGGTAGTCGACACGGTGACCGGCCAGGGCGTGGACGGCGGCCTCGGTGGTGCCGCCCACCCCCGCGCCGATCTCCAGGACCCGCAGGGGCTCGCCCCCGCCGCGCCGACGGGCGATCTCGGCCAGGGAGGCCGCCGCGGAGGCGTTGAGGTGGCGGATGGCGAGGTTGTCGCGGTAGGCGGCCCCCGCGGTGTCCAGCGCCGCCCCGGGGAAGAGGAGGGAGCGCACGTCGAGGTCGCCGCGCAGGAGTTCGGGCAGCCGCTCGGCGCAGGTGCGCATGTAGTCCAGGACCTCGGTGCCGTAGTCGACCCGGGCCTCCAGTCCGGCCAGTTCGTCCCAGGCCCTGCGGTATCCGTCCGGGGTGACCTCGGTGAGGCCGTGCAGCGTCTCCCCGTCCCGGGCGAGCCGGCCCGCGTCCGTCAGCGCCGTGATCCAGCGGCGGACGAGCCGGTGGTGGCGCCGGTCCGCGGCCAGGGCCGCGATGACCTCGGCCTCGGTGTGGGAGGCGCCCCGGAACAGTCCCGCCCCGGTCAGGGTGAGGGTGATGGCGTCCAGCGCGGTGGAGCGCATCGACCGCAGGAAGGCGTCCAGGTCGTCGCGGTCCAGACCGGCCACGGCCTCGTCCACGGCGGTGCGGGCCGCGTCCGTGACCGGCTCCTCCACGGTGGCGTGGCGGCCGAGCCGGTGGACGGCCGTCTCCACGAACCCGACCAGGCGGCGGTCCTGTCGACCGCCCGGCGCCAGGATCGCGGCGGCGGCCACGGCCGGGTGCGCCAGGACGGCGGCCTCGATCTCGGCCGGTTCGACCCGGTGCCCGCGGATCTTGACCTGGTCGTCCTCACGGCCGAGGAACTCGATGTCGCCGCCGGGCCGGTAGCGCCCCAGGTCGCCGGTGCGGTAGAGCCGCTCCCCGGTGCCGGGCCGGGTGACGAAGCGTTCCGCGGTGCGGGCCTCGTCGCCCAGGTAGCCGCTCGCCACGCCCGCGCCGCCGATGTACAGCTCTCCGGCGACCCAGTCGGGCCGGTCGCGCATCCCCCCGTCGAGCACGTGGAAGGTCTGGTTGGTGAGGGGGCGGCCGTAGGGGATGCTCGGCCAGGTGGGGTCGACCTCGTCGATGCGGTGGTGGATGGACCAGATCGAGCCCTCGGTGGCACCGCCGAAGCCGTACAGCGCCAGGGTCGGCGTGTGGGCGCGCACCCGCTCGGGCAGGGTCAGCGGGATCCAGTCCCCCGACAGCAGGGCCACCCGCAGCGTCGAGGGGGCCATCCCGGGGGCGGTGGCCAGGTAGTCGGCGAGCATGCCCATCTGGGCGGGCACGGAGTTCCAGAGGGTGACCCCGTGCTCGTGGATCAGCTCGGCCCAGTGGGAGGGGTCGCCCCGGCGCGCGGCGTCGGGGAGCACCAGCGCGCCGCCCCGGCCCAGGGGTCCGAACAGGTCGTAGACGGACAGGTCGAACCCGAGGGCCGCCAGGCCCAGGATCCGGTCCGCCTCGCCCACCGAGAAGCGCAGGTCGACGTCGTCGATGGTGTTGAGGGCGGCACGGTGGGTGATGACCACGCCCTTGGGCGTCCCGGTGGAACCGGAGGTGTAGATGACGTAGGCGGGGTCGTCCGGGGAGACGGGCCGCGGGGGGAGGTCCGCGGGGACCGTGCCCGCGGGCGCGGTGTCCACCTCGATGACGGCGGTGTCCTCGTCCCAGTCGCCGATCTCGGCGAGCCAGGACTGGGTGAGCACGTGCCGCACACCGGCGTCGCCCAGGATGGAGCGGCGGCGGGCGGCCGGCTGGGTGGTGTCCACCGGAACGTAGACCGCGCCGACCAGCAGGGCGGCGTGGGCGGCGACCACCTGCTCGACGCCCTTGTCCATGACGATGGCCACGTGGTCGCCCGGGACGGCCCCGGCCGCGCGCAGCCGGTCGGCGACCCCGGTGACACGGCCCCACAGCTCCCCGCGGGTGAGCGCGCCGTCCCCGGTGAGGACGGCCGGCGCGGCCGGGGACTCCAGTGCCCGGGCGAGGGCGTTCTCGTGGAGCAGGGCGTCGGGCAGCGGGCCCTCCGTGGAGTTGACCCGGGCGCGCACGAAGAGCTGCTCGGCGGGGAGCGGGACCGGGTCCGCCGCGTCCCAGGCGGCGTCGGAGGCCGCCAGGCGGCGCAGCAGGTCGTGGTAGGCCCGGAAGGCGTCGGCGGCGACCCCCTCGGGCAGGACGCCTTCGCGCACGTCCCAGCGCAGGGCCGGGGCGTCGCCGTTGAGGGAGACCTGGCAGTCCACCCACACCTGGGGGGTCTGGGAGAGCCCGTGGACCTCGCGCGCGACCCAGGCCTCGGGGGAGGGGGCGTCGTCCGCGCCCAACGCGCCGGTGAAGACCACGGGCATCAGCACCGCCGTCTCGTCACGGCGCCGGGACAGCTCGGCCAGCACCTCGTTGCCCGAGTACAGGCAGTGGTCCATGTCCTCGATGAGGCGGGCCTGACGGGTGGCGGCGCGCTCGGCGAAGGTGGTCCCGTCGTCGGCGTGCACCGCCAGCAGGGTCAGCGCGGTGAAGTCACCGACGACCCCGCCCACCTCAGGGTGGAGCGGCAGGCGCTGGGACACCGGGAGGTTGAGGGTGAAGTCGGGCCGGCGCGACCACAGGGCGATCACCTCGGCGTAGGCGGCCAGGGCGACGGTGGAGGGGGTCAGACCCCGTGCCGCCGCGCGATCGCACAGCGCCGTCCACTCCGCGGCGTCCAGGCCGGCGGACAGGCGGGTGAAGCGCGCCGAGGCGTCGGCGGCGTGTTCGGCCAGGGGGAGTTCGGGGGCCGGGGGCAGTTCGTCGAGGCGCTCCGTCCAGTAGGCGCGGTCCCGGTGCCGGCGGGAGCCGTCCCGCAGCGCCCGGTGCGCCAGCACGTAGTCGCGGAAGGTCACCTCCAGGGCGGGGAGCACGTGGTCGGGGTCCTCGTACAGGTGACGCAGCTCCTCCAGGAGCAGGCGCACGCTCGTGTAGTCGGCGACGAGCAGGTCGACGGACAGGTGCAGGACCGCCAGGTCCGCCCCGCGGGTGAGGTGCAGGCGCACCAGCGGCCAGGCGGAGGGGTCGGGCACCAGGTCGCGCAGCCGCTCCCGGGCCCGCTCGGCGTGCGGTCGGGGGTCGGCGTCCCCCACCTCGGTGACGGTCAGGGACTCCCCCGGCGCCTTGGGCAGGACCACCTGGTGCCCCTCGGGGGAGACCACGGCGCGCAGCATGTCGTGCCGGTCCACCAGGGCGTTCCACGCGGTGCGCAGCCGGGCGGGGTCGAGGTCGTCGAACTCCATCTCGGCGTAGGCGTGGCAGGCCACCCCGCCGTGGTCGTAGGCCGAGCCCCGGCCGACCAGGTAGGCGCCCTGGACGTCGGTCAGGGGGAAGGGCTCGTGGCGGGCGGCCGGGTCGGGGACGAGGGCCGGGGCGTCGGACTCCCGCTCCAGCAGGGCCAGGACCCGGTCCCGGTGATCGCGCAGTGTCGCGCGCTGGGCGTCGGTGAGGGTGCCGGAGGGGGCGCGGAAGTGGATGCGCCCGTCCTCGGCCCACAGGTGCACACCGTCGGCTCTGAGCGCGTCGAGCAGGGAGGTCAGGTCGTCGGGGGTGGCCGGGGTGGACTGCACGATGGTTCTCCTCGCGGGGTCCGTGGTGGTGGCGGACCGGTCGGGGTACGGGAAGGGGGGTGGCGGGGCGGGGTTCAGATGACGCCGGTGCGCACGTCCCGGGGTGTGGCGGCGCGGACCTGGTCGGCGAGCGCGGCGAGGGTGGGCACGGCGAGGAACGCCCGGGTGGACACCCCCTCGCCCACCTCCCGGCGCAGGGCGGTGATCATGCGGATGGCCAGGAGGCTGCTGCCGCCCAGGGCGAAGAAGTTGGCCTCGCGGTCGGTCACCGGCGCTTCGAGCACCCGCTCCCAGATCCGGGCGACGCGCTCCTCCACCTCGTCGGCGAGGGGTGTGCCCCCGGTGCCGGCCCTCGCGCGGGCCAGCGCCTCCAGCGCGGCCGTGTCGACCTTGCCGTTGGAGGTCAGCGGGACGGCCTCCATCAGGTGGAGGGATCCGGGCACCGCGTGGGCGGGAACCCGTCGGACGAGGTGCGCGGTGAGGTCGTCGAGGGAGGGTGTGCGGCCCTCGACGACCACGAAGGCGGTCAGCCTCCGGGAGATCCGCTCCCCCACCGCCACCACCGCCGCCCGGCGCACGGCCGGGTGGTCTTCGAGCGCGGCCTCGACCTCGCCGAGTTCGAGCCGGTGTCCGCCGACCTTGACCTGCCGGTCGGTGCGGCCGAGGAACTCCAGCAGGCCCTCGGGGCGGTACCGTCCCAGGTCACCGGTGCGGTACCACCTGCGGCCGTCGACGGTGACGAACCTGGCCGCGGTGCGCTCGGGGTCGCCCCGGTACCCGCGGGCCACTCCGGCACCGCCGATCCACAGCTCGCCCGGCACCCAGTCGGGACAGTCCCGGCCGTGGGGGTCCACGACCCGGTACCGCTGATTGCGCAGCGGGGTGCCGTAGGGCACCGAGGGCCATCCCCGGGGCGCGTGTCCCCCGTCGAAGGCGTTGGACCAGATGGACGCCTCCGTGGCGCCGCCCAGGGCGACCAGGTGGGTGCGTCCGCCGGTGACGGCGCGCAGCCGCTCGGACAGGTCGGTGCCCACCCAGTCACCGGAGACCAGGGCCAGGCGCAGGGAGCGCGGCGGTTCGGCGCCCTCGGCCTCCGCCTCGGCCAGCAGCATGTCCAGCAGCGCGGGCACGGTGTTCCACACCGTCACCCGGTGCTCCACGCACAGCTCCAACCACCGTCGGGCGTCCCGTCGCTCCTCCTCCTGGGGGACCACGAGGGCCCCGCCCACGCGGAGCAGGCCGAAGACGTCGTGGACCGACAGGTCGAAGTCGAGGGCGGACAGGGCCAGGACGCGGTCACGGGGACCGATCCGGTAGCGGTCGTCGATGTCGACGACGGTGTTCAGGGCCGCGCCGTGGGAGATCTCCACGCCCTTGGGCTCTCCGGTGGACCCGGAGGTGAACACCACGTACGCGGTCCGTTCCGGGGCGACCGGCACGGGGGCGGCCAAGGGGTCCGATCCGAGGAGTTCGGCCACCTCCAGGGATCGGGGGGCGGCCTCGTCCCGGCCGATCGTGACGACGGTGCCCGCGGCCTCGTGGATGCGCGCGCGCCGCAGGACCGGCTGCCCCGTGCCGATGGGCACGTAGGCGGCGCCCGCCGCCAGGATCCCCAGGACGGCGCAGATCTGGTCGGCGCCCTTGGGCAGGTGGACGCCGACGGTGTCGCCGGGCCCCACCCCGTGTCCGACCAGTCCGCCGGCGATCCTCAGGGCCCGTTCGACGAGTCCGCCGTGGGTGAGCACGCCCTCGGAGGTGATGAGCGCGGGCGTGTCGGCCCGCCCCGGGGCGCCGGCGAAGACGGCGTCGTGCAGCGTTCCCGAGGGCCGGGGGGCGTCGGTGTCGTTCATGGACGCGCGGACCCGGGACTGTTCCCGGGGCAGCGGGTCGGCCACCAGCCCGGCCCATCCCCGGACCCCTTCGCGGGCCAGACCGCGCAACAGGTCCAGGTAGGCGCCGAACATGACGTCCAGGACGCCGGGGCGGAAGAGTTCCTCGACCGCGTCCCAGTACACGTCCAGCCCGCCCTCGCGTTCGAGGACCTGGTTGTCCAGGTGGACCTGGGGCGACTGGGACAGTCCCCAGACGCGCGCGGGGAACTCCGGGGACAGGTCCAGGGACACCCCGTCGCCCACGCCGAGGGAGCCGGTGAAGACCACCGGGACACCGGCCTGGGCCGTGCCGTCGCGTCGGGTCAGTTCGCGCAGGACCCGTTCGGCGGAGATCTCGCGGTGATCGAGGTCGTCGCCCAGTCGGCGCTGGAGGGCGCGGGCGGCCTCCAGCGGGTCCTGTCCCGGTGCGCGCTCGTAGGAGGTCAGGGACAGGGACGTGAAGTCGCCCAGGACCCGGTCGATGTGCGGGTGCGCATCGTGGCGGTTGAACAGGGTGAGGGTGAGACTGAGGCGGGTCTGTCCGCTCCAGGCGCCGAGCACCTCCCCGTAGCAGGCCAGGAGCAGGGTCGAGGGGGTGATCCCCGCGGACCGGGCCAGGCCGGTCAGGGCCGTCCACTCATCGGGGGTGAGGTGGTCGGCGCGTCGGGTGAAGCGCGGCGCGCGGACCTCGGTCGGGTCCAGCGCCAGCGGTAGGGCGGGGGCGGGCGGGAGGTCGCGCACGCGGTCCCGCCAGTACTCCAGGGCCCTTCCCTCCCGTTCCGGGTCGTCCCGCACCTGGGTGAGGTAGTCCCGGAAGGTCACCTCCACCGGCGGCAGCGGGGCGTCCGGCTCGCGGTACAGCAGGTCGAGCTCGGTGTAGAAGGTCATGATGCTGAGCGCGTCCAGCACCAGGTAGTCCAGGCCCACGCCCAGGCGGACGCGCGCGACGCCCTCCTCGGTGTAGCGGACGGCCCGGATGTCGAACAGCGGCCAGCGGGTGGGGTCGAGCACCCGGTGGGACAGGGAGGCGCGCAGCGCGTCGAGCGCCGGCCGGGGGTCGTCGTGGTCGGCGTCGACGACGGGAACGCGGATCTCGGGGACCTCGGGCAGGACACGCTGGTCACCGTTGTCGTCGAAGACCGCGCGGAGCATGTCGTGCCGGACCACGAGCCGGTTCAGCGCCCGTTCCAGCCGCCCCAGGTCCACGTCGGAGCCGTCGAACTCGGTGTAGTGGTAGGTGCCCACCCCGCCCAGGGTGAACTCGGGGTCGCGACCGGTGAGGTAGGCGCGTTGGACGCCGGTCGGGGGGAAGGGCTCGTACCGGGTGGCGGGGTCGTGGTCGATGACGTGCCCGGCGACGCCGTGCCCCCTCTCGGGCAGGGCGGCGGCGAAGTCGGCGAGGACGGGGGCGACGAACAGGTCGGCGACGCCCACCCGGGCGTAGCCGCGGGCGCGCAGTGCGGCCACCAGGCGGGTGGCCAGCAGGGAGTCCCCGCCCAGGGCGAAGAAGGAGGACGTGCGGCCGATGTCCGTTGTCCCCAGCAGCTCCGACCAGATCCGCGCCACCTCGTGCTCGCGTTCGCCCCGGAGCGGGACGTCCTCGGCGGAGGACCCGGCGGCGTGCCCGGCCAGCAGGGTGGCGAGGGTCCGGCGGTCGGGTTTGCCGTTGGGGGTGAGCGGGATCTCGGGCAGCACCGCCACGGTCGTGGGGACCATGTTCTCGGGCAGCAGTGCGCGCAGGTGCGCGGCGAGCGACTCGGGGAGTCCGTCGGCGGGGGCGCCGGGAGCGGGGACGACGGCGGCGGCCAGGAGGGGGGCCGGGTCGGCCAGGGCCAGGGCCACGGCCGACGCGACGCCGGGGTGCGCGGTCAGGGCGGCCTCGACCTCGCCGGTCTCGATCCGCACCCCGTTGACCTTGACCTGGTGGTCGAGGCGTCCGAGGAACTCCAGGGAACCGTCGGGCAGGTGGCGGGCACCGTCCCCGGTCCGGTACCAGCGCCGGCCGTCGACGTGCACGAACCGGTCGGCGGTGGTGGCGGGGGCGCCCCGGTAGCCCAGGGCCAGACCCGCACCGCCCACCCACAGTTCGCCGGGGACCAGGTCGGGGCGGTCCCGCCCCTGGGGGTCCACGACCCGGCACCGCACGCCGGGCAGGGGCCGGCCCCACGGGACGTGGTTCCAGGAGGGGTCGACCTCGTCCACCTCCAGCAGGGTGGAGTGGATGGCGGCCTCGGTCATCCCGCCCAGGGCGAGGAGACGACACGCGGGGGCGAAGGCCCGCAGCCGCGCGGGCAGGTCGACGCCCACCCGGTCACCGCCGAGCAGGACCGCCCGCAACGGTGGGGCGGACGCCAGGCCCGACTCGACGGCGGTCAGGAGCATGTCGAGCAGGGTGGGCACGCAGTTGAGGACGGTGACCCCCGACCGGGCGGCCGTCTCGACCCACCGTTCGGCGTCCCTGCGCACGTCGGAGCCCACCAGGACGGCGGCCCCGCCGACGGAGAGGGGTGCGAAGAGGTCGAAGACCGACATGTCGAAGTCGGTCTCGGCGAGGGCCAGGGTGCGGTCCTCGGGGCCGGTGCCCAGCACGGTGTTGAGCACGTCGATGGTGTGGGCGGCGGCCCGGTGGGGGACCTCCACCCCCTTGGGGGTGCCGGTCGACCCGGAGGTGAACAGCACGTGGGCGACCACGTCCGGGGACACCTCGACGGGGTCGACCGCGGTCCCCGCCAGGGCCTGGGCCGGGGTCAGCGCGGGCACGGCCGACTCGGCCAGGACGGCGGGGTCGTCCGACAGCAGCAGCGCGGGGGCGCCCCGGTCCAGGATCGTGCGCCGCCGGGCGGGGGGCTGGTGGCGGCCGACGGGCAGGTGGGTGCACCCCGCGGCCAGGACGCCGAGCAGGGCGGCGACCTGGTCGACGCCCCGGGGCAGGTGCAGGGCGACGGTCCCCCCGTCGGGGAGGGTGTCGGCGATCGCTCCGGCGACGCGCCGGGCGCGGTCGGCGAGGTCGCCGTAGGTCACGGCCGCCCCGTCCGGTCCGACGAGGGCGACGGCACCGGGCGTGGAACGGGCGTGGTCGAAGAAGTGCCCGTGGAGGGTGCGGGGGGCGGGGAGGGGCAGGTCCGCGGCCGTCCGGTCACGGGTGCCGTCGACCGCCGCGGGGATCCGGGGGCGGAAGGGGCGGCTCCAGGCCTCGGCGTCGTCGATGAGGGTGTCGATGAGGTCCCGGTAGGCGGCGAAGGCGGCCTCGGCGGTACCCGGGGCGAAGGCGTGCGCGCGCAGGTCCCAATTGAGCAGCAGGCCGCCGTCGAGTTCGGTGACCTGGGCGTCCAGCAGCACCTGGGGGCCCTGGGAGATGATCCAGGAGGGCGCGCCGAAAGCGCGCTGGACGGTGTCGCCGAAGAGCGGGCCCAGGCCGATGGCGCTGGTGTAGACGACGGGCGCGGGCGTCATCGCGCCCCCGTCGAGTCGGGCCAGGTCGCGCAGGACCTCCACACCGCCGTAGGCGCCGTGGTCGACGGCGGCGTGCAGGTCCCCCTGGAGGGCGCGGGCCCGGTCGGTGAAGGACGTCACGGTGCCGGTGTCGACGGCGAGCAGCACCGAGCCGCTGAAGTCCCCGATCACCCGGTCGACGTGGGGGTGCAGGGGCGCACGGTCGAAGAGGGGCAGGTTGAGGGTGAAGGAGGGGGTGGCGCTCCAGGCGCCGAGCACCTCCGCGAACGCGGTGGCCAGCGCCGAGGCCGGGGTCACCCCGGCGGCCCGCGCGCGGTCGGCCAGTGAGCGGGAGCGTTCGGGGGTCAGTCGGTGGTGCAGTCGGGTGGACCGGGCCAGGGG
>NZ_JAVREP010000019.1:0-93830 GCF_031845465.1 Nocardiopsis lambiniae | reverse complement strand
CCTCCCCCCCGCCCCTCGGGAGACCGAGGTACCCGGTACCGAGGACACCACCGCCCGCACCGGAACCACCCCCGACGCCTTCTCGCGCGACACGGGCCCGACCGACGAGGCGGCGTCGTCCGAGATCCCCGACCACGGTCTGGGACGGCGGGACTCCGCGGGGATCCTCCGGTTCCCCTCCGAAGCCGACGTCCTCCCCTACGGCCGGCTCCTGCACGACCCCGGCTTCAACGCCAACACCTACGACGCGCTCCCGCCTCGGACGCGCAGATTCATCGACGCCTACACGGCCGAGAGCTGGATCGCCGAGTTCTCCCGTCTGCGGCCACTGGACGAGGCCACCGTCCAGGCCGAACTCGACCGGCGGCGGGAGGAGAGCCGCGCGCACCCCGGCTGGACCCTCTACGAGATCAACGGCGGCCGGTGGCCGGCCCTGGAGATCCTGCCGCGGCTCCTGGACGGCGGGACGCTCACCCCGGAACAGGAGGCGGTCGTCAGGAGCGTCGTCGACGCCCCCCATCCCGACGTCGCCCTGGAGAACCTCCGGAGCCGCGCGGGCGGCGCGGGCCTGATCGCCGACACACTCCCCGACAAGAGGGGACGCGGGAGCTACCCCGACGCGCGGGACGTCCTGAACATCATCGACCACCTGGACCGCGCCACCGGGCAGAGCCTGCCGGAGGGGGTCGAGGCGGTACGGGGGGTGTTCGGTTTCGAGCACCTGGCCCCGGGCGGCACGACCGACCCCGCGTCCCTGATCGGTCGAACCTTCACGGATCCGGGCTACATGTCCGTCTCCCTGGGCGCCCGTCCCGGCGCGGCGGGCGGTTCCCCGACCGATCTCATCCGCTTCTCCCTGCCGCCGGGCACGCGGGGCCTGTGGGTGGGCGACCGGAGCCTGCACCCCGGCGAGCGCGAGATCATCCTCGCCCGGGGAGCCTCCTACCGGATCCTCTCCGTCGAACCGTGGGGCCGGGGGTACGTCCTGCACGCCGAGATCATCCCCGCGGGGCACACCTCGGAGGCCGTCGGCGGGCTCCCCGGCCCGACCGCGTCGACGGCCGACCCCTCCGCCGAAACGGACGGGGAGGTCGGGCGGTCCCGGCAGGAGAAGCTGAACGCCGCGTTCTCCGACGTCCTGAGCCCTCCCCGGGGCACCTGACGCGCGTCCCCCCGTGTACACCCGACCGTCAACGGGCCCACGCGTTCCCTTCACCCTCCGCCGCTAGAACGTGGAGGGAGCACGGACGCGCCGGGTCCCCGCCGGGGCGGCGCCACGCACGGCAGGGGAGGACGATGACGTACGACAGGCTGACGGTGAACCCCGAGGAGATGGCCCGAGCCGGGGAGGCCCTGCGCGAACCCGGCCAGATGATCCGGAAGGCGTTCACGCGCCTGGTCTCGGAACGTGGCGAGCTGAGGAGGGTCTGGGGGTCCGGCGACGAGATCTCGGACTCGCTCAACAAGAACCTCACGCCCCGGGTGGACATGCTGGACCAGTTCGGCGAGGCGCTGGTCGTCGCCTTCGACCGCACCGCGGACGAGGTGATGCGGTCGGCCCGCAACTACCAGGTCTCCGACGAGGAGGCCTTCGACATCAGCAACACCCTCGACCTCCCGACGGGGCCCGGCGGCGGACGACGCTGACCCGGCCGTACGGAAGGCTCACGCGGGCGACCCACGCGCGGATGCGCGTGGGTCGCCCGCGTCATCGGGCGGGGACCCGACAGGCCGCGCTCAGTCCTCTTCTCTAGGCCTCCACGCCCGCCCCCGACCGGCCTTACGCGGCTTGGCGGGCTGTGGGCGCTCGGAGGGCGGGGCCTCCTCCTGGCCGACCAGGACCTGTGCGGCGACGGCGGCTCGGGCCTGCTGCTGTGCCCGCCGGGTCGCGCCGGTGTCCTTGGGCGGCTGGGCCGCGCGTGGCCGCACGGGATCGCGGGTCGACCGCTCCCCCTGTTCCGGCACCGTCGGCCGGTCCACGCGGACCACGCGGACCCGTCCGGCCTTGCGGCCCGGCACGCGCTCGTGGCGGACCTTCGTCTCCCCGCCGTTCGGGGTGTTCGCCTTCGGTGCCCGCCGGGCGCCGGCGGCGTTCCGCGCCGCCGCCGCCGGGGCCGCGGGGCGTGCGGCGCCCTTGCGCCGCGCGGCGGTCGCGGCCCGGTCCTCCTCGGTCAGGGCGGCCAGGAAGCCCTCCGAGGTCGGGTTCGCGACCGGCTCCGAGGCGGGCTCCGTACCCGGGCCGGCGGCGTCGTCGGAGTCCGAGGCGCGCGCGGTGGTGTCCGCACCGGCCGCCGTGTCCGCGGACGGGGCCGCCGTGTCGCCCGTACCGACGGCGTCCTCGGGCTCCCGGGCGGGAGTGCCCCGGTCACCGTCGCGGTGGGCACCGGACTCACCCGACAGATCGGCGAACGGGCCGGCGGCGTGCTCCGCGCCCGAGTCGGCCTCCGCCGGGGTGGCCTCCGCCGAGGCCGCGGCGCGGTCCTCGTCCCGGTCACCGGCGGCGGCGTTCCCCACGGGCACGATCGGCGCGGCGGTCTCCCCAGCGGAGTCCGCCGGGGAGGGCGCGGAGGCGGTGACCTCGACGGGCGGCTCCGCGACCGGGGCCGCGGCACGCTCCGCGTCGGTGTCCGTGAGGGGGTCACCGGAACCCGTACCGGGCGCGGCGGCGGATCCCTCGACGGTCGGGTCCGCGACCGGATCGGCCGCGACACCGGAACCCGCGAGGGCCTCGGCGGCCGTCTCCTCCTCCGCCGACGGGGCGGCGGTGTTCTCCGCGCCGGTGGCGTCACCGGGCTCCCGGACGCGGGCGGCCTCCTCCTCGGCGCCGCGAGCGGTCTCCTCCTCGGCGGCGGCGCCCCACTCCTCCCCGGACAGGTCGGTGACCGGGGCCTCGGCACGCTCGGTGCCCGTGCCGACCGCGACACCGCCCGGGGTCGTGGAGGACGCGTCGCCGTCCACGGTCCCCTCCCGGTCAGCGACCGGCGCGGCGGTCGGGGTCTCGTCCCACCAGGAGTCGTCGTGGTCGTCGACCACGGCCGCCTCCCGCGCGCCCGTGCCGGTGGCGGTGTCCGCGTCCTGCCCGTGGACCCCGCGGAAGACGGCGTCGACGGACACCCCGTCGTCCGGTGCCGTCCGGTGCTCCCCCTCGCGGTCGCGGTCCGCGGCGGCGTCGGTGTCCTCGTCCCACGTCGCCTCGCGCCCGCCCGACCACGTCTCCTCGTCGCCGAAGCCGTCGTCGGCGAAGGACTCGGACTCCTCGTCCCAGGCGCGGGTGAGCCGATCCCAGACGGCGTCGTCGCCGACCGGGGTGAAGGCGTCGTCATCGTCCCAGTCCTCGGCGACGAGCACGGGGCGCTCGCGCTCCGCTTCCCACGCCTCGGTGTCGCGTCGTGAGGAAGGCCGTTCCGGTCGCTCCGACAGCGCGTGGTCCGCCTCGTGGTAGGCGAGGACGGCCTCGTGGACCTCCTCCGGGGTCGATCCCGCCCAGGAGCAGTGGAACAGGGTGGAGAGCGGCTGACTGGTCTGCGAGATCAGCCCGTCGAGGTCGACCACGCAGTTGCCGCCCAGCGGCCAGCTGCCCAGGATGACGGCGGTGACGCCGCGGTGCTGACCGTGCAGCAGCAGCCCGGACAGCGCGTGCTCGTGCTGGGGGTCGGGCGAGGTGATCAGGGCGAGCGGCGCCCGTTCCTCCTCGGCCATGGCGTGCAGCTCCGAGGCCAGGACCGACAACGCGTCCTGCATCGTGGGCACCATGGTGACCGGCTCGCACGGCCGCTCGCGCAGCAGGTCACGGCCGGTCTCGCCGAGCAGCCGAACGGCCTCGCGCTCGGTGATGAGGACGCGCACCGCGAGGGGCTCGAACGGGTCCAGGGCGTTGGCGATGAGGCGGCGGGCCGCGGCGTCGGCGCCCTTGCCGGTGAGGCCCAGGCCGGGGACGTGGTCGAGTTCGACGGTCACGCGCTCGTCGATCTCGTCGTCGGGGACGGGGCGCGCGGGCGGCGACGTCAGCTCCAGGCGGCGCGGGCGGCCGGTGAGCAGACGCGGCCGGGGCAGGCTGAGCGCCATCCTCGGCACGAAGGAGCCGCGCCTGCCCAGCAGGTAGCCCCCGGCGAGACCGGCGAAGCCCACGGCCCCGGCGACGGCGCCGTCGGGGATCTGTAGGACGACGACCCGGGGGCCGTCCTGGCCGTCCTCGGTGACGGCGGAGGCGTTCTCCACGGTGACGACGGGCGGTTCGGCCTCCTCCTCCGGGACCTCCGCCGGGGCGGCGGCCTCCTCGGGGGCACCGTCATCCCCGCTCTCCTGCTGCGGCGCGGGCGCCGGGGCGGGGGCCAGGGTGTAGGCGATCTCGACGCGGCGCTGGCTCTCCGGCGGCCCCTCGACCGGCTGGTCGGAGCCCACGCCCCGCACGTCCGTGTCGGGGGCGTCCTCGCCCAGGGACTCCTCCAGGTAGTCGGCGACGGCCCGCGCCCGCTCCTCGGACAGCTCCTGGTTGCGGTCGGGGTCGCCGCTGGGGTCGGTGTGGCCCGTGATCTCGACGGGGACGTCCTCGTCCCAGTGGTCCCCGAGCATCTCCACGGTGGGCGCGAGGTCGTCGCGCATCCGCTCGGTCAGCTCGGCGGACCCCAGCTCGAACCCGCTGACGGTGCGGGTCCGCTCGACGGACCCTTCACCGCGGTCTCCGGTCGGGGCGGACGGGACGCCGTCCTCCCGGGCCGCGCCGCTCTCCTCCTCCCCGCGGTCCACCGCCTCCTCGACGGTGTCGGCGAAGGCGGCGGCGGGGGTGACCGCGGTGGCGGCCACCGCGGTCGCGGCCACCGCCTGGAGCGGACCGAGGGGGCGCAGCCGCAGGGGCACGCCCCGGAGCCGGGCCGTGATCTCGGCCGCCATCGCCAGGGCGAACAGGCCCCACAGCACCCACAGGGCCGAGATCAGCGCGGCGGTCGGCACGCCCGGGGGCAGGCGCCGACCCCGCAGGTGCGCCATGGCGACGTCCCACGAGGGGGGAAGCTCCGGCCAGGGGACGTACCACAGGAGCACGTAGGGGATACCGACCAGGAAGGCGAGCGCGAACACGGCCGCGCCCAGCCTGCTCAGAGGATGCATCTCCGCCTCACAAAGGGTGTCAAGGGGTCGCCTGCGTGTAGGGGCGTGCGGTGGCCGTCGTCTCGACGGTCGTCGATCCCGCCGGGATCAGGGTGAACGAGTAGGGGAGCGTGCAGGTCACGGTCACGGAGTCCCCGCTCACGGTGACCGTTCCGGTGGCCCCGGCCGCGGCGAGGAAGGCCTGGGCCGCGGCGACGGCCGCGGAGCCGTCCAAGGGCACCTCCTGGGCCCCTTCGCGGTAGGCGTCCCAGTCGATCTGCTGGACGCCCACGCGCGCGGCCTCCTGGGCGAGCGTCGCCGTCTGGCGGCGGGCCTGGAGCAGTTCCCCTCCCTCGTAGACGAGACCCAGGCACACGATGAAGCTCAGGGCCATGATGGCGACGAAGGCGGTGACCTGTCCGCGATCGTCGGTGGCGTCGGTGGTCTTCACAGGGTCCCCCTGAAGGTGTCCACGGCGACCGTCGAGCCGCCTTCGACGTCGAGGCTTCCGGGGAAGGCCACACCGAGCAGGTCGGAGAAGGAGACCGTGCACCGCACGGACACGGTGACCGCCCCGCCGGGGACGAGCCCGCCGTGGTCGACGGTGGTGCCGTGGTCGACGCACGCCAGGCCCTGTTCCCGGAGGGTGGCGGCGGCGATCGCCGTACCCGTCGCGGAGGCCGCCGGGGCGGTGCGCTCCAGGGAGGCGGCGCGGGCGGCGGAGTGGGCGACCTCGTCCACGGTGGCCCGGGCGTCGACGACGCGTCCGGCGAACACCATGAGCATCGCGAAGAGCAACAGGCCCGGCGCGACGATGGCCAGTTCCACCGACGCCGAGCCGCGGTCGCGGGTCGTCACGGGGCCTCACCTCCGGGGACGTAGCGTTCGACGGGGGCGACCGACACGTGCTCCACCGGCCAGGAGAGGCCGGGGATGACGCTGGGGACGTGGCCGGTCACGGTCACGCGGACCTCCTCGGCGCCGCGGTCCACGGCGACGTTCACGTCGGTCAGGACGGAGCCGGCCGGCGGGCCCACCGGGGTGGACCCGCCGTCGACGGTGCGCGACTGCTCGGCCGTCCGGCGGGCGAGGTCGGCCGCGACGTGGTCGCCGTGCATCCACAGGGCGGCCTGGACGACCAGCATGACGAGGAGGAGCAGCGCGGGGGCGGCGATCGCCATCTCGGTGCTGCCCCTGTCGTCTCGAAGCTGTCGCAACGGTGATCCCTACTCGACGCCGGTGCCGCCGCCGGTGCCGCCGCCTGCGCCGGGGGTGCCGATCTGGCCGATGTAATCGGTGGCGACGCCTCTGATGGCGGCCACGGCGAGCAGGGCGATGCCGACCAGGACGGCGGTGATGATGACCGTCTCGGTGGAGTAGCCGTCGTCGTCGCGGGACGTCAGAGCGTGGTGGACGCGCAGGTACAGTTCGGTCAGTTTCATGTCGTTCTCCTAGGAGGATGCGAGGTCAGGTACCGAAGAGGATGAGGCTCATGGCCGGGTAGCCCAGCAGGAGGAGGAAACCGGCGAAGAGGAGGACGACCGGCAGGCTCATCCGCTCGGTGGCGGACTGGGCCTCGGCCTCCATCTCCGCGAGGAACTGCACGCGCAGCGTCCTGGCCTTGGCCGCCAGCGAGGTGCGGACCCGCGCGCCGTCGGCGCCGGCCAGTTGCAGGCTGGCGGCCAGCTCGGTGAACTCCGGGGTGTCGTAGCGCTCCCCGAGGTCGTGCAGGGCCCGCCAGATGGGGACGCGCAGGAGGGAGGACTCCCGCAGCGTCTCCCGGATGGTGGCCATCGCCCACCCCCCGCCGTGGGCGGAGGCGTCGGTGAGGGCGCCGTTGACACCGGCACCGCCGGCGAGGGACACCACCACGAGGTCGGCGAAGCCCGACAGGGTCCGGCGCATCTCCTCGCGGCGCTTGCCGGCCTCGTCGTTGAGGGACAGGTCCGGCGCGAACCACATGACCGCGGCGAAGATCGCCCAGGCGGCGATGGACACGACCGCTCCGGGCAGCGCGCCGAAGGAGGCCAGGAGCATCCCCGCCACCGGCGGGAACAGCGCTCCCATGAGCACGCCCGAGGCCTTCTCGGCGAGGTAGCCGCCGGGGTCGCGGTCGCACAGGCGCAGGTTCCTGCTCGCACGGGGGCCGGGGAGGCCGGCCGCGCTGAGCAGGGGAATGCCGACCCTGCCCATCCGGGTGAGCAGACCGCCCTCGGAGGGGCGCAGGCCGAGCCGGACCGGGGGCCGGGGGTCGGAGAGTCGTTCGGCCAGCGAGGGGCGGGCCCAGCGCGCCGCGGCCAGGGCCCACAGGGCCAGGCCGAGGGCGGCGCCCGCGACGGCGGCCGCGGTCAGAGGGCTCACAGCGCGGCCTCCTTGGTCGGGGCGGGCGCGAGCACTCGCGGCCCGAGGGAGAAGCGGGACATGCGCGTCATCCACACCACCGCGGTGGCCCACAACGCCCCGATGACCGCCAGGAAGACCTGGCCGAGGAAGCCGTCGAACGGTTCGAGGTAGGCGGGGTTGAACACGAGCATGAACGCCGCCATGCCGAGGGTGACCCCCATGATGATGCGCGAGGACGTGCGCAGCCGGGCGCGGCCGGCGGACACCTTGACCAGCATGGCGGCCTGGTCACGGGCCGATTCGGACAGCGCGCCGAGCAGGACGCCCAGGTCGGTGGCGTGGCGGGTGGTGGCGGTGGCCAGGGCGGAGGCGACGAGGTCGGCCGTGGGGTTGTCGACGGTCTCGGCGAAGGTGTGCAGGGCGTCCCGGGGGTCCCGGCCGCCGCGCAGGTCCTCCGAGAGGCGCACCACGGCGTCGCGCAGGGGCTCGGGGGCGATGGAGGCGGTGGCCGCGATGGCCTGGTTGAGGCCCGAGGAGCCGGCCATGAGGTCGCGCAGCATCTCGGTCCAGGAGGCGACCGCCTCGATGCCGGCGACCTGCTCCCGGTGCTCCCCGTCGCCGCCCAGGAGTAGTGGAGCCCACCAGACGGCGGCGGCTCCGAGCGCACCCGCCACGGGCCAGCCCGTGAGGAGCCACAGCGCGCAGCCGACGACGATCGCGACGACGACCTTGCTCGGACGGGGCAGGGGCCCGGCCCTGCGGGACCGGAGGGAGCCGCGCACGATCGGGGCGATCCACACGACCAGGAGGAAGACGCCGAGACCGGCGACGCCGCCGGCGATGGCGAGGAGGATCGTGTTCATCGGGACCATCCCGGGACCTCCGTCTGGAGCACGAGGGGGTCGAAGCCGTGGTCGGCGAGCGCGTCGAGCGTGTCGGGGCTCGGCGGGGCCGCGGGCAGTCGTCCCTGGCGGGCGGAGTAGCGGTAGATCTCGTTGGAGACCACGTTCTGTCCCTCGGCGCCCACGACCTCACGCACGCTCGTGACCCGGCGCCCACCGGTGGGCAGGGCCGAGACGTGCACGACCAGGTGCACGGCGGAGGCCACGAGCGAGGCCGTCGCCTCCAGCGGCAGGCGCTCGGCGGACTGGGCGGCGTAGGCCCCCAGCTTGGTGAAGGCGCCGGCGGAGTTGGCCGCGTGCAGGGTGGTGAGGCTGCCGTCGTTGCCCTGGCTCATGGCGTTGAGCAGGGGGACGGTCTCGCTGCCGCGGGTCTCCCCCACGATGACCCGGTCGGGGGACATGCGCAGGGCGGTGCGGACCAGGTCGGCGATGGTGATCTCGCCGACGCCCTCGATGTTGGCGGGGCGGGCCTGGAGCGCGACGCAGTCGGGGTGGGCCTCGCGATCCCGGTCCAGACCGAGTTCGTAGACGTCCTCGATGGTGACGAGGCGTTCCATGGTCGGGATCTCCGAGGCCAGGGCGCGCAGCAGTGTCGTCTTGCCGGCGCCGGTGCCGCCGGTGACGACCATGTTGCGGCGGGCGGCGACGGCGGCGCGGAAGAGCGAGACCAGGACGTCGTCGAGCGTGCCGAGTTCCTGGAGGCGGCGCAGCGACGAGTGGGTGTACCGGTGGCGGCGGATGGAGACCGAGGGCTGCCGGGAGACCTCCATGACCGCGTTGAGTCGCTCGCCGCCGGAGAGCTGGAGGTCGAGGATGGGAGCCCCGGGGTCGAAGCGGCGCTCACCGGAGGCCGAGTCGGCGGCCAGGCGGCGCACCAGGGCGATCACGTCCTCACCGCTCTTGAACAGTCCGGCGTGCAGGCGGCGGCTGCCGTCCGAGAGTCGCACCCACGCGTCGACGCCGTTGATGTTGATGTTCTCGATCTCGGGATCGTCCAGGAGGGGCTGGAGCGGTCCGACGCCGGTGACCTGGGCCAGCGCGGCGGCGGCGATCGCGGCCTCGGATTCGGAGGACAGCAGTGCGCGGCCCTCGGCCAGGGCGCGCCGGGCGGCCTCGTCGAGGATGTTGGCGATGATCCGCTCGGCGCGGGCCCGGTGCTGACCGGGCGTGTCCGGTTCGGCGCCGCGCGTCTCGTCGCTGATCCGCTGGGCCGCCTCGCCGGACACCCAGGACACCCACTGGGCCTGGATCCGGTCGGCCTCGGAGTCCAGGAACCGGTTGTCGGTCAGACCGTCGAAGTCGTCGGGCGCGCTCATGCGATCACCCCCGGCGGGAGGGGCGCGTACACCAGGCGTTCGGGCGCCGACGCGACGATGTCGCGGGCCAGCCGGTCGACCGCCTTGAAGAGCGGTCGGCGCTGAGGTCGTCTGATCTCGCGCTCCCCGCGCAGGAAGGCGGCCGAGCGGGCGTCCTCGGGCACCCGGCCCCAGACGGCGGAGCCGAGGGCGCCCACGATCTCGCCCGTACCTCCGCGTCCGCCGGAGACGACCACCTTGAGGTCGCGGGTCGGGAAGGCCGGGGAGAGCAGGTGCTCCCGGGCGCGACGCAGCTCGGTGAGCCGCTCGGAGACGACGAGCACGGCGTGGTCCGCCTGCGCCGCCAGGGTGCGCGCCGGGGAGGACGGGGACAGGCGTCCCAGGTCCAGGACGACCACGGGCGCCGATATCCCGGTGAGGACGCGGTGGTTCTGGCCGATGAGGCGGACCGCGCCCTCGGCGGGGTCGCCGGTGACGGGGGCCGGACTCACCCGCAGTCCGCCGGGCAGGTCCCGGGTGTGGGCGTCGGGGTCGGCGCCGGACCCCTTGCGGGTGGCGGCGGCCAGGCTGGTGAGACCGGGTTCGGTCGGGATCCGGCGCCAGACGGCGATGGCCCCGCCGTGGGGGTCGGCCTCCACGAGGACCCCCGGTGACCCGCCCGGCCAGACCGCGGCCAGGGCCATGCCCAGGCTGGTCACGCCGGGCGCCCCGCCGAGGGAGAAGACGGCGACGGTGCGCGTCATCACGCGCCCCCGCGCGGGTGGACCTGGACGAGGCTGATCCGGCCCGCGGAGGAGGCCGAGGCGATCCGGGCGGCGTCGGCCGACGAGACCAGGAGCTCGACGACGATGGCACCCTCGACCCCGGGGTCGGGGGTGAGGCTGCGCACCAGCGCGAGGTAGGCCTGGGGTCCGGCCTCACTCTGCTCCTCACCGTTGACGACCACCGACACGGCGGCGCCCGATCCGAGGGAGGAGGGGTAGTTGCCGGCGGTCAGGACGGCGCCGACCAGCGCGCGCTCGGCCTCGGGGAACTCGGCGTCGGCGCCCAGCGCGCTCTCCGGCAGGACCCCGCCCTCGGAGACGGGGAGGGTGAGGGTCTGTCCGACGACCTCCTCCAGGCGGGAGGCCGCCACGAAGGAGATGTCGGCGGAGACGCTCATGTCGGAGACGCGCAGGTCGTCCATGGTGAGAACGTGCCCGGCGGGCAGGTCGGCGTCGGCGACGACGATGCCGGTGCGGTCGTCGAGGCGTTCCAGGGCGATGACCCCGCTGAGCGCGCCCGCCGTCGTCAGCGTCAGGGCCAGGACCAGCCACCGCCAGCGCTTGCCGCCTCCGCCGGAGAGCCGCACAGCGGGGGTGTGCTGCGTCTGTCGGCCCGCCCCGGGGGGCGGGGCCGTCGTCGTCTCGACCACGTCTGTCTCAGTTCTTCTCGGTGGTTACTGGGTGTCGGTGACGAGTCCGTGCGATTCACGGACGGTGAGGTCGACCTCGGAGGTGCTGGTGAGCTGTTCGAGGGTGCCGCTCTCGCCGCCGGAGAAGCTCCACTCGGTGTCCCAGAGCACGCGGACGGTGACCGTGTGGGCGCCCTCGGCCGCCGTGTCGGAGGCGGAGGTGTAGACGTGTCCGCAGTCCGGGGAGGCCGAGGCGGCGTCGTGCGTCGACGCGTCGAACGGCGTGCCGGGGCCCTCGCACTCCACGGTGGAGCCGTCGCCCATGGTCCAGGCGGTACGGGCGGGGGTCGCCGACACGGTGAGGGACGTGGAGCCGAGCTGGGCGGAGACGGACTCGGCGTCCCAGTCCTCGGGCTCGACCCACAGCCACAGCGGGGTGTTGACCAACACGAGGGAGTCGGTGCCCGGGGAGGTGGCGATCTTCGGCTCGGGGAGTTCGAAGGAGGCCATGGCCTCCTCCAGGGCGGTGAGGGGATCGGTGCCCTCCTCGCCCTCGGCCGCCTCGGCGAAGATGGCGTCCCAGTCCATGGAGTCCCAGTCGATCTGGCTCCAGTCGATGGCGTCCCAGTCGATGGCGTCCCAGTCGACGTCGTCGTACTCGCCCGAACCGGTGCCGCCGCCGGTTCCACCGGATCCGCCGGCGCCACCGGTACCGCCGGTGCCGGGCGTGCCCGGGGTCCCGCCGTGCTCCAGGAGCCAGCGCAGCAGGATCTGGCAGCCGTTGCCACCGGAGGTCCCGCACTGGACGCTGCCGAGGAAGGAGCCGTCGTCGGCGTGGGCGGCCGGTGCGGCGCCCACGGTGGCGAACACCAGCACGGCCGCGACCGCGGTCGCCGCGGGGGGTAGGGGTCTCAGCATGATCCGGCCTCCCAGATGCGCAGTTCGGACACGCGCCAGGCGAGTCCGTCGTGGATGAGCGTGGCGTCCACCCGGCGGGGTGCCGCCGTTCCCCCGGCCCCGCCCGTCCCCCAGGCGGAGTCGTCCACGCAGTCGTCGACGATCGCGCGTTCGGGGCTCTCGACGCTGACGGTGGGGTCGAGGACGGGCTCGCCCTCGGTCGCGCCGCCCGCGGCCGCGTCGGCCAGCGCCGCCCGCATGAGTTCGCGGGCGCCGTCGACCGCGTGGTCGTCCAGGGCCCGTGAGGCGTCCTCGTCGCCCCGGGAGGCCGCCACCACGGCGTCCCACATGCCGGTGTAGGCGGCCAGGACGGCCTCCTCGTCACCGGACGCGGACGCGGACGCGGCGGGACGCGGCTCGGTGTCCTCGGGGGGGCCGCCGTCCCCGGCACCGGGGTCGGAACAGCCCGCGGTGGCCGCGAGCAGGACGCAGGCGGCGATCGCCAGGCGGGGCGAGCCGGAACTCATCGCGGCTGCTTCCCTTCGATGTGCTCCGTCCGGGCGGGACGGGGGTGCGGGGGACGGACACCGGGACGGGTCCGTGGAGGGAACGAAGGTCGACACCAACCGATGTGGTTTTGCGTGTGTTTCACGCTGTCTCAGCGTGAGGATACTGACAGCGCACAGTACACAACAACCCCCCAAGGCGAGAAATAAACCCTGAACTTTAGGGATACAACCCGCCCGAAAAATCAGCGGCGCCACAGATCACACACAAACAGACACAAGCAGTCGCCCCCAAGGGGGCCTGCGCGCCGCCGGCGAGGACCGCGCGCCCGGGTCGCGGGCGGGACCCGCGCACCCCGTCGGAACTGTGCCTACCCCCGAGAACAGGGTGGAACACCCGTGCCACCGGGACACCGGGACGGGGTGAACCCGAGAGGAGCACCCGGCGAAGCCTGGGGGGACCCGACCATCGCACGGACGTTCGTTCGAACAAAAGCCAACGTTTCCATGACACACCAACAGGGGCGGAAGGAGAAGCACCACCACTTCCACATGAGCGGTTCGTAGTGCTAACGTGACCGCTCTCCGCGATCGGGTCGAGGGGGAAGGGGATCGCGCGTGCCTCTGGACCCCAACATGTCCGAATCCAGCCGGACGGCCATCAAGGTCCTGACCGGCATAGAGGTCCCCACGGCCGACCCCCCGGGCATGCGCGCGGCGGCCGAGGTCTACGAGCAGCTCAGCATGAAGCTCCGCAACGACCTCACCGAGGTGATGAACACGGTACGCGGCCGTGTTCGCCGGAACTTCGGCGGCCGGGCATCGGATTACTACGATCGCTCCGTCAAACAGTTCACCGAAGGCGAGAACGACTACATCGGCGCGGCGGCGAACACCGCCCACACGCTCAACGTGGAACTGCGCAAGGGAGCGGCGAACGCCGAGTACATGTCGGCGATGGTGCTCGTGCAGTTCGCCCAGCTCCTGGTCGAGATCGCCTGGGCCATCGCCACCGCCAAGTTCACCTTCGGCGCGACGCTGAAGTTCATCCCCATCTTCAAGATGATCCGCAGCCTGGCCATGCAACGGATCCTGGCCTGGTTCCTCATCACGGTCCCGGGCCACCAGATCATCAGCCAGATCTTCGCGAGCATGGACAGCGTCATCCAGCGCATCCAGATCGCCAACGGCACCCGCGACACCTGGGACCACGACCTCACCAAGGGCGCCCACATCGGGGGCGTGGTCGAGGGCCTGGTCTCGGCCGGCATGTCCGGTGCCCTGGGCGCCGCCTTCGACAAGCAGATCACCAACATCATCACCAACCGGATCGACCTCCTGCGGGACATGCCCGACCCCGTGCCCACGGCGGGCCTGGGCAAGGCCGGTCCCGACCCGCTGCCGACCCCACCGCCACCGCGCGGCATCGACGACCTCGTGACCCCGCCGGCCGCACCGGGACGCCCCGATCCCGTTCCGACTCCGACACCGGACGGCCCGCCCTCGCCCCCGGGGGGCGGACCGACACGGCCGGACGCGGACGTGCCGCCCCCTCCCCCGCCCCCGGGCCCCCGGCCCGACCCGGAGGCTCCGCCCGTTCCGCGTCCGGACCCCGACACGCCCCCGGGGCCCCGGCCCGATCCGGCGCCGACCCCGCGCCCCGACCCGGAGGGCCCCCCGCTCCCGGGAGGCGTCACGCCCACACCCGTTCCCGGGGCGGGCGCGGGCGGGCGCGGACTCAACCGGGACCTGGCCGACGTGTGGGCCCGGCACCGGGACGAGATGGTGGTGCCGTTCGGCTCCAACGCGCCCCCCGGTGCGGTGGCGTGGAACAACGCGGCCAACCGGGCCCGGTTCCGCGAGGACATGGCGGGCGTGTTCGAGCGCAACTTCGCGGACCGTCTGGGTGGCGACGCCGCACGCCGTCTGGGCTCCGACTACGCCGACACGATGGTCCGCTCGTGGAACAAGCCCGACCTGGGCCCACAGCTCGCGCGCACCCTGGACGACCACCTGCCGCCGCACGTGCGCGACCACCTGGTCCGGGTGCCCGAGGACATGCTCGGCTCGGTGTACGCGCACTTCCGGAGCCCCGGCACCTACGTCACCCAACTGGGCGTGGGCGCGGCCTCCGGCGCCGCGGAGGGCGTCCTCGGCGAGGGCCTGAGCAACGCCGCGATGGGCCAGGGCTTCAACGCGTCGGTGTGGTCGGCCACCTCCGGCGCGAGCATGAGCACCATCCAACAGGTGTCCACCGACGGGGCCCTGGCCGGCATCGACGCCCTGAGCGGCCCGCCGAAGATGCCCCCGCCGGAGGGCGCTCCCCCGCCGTCGGGTGAGGAGGACGCCGCCCACGACCCCGCGAACTCCGACCCGGTGCCGAACCGCACTCCCCCCGTGGCGGAACCCGCCGGTGACGGCCCGGGGTCCGGCCGCCCCTCGGGGCCGGGTTCCGGTCCGGGCCGTGACACCGTCGACGTCATCGCGCACGGCGGACGCCGGGACGACCCCGACCCCGACGGCGGCACCGACACCGGCCGGCGTGGCGAGGACCCGAACACGGCCGAGGAGGACGAGCGCGTCCTCGCCCCGCACCGGCGGGACCGGCCGATCGAACCGCCCGAGACCGGCGGCCCCGCTCGCGTGTCGGAGACCGGCGACGGCCCGGGAACGGAGCGGACCGCTCCCGGGCGGTCCTCCGGAGGCGACGGGGACCGGGAGGCGTCCTCGGCACAGGACCGGGACACGCGGGTCCGGCCGCCGGGGCAGGGCGCCGACGCCGGCCCCGACGGGACCCGCCCGTCCCCGCCCCGCGACGGCACCCCCGTGCCGCCGCCCACCGGCATGCCGGACCCGGTCGCGGACGACGCCCACGCGCCCGCCGGCGACGGTGCCGAGAACAGGACTCCGACACCCGAGCACCCCGGTTCCGACGGTGCGGGGCGCCCCGCACCCGCAGGCGACGGACGGATCGAGGGGCCGACCGCGGTCGCGGCTCCGCCCCCGGGGGCGGTCCCCGACCGCGGGCCGGCCCAGCCCTCGACCGGCCAGGGCGGCCAGGGCGGCCAGGGGGCCGACACCGCGCGCCCCTCACGCCCCGGATCCGAGCAGGGGCCGCGGAGCGGCGCCGGGGAGCACGGAACGGACCCGGCCGTCCCACCCGTGGGCGAGGGCCCCGAGGAGCAGGGCCGGGACGGGAGGTTCGAGATCCCCACGACCTCCACCGCGGATCCGGTCGAGGCCTCCCTCGACGGGGGGCGCACCCCCACCGAGAGCACGGCGAACGACGGGGCGGCCTCCGACCCCTCCGGAGCGCGGCCACGCGATACGGACGCCCCGGCGGCTCCGCCGAGGACCGAGGACTCCGACCCCGACGCGCGCGACACCGACGCGGGGCGCCCGGACGACCCGCGGAACGTTCCCGGTCCGGAACGGACGGACGAGGCAGGTCCGGAACGGACGGACGAGGCGACTCCGGAACGGCCGGACGAGGCCGCGCGCGACACGCCCGCGCCCGACCACGCCGACGCCGTGGACGGGACACCGGACGGCGCCCCGGGCGGGGACCGGGACCCCGCCGAGGCCCCCTCCTCCGTTCCGCACGGCCCGCCCCCGGCCTACTCCTTCGACTCGCAGCTCAACCCGGACGCCGCGCGCGCCGACGCGCCGACGCCCCCCGAGGCGGGGACGCGGGACACAGGCCCGGAAGACCCGGTGTCCGACGACACGGACGGCGTGTCCGGCGAGAACCGGGAGTCGGTGGTCACCGACGACGAGAGCCTGTTCGAGGACTCGGAGCGCGGCGAGGCGCCGCCCGCCTACGAGGACGAGCGGTCGTCGCCGCCGGCGTACCCGTACAGCGACCTGATCGACGTTCCCGGGACCAAGGACGCCAAGTCGCCCGTGCCGTCGGCGTCGGTGGTCGGCGACCTCACGTGGCTGCTCGACCCGCGCTCCGTCCTGCCCCCGCCCCTGCCCGTCACGGTCCAGGTCTTCACCGCCGAGGTGCCCGCGCCCCGGTTCGACAAGGACGGCCGACCGGTCCCCCCGGGCGCCGACCTCACGACGGACCGGTCCGGTCCCGCGCGGACCGGACCGGACGACCCCGGTCAGGGCGCCCCGGAGCCCCGGAACGACCCGCCGGTCACCGAGAGCCGCACCGAGACCCCGGCACCGCACACCGAGCGGACCGGGAAGACCGACCCTCCGAACGGCACCGGGCGCGACGGGCGCACGCCCGAGGCCGAGGGCCGGGACGGGACCACCGAGGAGGCCCGCACCCCGCCGCACGCCCCCGGGGAGGAACACACCACCGAGGACACGTCCACCCACCGGGACTCCTCCCTCCCGGACCCGAAGGGCAAGGGGAAGGCCCGCGACACCGAGGAGTCCCGCGACCCCGTCATGGAGGACGGGCGCGAACCCCTCGGCGTCGTTCCGGTGCTCGACCACACCACCGACGACCCCGCCGGCGACGGCTCCCCCGTCCCAGTTCCCGGGGACCGGTCCCCCGAGCGGGACACGCCCCCCATGAACCTGGACTACCTCGTGTCCTCGCGCTTCGTCGATCTGAACGGCGTGCACATCGAGGCCGACGCGGTGCGCGAGGCGATCGCCGAAGCCGTGGACGCCCAGGGTGTCCACGTCCCCCCGATCGTGCGGCAGGAGGCCCTGGACCACTTCGAGCGGCGTTCGCGGCGGGGATCGGAGGCCCGGGCGTTCTTCGACCGCGACGGGGCGAGCCACACCGTGCGGTACGGCTCGGACGCCTGGCGTTTCACGGTGCGGCTGAGCGGGGACCGCGGCGACGGTTACCGGCGTGCGACCGTCACGGAGGACGGCGAGGTGCGGACGCCGACCATGCGCACGCACGGCTCGACCCACGAGGGCCAGGTCGGCGGCTCCTCCTCGCAGGGGACCAAGAAGGGTCTCAGCGCCAAGTTCAACGTGAACCCGCTCTTCCTCAGCGCCACCCCCGACGGCTGGGCCTTCGGGCCGGTGCTGTCCCTGGGGGGCAGCGTGGGGTTCGGGCTGCGCACCATGACGTTCGGCGGGTCCGACAAGGGCTCCACGGCCCTGGAGGTGAAGGGCAAGGGCGCCCCGGAGGTCTACACGGCCGGCCTGCGCGTCGACGTCGACGTCGCCCCTCCCCCGGGTCTGAGGCCACCGCCCACGCCCCCGGCGGACGGCCCGGAGCGCGGCCCCGCCATCGTGCCCCGCGGCGTCGCCCTGGTGCTGCCGGGCGAGGTCAAGCCGCGGCCCTCCGCCGCACCGGAACAGATGCGGTTCCGACCGGACGGGGCGGGCACCGCGCCGCGAGGGCGGCCGCGGCTGGAACACGGCGGTCTGCCGATCACCGTGTCCGCCATCGTCCCCAAGGGCCCCGGACGCGGGAGGGGCTACCACGACCTGGGGTCGTGGCTGGCCGACACCTTGCTCCCGCCCGTCGACGGGAACGGCGGGCCCGCCACCGGGAAGCGGGCCGAGGCCGACCGGGCCTGGCGCGAGGAGTTCCGCGGGAAGCTGGACAACGAGTCGATCAAGCAGTACCTCCCCGCGATGGACCAGGGGCCGATCCGGATCACGGCGGTCCTGCCCGACGGCACCGTGCGGACCGTGCACATCTCCTCTCCGGCCACGGACTACCAGGCCAAGGGGCACAGCCCCCGCGTGGACGAGTTCGTCCGCCGGGACGGCGCGGAGGAGTCCCGCTCCGAACGGCAGGGACGCGACTTCAAGGCCGGGTTCACCGTGGGCGGCGGCTTCGGCATCGATATCCGCCTGCCCGGGGGCCGGATCCGGCTGGACGCCCCGTTCGTGGAGTACGGCTACACGAGAACGTGGTCCTCCAAGACCCGGACCTCCTCGAAGTCCGGGTCCCGGGAGACCTTCGCCATGGCGACCTCGGACACGGACGAGTTCATCGCCTACCAGGCCGAACGCGACCTGGTGGTGGAACTGGACGGTGAGGACACACGGTACGAGTTCACCGGTGACACCGTGGAGATCCTCTCCCTGCGGGACGCCCTGACCCTGGACGCCGCGGCGCGCGGGCTGCCGGACCCGCACACCGGTCGTGGCACGGACTCCCCCGCGCCGCCCTACCCGCACCTGCGCGGCGACCGGGTCACGCGGTTCCACGGAGCGCGGCTGGACGGCTTCTCCTGGCCGAACACGGGCAACGGCGAGACCGCCCCGACACCGGAGCGGAACACCACCGGCCCACAGGACGCGACCGACGGGACGCCCACCCCCATCACCGGTGACCCGGAGTCGCGCCCGGTCACCGAACGCCTGATCCAGGAGATCCTGACCGGGCTCGCCCGGGAACTGCCCGGCATCGTGATCCCGGAGCTGTCCCGGACGAAGGACGACTACGCCCGCCGGCCGGGCAAAAAGGACGCGCCGTACTTCGACCGCTCGCCGCGCGAACACCGTGGTCTGCGCCGCAACCGCAGGGTGGCACAGCTGAACACCGAGCGGATCGAGAAGGCGCTACGGGAGGAGTTCCTCAACAACCACGGTGAGGCACTGGCCTCCCGCGACGGTCTGGCCGTCCACCTCGACGAGAAGGCCGTCATCGACATCAAGAGGACGGTCACCCTCAAGGAGGCCCATCGGCCGGGTCTGGTCACCGTGCGGGTGAAGGCCGACTTCGGCGCGCTCACCCACCAGGGCTCCAAGGACGGCAGGACGGGGATCCACCTCGGCGGCGGCGCGAAGCTGGAATCGGGCAAGGGCAAGGGCGCCACGCACTCCGGAACCCTCACGGCGGGCCCGGGCCTGGCCCGCGGCAACCCCGAGGACGCCCGCGGCATGGCCAAGATCATGGGCAGCGGGGGCCTGGCCGCGAGCATCGCACGCACCTGGAACCGCGCCCGCTCGCACGGTTCCGAGCACAAGTCCGACCAGCTCCTGCTCTTCCCCGACGGCTCCGACACCTGGCGGGGGAGCGTCCGCTTCGACGCCCGCCTGCACGAGTACGACGCCTCGGACCAGGTGAAGGGCGAGGACGAGAGCGTTCCGCTGATGTCCCGGCCGATCGTGGCGGACTACTCCGTCGTCACCCCCAAGATGCTCTCCGCGCCGACGCCCGAAGCGCCCCGGGCCTCCGACGGCGAGGTCCAGGCCTTGAGCACGGACGACGCGCGGGCGCTGGTCCAGGGCCCCCTGGCGCCTCCGCCCACCACCCCGCCCCCGACGAGCGGAGAAGGGGCTGGGGGGCGGACCGACGACCGGCGGACCGACGACACGGGGCGGACCGAGGACACGGGGCGGACCGAGGACCGGCGGACCGACGACACGGGGCGGACCGAGGGCGAGGGGACGAACGACACCGGGCACACCGACGGACAGCGGACCGACACCACCGAACGCACCGACGGCGAAGGAACGAACACCACAGAACGCACCCCGGAGCAGGAGCGCGCGGAACGGGTGAGACGGGAGCAGGCCCGCCGGGCGCGCGCCCTCATCGACAACGGTGTCGTGGAACGCGTCAACACCGACCTGGGCGCGGACCGGGGGGACCTGGGCGGTCAAGCCCGACGACTCCTCTCCGAACGCGTGTCCATCGCACAGATCGCGCCGGGCCGCAAGCTCCTCCACTTCCTCGACACACGCGGCGGCCGGTCCTTCTTCGAACGCCTCTTCTCGCCGACGGGCATGGCCGCCGATCCCGCCACCTTCTCCCCCGGCGGCCAGCGGGACGTCATGGACATGACCGGCGGCCTGCTCTCGCCCAACGACGGACGGGCCGACCTCGTCACCAAGGCCGACCCGGACCAGGTGACGCAGATGCGGCTCACCAGGATGCAGCCCGTGCTGCACGCCGAGACCTCGGTCAGCGCCGGCACCTCGTACAGCGTCACCCACAGCGGGAACGCCCGGATCGGCGGCAACGCGGGCGGCTCGACCAACCCCGTCAGTGGGGACGCCGAGGGCCCCGACGCCCTCACCCCGGCCGACGCCCAGGGGCCGATCCCGCTCACCGGACTCTCCGACACCTGGAATTTCTTCCGCTCGGGGCGGACCGAGGAGACGCGGGCCACCTTCACCTCGTCGCTGACGATCGTGCCGAAGGCCGCGATGGGCTACGCCTTCCAGGTGGGCGGAACGGTCAGCCAGGCGGTCGAACTGATGAAGGGCTGGGGTCTGGCCGTCCCGGGAATCTGGTCGACGCGCCACCGGGGCTGGAGGGCCGTCCTCTCCGACCTGGCGTCCGGGTACATCACCGCACGCGACGCCCGCAAGGCGGGCATCGTCATGGACCGCCTCCGGGAGTCGGAGGACGGGACACTGGAGGAGAGCGCCCAGCCCGACCCGGAGACCGTCGAGGGCGTCAAGGTCCGCGACGGGTTCGAGTACACCGGCCAGCAGGTCCGCCCGGCCGACCCGACCGCGGCGCTGGAGTCCCTGGCCCGACGGCTCGACGAGCAGGGGTACGAGCTGACCCGGAGCAGCAGGAAGCGGCTGCTCGACAAGCTCACGACACAGTTGGCCAAGGGTCCGGGAACGAACGCGCCGGTCGCCGTCAGTGTGCGCCACAAGGGCGCCCCGATCGGCCACACGTCGTCGCCGGGGATCGTCAGGGTCAACCTGCGCACGTCCGAGCCCCGGGTCGAGTACCTGGCCTCGACGGACGAGATCGTCGAGTCGCACACGTGGAAGTCCGAGGGGGTCCAGGGCCGGTCACGGGGCGGCGGTAACACCGTGGGCGCGGACCACACGCACCTGGTGCCCGCGCCGTTCGAGGGCCAGCACCTGGGACCCGACGACCAACCGGGGCACCGGCCGCTGTTCCTCACCCCCGGGGGGACGACGGGCCACACGGCCTCGCAGGACACGTCGCACACCGAGACCGTGGAGCGGAGCCGAACGGCGCAGCTGGAGACCGCCGGCCCCTACGCCAAGGTCGTCCGGCAGAGCACGCTCGAACTGAGCCTGGAGTTCGACAGGCCCACCACCGTGACCCGTGGCGAGGTGAACGCCCCCCTCACGGACAGGACGGTCATCACACTCGACGCCGACGGGGACGGCGGGACGATCCAGACGCTCTACCCCTACGCCTATCTGGACTTCACCGGGACGAACGACACCCCGCGGACCGCATCGGCGCCGGACGGCGGAGCGGACGACGGCTCCGACGGCGGCGGAGGCGGGCGCCGGATCGACGACGGCTCGGCCGACGACCATCCGGACCTGGCCGGCGCGATGGACCGGCACACGTCGGGACGCCACACCGCCGGCGAGGCCACCGCGTTCGACGACGGCGTCGTCATCATGCCGACCGCCGTCGGCGAGCACGGGGCGCACGTCCGCGACACCGCGATCGTCACCATCGCCAAGGCCCTGGGCTGGACGCCCGGCTCCGACGGTCGCACCGAGGGCGTCTACTCGGCGGACGACCTCTCCTCCGCCCGCACCCACATGGCCGAGAGGCTGGGCCTGGACCCCCGGTACACGCCGGTCGACAGCGTCCTGGACGCGATCGCCCTGAAGTCGCTGTTCTCGCAGGCGGTGGGCGCGACCGAGGGCGTCCCGCTGATGAGGATCGGCTCCATGGACTGGCGTCTGGGGGTCACGCCCGACCTGCGCAACGCGCGCGTCCTGGAGGTCCTCCCCGACTCCCGTCTGACCTGGAGCGACAGTGAGGACCGGTCGTCCGTGGACGGGGTGGACCACAGCGGGGGCGCGGTCGCCGAGGGCGGGTTCCGGTCCACGGGCCTCAACACCGAGCACCGCTCCTTCGATGACCACGCCGCCGTGATGACGGGCGCGCCCACCGTGTCCGCCACCTCGCCCGCGAACGCCGCCTCCGACGAGGGCGGTACCAAGACCGACACGCCCCCCTCCGCCGAGCGCGAGAAGCGGGGGCCCGTCTACCTGATCGAGTTCGACACCACCTGGACGGTGGGCGCCCGGTCCGAGCAGGGCCTGCCCTTCCTGAAGCGGTCGGCCCACCAGCACATCGGTGACACGCGCGGCACGATGAGCGCCTGGGTCTCCCAGGAGGACGCGATCAAGCTCGGTGTGGTCACCGAGGAACACGCCCGCGGCCTGGCGGCCAGGGCACGGGAGACGCACACGGCCGCGGAGGCCATGGGCAGGGACGAGCAGAGCTACGACGAGACCCGCGGCCTCCTCTCGGACCCGGTCACCGCGTACCGGGAGGCGCACGCCGCGCACCTCGCCGAGCGCACCGCCGACGGCGCCGCACACGCGTCCCCCGAGACCACCGAACGACTGCGGAGGGCACGGGAGGCCTACGAGGCGCAGGAGGCCAGGACCGAGGACGCTCGCCGCGTCCACGAGGCGAGCACCCGGAACTGGGTGGACGCGGTGTCCTCCTCACGGGACGCGTTCCACGCCCCGCGCGCCCTCTTCGAGTCGCGGGTCGCGCACGACACGGCGACGGCGGACACCCTGCACGAGCGCGGCGAACGGGTCAGGACACGGTTCGCGTCCGCTTCGGACGACATCGGTGACGCGGAGACGGTGCTCGGCGGGCACACGCCGGACCGGGACCGGCTGCTCGACCAGGAGGGCCTCACCGCGCACCACACGCGGGTGCGGCGCCTGGGAACGGACGTCCAGGCCCTCCTGCGCGACCTGGGCGACCCCTCGGCGCCGAACACCCGGACCGAGGCCGAGAACACCGCTCTGCGGGACCGGCGCCACGCGCTGCTGGAGGAGGTGAACCGGTTCCTCACCGAGGCCCGGGACCGGAGCAGGCACCTGGCGGACGCGGCCACCCGGGTCCACGCCGCCATCGACGGGGCACTGGACCTCGCCGAGTCCTCGCGGGGGGCGGCCGACGGAGCGCGCGGCGACCTCGCCGGCCTGCGGACCGCGACGACGAACGCCACGAGCGACCACGGCCGTCTCGTGGAGGAGGCGCGCCACCCGGAGGTCCGGCGGACCCCCGCTCCGGAGGGATCGTCCCGGGACGGCGGGGACACCGCTCCGGACCCTCGGATCACCGCGCTCGACGACGCCGGACGGACCCTGGAGACGCTCGGCGACACCACGCGCACGCTGGGCGCGACCGACGACGCGATCCGCGACCGCATCGCGAACGTCCTGGCCCGCACCGACGCCCTCGCCCGCGACGAACTCATCCCCTCGCGGGACCAGGAGCGGTTCCACCGGGAGATGGAGCGGACGCTCACCGACCTGGGCGAGCGGCTGTTCGACGGCGCGGTGGCGGAGATCGACCGGGACAGCGCCCCGACGGGCATCGATCTCGGCCGTGAGGCGCACGGCACCGCGCTGGACGAGGCGGACCGCCTGCTGGACGACCACGCGACCGCCGACGACCTCTCCGAGCGCGGGGAGGACTTCACCCTGCCCGGGCAGGTGACCGGTCTCGACGCGCGGGTCGCGGACTTCGAGCGCGACCTGCGCGCGTTCAACGACCAGGCCGACCGGAGCCCGGCCGAGGTCGCGGACATGGAGCGGCGACGTCGGGAACTGATCGACGAGACGGCACGGCTCACCACCCCGGTGACCGCGCAGGAGGACGGGGTCACCTCCCGGCTGGACTCCGGCCGCGAGACGGCGACGGCCGTGGCCGAGCGCACCGGGCCCGTCCGGGCGGCGGTGGACAGGGCCGAACGGCTGCTCACGGACTTCCGGAACAGGGTCGACGGGATCGATCGGCGGTCCGCGGCGCTCCTCGCGGGCGACGGAGCGGTCAGGGACTCCCTGACCAGGACGCGGATCTCCCTCACCGACATGGAGAACCGCAGGTCCGTCCTGAACGGACGCCTGGGCGGCGTCGAGTCCCGTCACCGCTTCCTCTCCGACACGGAGATCCCCGCGCTGGAACGGCGGGCACGGGACCTCGGCGGGATGCGGGAGGACCTGGAGGGTCTGCGCACACGGCTGGACGACGCCACCGTCGCGGGCCCGACACCGCGCGGCGACGACGGCACCGACGACGGCGGGGACCCGCCGCCCGGCGCCGGCGGGGACCGCGGCGCCGAGGGCGACCGCGACTCCGGCGGCCACGGGAGGAGCCCGCGCACGACCGGCGACACCGACCCCGCGGGCGGGCGCGACGGGGCACCCCCGCCGGACACCGACCGCGGGAGCGGCGGGGGGACGTCGCGCTCCCCCGGCGACGGTCGGGTCCCGGTCGAGGACACCGTGGGCACGCCCGCGATCCCCGTGACCGCCTCCCGGGACGGCGACACCGACGGCGCCCCGCACGACCGCGACACGGTCGACACCCGCTCCACGACCCGGTCCGACGGCGTCTCCGGCGACCGTTCGGACCCTTCCCCCCGGGACCGGCGCGGCCTCTTCGACGGCGTCGAAGAGGCCGACGGCGTCGAGGAGGCGCCGCCCGCCTACGACGCGGAGCCCTCACCACCGCACTACCCCTACACGGAGCTGTTGGAGGCGCTCGGGACCAAGGACGCCAAGCCGTCCGTTCCCGACCCGTCCGTGACCGGCGACCTCACCTGGCTGCTGAACCCCCGCTCCGTGCTGCCCCCGGCCGTGCCCACCGACCTCCAGGTGTTCACGGCCGACGTCCGCCTGGACCCCCTGGGCCCCGACGGACGCGCCCTGCCCTCGACCACCGGGGACACGGGGGGCGAGGGATCCGGTTCGCGTCGGCCCCCCGGCGAGCGCTCCACCGACGGGGGGCACGGCCCCGAGCGCGGGGACGACCCCGGCGACCCCGACGACGGCGGGTCCGACTCCGAGGACTCCGGCTCCGAGGACTCGGACTCCGATGCCGAGGACGGCGACGACCAGGCCGAGCCGTACGTGTCCCACGGCTCGCTGCCGGTGGACCGCGACGGCGAGGCACACGACCTCGACTACCTGGTCGGCTCCCGGCTGGTCGGTCCGGGACGCCTGCGCACCGACGGCGTCCCGGACGCGATCGAGCGCTCCCTGCGCGGCATGCGGCCGCGCATGCCCCGCGCCCTGCGCACGCAGGTGCTGGCCGAGGTGGAACGCGTCGCGGGCGAGCGGGGAATGGACCCGTTCTTCACCGGCGACGGCCACGAGGTCACCGTCGGTGCGGACGGGTCCCGGTGGAAGGTCCGCGTCGCACTGGCGGCCGACCGCCCCGACGGCGACGAACCCCCGGCCTACCGCCACGTGCCCATCCGCGAGGGCGAGGGCACCGACGCCGCCATCATCGGAGGCCAGGAGCGCACCCGCACGGTCGGCTCCGGTGACACTTTCACCCGCGGCGCCCGCCGGGGCGTGAGCGTCAAGTTCACCGCCAACCCGCTCTACTTCGGCCCGACCTTCATGGACCAGCCCGTGGGGCCCAGCCTCACCGTGGGGGCGAGCGGCGGCACCGGGCTGCGCGCCGGCGGCACGGGCGGCTCCTCCAAGTCCACGGCCGTGCAGGCGATGGACAACAGCGGACCCGCCGAGGTCTACACCGCCGACCTGCGCATGGACCTCGGCGTCACCCCGCCGACCGGTGCCCCGACCCGGGCCCCGCGTCCCTCGGTGGTGCGCGACGGCATGGCCGTCGTCCTCTCCGGCAAGGCCGAGAGACGTCCCGACGACGCTCCCGCCCACATCAGCCTGCCCCGGCGGCCGGCGGGCGCGACCGCCGCGGACGACGCCTCCGCCGGGGCCGACCGTCCCGCGGCCCGCCGCCCCCGGACGACGCACGGCGGCCTGCCCGTCAAGATCGAGCGGATCGTCCCGCAGGGAGGCGAGGAGGGCACCGAACCCACCCACACCGACCTGGGCTCCTGGCTCGCGGACCATCTCGTCCCGGAGGGCGCCGAGGGTGCCACCGGCAAGGGCACCAAGGGCTCCCAGGGCAAGGCCGCCCGCGACCTGCACCGCACCGTCCGGGCCCTGTTCGACAACGACTCCCTCCAGGAGTACCTGCCCCACCTGGCCCGGGGTCCCATAACGCTCGAACTGACCCTGGGCGACGGCACACACCGCATGGTGCGCCTGGCGTCCTCCGCCAACGAGTACCGCGCTCTCGGCCACGCCCCGCACCTGGGCGAACTGACCCACCACGACGGCGCCGAGCACACCGTGTCCTCCTCCGGAAACCTCAGCAGGACCATCGGCTTCTCCGTGGGCGGCGGTGCGAACATCCAGCTCTCGCTCCCCGGCGGCGGGATGACACGCATCGACGTGCCCACACTGGAGTACGTCCACTCGCGCACCCTGGACTCCGAGACGCACTCCTCGTCCCGGACCGGCTCGCGTCGAACGATCGCCCGCGACATCGCCGACACCGAGGACTTCCTCGCCTACCGTGTCGAACGCGACCTCTTCGTCCACGTGGAGGGGGAACCGACACCGCACGCCTTCACCGGCGAGACCGTCGAGATCGTCTCCCGCCGCGACGCGGAATCGCTCAACGACGCCGCCGGCGGCGGACCGCGCAGGCGCGACCACGGCGAGCAGCCCCGGCCCCCCATGGCCCACCTGCGCGGGGACACCGTCACCGACCTCAGCGGCACGACCGTCCTCGGATTCGACCGGCCGGAGCAGGCGGCGGACGCGGACGACGGCGCCGAGGACGGCCCCTCGGCGACCGAGGACCGGGACGGGGGGCCCACGGTCTACGAGCGCCTTCAGCAGGAGATCCTGGACTCCATCGCCCGCGAGCACCCGGGCATGGTCATCCCGGACATGGCGCGCGACCGCGCGGACTACGCGCGCCGACCCGGCGACGGGGAGGCCCCGCCGGGCGAGCGGACGTGGCGCGAGCGCTACGGCCTGCGCCGCAACCACGACATCGCGCGGAAGAACACCCTGCGCGTCCTGGACGCCCTCACCCCCGAGGCCCTGCACTCCCGCGACGTGGAGCTGACCTCCGACCAGGGCCTGATGATCCACCTCACCGAGAACGCGATCGTCGACCCGAAGCTCATGGCCGAGGGCAAGGAGGTCCTGCGCCCGGACAACGTCACCGTCCACGTCCACGCGAAGTTCGGCGGGCTGACCTTCGACGGGCGCACCCCCACCGAGACCGGCGTACGCCTGGGCGGTCAGGCCAAGAGCGGCGACACCCGCGGCGAGGCGAGCTCGCACGGACTCAACCTGACGGCCGGGGCCGGCCTGCTCCGCTCCCGTGACGCCGACGCCCGGGGCATGGGGCGCCGGATGGGCGGTGCGAGCGCCACCCTGGGCGGCTCCCGGAGCCACACCCGGGGCACCTCGCGCGGCGTCTCCCACACCGCGGACGACACGATCTTCTTCCCCGGAGGCTCCGACCTGTGGCGAGGACCGGTCGAGTTCACGGCCCGCATGAGCGACTACGAGGGCTCCGACCAGGCCCGCGGCACCGACCAGAGCAGGGACCTGCTCGGTGGACCGATCCGGGCCGATTACTCGGTGATCACTCCGCGGGTCCTCACCGAGAGCGCACCGCCCGCGTCCCGACGCGACCACGACGAACACCGGGCCCTGTCCGAGGAGCAGGCGCGTTCCCTGATCCAGGGGCCCTTCTCCACGCGGGACACCGTGACGGACGGCGACGGCGGTACCCGCCGGACCGGGCGCGGCGACCGCGACGGGAAAGGCCGCGAGAGCGGGGACGGCCGCCGGGACCGCCGGGACCGCCGGACCGGCGGGGACGAACGCCGCGAGGGACGCGGCGAGGGCGGGCCGGCACGGCACGGCCGCGGGGACCGTGACGGTGGCCGACGCGGGGAGACCGGCGGCTCCGAACGGACGGCGGGGGACCGAGGGGTCCGCGACGGGGAGACCCCCGAGCAGGCGCGCGAACGCCACCGCGCCGAGGACCTCGTCCGCGCGGGCGGTTCCGTCGAGCGGATCCACATCGGACCGCCGAGCCGCACCTTCGAACTGTTCACCGACTTCCCGCGCGGCCTGTTCCAGGGGTTCGAACGCAAGCTGCGCACCTATCTCAACACCACCGGCGGTCGCACCCACTTCCAGGAGCTGCTCTCGCCCGACGGCATGGCCGACGACCCCTCGACCACCGCACCCGGTGGCCGGCGCGCCCGCCCCGAGATGAGCGGCGGCGTGCTCTCGCCCGGCGACGTGCGCGCCACCACCGCGACGCGCGTCGAACCGGACCGGGTCGCGGAGTTCCAGCAGGTCGAAATGCAGATGATCTCCCACGGCGAGACCAGCGTCGAGATCGGCACCTCGGACACGGTGACCAAGAGCGCCGGGGTCCGCGTGGGCGCCTCGGGGGGCGGGACGAGCAACCGGATCGTCGACGACGCGGCGCAGAAGGACCCGGCCACGGCCGTCCCGCCCAAGGACGCCGTCGGCCCGATCCCGGTCGGCGGTCTCAACGACACCTGGACCTTCTTCCGGTCCGGGCGCGGCACGTCCGCCAAGGCGTCCTTCACCGCCTCCACGACCATCGTCCCCAAGGCCTCCCCGGGATACGCCTTCCGCCTCGCGGGCCGGGTCACCCAGGCCGTGGAACTGCTGCACGACCGGGGCAAGGCCAGGCCCTCCTCCTGGAACCCGAAGAACCTCAAGGACCTCCCGAAGACCGCGAAGACGTATTACCGCGGCTGGACGGCGCGCGTCCACGACCTGATGTCGGGGTACATCTCGGCGCGCGACGCCCAGGAGGCGGGCATCGTCCAGGACCGGGTCACGGAGAACGAGGACGGCACGATCTCGCTCTCCCCCCAGGACGACCCGGCCGACATCACCGACGTGCGGGTGCGCCCCGGCTTCGAGGACTCCGGCAAGCGCGTACGCCCCGCCGACCCCACCGCCGCGCTCGCATCGTTGGTGGAACAGCTCCGGTCCCAGAGGTACGAGCTGACCGCGGGCAGCCGCGAGCGCCTGTTCGAGGCGCTCACCACCCGGCTGGGCAACACCTCCGGCACGAGCGAGCCGGTCTCCGTGCGCGTGCGCCGCGTCTCCGACTCCGACGAACCGCGTTCCGGGCACCGGGCGCACGACGCGCAGGTACACCTGGAGCTGCTCACGAAGGAGCGCAAGGTCGAGTACCTGGCCTCCAGCGACGCGATCATCGAGTCCCACACCTGGACCACCGGCACCGGGAGCAGCCGCTCCGACGGCACCGGCAACGCCGTCGGCGGCGAAGGCGTCCTGCTCCAGCCCACGCCGTTCCGGGGGGACGAGAACCCGCCCGGCCAGGGGACGGACAGCCGACCGCTGTTCGCCGCGCCCGCCACCTCGGGCGGCGTCTCCTCCTCGGACACCGACAGCCGGGGAGAGTCAGGTGAGCGCACCCACACCGTGCAACTGGAGATGAGCGGCCCCTACGCCAAGGTCGAACAGGACAGCGAACTGGTGCTGCGCCTGCGCGGCCCGAAGGACCTGTCGGTGACGGCCCGGGGGGAGTCCGGACCGATCCACACGTACTACCCCTACTCCTACCTGGACTTCTCCCCCCGCGCCACGGGCTCGGACACGGTGTCGGGCTCCAGCACGGAGCGGAACCTCGACGCCGTGGTGTCCAGGTCCCGGGGGCGGAGTCTCGCGCAGGCCCTCGGCGACGGCGCCCGCGCCCTGTTCGCCGAGGGCCGCGCCACCCGGATGCCCGAGGGCGTCGTCATGATGCCCGCCGCCGTGCGGAACGGCGGACGCGAGGTCCGCGACACCGCCGCCATCGTCATCGCCGGCTCCCTCGGCTGGAAACCCGAGAACGGCGACCTGGACCGCCACGGGAACCACACCCCCGACGGACTGCGCCACGCCCGCCGCCACACGGCCGACAAGCTGCACCTGGACCGCCGCCACTCCCCGATCGACAGCGGCCTGGAGTCCGTCGCCCTCAAGGCCCTGTTCTCCCGCACCGCCGGCCACGAGGAGGGCGTGACGCTCACGGACCTGGGCTCCACCCGGTGGAGCCTGACCGCGCTGCCCGACCTGTCCGGGGCGCGCGTCCTCGACGTGGTCGCCGGCTCGCGCCTGAGCACCACGACCGAGAGCCGGCAGGGACTGTCCGACTCCTCCGAGCACGCCTCGGGGACGGCCCTGGACCCGTCCGTGCGCCCCTCCGGACTGACCACCGGCAAGGACGTCTACGAGAAGCACGAGGGCGTCCTGGTCGGTGCCGCCAACGCCTCCCTCGGCTCCACCACGACCACCGCCGCCGACGGGCGCGAGATCGGCACGGCGGGCCCGCCCACCTCCCAGTCCCAGCGCATGGGACCCGCCTACCTCGTCGAGTTCGACACCACCTGGATCATCGGCGCCTCGTCCGCGGGCAAGGACCCCCACACGGGGCGGACCCGGAGCACCGTGGCGGCCTGGATCGCCCAGGCCGACGCCCTGCGCCTGGGTCTGGTCACCCCCGACCAGGCCGCGCGGCTCAACGCCGAGGCCGAACGCGTCCACGACGCCGCCGAGACGATGGGCGACGACGAGCAGTCCTACGGGCGCGAACGCGGGCGCCTGGAGGAGCCCGTCCGCGACTACGTGCGCGCCCACGAGGTCCACCGGCGGACGCTGGAGGACCGGACCGGACGCCCGAGGAGGGAGGCCCGGGACGGGTCCTCGCAGACCTCGGAGTGGGCCGCGGACCGGTTGCAGGAGGCCCGGGACGCCTACCACGCCCAGGAGGACCGCTACCGCCGGAGCCTGGGGCAGTACGAGGACAGCACCCGCACCTGGGTCGACACCCTCAACACCGCGCGGCGGGACTTCCACCTCACCGCGCCCGGCGGCTCCGTGCCCACCGCCACCGGGGCGGGGACCGGCACACCGGTTCTGTCCGACACCACCCTGCGCGACACCGTCGCCGTCGAACTCGACCCCCGCACGGGGGACCCGACCGACCCCGACGCCGACCTGCGCAAGAAGGTCGACCGGATCCACGACACCGTCTCCGACCTGCACCGGCGGGAGACCCTGGCACGCTCGGACATCGACGGGGCCGCGCCGCTGATCCGGGCGGCGGACGCCCTCCTGGCCGGGCGCCCGAACCGGGCCGCGTCCCCGGCGCGGCCCGAGACCGACGCCCCCACCCCGGCCGCGGTGGCGGACCTGGGGAGCAGGGTCGAGGCCTTCCGGCGCGACCTCGCCGACATGGCCGCGCGCGACGCCCAGGGCACCGAGGACGTCGCCGCCCTCGACGCACGGCGCGACGCCCTGCTGGAGGAGGCGCGCGGGCTCCACGGCGCCGCCGAGGAGCACGGCGCGCTGGCGGAGGAGCAGGCCCGCGCCACCCGCGTGACACTGGACCGTGTCATCGGGCGCATGAACCGCACCCGAGCGCTGTTGGAGGCCTCGGGCGACCGCGTCAGCCGCATGCGCACGGAGACCCTGAACACGTGGGCGCGGCACACACCGCTGACCAAGGACACCCGGGACTCCGAGGACACCGTGGCCCGGAACCAGGTCGAGCGGCTGGGGAACGACCTGACGGCGCTGCACGACCACGGCCGCGACCTCGCCGCGCGCAACCACGCGACCCGGGCGGAGGTCGACCGGGTCCTGAACGACGCCGACGCCGTCGCCCGCCGGGAACTGCCCCACCACGAGGAGCGGGCGCGGATCCAGCACGGCCTGTCCACCGCCCTCGCCGAACTGGGCGGGCCACTGGTCGCCGACGTGATCGCCGACCTGCGGAACGAGGGCGACCGGGGACGGCGGTTCTTCGACGACGCCTCGGACTCCCTGGACGGGGCGGACCGCCTGCTGGACGCCCGTGCGACGGAGGCCTCGCGGGTGCCCCCGCCCGCACCCGACCTCGCCACCACCGCGCAGGTCACCGCGCTGACCGAGCGGGTCGCGGCCTTCGAACGCGATCTGGCCGCCTTCGCCGCCCGGTCCGACCGGAGCGAGGCCGACGTCACGGCGATGCGGGAACGGCGCGACGCGCTGCTGGAGGAGGCGGAGGGGCTCGACGGCCCGGTGGCCGAGCGCGGCCGACTCATCTCCGGCGAGCGGAGCGCCACCGAGACGGTGCTCGCCCAGGTGGACGAACGGACCGGTCACGTCCGGAACCTGGTGGACCGATCCGAGGGGCACCTGCGGGGACTCCGCGAGGAGGCCGACCGGATCGCCGCGGAGGACGCCCCGTTCCTCGGCCCGCGCGAGGACCTGCGCACCTCGCTGGACGAGGCGCGGACGGCCCTGGACGACCTGGACACGGACAGGACCGCCCTGGACGGGCGCCTGGACGGCCTCCGGTCGCGGACCGACGGCCTGACCACGGTCGAGATCCCCCGTCTGCGCGGACTGGAGAACGGACTGCGGACACTGCACCGGGACCTGGACGGTCTGCACACCCGGATCGACGGCCTGGAGGTGCCCGCGGCCACGCCGCGCACGGAGGACGACTCCGACGGTTCGGACTCCGACTCCGACGACGACGCTCCCCCGGCGCCCGGCACCGGACGCGACGGCACCGGCGGCGGTCGCGCACCGCGCCCGGGCGAGGGGGGCACTCCCCCGGGCCGGGACGGCGGGTCGGACCGGGGGACCACCGGGGACGGGGCGCGGGGCTCGCGGTCCCGGTCCACGGCGACCGACGCCGAGGGCGCCCCCGCCGACCGGGACGTCCGCCCGACCGACACGGAGCGACCGGCGCGGACGGCCTCCGCCCCCGTCGACGCGTCCGCGATCCGCTCCGCGGAGGACGGGAACGGGAACGGGGACGCTCCGCGCCGCGCGCGGACCGTCTTCGACGACGCCGAGAGCGCCGAGCGGGACGAGCCCCTGCCCGCCTACGACGCGCAGTCCCCGCCCCCGGCCTACCCCTACTCCGCGCCGCCCGAGCGGCCCACCGGCGACAAGGAGAAGGACGCCGTCGCGTCGACCGGCTCCGGCGGGTTCAAGGGCCTGCCGGACCCGGCCGCCCTGACGCCGGCCGTGGGCGACACCGACCTCATCGTGTTCCCGACCTTCGTGCCGGACCCCGACCCGGTCCCGCCCCCGACGCTGGCGGAGACCTTCGCCGACGTCCTCAACCCCACGCTCGCCGAGGCCTACTCGCCGACCGGTTCCGACCAGGACATGCTCGACGTGCACCGCCGGTACACGACCGGGACCGACGGCGCCCGGGAGGCCGCCGCGGACGTCACGATGGGCGACGGCGCGCCGGCGTCCGACGCCGGGAGCCCCGACTGGGACGCCTACGTCGACCTGCCCGGCAGTCCCCGGACCGGACCGGTCGGGCCGGAGGGCTCCGACGTCCGCATGGTGGACGCGGACTCCGACGGAGACGGGTCCGACGACGGCTCCGACGCCTCCTCCGAGGGTTCCTCCGAGGGCTCCGGGAGCGAGGGCGCCCCGCCGCCGGTCCCCGGCGACCCGTCCACCTACCCGGGGCACCTGGACGCGCATGGGATCCGCCGGTTCGCCGGGGCGGACGAGGCCGACGACTACGGCTCGCTGATCCTGCACGACCCCTCCCTGGCCGGCCCGCCCCTCGGCACCCGGCCACGGGACCAGCGCCGCGCGGTCTTCACGTACACGGCCTCGTCCTGGATCAACGTCGTGGCGCGCGCCGAGGACCGGGAGACGGGGCGGCGGGTGCTGGAGGAATGGGCGGACGCGACCCGCGACACCGTGACCACCGACCCCGAGGCCGAGGGCTGGGACCTGTACGAGCTGAACGACCGCACCGCCCCGACGCTGGAGGACCTGCGGGCGGCGCGGCACCGTCCCGACCTCACCCCGCACCAGAGGTACCTCGTGGAGCGGATCCTCGGCGCGTCCGATCCCCAGGCCGCACTGGACCACTACCGGGACAACTCCGGGGAAAGCGGGGGCATGGCGGACCTCAACGACGGGCGCTACCCCCGTCTGGAGGACGCCGACCGGCTCATGGGGCGGTTGGACGCGACCATCACGCAGCGTCTCCCCGAGACCACCGTGGCCGTCCGGACCCTGTTCACCATGGACCACCTCACGGGGTACGTCCCCGGCGACCCCCGCAGGCTCGTGGGGACCGTGCAGCAAGACGCCGGGTACATGTCCGCCGCCCTGGGGGACGAGCCGGCCGTCGTCGGTGACGAGCCCGACCCCATCCGGGTCCACCTCCTGCTGCCCGCCGGGACCCCGTTCGTGTGGGTGGGCGACGCCAGCGCCTACCCGAACCAGCGGGAGATCCTGCTGCCGCGCGGCACCCGGTACCGCATTCGGGGGGTACGGGTCGAGGGCGGGGACACCGTCCTGTTCGCCGAGGTCCTGCCGCCCCCGGCGGGGGCGAGCGCGTGACCCGCGCCCCGGCGCGTCCCCGCGATCGGTCGTCCCCGTGTCCGGGGCGCGCTCCCCGGGGCGGTGCCCACCCGTTGGCGCGCGGGCACCGACCGCGAAGAACCGGTGGCGTGTACGGAATCGGACGGGGATCCACCACCGCGCATCGGGGTGAGAGGGGCGATGACGGAGGTACTACTCTGGATTCGCGCCCCCGGTGGGCGGGGACCGCGCCCAGCGCGCGGTGGCACACCCTCACCGGCGACGACCTGTGAGGACGTCCCCAGCCCCCTTCCTTCCTACAGGAGAACCCGTTGAGTCAGACTCCGGTTCCGGGTGCCCGCGGCCGTCGGGCCGCCGGCCTCACCGCCGCGCTGGTGCTCGCGCTGGGCCCCGCGGTCACGCCCACCGCGGCTGTCGCGGACACCTCCGACGAGGCCCCTCCGGCCCTGAACCAGGTCTTCGAGTTCAAGAACGCGCAGCAGCCCTGCGCGCCGCCGGGCACCGAGGTGGTGGAGCGCGAGCCCTGGACCCGTTCCTTCCTCGGCATGGACCGGGCCCACAGCCTGAGCACCGGCGCCGGGGTGGAGGTGGCCGTGCTGGCCCCCGAACTCGACTCCTCGGGTCCCGCGCTCGACGGGGCGGTCACCGGAGGGGGGTCCGTCGACTGTCTCGGTCACGGGACCTTCCTGGCGGGCGTCGTGGGCGGACGAGAGGTACCGGACAGCGGCACCCTGGGCGTCGCGCCGGACGTCTCCCTGCGATTCGTTCCGACCGGTGATCCGAACACCGGGGTGACACCGCCGGGCCAGATCGCGTCCGGGATCTCCACGGCCGTGGAGGCCGGCTCCGACGTGATCCTGGTCGGGACCGCCTCCTGGGAGAACAGCGGCGCGCTGGACTCCGCCGTGGCCGCGGCGACGGAGGCGGGCGTCCTGGTGGTGGCGCCGGCGACCGTCAACACCGCCCGGGGCCCGATGGCGGGCTACCCGGGACAGCACCCCTCCGCGCTGAGCGTGGCCGCCCACGACCCCGAGGGCATGCCCGTCGTCGGCGCCCCACTGCTCCGGGCCGACGGCGAGCTGACGCGCGTCGACCTCCTGGCACCGGGGGACCTCACCGTCGGCCCCGGCCCCGGGGGCGGACACGTCATCGGCTCCGGATCAGGGGTGGCGGCGGCCTTCGCCGCCGGTGCGGCTGCGCTGACGGCCGCCCGCGTCCCCGAACTGACCGCGGAGGAACTGCGTGCCCACCTCATCGCCACGGCCTACCCCTCACCCGGCGGGGCGGAGGACCCGGTGAACGGGGGCGGGCGGGTCGACCTCATGGGCGCGCTGGTCACGGGCCCCTCGGGCGAGTCGGTGACGGTGGCCGGGGAACGGTTCACACCCGACCCCTCCCCGCGCGGTTCCCTGGAGGCCGTGCCCACTGCGGTCACCGTGGGGGTCTTCACCCTGTTGGTGGTGATGTGCGTGCTCGGCGCCGCGGTGGTGCGCAACGGCAAGGCCCGCGGGTGGCGCCCCGCCGCGCCGGGCGAGCCCGTGCCGATCGGTCCGCCTCCGGAGCGCGAACCCGAATCCCGGTGGCGCTGACCGGCGCGCCCCGCCCCACCGCGCCCGCGCGGTGGGGCCCTCCCGGTCCCGTTCCCGCACCCCGGCGGCGCCCCTGCGCGTGCCCGCGAACACGACGCGGAACGCAGCGGGGCACGACGCGGCCAGGGCCACGTCACCCGTGCGATCACGGTGGTTCCGGTCACAGGAACCCCGTAAGCGCCAACGTCCGGAACCCGGGCCCGGACGCGCGCGGCGTTCGGGCCCGGGGCGGACGCGGTGTCGGGCGGCCGTGCGCCGCCCGCGGTCAGTCCCGCTCCTCCTCGACATGGGCCAGCTGGACTTCCACCGGCTCGCGCCGCGAGATCCACAGGGCGCGGCCCGGAGGCATCCGGCGCGCCCGGACACTGCCGAAGAGCATGCCCTCCGACGGCGGCGAGGACAGCATGATGCTCGGTGTGTTCAGGTCGATGAGCGACCTGATGAACGGGTCTCCGGTCGCCCGGCCGAACCCGCCGGCGGCGTGCACGAGGATGACGTGCATGCCGATCTCCGCGCCTTGGGCGAGCATCGGGGCCAGGGGGGCCATGGGGCTCGCGCCACTGCCGGAGACCAGCTCGAAGTCGTCCACGATGATGAACAGCTCGGGCCCGTTCCACCAGTCGCGGAGACGGATGCGGTCGGGGGTGATGTCGGGGCCGGGCATGCGGGCCTGCATCGCCTGGGCCGCGGCCTGCATCATCTCCCGGACGTTGTCGCCCGAGACGGCGTACCCGAGCTGCATCTCCTTGGGGACGGCGTTGTAGAGCTGACGCCGCTGGTCGCCCAACACCACCCTGGCCTCGGCGGGGCCGTAGTGGCTGCGGATGGCGTTGGTGATGTGGCGGACGAGGTTGGTCTTGCCCGACTCGGTGTCGCCGACCACCAGCAGGTGGGGGGTGGCCCCGAAGTCGTGCCAGAACGGCTGCATCCGACGGCTCTCCAGCCCCAGTGGCACACGGAGGACGCCGCTGGTCCCGGCCAGGTCCGAGGGCGGCATCTCGGCGGCGGGGAGCATGGCGGGCAGCGTCCGCACGGGCGGCGCGACCGGACCGTCCCAGAGGTCCTTGACGCGGGTGATGATCTCGCCCATACCGGCGGACACGGTCATCGGCCGGGGTTCACCGTCGGCCCGTGGCAGGCCGGTGAGGAAGTGGTGCTTGTCGTCGGTGATACCGCGGCCCGGGACGCGCGGCACGGTCTGGGCGGCGCGCATGTGGACCATGGAGTCGACCGGGTCTCCCAGCCGCAGCTCGAACCGGGTGCCCATGAGGTCGCGGACGCTGGTGTTGAAGTCGGACCAGCGGGGTGAGGCGACCATGACGTGCAGGCCGTAGTTGAGTCCGCGCTGGACGAGCTGCGCGATGGAGGCGACCAGGTCCATGTTGTCCTGGCGGATCGTGGCCCAGCCGTCGATGACCAGGAAGACGTCCCCGTAGGACTCCTCGGCGAACTCCCCCTCCGCGCGGCGGGCCCGGTAGGTGGTCATGGAGTCGATGCCGTGCTCGGCGAAGAAGGTCTCCCGGTGCGTGAGGATCTCGTGCATCTCCAGGACGGTGCGCACGATGCGGCGCTCGTCGGTGCGCGCCGCCACGCTGCCCATGTGGGGCAGGCCCTTGAGGGCCTGGAGGAGGCCGCCGCCGCAGTCGATGCCGTAGAACTGCACCTGGGCCGGGGTGTTGCGCAGCGCCAGTCCGAGGATGATCGTGGCCAGCAGCGTGCTCTTGCCGCTCTGCGGGCCTCCGGCGATGCCGACGTGCCCGCCCGCACCGGACAGGTCCGCCAGGAGCGGTTTGCGCACGTGCTCGAAGGGTCGGTCGACGATGCCGACGGCGATCTTGAGCACACCGCGGTCGTCCCACAGGACCCCGCCCTCGGGGATGTGGACACCGATCATCCGGTACAGCTCGTCGAGCAGAAGGGGGACGTCCAGCGGGGGGAGCCATACCTCGCGCGCCGCGGGGCCGTGGCCCGACAGCCGGTCCAGCGCCACCCCGAGCAGTGCCTCGCTCTCCTCCGGCTGCTGCTCCTCCACGACCGGTTCGTCCTCGACCTTGGGCCGCGGCACGGGGGCGTCGGTGAACAGAACGGTGGACGCGTCGACCGTACCGGTGCTGCGCGCCGCCCGTCGGCGCACACGATAGGGGCCCGAGACGTAGGCGGCCTTGAAGCGGGTGAGGGTGTCGGTGTCCCACTTCAGGTAGCCGTTACCGGGCGACGAGGGAAGTTGGTGGGCGTCGGGGACGCCGAGGACGCCCCGGCTCTCGATCGCGGAGAAGGTCCGCAGGGCGATCCGGTAGGACAGGTGGCTCTCCAACTGGTGCATCCGGCCCTCGTCCAGGCGCTGGGAGGCCAGAAGGAGGTGGACCCCGAGGCTGCGCCCGAGGCGGCCGATCATGACGAAGAGGTCCATGAAGTCCCGGTGGGCTGCCAGCAGCTCGCTGAACTCGTCGACCACGACGAAGAGCGTGGGCAGCGGCTCCATCGTGGGGTCGGTCTCGCGGGCCTTCTCGTACTCGTGGACGGAGCTGTAGCTCCCGGCGGCGCGCAGGTGCTCCTGGCGGCGCACCAGCTCGCCGTGCAGGGCGTCCTGCATGCGCTCGACCAGGATCGCCTCGTCGGCGAGGTTGGTGATGAGCGCGGAGGTGTGCTGGAGCTCGTCGAGGCCGATGAAGGTCGCGCCGCCCTTGAAGTCCACCAGGACGAAGTTGAGGGTGTCGGGGGTGTGGGTCAGGGCCAGCCCCAGCACCAGGGTGCGCAGCAGCTCGCTCTTGCCCGACCCGGTGGCGCCGATGAGCATGCCGTGCGGGCCCATCCCGCCCAGCGCGGACTCCTTGAGGTCGAGTTCGAGGGGGGCGCCGTCGGAGGTCATGCCGATGGGCACGCGCAACCGGTTCTTGGGGTGCAGCTCCCCCCACATGCGCTCGGGGTCGTGGTGGTGCAGGTCGCGGATGCCCAGCAGGGTGGTCAGCTCGAAGTCGGTGGTGAGCGGTTCGGTCACCTCCGCGGCGATACCGCTCGCGCGGTAGGGCGCGATCAGGCGGGCCAGGGCGGTGGCGCGGGCGGGGGTGAGCGCGTCGGGACGCCCGAGCTCCTCCTCGGTGTCGCGGCCGGAGTGGTCGCTGCCCAACATGACCAGCTGGTCGGGCTCCACCCGCAGGGCCAGGGTGTAGGGGTCGTCCTCGGGCGGCATGGGGTCGGCCACGTCGATGACGACGGCGTTGCGGTAGCCGCCGCCCAGGAGTCGGGAGCCGGGCGGGACGTTGCCGCCGTCGACCACGATGACGAGGAAGGGCTCCTCGCGCCCCGGGGTGGCGGAGGGGTCGAACCGGGGCCGGTCGGCGACCTCCTCGCCCAGGAGCTGTTCCAGTTCGATGGCGTCGGTGCAGAGCATGCGGGCCTGACCCGCACCGTCGCGGACGGTGGGGTGCTGGGTGTGCGGAAGCCACTTCAACCACGACCAGTGCCGCATGGAGGCGGCCGAGGCGCACACGGCGATGCGCAGTTCGTCGTGGGAGTGGAAGACGGCGAGCTGGCCGAGGAGCGCCCGGGTCAGCGCCCGGGAGGCGTCGAGGTCGCCGCGCAGGGTCACCCTGGCGTAGCCGCGCAGGTAGACCTGGACGGGCTGGTCCTCGACGGTTCCGTAGGCGCGGATGAAACGGCGCAGGGCGTGCGCGCTGAGGGGTTCGAGGTCCTCCACCGGCTTCGACGAGACGGGCGAGATCTTCATGGACAGGGCCTGCTCGCCGACGGCGACGCGCACCTCCGCGAAGTCCTCGTCGTCGGCCCGGCGCTCCCACAGGCGCGAGGTGCGCACGATGGACCACAGGGCGTCCGGGTGGGGGGCGCGCCAGAGCATGGCGTCCCGCTGCTCGGTCACGACCTCACGCAGGCGGGTGCGCATCTGCCGCAGGTAGCGCAGGTAGTCCCGGCGGTCGTCGTTGAGCTTGCGGCGCCGTTCCAGGACGGTCCGCAGGTACTGCCCGCCGAGCATGGCGACGGCCCCGACGAGCATCATGCCGCCCGCGATGAACGGCATGACGCTGTTGCCCATGCTCCCGGGCCGGATGAACATCATGAGCATGGCCAGTGAAGTGAAGGCCATCGGCATGTACATGAAGACCGAGGACATGCTGGACTGCTGTTCGGCCAGTTCCGGGGGCTCCTGGAGGGAGATCTCCCCGGAGGGGAGGTCGGGTCCGGGACGCCGCGGCGGGCGCCGCACGCGGATGGTGCTCACGGGGATGGGACCTCCTTGGTCGGAACCACGCGGTCCGTGACGCGGGGGGTGAGGGTGTCGGGAACGAGCAAACCACGGCCGGGTGAGGGACAGGCCACGGCAAAAGCTACCGATGTCAAACAAGGTCACAAATTCGGGTACTTGAACCAACGTAATACCAAAAACCGATATCCGAGTGTTAGTGTCTGTGCCGTTGCGTAGCCCCCTGTCGATCGGCCCCGGATGAACGAGTCCTCCGCCGCCGACCTCTGCCGCCTCATGATCCGCGCCCCCGAGCGGGCCTTCGAGATAGCGGCACCGGTCGAGGTCCCCTTGTCCGAAATCATCCCCACCCTCGTGCTGTACGCCGAGGGTGACGATGGCGAGGACCTGGACGAGAGCGGCCTGGAACATGACGGCTGGGTCCTCCAGCAACTCGGCGACGAGCCCTTGGACGAGGACGAGACCCTGTCGTCCCTCGGCCTGTGCCACGGTGAGACCCTCTACCTGCGCCCGCGCCGCGAGCAACTGCCCCCGGTCCACTTCGACGACATCGTCGACGGTGTGGCCACGGGCATGTCGGAACGGTCGGACCGGTGGCAGCCCGCGCACACGCGGATCCTGCTCCAGGTCATGGGCCTGGCCGTGCTGTTCGTCGGGCTGGCCGTCCTGGCCGGCGGAGGACGCGGCCTGTTCACGGCACTGGGCGCGGGCGTGTCCGCCGCCCTCATGCTGCTGTCGGCCTGGGCCGCTTCGCGGGCCATGACCGACCTGACCGCCGCCACCGGCCTGGCCGGCGCCGCCACCCTCGCCATGGGGCTGGCCGGCGCCCTGGTGCCCGCCGGGGACCCCGGAACGCTGTTCTCGGGGGCCGTCCTGCTGACGGCCTCGGTGACCGCCGCGGGCGCCGGCGTGCTCGGGGTGGCCGCCGTGGCGGGCTCGGTCCCGTTCTTCACCGGCCTGTTCGTGGTCCAGGCGATGGGCGTCATCGGCGGACTCTCCCTGATGTTCCTGCCGGGCACGTCCATCCCCGACGCCGCGGCCCTGGTGGCGATGGTGGCCCTGTTCGTCGGCACCTACGCGCCTCAACTCGCCTTCCGGCTCTCGGGCCTGAAGCTGCCCGCCCTGCCGTCCAATCCCCAACAGCTCCAGGAGGAGATCGACCCGCTGCCGGCCAAGCGGGTCCTGGACCGCGCCGGGCTGGCCGACCGCTTCCAGACGGCCCTGTACGCCGCGACCGGCGCGGTGCTCACGGTGTGCGCCATCGTGCTCGCGCTGACCGAGGGCTGGATACCCAGGACGCTCGTGGTGATCCTGGCCCTGGTGATGCTGCTCCAGTCCCGCGGGCTCGGCAGCGCCTGGCAGCGCGTCCTCATGGTCGCGCCGGCCTGGATCGGTCTGGGCACCCTGGCCCTGGCCCTGGGGTGGGGCTCCGAGCCGCTGGGGCGGCTGCTCGCGGTCCTGGGCCTGTTCACCACCACGACGATCCTCGCGGTCGTGTCCTGGAGCCTGCCGGGCCGCCGAGCGCTGCCCCACTGGGGCCGGGCCGCCGAGATCATCCAGTCGCTCCTGTGTGTCGCCCTGATCCCCCTGGTCCTGGCCCAGTTCGGGGTGTTCGGCCTCCTCCGCGGGATCGGGGGCTGACATGCAGTCACGCCGCGACCGGGTCATGGCCCACAACTTCACGGTGGGCCGCCTGGGCACCGCGATGCTGGAGGCCGATCCCGACGCCGTGGACGCCCCGATGCGCCGGACGCGGAACGGCAGCTACATCGGCCTCGCCATCGGCGTCCTGCTGTGCGTGGGGTTCCTGGTCTTCGGCCTGATCTTCCCCGGCGGCGCGAACTCCTGGCGCCAGGAGGGGAGGATCGTCATCGACCGCAACGGCGGCGCCACCTACCTGTACTCGGGCGGCGTGCTGCGGCCGGTGGACAACCTCGCCTCCGCGCGGCTGATCCTGGGCGAGGGCGCCACCTCCAGCCTGGTCTCCCAACGCTCCCTGGAGGGCGAGACCGTCGGCGGGCCGGTGGGCATCGCCGGAGCCCCCGACACCCTGCCCGAGGGCGAGGGCGTGTGGCGGCTGTGCGCCATCGAGCCCGTCGCGGGGCGCGAACCCGTCCGGGGCCGGACGGCGCTGACCGTCGGCGAGGCCCCCGAGCCGCGGGTCCCCGGCGCGCGACACGCGGTCCTGGTCTCCGGGCCGGACGAGACCACCTACGTCCTGTGGCAGGGGACCCGGCTGCGTCTGGAGGAGGACTCCGGTGGCGTCCAGGGGCTCGGCTACGGCACCAGCCCGGTCCTGCCCGTCTCGTCGGCCTTCCTCAACGCGGTCCCCGAGGGACCGGACCTGGTGGCCCCGACGGTCCCGGGCACGGGGGAGGCGGGACCGGCCCTGGCCGGTTCCGAGCGCCGGGTCGGCCAGGTCTTCTCCGTCTCCACCCCGGGCCAGGACGACCAGCACTACCTGCTGACCCGCGACGGTCTGGTCCCCCTCACCCTGACCCGCGCGCTCCTGCTGCTCGCCGACACCGAGATCTCCGGCCCCGCCTACGACGGGGCCTCACCCGAGGCCGTGCCCCTGCCGGCCTCGGAGGTGCACGCCAACCTCGCCGAGGGAGAGGCGTCCCCCGAGTCCGAGGGCCTGCCCGTGGCCCCGCCCGTGCCGGTCGAGGTCGGCCCCGGGGTGCCGTGCCTGCGCTGGGAGACCGACGGGACGATGCTCCTGACCATGGACGCCCCGTCATCGATCCGGGCGTGGCCGGTGCAGGAACGGCCGTTCGTCGAGGCCGGCTGCCCCACCCCGGACCTGGTCGGCATCCCCGCCGGGGAGGGCGGCCTGGTCCGGGCGCGCGCGGCGGCGGGCTCGGAGGCGGCCCCCACCCACTACGTGGTGACGGACACGGCCGCCAAGTACCCGGTCGCCGACGACGCCTCGTTGCAGGCCCTGGGATACGCGGCCGAGGACGCCGTCCCCCTGCCCACGTCCCTGCTGCGCGTGCTGCCCACCGGGCCGCAGCTGAACCAGGAGGCCGCCTCTCTCCCGTTGGCGTCCTCTCCCCGAGCCGGGGGCACCTCCTGCCCCTAGCGACCACCACCAGAGGAGATGCACATGTCGCAGAGAACACGTAGTACCGATGAGGCCAACCGGCTCGCCCAGGAGGCGATGCAGGAGGCCTACACCAACTGCAACAACATCTACACGAACGTGGACGACACGCGTGACGGGCTGCGGGGCTCCTGGCAGGGTGCGGCCTCCAACCGCTACAGCGAGGCGCTCGTCGGCTGGCTGGAGGAGCTCCGGCTCATCACCAACGACATGAACCAGATGATCGGCACCTTCGGCGGCACCGTGCAGGCCATGAACGTCGCCGAGGACCAGGCCATCATGACCGGTTCGCGGTGGATGGACGACCTCAACCCGAACCAGTCGGGCTGACCCCGGGCCCGCCCGGCCCCCCGACCCGACACACCGGACGGCGGCCCGCCCCTCGCCCCGAGCACGGACGCCGCGTCCGCAGACCACGGAACACCCTCCACACGAAGGCGGCACCCATGAACGGTTTCGACGTCAGCTACGGCCATGTCGACGACGCGACGATGCGTCTGGGCCAGCAGACCGAGGCGGTGGCCAAGCAGATCGAGATGCTCGACGCCAAGATGCAGAAGCTCCTCGCCGACCTCGAAGGTGAGACGAAGGAGAACTACGAGGCCAAGGTCAAGGCCTGGCGCCTCAACGTCGCCGACATGCGCACCCTCCTGGGCAAGGCGCAGAACGCCCTGAACGACATCCGCAACAACTACTCCGGCACGGACCGTCGCGAGGCCATGAACTGGGCGGCCCTGCTCTGACCGTGCCGGGGCCGACGCCCCCGACACCCCGCCGGGGCGTCCGGGCGCGGCTCCGCCCCCCGCGTTCCCCGGCACCACCGCGGTCGGGCGGTACGGCGGCCCGGCCGTATCGCCCGACCGTTCCGGGGTCGGACCCGGCCGTACCCGGGTCCGGCCCACCTCCCCCTACGTTCGGATGACGCCCGCCGTACGGGCGGCAAGGAGACAGAGAACGTGTCCGAATCGCTGTACGACTTTCGCGCCGCCCTCTCCGGCCAGCCGGATACCCCCGTCGAGGAGGACGAGGAGCAGGCACGGCTCTTCACCACGGTGAGCGCCCAGGAGTCCTCCTCCGGATCCGGGTCCGGCACGGGCGCGCCGCTCAGTCTGAACCTGGCGACCGGTCTGTTGACGATGAGCAACGGCTCCGGATCCATGGAGGTCGACACCACCGACCAGCGGGTGGTCCTCGACCCCGAGTCGCCCTCCCAGGTGGGGCAGCGCGACGGCGAGATCGTCATGGGCGCCTTCGCGGAGGGCTCCCCCCTGCTGGCGGGCCGGGCCGTGCAGGGCGAAGTCCTCCAGCCGGTGATGGCGTCCAAGGGCGTCCCCACGTCCGAGGGCGTGCCCGCCGGCGCCGAGACGGTCCCCGAGGGGGAGGTGACCGAGCCGCTGGAGACCCCGGTGCACGTGGTGTCCGTCCGCGAGCCCGATGCGTCCGACCTCGGCGAGGACTTCTCGTCCACCGAGGGGACGCCCCTGGTGGAGTCGGTGCCCGCCGAGTTCACCCCGGTGATGGAGGGGATCCCGGCCACGGAGGCCGTGCCGGTGTCCGCGCCGGTCGACGCGGTGCCCATCAGCGCCCCGGAGGAGGAGTCCGCCGACGCCGGCGACGCCACCGGCCCGGTGGTCACCGTCGACCCCGAGACCGGTGAGACCGTCATCCTCGCCGAGGATCTGCGGATCACGGTCGGGCCCGAGAACGGCCAGATCCGGATCGAGGCCTCGGACGAGAACGTCCCCCTCGGCCCGGACGCGCCACCGATCACCGTCGATGCCGGCGGCATGACCATGGTGATCGACCCGACGACGGGCACCCTTGAGGTGAACCCGATCAAGGGCGAGTTCGCCGACGTCACCGTGGAGATCGGTGACCTGCGCATCGTCATGGACGGTGAGACCGGCGAGATCTCCATCGACCCCGGTGACGGCTCCGTCTCGGTCGACCCCGAGACCGGCCTGGTGAGCATCGAGCCGCCGGTCGAAGAGGACGGGGAGGACGAGGACTCCGCCGAGGAGGACGGGGAGGACGAGGAGGGGCGTTCCCCGGGCGAGGGCCGGGACGAGGACGAAGAGGACGGCCACGGGGACGGGCACACCGGCGAGGACCACGACGGCAAACCCGGCAAGCCCGGCAAGGACGAGGACGAGGACGAGAAGGACGGGGCGCCCGACCAGGAGGGCACCGATCGGCCCGGCCACCACTCCGGTGACTCCGGCGGCACGTCGGGCGGCGGGGCTCCCGTGACCCCGGGGCTCGGCGGGCGCGGCGAGGACCGGGACGAGGACGGCTCCGACACGGACGACGGCCTCTACGACCCCTCCCCCGACAGCCCCGCCGACACCGACGACACACCCGTCCTCGTCGACGGCCCCGGCGTGAACGACCGCGACGGCGACCGCGACGGCCAGGGTGACGGCGACCGCGACGGCGATAGCCAAGACGAGGAATTGCAAGCCGGGGTCCGCGTCCCCGGCGACATCATCGACCCCGACAAGGACCAGGGGCAGAACGGCGACGGCCTCTACGGCCCCTCCCCTGACAGCCCCGCCGACACCGACGACACACCCGTCCTCGTCGACGGCCCCGGCGTGAACGACGGCAACGGGAACGGCAACGGTCAGGACGAGGACCAAGAAGACGAGGAAGACGAGGAAGACGAGGAAGACCAGGAAGAGGAGGAAGACGAGGAAGAGGAGGAGGAAGAGGACGAAGAGGAAGAGGACGAGGAGGACGAAGACGAGGAGGACGAAGACGAGGAGGACGGCGACGGGTCCGGGAGCGACGACGACGGGCCCGGCTCCAAGGAGGGCGAGGGCACGAAGATCGACGTGCCCCTCCTGAAGACCTTCCAGGAGACCTACGTCGGCGAACTGAACACCGACCTCGGGAACGAGCTCAGCGATTACTCGGACTACGACACCGGTGGGGACGGGGGTTCCGGAGGGGTCACCCTCCTGGGCAACCCCGCCCTGTTGCCGAGTGCGGGCCGCCTCGCGGGCAACATCGACAAGTCCATGTCGAGCCTCTTCACCATCATCAAGACCATGCGCAAGGAACTCGACGACATCAGCGACCGGCTACAGATCAACATCCACGAGTTCGAGGAACTGGAGGATGGCCAGGTGCTCAACGCGAGCCAGGTGATCTACCTGATCGGTAGCCCGTCGGCCGGCACCGGTGGCGGCACGACGCCGGGCCCCCCCGCCTGACGACGGTGACCGTTCACAACGCCAGCTCGCGAGCCCTCTGGAGACAACGTGCCGGAACCGTCGAATTTCCCCGCTCTGCACAACATGATCAACATCGTGGCCGATGTGGACGACAGCGGAAACTACCCACCCGTTCCGGATGTCAACACCATCATCGGTCCGAATGTGAACTGGGTGGACCACGGCCGTTACCACTTCGCCAAGGACACCAAACCGTTCGTCGGCTTCGAGTTCGACTACGGCGGTCACGAGATGAACCGCTGGTGGCGCATGCGCAAGCCGGGACACCAGTACATGGCCGCCGGGGCCTACACCTACCAGATCCCCAACGACTGGGACTACGCCGGCTACACGATGATGGAAGAACTGTGGAAGGACCCCGGCTCCGCCGACCATACGTTCCGCAACGCCCTCAATCAGGTCGTGCACGTCATCCCCAACTCCATGACCGGGCTGGGATCGACCACCTTCCACGGCAAGCCTCTGTCGGAGCTCATCACCAACCTCGCCGCCCTGGGCACGGTCCTGGAGAACCACCGGGAGGCGATGAACAGCGCCTACAAGGAGCTGGACGTCCCCGAGGGGCCGATGACGGGATCCGCCGCCTCGGCCTACGCGGCACGGCTCTACGACTTCGCCCTGCGCCTGCGGGACCTCAAGCGCCAGGTCGACAACAACCACGACGCCCTGGAGGACATCCTCGCTCCGATCAAGGTGAAGGGTGACAACCTCCGGGAGAAGGTGCAGCAGACGCTCAACAACCCCACGAGTGACATGCGCTCCATCCTGGACGAGTGGTATTTCGGCGTGACCACCGGCAGCGAGCAGTGGAACGAAAGCCGGAGCCAGTTCCAGGTACGGCTCCACGTGGACGAGAGGACCGGGGAGCGCTACGGGATCATCGGCGACGACCCCACCGACGCGTTCGTCAACGACCAGCTCAAACAGCGCTGGAAGAAGAAGTACGAAGGTGTCATCGATGCGGCCGAAGAGCTGTACACGAAGATGGACGAGCTGTACAAACGGGCGCACACCGAACTGAACATCATCGAGACGCCCAAGGGCGGCATTCCGCTCAGCATGGTCCCCGACATCAACGACATCGACAATCCGTACGACGACCTCTTCGGCGACGGCGACGGCAACGACGGCCCCCAGGAGATCAAGATCGACTGGGGTGACGGGGACGGCCCCGGGGGCGACGGCCCCGATATCCCGGACTGGCTCACTGACCCGCCGCCCGGGTACGGGGACGGCCCCGGCCTGAACTACGAGGGCCCCGGCGACGGGCCGGGCGGCTACCAGGGCGGCCCGGACGACGGCTGGAACATCGGTGACGGCGACGGCGGGCCCGACCTCGACTTCGGCGAGGGCGATCCCGGCCCGGGGCCGGGTGACGGGAACAACGTCAACTCCTGGAACGGCGACGGCCTGGGACTCAACGGCCCCGGGGGCGACGGCGTCGCCCCGCCTCCCCCCGTGATGTCCGGCCCACCCCCCGGCCTGGACACCAACTTCCCCGGCACGGGCGACGGCTCCCTCACGCCCCCTCCGGGAATGAACACCGCCTTCCCCGGCACGGGCGACGGCGTCGCCCCGCCTCCCCCCGTGATGTCCGGCCCACCCCCCGGCCTGGACACCAACTTCCCCGGCACGGGCGACGGCTCCACGCCGCCCCCGGGCGGGATCCCCGGCGGTTTCGTGCCGCCTCCGCCCCTGGGCCTCAACGGCCCCGGCGGCACCGGCGGCACCGGCGGTGGCCGCCGTCAGGACGGCGCGCCCCTCCCGCCGCCCACCGGACTGGACATCGACCCGGCCACGGGACAGCCCCTGAACCCGGACACGGGCAGGCCCTTCCCCGTGGATCCCGGGACCGGCCTGCCCTTCGACCCCGACACCGGCCTGCCCATCAACTACGACCCCGACACCGGACGCGTCACACCCATCGACCCGATCACCGGGGAACCGGTCTCGCCCGACGGCGGAACCCGCCTGGAGACGGATCCGGAGACGGGGCTGCCCCTGGACCCCGACACCGGACGCCCCTTCCCCCTGGACCCCGACACCGGCCTGCCCTTCGACCCCGACACCGGCCTGCCCATCAACTACGACCCCGACACCGGACGGGTCCTGCCCATCGACCCGATCACCGGGGAACCGGTCTCGCCCGACCCCGGTCTGCCGATCAACTACGACCCGGAGACCGGACGGGTCCTGCCCATCGACCCGATCACCGGAGAGCCGGTCTCGCCCGACGGCGGAACCCGCCTGGACATGGACCCGGAGACGGGGCTGCCCCTGAACCCGGACACGGGCAGGCCCTTCCCCGTGGATCCCGGGACCGGCCTGCCCTTCGACCCCGACACCGGCCTGCCCATCAACTACGACCCCGACACCGGACGCGTCACACCCATCGACCCCAACACCGGTCTGCCCCTGCCGCCGGACTCCTTCACGCCGCCCGCCTTCGATCCGGGGCTGGACACCAACTTCCCCGGGTGGGGCAACGACGACGTACCGCTCAACCCGGTCACCGGAGAGCCCGCGGAACTCGACCCGAGAACGGGTATCCGCCTTCCGGTCGACCCGGAGACCGGCGAGGTCATCAGGACGGGCTTCGACACCCCCGAGGACTTCACCTACCCGCCGCGCTTCGAGAGCGGTGGCCCCGATGGGCTCAACTACGGCGGTTTCGGCGGGGACACCAGCTCCTCGGACGGCCCGAACGGTGCCCCGGACCCGGCCGACCGCAGCTCGATGTTCGCCGCTCCCACACAGGCGGGCGGCGGTCAGACCCAGGTCGCCGGTGGTGGTCCCGGCACGTCCGGCCTCGGCGGTGCCGGCGGGGTCGGCGGCGCCGGCCAGGCGGGCATGCCGGGCGCGCCCATGATGCCCCCGATGATGCCGCCGGGCGGCATGGGCGGTGGCGGCGCGGGCGAGAACCGCGACCGCAACCGGACCACCTGGCTCTCCGAGGACGAGAAGGTCTGGGGCACCGACAAGAACCAGCAGAAGACCGTGCTCGGTCGACCCGCGCCCGGTCAACCGAAGAAGGGAGCATCTCGTCATGAGTTCGTCGATGCGGGAGCAGATGGAAGCGGAACTGGCACGTCTTCACACGACGATGCGGGAACTCGCGGACGCAAGCGCAAGCCTGGAATCGGCAACCGAAGAGGTCGTGGCCAAGAACAGGCTGGTGGGGGCGACGGTGGACGGGACGGGTCGACTGACTGAGCTGAAGTTCCACACCGAGGGCTACCGCAGCATGGCACCGGCCGAGCTGTCGGCGGCGATCGTGGAGGTCGTCGACCGGGCCCAGCGCCAGATGGCCGAACGCGTCGCGCAGGTCTACGAGAACTTCGTCCCCGAGGGCATCGACACCAAGGCGGCCATGAACGGCGACCTCACCCCCGAGGAGATGATGCGCCGCATGGGCGTCTCCCTCGACGACCTCAAGTAGCACCCACGGATCGATCACGGCCCGAAGGAGGACCGGTATGTCACAGGATGGCCTTTTCGTCAATACGGAGGGCATGGGCAGGGAGGGGGCACAGATCTACGCCGCGGCCGAGTTCGCCGAGCAACTCAACGCGTGGACGAGGGCCGCATGCCCCCCCGAGGACAAGCCGTGGGGTGTGAAGGGCGAGTACGCCGAGCAGATGGAGAAGAACGTCGGCGGCGCGAAGGAGGACCTCTACGAACTGCTGGACCTCATCGGCGTGGCCCTGCGCCAGTTGGCCGACGGCACGCTACAGAGCAACAACGGCTTCCATGCCCTCGAAGACGTCAATGTCGACTCCGTCGGGAACATCGGCGTCGACGACCTGCCCGGAGGCCGTCGATGAACCCGCGGTCGGCGTCGGGGGACGGCGCCCCCGAGCGGCAGCGGGTGGACGCGGCACCGCTCCCGCAGGACGCCCCCGCCCAGGACCGGACCGGGGACGCCTTCCGCTCGGCACTGGGCGGGGAGACGACCACGACCGCCGGTCGGCGGCTCGAACCGCTCGTCGAGGCCGCCTCGACTCCGATCGTCGACGCCGAGCCAGCGCAGGAGCGGCCGACGCGCAGGATCGGGTCGGTGCTCGGCGGGGCCGAGCGGGTCGACGCACCGGAGGCGGAGCCCGCCCTGGATCGCCCGAGTGCGCCGCTGATGGCGGGAGCGGCCATCGCCGGACTCATCCTGGTCGCGGCCCCCTTCGCCGTCGCCACGGGCGTCCCCGCGACCTCGCTGAACGTCACGGCGAACCAGCAGCCGATGGCGGACGGCTCCGCCGCGGGGGGCCAGGTGCAGACGGGCGGCGACCAGAGCACCTCGGTCGGCTCCAACACGGCCTCCGTGTCCGGCGGCGACGGCGGCTCCCCGGTGACCGACGTGGCCGAGGACACCGGCTACGTGCCGGAGGTGCGACAGGACATGACCGCGCCCACGATGCCCGACCCGGGCGACGCCTCCGGCGGCTCCTCGGTGGAGACCTCCTCGCCCTCCGGGGACGGGGCGGTCGAGGACGCTCCGGTGACGGAGGGCTCCGTCGCCGACGGGGAGAACGCTCCCGAGGGCGTGTCCGCGGCCGGCGCCGAGCGGCCCGCCGCCGAGGGCGAGGGCGCGTCCGGCGGGGAGACCTCCGGCGACGGTGAGGGCGCCTCCGGCGCCGAGGGCACCGGTGAGGGCACGGGGTCCCCCGAGGGCGGTGAGGCCGCCGATGACACCGGCGCCGAGGGTGCCGCGAACGGGGAGGGCGCCGCGACCGAGGATTCCCAGGGCGCCGGGACCGGCGACACCGGCACCACCGAGGAGACGACCGGGGGAACGGCCGGAGAGGCGGCGAACGGGGAGACCCCGATGGACGCCCCCGCCGGGGAACCGGAGACCCCCGGCACCGACGCGCAGGCGCTCCAGGACACCCCGCCCGTCGCGGACGGGGAGACCGGCGAGCCCTCCTCCATCCTGGAGGGCGCCACCGAGCGACTGGTACCCGCCGACGAGACCTACCTGGCCATCAGCGGTCCCGGCTGCCCCATGACCGGGCACTCCTCCTACGGCCACGAGGGCCGCTGGGACAGCGCGGAGGGGACCGACAGCTGGGCGACACGGCCGGGCGGCCACGTTCAGGAGGGATGCGCGGGCGACTACGACGCCATCCCCGTGTCCGGCGACCCCGAGCGCGGGAACGGGCAGTACGCGACGTGGACCTTCACCCCCGGGCGTGAGGGCGCCGTCTGCGAACTGTACGTCCACGTGCCCGACGACGAGAGCCCCCTGTGGATCGCGCCCGGCGAAGCCCGGTACGAGATCCGGCCGGGGGCCGGGGTGGAGGAGCCGACCGTGGCCGTGTTCGGTTTCGACCAGTCCCAGATCCGGGGCGGGTGGGTCCAGGTGACCGGTTTCGTCACCCCCTCCGAGTCGTTCACCGTCCAGCTCACCAACGCGGGGGCGGACCCGCTCGACACAGAGGACGGTGCGAGCGCCCACGTGGCCGCTTCCGCGGTGCGGGCCTCCTGCACCTGACCACCCACCGTACGGCGGGGCGGTCGCGAACGACCGCCCCGCCTTCCCCCTACCCGGCCCCATCGGCCGGACGAACAAGGAAGGCAACGATGAGCAGGCAGCTCCTCACCGTCGACCCCGATGCCCAGGGAGCCCACGGCTCCATCACCTCGGCTCTGGAGGCGGCCGCCGGCGGCGCGCTGATCACCATCGCCCCCGGACGCTATGAGGAGAACCTCGTCCTGCGCGAGGTGGTCACCCTGGTCGCGCGCGACGGTCGGGGCAGCGTCGAGGTCACCAGCTCCGCCGGGAGCACCGTGCTCTCGGGCGCGGAGGCGGTGAAACTCTCCGGTCTCGTCCTGCGCGGACGCGACGAGGAGCGCCCCACCGTGGACATCCCCGCGGGCCAGGTCGAGATGGCCGACTGCGAGGTGTCGGGGGTGTCATGGTCGGCCGTCTCGGTGCGCGGCGGCGGCGCGGTGGCCATGCGCGGCACCCGGGTCAGCTGCACCGAGGGGGCGGGAGTGGTCATCGTCTCCCCCGGACCGAGCCTCATCGAGGAGTGCGTGATCGAGGAGGTCGGGACCAGCGCGCTGGTCATCGGCGAGCAGGGCCGGCCGGTGGTGCGGTCCTGCGTGTTCCGCGACGCCAAGGGCAACGGCCTGTTCGCCAGTGGTGAGGCGACCGGCGTCCTGGAGGGCTGCGAGATCACCGCGACCGGCAAACCCGGCGTGGCCCTGGAGGACGGAGCGGCGACCACGCTGCGCGGACTGTACGTGCACCACACGGAGAAGGACGGGATCACCCTGTCCAGCCAGGCGCGGCCCGTGGTCGAGGACTGCACGATCGAGGAGGTCGGAGGCGACGGCCTCGTCGTCCGCGGGAGCTGTGACCCCCAGGTGTCCCGGACCAGGGTGCTGCGCGCCAAGGGCGCGGGGGTGCACGTGACGGAGCGGGCGCGCGGCATGCTGTCGGACTGCGAGATCGAGGGGTCCCAGGGGGACGCGGTCCGCTCCGGCGGCAGGGCGGCGACCGCGTTCCTGGGCCTGCGGGTCAAGGGCGGCGGCGGACTCCTGCTGGCCGAGGACGGCGTGGTGGAGTTCGACCGCGGCGAGATCCGCGCAACGACCGGGCACGGCATCGTCGTCACCGGCGGCGCCCCCTTCCTGCGCGGCATGAGCGTGGAGGACACCGGCGGCCACGGCGCCCTCCTGGAGGGGTCGGCCCGCGGCAGGCTGGAGGGGATGACCTTCGAGCGGACGCGCAGCGCCTCGGTGGCGGTGCGCGAGGGCGGGCGGCTGGAGCTGGAGGGCGCGCGCGTCGTGGACTCCCGGGACGCCGGTGTGGCGGTGGGCCCCGACGGAGAGGCGGACGTCCGCGACTGCGAGATCTCCGCGTCGACGGGCGACGGCGTCTCGGTACGCGGCGGGAGCAAGGCCACGGTGCTGCGCACCCGGGTACGGGAGGGACGCCGCAACGGTGTGCTGCTCACCGCCGGGGCGCGCGCGACCCTGCGCCGCTGCGAGGTGTCCGGCAACCGCGCCGACGGCGTCCTCGTCCACTCCACCGAGGAGGTGGTGGTCGAGGAGTGCACCGTGCGCGACAACGGGCGCTCGGGGCTGCGCCAGACCGTGGCCAGCGACCAGGCCCGCACCGAGGACCTGTTCAGCCAGGACAACGGCTCCCCCGACGCGTTCGGCGAGATGGCCGGCACGGCGGTGCCCCTGGCCCCGCTGGAGGAGGAACCGGGTGACGGCGACGGCGCGGCGGACGCCGGGCCGATGCAGGAGCTGGACGCCCTCATCGGCCTGGGCAACGTCAAGCAGGAGGTGCGAACGCTCATCACCCGCAACCAGATGGCGCAGCGGCGCGCGGAGATGGGCCTGCCCACCCCGTCGATGAGTCGCCACCTGGTCTTCGGCGGCGCGCCCGGCACCGGTAAGACCACCGTGGCCCGCCTGTACGGGCGCATCCTGGCCGAACTCGACGTGCTGCGGTACGGACACGTCGTGGAGGTCGCGCGGGCGGACCTGGTCTCGCAGTACGTGGGCGGGACCGCCATCAAGACGACCGAGGTGTTCGAGCAGGCCAAGGGGGGCGTGCTCTTCATCGACGAGGCCTACACCCTCTCCAGCGGCGCCGACTCGGGCAAGGGCCCCGACTTCGGCCGGGAGGCCATCGACACCCTGGTCAAGCTGATGGAGGACCACCGCGACGAGGTCGCGGTCATCGTCGCCGGGTACACGGAGGACATGGAACGCTTCCTGGACGCCAACCCCGGGTTGGCGTCACGGTTCAGCAAGACCATCGAGTTCGTCAACTACGAGGTGACCGAACTGGTGGAGATCGTGCGGGCCCTGTGCTCGGCGAACAGCTACCGGATGGCCCCCGAGACGGAGACGGCGCTGGCCGAGCACTTCGAGCGCATGCCCAAGGGGCCCGCGTTCGGCAACGGACGCGAGGCCCGCAAGGTCTTCGAGGAGATGATCGACCGCCAGGCGAACCGGCTCGGCGCCTCCTCCTCCGAGGACCACGAGTCACTGACGCTGCTGCTGCCGGAGGACCTGGGGGCGGTGGTCGAAGCGGAGGACACCCCGGACGAGCGGCGGCGGCGGATCACCGAACTGCGCGAGGAGCTGGACGCGCTGGTGGGCCTGGGCCAGGTCAAGGACACCGTGAACGACCTCACCAACCTGCTGCTCATGGCCGAACAGCGCAAGGCGATGGGGCTGCCGGTGTCGCAGATGAGCCACCACCTGGTGTTCACCGGTCCTCCCGGTACCGGTAAGACCACGGTGGCGCGCCTGTACGGGCGGCTGCTGCACACCCTGGGGGTCCTGCCCGGCGACCACGTCGTGGAGGCCGCCAGGTCGGACCTGGTGGGACGCTACGTGGGCCACACCGCACAGCTCACCGCCGAGGTGTTCGAGCGGGCCCGCGGCGGCGTGCTGTTCGTCGACGAGGCGTACACGCTGACCCCCAAGGGCGAGGGCAACGACTTCGGCCAGGAGGCGGTGGACACCCTGCTCAAGCTGATGGAGGACCACCGCGACGAGGTCGCGGTCATCGTCGCCGGCTACCCGGTGGAGATGGACCGGTTCATGGACTCCAACCCGGGTCTGGCCTCCCGGTTCAACCACCGGGTGGAGTTCCCCTCCTACTCCGACGAGGAGCTGGTCACCATCGTCGACCGCATGGCGACGTCCTCCGGGTACGTCTGCGGCCCGGAGACCACGGCGACGCTCGCGGCTCACTTCGCGACCGTGGCGCGGGACGGCTCGTTCGGCAACGCCCGCTACGCCCGCCAGGTGCTGGAGCGCATGATCACCCGCCAGGCCGGCCGACTGGTGGGCCTGGGCGCCGGCGCGACCATGGAGGACTTCACGAACCTGCTGCCCGCCGACGTCCCCTGATCCGCAGGGCGGGGCCACGACGCCCCGCCCCGAAAGCCCTTCCCCGAGACCGCCCCGGCGCACCGTCCACGCCGGGGCGGTCGCCCTTCCCCGCACCGCCCCGCGTCCCGGTCCCGCGCCCCGGCCCCTCGGTCGACCGGCCCCGGGCCCGGGCCCGGAGGCGACGCTCGGCGCTCAGGCGTCCTCCGCGTAGGCGCGCAGGGCGGGGACGTCGTGCAGCGTCACGTTCATCCGCCCGGTGCTGATCCACCCCCTGGACCGCAGCAGCGCCAGGGACTTGTTCACGGCGGCCCGTGACACCCCCGTCCACGAGGCGAGCTCGTCCTGCGAGACCGGCAGGTCCACGCGCACGCCCTCGCCCGAGTCGCGACCGAAGCGGTCGGCCATCTCCACCAGGCGCGAGGCCACCCGCCGCCCCGCGTCCAGGGCGCCGAACTCCACCCGCTTGCGGTCGGCGTCGCGCAACCGGGAGACGACCATGCGCAGCAGGAGCAGCGATACCCGCGGCCACCGTTCGAGGTAGGCCTCGAACCGCTCCGGGGTGAACGTCAGGGCGGTCAGGTCGTCCAGGGCCTGCACGGTCGCCGACCGGGGGCTGCCGTCGATCACCCCCAGCTCCCCGACCAGCGTGCCGGGGCCGCGGACGGCGAGGACCGCCTCGCTGCCGCCCGCGGTGTGGGAGGAGACCTTGATCCGGCCGGTCGTGACCACGATGACCAGATCGGAGGCGGCCCCCTCGTGGAAGAGGATCTCCCGGCGGGACCAACGACGCACGGTGCCCGTCCGGCGCAGGTCCGCGCGCTCCTGCTCCGTCAGGCCCGCCCAGAACTCCGAGGGTCCGTCGTCCGGCGTCACGGGGTCTCCACCGCCGCCCCCGCGGAGAGGACCTCGTGCGCCAGGACCGTCCCGTGCCTGCCCTTGACGACCAGGTCGCCCAGCGACCGGGAGCGCACGCCCTCCCCCAGGGCCCGCAGCGTGGCGTCGCCCACCACCACCCGTCCCGGTTCGGCCATCGCCTGGAGCCGGGCCGCCACGTTGACCGCGTCCCCCATGGCGTTGAAGCCGCGCAGTTCCTCGCTGCCGATGTTGCCCACCAGGGCCGGGCCGGTGTTGACCCCGATGCGGAACCTCGGCCAGTCCGGGTTCTCCTCGGCGATGCGCTCGGAGGCGTCGCGCATGGCCAGGGCCGCCCGCACCGCCCGGTGCGCGTGGTCGCCCTGCCGGGCGGGGGCGTTGAACAGGGCCAGCAGGGCGTCGCCGACGAACTGCACGATCGTCCCCCCGTTGTCGAGCACGCACGGGACGGCGGCGCTGTGATAGCGGTTGAGCATGCGCACGATCTCGGCCGGTTCCACCGCCTCGGAGAAGGTCGTGAACCCGCGCAGGTCCGCGAAGAGGGCGCTCACCTCCAGGACCCGACCGCCCAGCGCGGCCTGGTCGGGGTCGGCCAGCAGGGACGCGGCCACGTCGGGTGACATGTACTGGCGGAACAGGGTGCCCAGCTCCCGATAGAGCCGGACGTTCTCCAACGAGATCGACAGCTGACCGGCCAGGACGGCCAGGGAGGCGGTCGAGTCCTCCTCCTCGCGGAGCGGGCCCTCCAGGACGCCGGCCGTTCCGCCGCGCACGACCAGCGGACGCACCGACCGCCCGTCGCGCACCGTGCCGGCCTCCTCGCCCAGGCCGGCCGGGTAGACGCGGTCCTCGACGCGGATCCGCCCGTCGGAGGCCAGACCGATGTTCACGTCCCCGTAGGCGGGGCGGACGACCTCCAGGACCGAGCGCACGAAGGCGTCCTCGTCCTGGTCGCCGACCCGGGTGCGGCGGGCGACCTCCGCCAGGGCCGCCAGACGCCGGGAGGTGGCGCGCTCGGCGGCCAGGGCGGCCGCGGCCCGTTCGACCACGGCGATCTGCCCCTCGGAGAGTCGGAACCGCTCGGCGAAGGCGGCGAAGTCGGCGCCCCGGGGAGGGGCGGATCCCGTCCTCTCCCCCTCGCCCAGCAGGGCCACGAACTCCTCGATGGCCTCCTCGTACTCGGCGCGGATCCGGCGGGCGGTCTCCTCCAGCACGATCGCGTCGAACACCCCGGCGGTGGCGCCCTCGCGCCGGTACTGGACGTAGGCGCTGTAGGCGATGAACCCGAACGCCGCCACCAGCAGCACGTGCCAGTGCCACCAGGACAGGTGCCACTTGTCGGCCAGGATGACGGTGACCATGGCCTCGGCCAGCAGCACGAACGCCGTGACCAGACTGAGCAGGACGGCGGAGGCGGTGCGGCGGAACATGAGGAAGTAGCGCACCGCGGCGACGACGTACAGCAGCGCCGAGGCCGCCGCGATCGGCACCATGGCGCCCTCGACGTCACGCGCCTGGGCGGGCAGGTGCAGGGGCGGTGTCCCCAGCAGGCCGGCCACGGTCCAGGCGACCATGAGGACGATCAGGAGGGCCCACAGGAGCCGTTCGGCCCTCATGGCGCGGGCACCGCGTTCGGCGTTCAGGTCCAGGGAGGACGCGAAGGCGAAGACGGAGGCGATGATCAGCCCGACCGGGTGGGAGAGGTCGAACCCGATGCCCGCGTCGGCGACGAGCATGCCGGGGGTGAGCAGGGCGTGGACGGCCAGGAACCCGGCCGAGGACAGGAAGGCCAGCGACACCAGGAAGAGGCGCCCGTCCTCGCGGCGTCGGGCGGCCACCCCCATCCACAGGCCCATGGCGACGTTGATCAGGGCCACGCCCAGGACCAGCCAGAAGTGTCCGGGACCGTGGTGCCACTCGACGTCCAGGTGCGGACGCGCCAGGAGGAGCCAGAGTCCCGCCAGGGGCGCGGCGAGGTGCAGACTCCACACGATGAAGCGCACCGGGCGGGCCGAACGGGGGCGTGCCGGGAAGGTGGTCTCAGCCATGGAGGGTTCTCTGTCGGCTCGGGGAGGTGGCCCCGAGGGACGGACGGGCCCCTCGCCGCGTATGCCGTGCGACACATCGGGTGAAAAGGGCGTCGTATGTGGAAGAGTACGCAGACACCTTAGTACGCGATCGGTTTCATGGCTGTCGTCCACCCGACGACGAGAGCCGGAGTCCCCACCCGCCATGACGCCGATCCCCGAACCGCACCGAGCGAACACGACCCTGGAGGTCGACCCCCGGGACGCACCGGAGTCCGGAGCGGAGTTCATCCGAGCCGTGTGCGAACTCCACGGCGCCGTCCTGCTGCGGTACGCCCTGAGCCTGGTGGACCGTGACGTCCACCGGGCCGAGGACCTGGTCCAGGAGGCCGTCCTGCGCGCCTGGCGCAATCGGATGACGCTGAACACCGCCCCCGAGGGGCTGCGACCGTGGCTGTTCACGGTCGTCCGGCGCCTGGTCATCGACGCGCACCGGGCCCGGAGCGTGCGCCCGGCCGAGGTCCCTCCGGACGACGCGCACGAGCGGCCGGTGGCGGACGCGACGGAGCGGATCGTCACCGCGCAGGTGGTCGCGGACGCCCTGCGGGACCTGTCGCCGATACACCGGGAGATCCTCGTCCACGTCCACTACCTGGGGCGCGGCGTCAACGAGACGGCCGAACTCCTGGGGATCCCCCCGGGCACCGTGAAATCGCGCACCCACAAGGCGGTGCGGGTCCTGAAGGAGCGGTTGAGCGCCCGCGGGTACCGGCGCTGAGGCGTGTTCCGGCGTGGGGATCGACGATCACGCGCCCCCGGACCGTCCGCCGTCGTTCGCCGCGCGTTCCACCGCACGGCGGGCGATGCCCTCGATCCGGTCGGGAGTGACGGAGAAGTCCGTGAGGAACTCCTCCAGCGGGAGGTCCGCCAGGGCGCGGGGGACGATCTCCAGGTCGCGGACGCGGGACCGGCAGGAGGGGCAGACGAGCAGGTGGGCGTCGGCCGCGGCCCGTTCGTCGGGTTCCAGGGCACCGAGCACGTAGGTTCCGGCGAACCTCTCGCCGCAGTCCTCGCCCGACTCGAACATCGTCTCTCCCGTCCCGGCCCCGGGGGCCGCCCCTCGCACCCGCCGCTTCACGGTACGCGTCGGGCCGCCGAGCGTCCCGCCCGGGGCGCGTCGGCGACCCGACGCCCCTACGGCACGTCCTTGACGAGGGTGCCGTCGGCGGCGACGAGGAACCACTCCCCGTCCAGGCCCTGGCCGTTGCTCTCCTCGGGCAGGGCGTCGCCGACGTAGTAGTACAGCGGCCATTCGCCGTAGGTGACCTGGGTGACGCCGTCGGTGCGCTCGGTGGTGCCGAGCAGCGACGCGTCCAGGCCCTCGCCCGGTTCGACGTCCCCCGCCGTGGTCAGCGCGGGCCAGGTGGCGATGCAGTCCGCCTCGCAGACGCTCTCGGCGTCCTTGTCCTTGGTGAACCCGTAGAGGACGCGGCCCTCGGCGTCGGCCAGGGCCGTGCCGACCTCGCTCTCCACCAGGGAGATCTCGACCGGGTCGATCTCCGCCGGGGAGGGGGACGGGTCCTGGGCGGCGGAGTCGTCGGAGGCCCCCGTGGAGCAGGCGGTCAGGACGAACAGGGCGGCGATGGCCGTCAGGGTCGCTCGGGTGCGCATGGTGGGACTTCCCGTCGTCTCGTCGTGCGTCGTTCGGATGCGGATACGGGCGGGCCCCGCGCACGGTTCACTCGGGATCCCGGGGCATCGGGTGAACCGCGCGCGCCCGGGCGCCGTATCCGTCACTGATCGCCCTCACTCCCCCGGGAACGGGGGCCTGGGACACGGACGAACGGGGACGGACACCTCATCATGCGCACACGTATCCTCGCGACGGCCACCGCCGCCGTCATGATCGCCACCGCCGGGGCCGCGCACGCGGACGAGCACGGGGGCCACGGGAACCCGGCGGGGGGCGGCCCCGCCGGGACACCCGATCCGAACTCCACCAAGGGCGAGAAGGCCGTCTTCTTCACGGCCGAGCTCAGCGGCGCCGAGGAGGTGCCCACCGCGGACGGTCCCGCCGTGGGCGACCCGGAGGGGTACGGCCGGGCGCTCATCTCGATCAAGGGGGACCGGGTGACGTTCGCCCTGGAATGGGAGGGCACCGAGGCGCCCACCCTGGGCCACGTCCACCGGGGCGCGGCCGGTGAGAACGGCGACGTGGAACTCGTCTTCTTCGACACCGCGCTCCCCGACACCCTGCACGCCGTCGCCGGCCAGACCACCATCACCGACGAGGAACTGGCGCTCGGGCTGCTCACCGACCCGAGCGGTTTCTACGTCAACCTGCACACGGAGGAGTTCCCGGGCGGGGCGGTCCGAGGGCAGTTGACACCCTCGGGCAGCCGGATCAACGTCTTGAGCATCATCGAGGGCTCGGGGCTGGTCGCCGTGGCCGACGGCGCGCAGGAGGTGTTCACCGAGGAGAAGCCGAACGTGGGCGATCCCGACGGGCGCGCCTCCGGTTTCTTCCGCCCCGAGGGCGACACCGTGGCGTTCTCCACCGCCTGGACCCGGCTCGCACCGCCCGCCGTCGGCCACCTCCACCAGGGCGCCGCGGGCGAGAACGGCGCGATCGCGGTCGAGCTGTTCACCGGGACGCTGCCCGCCACGGTCTTCGCCGTCTCCGGCACCGCGCACGTGGACCCGGCGGTCGCCGAGCGGATCAACGCGGACCCGCACGGGTACTACCTGAACCTGCACACGGGCGAGTTCCCCGACGGGGCCGTCCGGGGTCAGCTCTTCTGACCTCCTCGCCCCTCCCCGAACCGCCCCGGGCCCCGTCCGAGCCGGGGCGGTCGGGCGCTCATTAGAGGACCATCCTTTGTGCAGCCCTAACGAGTAGGGTTGTGACCTCTCGGTCCCGGTGGGTGCATGGCCATGGGTGCGAGCCGTTCGACGGCCACTGTGAGTTCCGCCAGCCCCGCCGGGCCGAGGCCGTCTGATCGGCTTCAAGGACACGCCCCGCAGAGGGCCGATTAATGAGCTCCCGGCAGACGACCTCACCACCGGGCAGGTGCTCCACCAGCGGCATTGGAGTACGACTTCCGTGTTCATCGGATGGGACTGGGCAACCGAAACCCATGACGTGACCGTCATGGACGCGTCCGGCACACGCATCGACCGGTGGGAGTTCGCCCACACCGAAGAGGGATTCACCAAGACCCTCGCCCGGCTCCGCGACCACGGCGCCCCGGCCGACCTCCCGGTGGCCATCGAGACCACCCGCGGCCTGGCCGTGGACCGGCTCCTGGCCGCCGGACACCCGGTGGTCCCGGTGCACCCCAACGCCTTCCACGCCATGCGGGCGCGCTGGGGCGCCTCCAAGGCCAAGACCGACGCCGGCGACAGCTTCAAGCTCGCCGACCACCTGCGCACCGACGGCCATATGCTGCCCCGCCTGGAGCCCACCGAGCAGGCCACCCTTGACCTGCAGGCCCTGACGCGTCAGCGAGCCGACCACGTCGAGGCCCGCGTCGGGGCCGTCAACCAGCTCTCCGCGCTGCTGGACGAGCACTGGCCCGGAGGCAAAGCGGTCTTCGCCAGCCTGGACAGCGACATCGCGCTGGCGTTCCTTCAGCGCTACCCCACCCCGGCCTCGGCCGCCAAGCTCACCGCCGGACGACTGGCCACCTGGTGCAAGCGCCGCGGCTACTCCGGTAAGAAGCCCGGCAGCGTCCTCATCGAGCGCCTGCGCGCCGCCCCGGCCCCGGCTTCGCGTCTGAGCGAGACCATCGTCGCCCAGCTGGTGCTCGTCCAGGTCCAACTCGTGCAGGGCATGCGCGTGACCATCCGCGAACTGGACAAGGCCATCGCCGAGGCGGTCGCGGCCCACCCCTACGCGCCGCTTTTCGCCACCATGCCGCGCATCGGCACGGTCAACCTGGGCCAGATCATCGGAGAGGTCGGCCCGCTCCTGGAGCGCGCCCGCACCTGTGAACAGCTCATCGCGGAGACGGGCGTGGTCCCGGTCACCCGCGCTTCGGGCAAGTCCCGCGCGGTGGCCTTCCGCTTCGCGACCAACCGCAGGGCACGCCTGGCCCTGACCCAGTTCGCCGACAACAGCCGGCACGGCAGCGACTGGGCCGCCAAGATCTACAACGACGCCCGAGCCCGCCAGAAACGGCACCCGCACGCCACCCGCATCCTGGCCCGGTCCTGGCTTCGCGTGATGTGGGCCTGCTGGCGCGACGGATGCTGCTACGACCCCGCCACCCACCAAGGCAGCAGCAAGATCAACACCACCTCGAAGGCGCCTTTGGCGGCATAGGGGTTGACTCAAGGAACTCACAGGGCCTCCCGCCGCTGGAGGTAGGCGAAGGCCCCCCACCCCGGCAGTACCGGAAGCCAGAACGTGAGCACCCGGAACAGGAGCACCGCGGACAGCGCCATCGGCGTCGGCACACCCGCCACCGCGGTGAGCCCGCCGATGAGCGCCGCCTCCACCGCGCCCAGACCGCCGGGGGTGGGCGCGGCCGAACCGATCGCGTTCCCCGCCAGGAAGACCACGGCGACCGCGACCAGGCTCACCTGGAGGGAGGTCGGGGTGAACGCCAGCACCGAGAAGTACAGGCACAGCACGAACGCCACGGTGAGCAGCAGGGTCCCGCCCAGACCGAGCGCCAGGGCCCTGGGCCGTTGCAGGGTGTCCAGCAGCCGGGGCAGCACCCCGCGCAGGTAGGGGCGGGCCCGGTCGGCGATGGCCCCGCGCAGCCGGGGCGACAGCAGCACGAAGGCCACGACCAGGGTGACCGCGATGCTGATGATCACCACCGTCGGCGAGGGGGTGAACCCGGTCCAGTACGAGGCACCGGTCAGATAGGCGCACACCAGCAGCAGCGGCACGTGCACCAGGAACCCCACCAACTGGGTGAGCCCCACCGCGGACAGGGCCAGCGACGTGGGCGCCCCGGCCTTGACGACGAACCGGGTGTTGATCGCGATCGACCCCAGCCCGGCGGGGGCCGCGATGCGCACGAACGACGCCGCGTACTGCACCATGACCGTGCGCCACCAGGGCAGTCTCAGGGGCGTGAACCCCATCAGCACCATGGCGGCGGCGACCATGCAGAGGGTGGCCATCGCCAGCGCGGCCAGGGCCCATCCGGGGTCGGCCTGTCCGACGCTGCTCAGGTTCACGCCGGCGAGCTGGTAGAGCAGGACCAGGCCCACGACCGTGGCGACGATGCCGCTGACCACGGCGCGCGGGCGCATCCGCTCCACCCGCGCCGTCTCGACCGGGGCCTCGGGGGCGACCTCGGTGATCGCGTTCCGCACCCGACCCATGAGTTCCTTGTCGGCGCGCAGGGCCCGGCGCAGGGGGTAGGGCAGCCCGGGCGGTTGCAGGAACGGCAGGATGGCGGCGGTCGCGGGCACCCCGAGCGCGCGCACGGCGGAGGCGACGGCGCGCTCGGCGCCCACCCTGGTGGCCAACAGGGCGACCAGGGCGGCGTTGTCCAGGGAGACCGTGAGCGGGGGCGCGGCCACCGCCCCCCGGCCCACCCCGGTGAGCACGGCCTCCCCGGTTCCCCGGCCCACGCCGACCGTGGCCCCGTGCAGGTCGCCGTGGGAGATGCGGTGGCGGTGGATCCGCCGGAGCGCCTCCCAGAAGCGATCGAGCAGGTCGTCGGTGAGGTCCCCGTCGGCCAGATCGTCGACGGGGAGGATCTCGGGGAGCTCACGGACCAGCAGAACGGTACCGGGGCCGAGTTCGCCCACCGCGAGGATCCGCGGGGTCGCCACCCCGGCATCGCGCACCGCGTGCCCCATGAGGGCGGCGTGCTCGGCACGGCGACGCACCCCGTAGAGGATGCGGGGGGCGAAGGGGCCGCGCAGCAGCACCAGGTCGCGCAGTCGCCGCCAGAACCCGGCGGTGTTCTCGGAGGCGAGCACGATGGCCTCGACCCGGCGGCCGTCGGCCAGTTCCACCAGATGACGGGGGTCGCCCTCGGCGTCGTTCCCGTCCGGGGAGACGCCGACGGGATCCAGACCGAACCGGCGCAGTTCGGTGGTCAGCCGCCCGTCCGCGGGGGGCGCGGCGGCCTCACCGACGGCGTACCGGACGAGTACGGCGCACGTCACACCGATCATGACCGTCAGCACGAGGGCGAGCGGGCTGGTGACCCCCGCCAGCAGGGCGCACACGGCGGCGGTGCCGGAGGCCGTCCACAGCAGGGAGCGCACCCGGGGCTGACCGGCGGGCATGGTGAGACCGAAGGCGAGGGCCGCGGCGACGTAGCCGAGGGCGGCGCCGGTGAAGAGGTCGCGCGGGGGGAGGGGGATGCCCGGTACGAGCTCGTCGGAGCCGATGAGCGAGAACAGCAGCTCGTTGATCAGGGAGGTGAGGGCGTACGCGGTGACGGCGGCGACGCTCACCCGGAGCAGGTCGCGCGGGGCGCCGCCGAAGAGGATGCGCAGCGTCGAGTAGCAGACCAGCAGGATGAGGGCGAGGTTGGCGCCCAGCGCGGCGAGGAAGAGCGGACCGGTGGGCAGCAGGGAGCGCAGGCCGGTGGAATCGACGTCACCGTCGGTGGCCGCGCCCACCACGAGCAGGGTGACCGCGATCGCGCCCAGTCCGCAGGCGCCCACGAGGAGGTCGACGGGTCTGCGCGGCGCGCGTACGGCGCTGGGACCCGGGCGGGGGGTCTCCGTGTCGGTTCTCGTCACCCCACCAGCCTGCCCGACCCGGAGAGTGTTCGGGCACCGGGACGATGGCGTTTCGCACAGTCCGTTTCCCGGTCCGGGAAGGGCGAAGGGGCGCCGGAGACCTCTCCCGACGCCCCGTGGTCGACGTGGTTCTAGGCCGGCGGGGGCAGCAGCCCGCGCCGGTAGGCCGGGATCAGGTTGCGCGGCACGCGGTACTCACGGCCCTCCAGGGTGATGGGCACCAGGTCGGGGACCTCGGCCCGCCACTGCGAGCGGCGCTTGCGGGTGTTGGAGCGCGACATCCTGCGCTTGGGTACGGCCATCGTGTTCCTCTCCTCGGGGAGGGGCGCCGGGAACGGTCCCCGGCGCCCCGATCGTCACTTGCCGTAGCGGCGCTTGAAGCGCTCGACGCGGCCGGCGGTGTCCACGACGCGGGCGTTGCCCGTGTAGAACGGGTGGCTCGCGCTGGAGATCTCGACGTCGATCAGCGGGTAGGTGTTCCCGTCCTCCCACTCGATGGTCTTCTCGCTGTTCAGCGTGGACCGGGTGAGGATGGCGAAATCACCGGCCCGATCGCGGAAGACGACGGGTCGGTAGTCGGGGTGGATACCGGTCTTCATGTCCGTGTTCCCTTCCGGGGGTGGGTCAGCGCTCTTCCCTGAAGTCGACGTGGCGGCGGACCACCGGGTCGTACTTGCGCAGGGTGAGGCGGTCGGGGGTGTTGCGCCGGTTCTTGCGCGTCACATAGGTGTAGCCGGTTCCGGCGGTGGACTTGAGCTTGATGATGGGGCGGAGCTCATTGCGTGCCATGGGACCTCTCCTTCACGTTCCGCACCTAGCAAGGAAATGATAACCGTTTTTATTTCCTCAGCGCGACGCGAGGCCGCAATGCACAACAGCGCACACTTATTGTGGTTATCTCATTACCGATAGTGATATTCATCGCACGTGCGACACACTCCGGCCTGGAGGGGACATGACCGACCGACGAGGGCCCGCGTTGACCCGGCGCCACCTGCTCCACGCCGCCGGACTGGGCTCCATGGCCGCGGCACTGGCCGGTCTCCCCCACGGACCGGCCCTGGCCGACCCCGCCGGCGGGACCGCGCCCGGCTTCACCGAGGTGCCCGTGACCCGGGCCGACCGGGTCACCGTCCCCCCCGGGTACACCTCCCGCGTCCTGGCGCCCTGGGGCGCGCCCATCGTCCCCGGCGGGCCCGCCTGGCGACCCGACGCCGGGAACACCGCCGCCCAGGCCCGCCTCCAGGTCGGCACCGGGCACAGCGGACTGCACTACCTGCCGATGGGACCCTCACGCGAGGGCGTCCGCAACGGCCTGCTGGTGATCGGCCACGCCGCCCTGGACCCGACCCTGCTGCACACCGACGGCGGTCGTTCCGACACGGCCGAACGCGTCGCCAAGGAGATCGCCTCCCTCGGGGCCACCGTCATCCGGGTGGAGCTGACCGAAGGCCGCTGGCAACAGGCGCGCGACGAACTCAACCGGCGGATCACCGCCGACACCCCCGTGGTCTTCTCCGGACCGCTCGCCGGGCATCCCGCCCTGGACACCGGCGCCGACCCGTCGGGCACCACCGGCGGCTCGGCGCACGCCCTCACCCCCTGGCACACCTACCTGACCGGGGAGGAGACCTTCCCCGACGTCTTCGGCTCCCGGAACGCCTCCTGGCGTCCGAAGACGACCGAACGGGCCTACGGGCTGACCGCCGGCTCCGCCCGCGGCTGGCACCGCCACCACGACCGCTTCGACCTGGCCCGCACCCCGAAAGAGGCGAACCGGTTCGGCTGGGTGGTGGAGATCGACCCGTTCGACCCGTCGGCCCCGCCCGCCAAGCGCACCGCACTGGGCCGGATCGCGCACGTCGGGATCGCCGTCGCCGCGTCGCGGGGCCGCCCCGTGGTGTACATGAGCGACGTCGCGCACGTGTACAAGTTCGTCGCGGCCCGCCCCTGGGAACAGACCCGCACCGCGACCGGAAGCCCCTTGGACGAGGGGACCCTGTACGCGCTGCGGCTGGACCGGGACGGGACCGGGACGTGGCTGCCGTTGGCGCACGGCCGCGCCGGACTGACCGTCCGGGACGGGTTCGCCGACCAGGCGGACGTGCTGCTGCGGGCGCGTCAGGCCGCCGCCGCGGTGGGGGCCACCGCGTTGCGGGGACCGGGACGGCCGACGGTCCACCCCGACACCGGCCAGGTGTACCTGCCCGAGGCCGGGGCCGGTGGAGACGGCCGCCTGCTGGCGTGGACCGAGGGGGCACTCGACCACGCCGCCACCGTGCTGGCCTGGCGGGAGTTCGCCAAGGCGGGCGGCTCCGGCCAGGGCGGCGTGCTCACCTCTCCGGGCGGGGTCTTCGCCGGGGCCGACGGCCGCGTGTGGATCACCACCGATGTCGCCCGCACGGCCGGCGCGACCGGACGCGGACACCCGGGCAACGGCGCGCTGGTGTGCGCCGACCCCCGGACCGGGCGGATGCGCCGGTTCCTGACCGGCCCGCGCGGGTGCGGGATCGCCGGGGTGAGCGCCACCCCCGACCACCGCACCCTGTTCGTGGCGGTGCGCGGGCCGGGGTCCTCCGACGCCCGCTCGGGCGGACCCACCGCCGAGAACCCGCGCGCGGTGGGCAACTGGCCCGGGTTCGACCCGAAGGGCCGTCCCCGGTGCGCGGTGGTGGTGGTGCGCAAGGAGGACGGCGGGATCATCGGCACCTGACCGCGACCGTGACCGGTGGCGGCGGTGGGAGGGCGGACACATCACCCCTCGTCGGGCCTCCCGGCCGGCCGCCAGGGGCGTGGTCCGGGTTCGGAAGACGGGTGTCCCCGACGGCGAAGGCGCCCACCCGCCGGTGGCCACCGCGCCACGCCCCGTCGACCCGGCACGTCCCCTCAGGCGTCTCCGCCGGACGGGGAGACGGGCGTGCGGCGCCAGTGCTGACGCCCCTCCTCGTCACGGACGACGATGCCGTGGCAGGCGAGTTCGGCCCGCAGCCCGGCGGCGTCCTCGGCGTCCTCGTTCTCCAGGGCGGTCCGACGGGTGCGCAGCAGCGCCTGAACGTGCCCGTCCAGGTCCGGGGTGCCGTCCAGCCAGCGCCGGTAGTCGCCCCCGTGCGGGTCCCCGTCGGCCCAGACGTACCCGTGCGCCTCGAAGGCGGCGCGCAGCCGCTTCGCGCCGTGATCGGTGGCCGCCCGCACGACCTCCGCGGTCGCGACGTCGAGGAGGACCAGCTCCTTTCCGTCGAGGAAGGCGGCGCCGAAGCGGTCGCGCGCCACCTCGGTCACCCGGTCGGGGGTGACCACGCGCACGGCGTCGTCGGCCACCTCGACCGTGATCATCTCTCCGTAGGCCGACAGGGCGACGAGGCCGCCCCCCGCGACGCCCAGACCCACGAGGACGGCGGTGAGGATCGGGCCGCTCAGCCGGGCCAGGATCTCGACCTTGTCCGGCCCGGGCAGGAACGGGAGCGCGAACACCCACTCCGGCATGGTGGTCAGCCACCCCGGGAGCATCGACAGCACCAGGCCCAGAGCCGCGCCGATCAGGGGGAAGGCCGTCCACAGGAACAGGTGGTACCCCGCCCCGTGACGGACGACGGCGGGCGGTCGGTGGGGGGTCATCGCGGTGTGCCTCTCGGGATCGTCGTACGGGAAGGCCACGGGGCGCCCCGGGACGAGGCGCACACCCCGTGCCGTCGGTGGGCGGTCCCGCGCCCTCCTCCCCTTCGGGAGGGAGAGGAGGTCGGGATGGGCCCCTTCGGGGTCATCGGCGCCGGGCCGTGTCGACGACCACGCGGCCGTCGCGCAGGACCAGGGCGACCCGGTGCAGGGGATCGAGGTCGGTGAGCGGGTCGCCGTGGACGACCGTCAGGTCGGCGGCGCGTCCCGGCGCGATCGCGCCGGCCCCGTCGATCCCCAGGGCGCGGGCGGGGGCGGTGGTGGCGGCGATCAGGGCCTCGCGCGGGGTGAGACCGCAGGCGGCGAGGAGTGCGATCTCCCGGATCAGGCCGGCGCCCGAGCGCACGGCGGGCGTGCCGGCGTCACTGCCGGCGAGGAGGACGCCGCCCGCCTCGTGGAACTCCCGGACGCGGTGGCGCAGGGCGCGGGCGGTGTCGGCGTCCAGACGCGGTTCGGTCACCGCGAGGGTCGGGGCGAGGGTGACCCCGCGCGTCACCATGGTCTCCAACAGGTCGGCGGGCCAGCCCCGCAGCGGACCGCGCGGTTCCAGGTGCTGGAGGTGGTCCACCCCCGCCTCCAGGAGTTCGGCCAGGTCGGGGAGGGTCCCCCAGTGGGCGACGACCGGGACGCCGTGCCGGTGGGCCTCCTCCACGATGGCGGCCAGCACCGGAGGGGCGATCGGCTCCAGGACCCGGCGGGCGGGGTCGCCCCGGTCCTGGACGACCTTGATCACGTCGACGGGGTCCTCACCGCCGGCCAGGTCGGCGACCTGCGCGCGGGCCTGATCGGGGCTCCCGGGGACCCGGACCCAGTCGTCGTCCGGGGAGGCGCCGATGGTGGCCACCGGATGGCCGCCGGGGGCGGTGAAGAGCGGGCCGGCGATGCGCACCCGCGGCCCCGACAGGGTCCCGTCGGCGACGCGGCGACGGAAGTCGTGGACCCAGGCGTTCTCGTCACCGAGGCTGCACACGGTGGTGACCCCGTGGGCGAGGAAGGAACGGCGCTTGCCCGGCTGGAAACGGAACCACCCGGCGATCGCCCGTACCCGGGACAGCGGCCCGCGGGCCTCGGGGGCGCCGAGGTGGACGTGGGTGTCGACGAGCCCGGGCAGCACGGTGTGTCCCGGCAGGGGGCGCACCCGCGCCCCGCCGGGAACGGCGGCGTCGGGACCGACGGCGGTGATCCGCCCGTCGGTGATCACGACGGTGCCCTCGACCGGTGTCAGGGTGTCGCCGACGAGTGTCCCGACCCGCGTCAACGCGAGCGTCCCGACAGCCATGTCCGTCTCCTCCCGTTGCGCTGGACCCTCTCCTAGTTGAGCATATAGGATCCTGTACATGCAACCAGGAAATGATCCGAGCCCGGGTGGAGAGACGTTCGTCGAGGCGGCACGGCGCGATCAGATCGTGGCGGCGGCGATCGAGACCATCGCCGAGGAGGGGTACGCGAAGGCGTCGTTCGTCCGCATCGCCGAACGCGCGTCGATCAGCCCCGGCCTGATCACCTACCACTTCAAGACCAAGGAGCGGTTGATCCGGCGGATCCTGGGCGACATCGACACCCGACTCGACAGGGCGATGGAGGGCGGGGAGGAACCCCTCGAAGGGTTCGAGGACGGCCTGCGCCGGATCATCACCGGACACATCGGGTACTGCGCGCGCAACCCTCGGGAGATGACGGCCCGACGGGAGATCACGGCCGCCGCCACCCTGCCCGAGAGGCTGCGCGGAGAGATCGCCGAGGCGGAGAGGGCCGGGCGGGCCGAACTGGTGGGCTTCCTGACCGAGGGACGGCGGCACGGGGAGTTCCGGGCGTTCGACCCCGAGGTCTTCACCGACACGATGTTCGCCGCGATGCACCGGGCGCCGGCCGTCCTGCGCGAACGCCCCTCGGCCTCTCCCGAGGACTACGCCCGCGAGCTGGCCGACCTGTTCTGCGCCGCCGCCACCGGCCGTCCGCCGGAGCACCGCACGGACGGGTGACCCCGGCCGGAACACCGACGGGGGCCGGTCCGCGAGTGCGGACCGACCCCCGTGATCGGGCCGGAGATCCGGGTCAGACGGCGGCACGGGCGCGCAGCGCCTCGCGCTCGGCGCGCTGACGGCGGGCCTCGTCGGGGTCCAGCAGCGGAGCGGCCGTCAGCAACTGGCGGGTGTAGTCGCTCCGCGGGTTCTCGTAGACCGAGTCGCTGTCGCCCATCTCGACGACCTCGCCCTTGCGCATGACCGCGACGCGGTCGCTCACCTGACGCACCACCGCCAGGTCGTGGGCGACGAAGATGTAGGTCAACCCGAAGTCGTCCTGGAGCTCGGAGAGCAGACGCAGCACCTGGTCCTGCGTGGACACGTCCAGGGCCGACACCGGCTCATCGCAGATGATCAACTTGGGCTTGAGGATGAGCGCCCGCGCGATCGCGATGCGCTGACGCTGCCCGCCCGAGAACGCGTGCGGGAACCGGTTGTAGTGGTCGGGTTCCAGGCCCACCCGCTCCAGGAGCTCCTGCACCTGCGCGCGGATCTTCCTGCCGTCGCGCTCGCCCTGCACCCGCAGCGCGGTACCGATCGCGTCGCCCACCGTCACCCGCGGGTTCAGCGACGAGTACGGGTTCTGGAACACCATCTGCACGTCACGGCGCAACGGACGCAGTGTGCGCTCGGGCATGTGCGTGATGTCGCGCCCCTCGAACTCCACCCGGCCCCGGGTGGGCTCCAGCAGGCGCATGATCATCCGGGACAGGGTGCTCTTGCCCGAACCGGACTCACCCACGATGCCCAGCGTCTCGCCCTTGTACAGGTCGAAGGAGACACCGTTGACGGCCCAGAAGTCGGTCGACCTGCCCCAGGTGCCGCCGCGCACCTTGAAACGCTGGGCGACGTCCTCCACCCTCAGCAGCGGCTCGCCCCTGTCACCACCGGAGACGGGGGTGAAGGCCTCGAACCTCGCCGGGTCGGTGACGACGCCCTCGCGCTTGTCCTTCTCCACCCGGTCGGCGCGGTCCTGGGCGCGGCGCTGGGCCCGGGAGACCTCCACCCGCGGCACCGCCGCCAACAACGCCCGCGTGTACGGATGCTCCGGCGCCGACAACACCCTGCGCACCTCACCCCGCTCCACCGCCACACCGTGCCGCATCACCACGACCTCGTCCACCGACCCCGCCACCACCGCCAGATCATGCGAGACCAGGATCAAGGCCATCCCCAGATCCCGACGCAACTCATCGAGCAGATCCAGGATCCGCGCCTGCACCGTCACGTCCAACGCCGTCGTGGGCTCATCGGCCAACAACACCTTGGGATCGCACATCAACCCCATCGCGATCACCACACGCTGACGCATACCACCGGAGAACTCGTGCGGATAGGAATTGACCCGCCTGGCCGGCTCCGGGATCCCCACCCGCTCCAACGACTCCACCGCACGCCGAAGCGCCACGGCCCTGGACGCCCGAGGATGATGGACCCGATAGGCCTCGACCAGCTGGTTACCGATGGTGTACTGCGGATGCAACGACTGCATGGGATCCTGGAACACCATCGCGATGTCGTTGCCCCGCATCGCCCGCAACCGCTTGTCACTGGCGGTCACCACGTTCTCACCCGCCACCTCGATGGCGCCGGTGATCCTCGCGCGACCGCCCCGATGCAGACCCATCAACGCCAACGAGGTCACGCTCTTACCCGAGCCCGACTCGCCCACGATACCCAGGGCACCACCGGCCGGCACCTCGAAGGACAGTCCGTCCACCGCCCGGACGTCACCGTCCATGGTCGGGAACGTCACCCGCAGGTCGTCCACCCGGACGACGGGCTCGGTCGAGGCCATGTCACATTTCCTTCACTAGAACTGATCTGGTCTGCCGTCGCGGGTCAGCCCGCGACGCGCACCCGCGGGTCGACGAGCGGGTACAGCAGGTCGACGATCAGGTTGCAGACGACGATGAAGACGGCGCCCAGAAGCGTCACGCCGAGCACGACCGGCAGGTCCTTGCCGATGATCGCGTCGATGGCGTAGGCGCCCACGCCCTTGAGGGAGAACACCTTCTCGGTGAGGATGGCGCCGCCCAGGACCAGACCGAGGTCCAGGCCGAAGATCGTGAGGATCGGGGTCAGCGCGGGGCGCAGGGCGTGCTTGAAGATCACCTTGCGCTCGCTCAGCCCCTTGGCGCGGGCGGTGCGGATGTAGTCCTCGCCCAGCACCTCCAGCATGCCCGCCCGGGTCTGGCGGGCGTACTGGGCGGCGTGCAGGAACGCCAGCGTGATCCAGGGCAGGATCATCGCGGTGAACCAGGCACCCGCGTCCTCCGTCAACGGCGTGTAACGCGGGAGCGGGAAGAGCTTCCAGCCGTGGACGAGGAACGCCAAGGCCAGCAGACCGGTGAAGTAGATCGGCAGGGACACGCCGACCAGGGCCGTGCCCATCGCCAGACGGTCGAAGAGGCTGCCCTTCTTGACCGCGGAGAGGACACCGACGGCCACGCCGCCGACGAGCCAGATGACGGCCGCGCCCAGCGCCAGCGACACGGTGATGGGCAACCGGCTCAGCAACTGCTCCAGCACGGGGCTGTTGGTGCTGAAGGAGTAACCGAGGCAGGGAGCCGCGCACTCCACCGTCTCCCGGCCGAACTGGAACTGGTCACCGAAGAACAGGGACTTGAGGAAGTCGAAGAACTGCACGATGACGGGCTTGTCCAGGCCCAGCCGCGCCACGGTGGCGTCGAGCGCCTCCGGGGTGGGGGCCTTGCCCACGTACATCGCGGCCATACCGCGCGGGGTCACGCCCGCCCACTTGGGCAGGACGTAGAAGATCCAGAAGGTCACCGCCGTGACGACGGCGAGCAGCAGTAGTCCCGCACCGAGGCGGCGAAGAATATAGTTCAGCATCGCGGTCGGCGGCGGGGGTCCACGGGGCCGTGGACCCCCGCCGCGTTCACCTGCCTTCTCGTACTAGTTCAGGCCGGTCGGGGTACTAGCCCCGGTCCACGCCGAGCGCCATGAAGTCGTACATGGCGTAGGACGACGTGTAGTAGACGTTGGTCAGCTCGTCCGAGCGGTAGAACATCGCGCGGTCGAAGACGACCGGCATGATGGCGGCCTGCTCCATGACCAGGGTGTCGATCTGCGCGTAGATTTCGGCGCGCTCGTCGGGGTCCTCGGTGGCGAGGGCCTGGTCCCAGAGCTCGTTGACCTCGGGGTCGTCCAGCTCAGCCATGTTGTAGTTACCGGTGGCCTGGATGGCGTCGCCGTCGGTGATCTTGGAGGCGAAGCCGTAGCCGGTGGACCAGTCGGGGATCCAGCCGGAGACGCTCAGGCCGATGTCGTTCTCGCGAACGTAGTCCTGGGAACCGGCGTACTGGGCGAAGAAGTCCTCGGCCGGGAAGGTCTTGATCTCCAGCTCGATGCCGACGCGCTTGAGCGACTCCTGGAGGGCCTCGGCGGTGGCCACGTCGTTCTCCCGGCCCTCGCGCACGGCGATGTTGGTCGAGAAGCCCTCGTCCTCGCCGCACTCTTCGAGCTTGGCCTGCGCCGCTTCGAGGTCACCCTTGTTGTCGGTGGACGGGTACAGGTCCGACTCGGGGTTCGAGCCGGAGATGGTCGGCGGAAGCAGGTTGGTGGCGATGTCGCCACCGCTCTCGCCGCCCCAGGCTCGGTGCAGGCTGTCCCGGTCCGCGGCGTACATGATCGCCTGACGGCAGGACGCGTCCTCGATGACCGGGGTGTGGATGTTGACGTAGCGCAGGGCACCGGAGAAGGGGTTGTCCAGGTTGGCCTGGGCGTCCTCGTCCGTGACCAGCTGGCTCTTCATCGCCGGACCCACACCGATGCCGGACAGGTCGACGTCGATCTCGCCGTTGATGAGGCGCTGGTCGATCTCGTTCTGGTCGACACCGAGCTCAACGGTGATCTCGTCCGGAAGCGCCGGCCGGATCGGGTCGGTGGCGGCGTCCCAGTGCTCGTTGCGGACCAGGTCGAGCTTCACGCCGGGCTCGTACTTGCCGTTGAACTTGTACGGGCCGGAGGAGAGGACGTTCTCCTTGTACAGGGCACCGCGGTCGGCGTCGACCGGCACGGGTGTCGTCTGCGGCTGGGTGAGGATGTAGGGGAACTCCGAGAAGCTCTTCTTGAGGTGGAAGACCAGGGTGTGGTCGTCCGGGGTCTCGATGGCGGTGAACGTCTCCAGCGGGTCCTCGACCTCGTAGACGTTGAACGTCTCCTGCTTCAGGTGGGACTCGAAGTAGCGCGGACCGTTGGGCAGTTCGCCGCCGTTGTAGTTGGAGCGGGCGATGCCGTACTTGATGTCCTGGGCGGTGATCTCGGAGCCGTCCTCGTACTTGAGGCCCTCCTGGATCTGGACCGTCCACTCGGTGAAGTCCTCGTTCGGCTCGGGCAGGGCCGCGGCGAGGTCGGTGGTCAGCTCGGTGGACGCCTCGGCCGGGGCCGGGGTGAACGCCAGGAGCGTACGGGCGTAGTAGCGGGAGAAGTTCCAGCTGAAGCCGTAGTACGTGTCGCCCGGGTCGGTGGAGTCGAAGTCCGAGGAGATGGCGTACCGCAGGGTGCCGCCGGTCTTGTCGGACGGGTTGACCACCTCGGTGGCGCCCTGGTTGAAGGCGCCCTGGTCGGCGGATCCGCCCTCGGTGGAGTCGCCGCCACAGGCGGAAAGGAAGATGGACGCCGCCGCACCGAGTGCGACGAAGCCGAGGGTGCGTTTCCTCAAGGAAGTACCTCTCTTGCGAACCTGCTATGGGGATGGGATGGACCGCCGGGACCGGTGCGCCCTTGGCTCGGGTGCGGGCAGAGCGGATGCGCCGCACTCCGGGCGCACGGGCCTAGTCGGAGGTCCTGGGGTCGAAAGCGTCTCGGAGGCCGTCACCGAACAGGTTGAACGCGAGCACGGTGACGAAGATGGCCAGGCCGGGGATGATGATGAAGTAGGGGGCCGAGGAGTAGTAGTCGACCGCTTCGGAGAGCATCTTTCCCCAGCTCGGGGTGGGCGGGTTGATACCGACGCCCAGGAAGCTCAGGGCCGCCTCGAACAGGATGTTCGTGGGGATGAGCAGCGTGGAGTAGACCAGGATCGGCGTGATCAGGTTCGGCAGGATCTCCTTGAACAGGATGTGCCGGTTGCCCGCGCCCAGGCTCCGGGCCGCCTCGACGAACTCCCGCTCGCGGAGCGAGAGCGTCTGGCCGCGCACGATGCGGGCGATGTAGGGCCAGTTGAAGAACCCGATGATGAAGACGATGACACCGATGCGCAGGCCGTTGCCCTCCAGGCCGAGGAAGCCGCTGGGGATGACACCGACGAGGGCGATGGCGAAGAGCATCAGGGGGAAGGCCAGGAAGACGTCCATGGCCCGGCTGATGACGGTGTCGACCCAGCCGCCCTTGTAGCCGGCGATGATGCCGAGCAGGGTGCCCAGGACGACGCACAGCACGGTGGACAGGAACGCCACCAACAGCGAGATCTGCGCGCCGTAGAGGATCCGGCTGAACAGGTCGCGACCGGTCTTGGGCTCCAGACCCAGCAGGTGGTCGCCGCTCATCCCACCCCACTTGTCGACCGGGGGGACGAGCGCGCCATCGACCGCCTCGGTGTTCTCCGGGTCGGCGTAGGGCAGGTGCGTGTTGGGCTCGATCAGGTCCTGGTGGAACTGGGTGGGCGGGTGCCCGAACCACTTGACCAGCAGGGGCGCGAAGACCGCGGCCAGGATGAGGAGCACGACGACCACGCCGGACACCATCGCGACCTTGTCCTTGCGCAGGCGCTGCCAGGCGATCTGGCGCAGGGACCGGTTGTCGGCATCGCCGCGCCCACCCGGGGCCTGGACGGTCGCGGCCGCAGCCTCGGGCTGCTCCGCCGACTCTGGGGCATGCGAGGGCGCGCTCATCAGGCCACCACTCTCCACTCATACGCTTCTGGCCGAGGGGGACGGATCACACACGTGAGGCCCGGTGGGGGGTGACCCTGTCGAGGTCTCACGGGTGGGGCCGGCCGGTTCTCGACACTGGCTGGCGTGGGCGCCGGATCGACGGTGCGGGGTTGCCCCGTCACCGCGGATCCCACCCGCGGACATGCCCTGGATCACATGAGGATTTGGACACATCCGCAGGGCTTTCCGCCCGGGTTGTTACACAGCGACCAACCTACTCGCCCTTGAGGTGCATATCGTCCAATATCAGGTCATGTGGCTAAATCGTGACAAAGGATTTCAAAAGCCACATATAACGACAAATGAACCCATAGTTCGCATTCGTCGGATGACCGCCCCGAGCTGGGAGGACGCGGGTATATCGCCGGGCCCACCCTACGGCCGCGCGGGGGGCAGATCGCCACAAAGGCGGACAAGCTATGGCAAGTGCTATGACAGTCCACGGACCGATACCGACCCGCAACGGGAAGGAACCCCCCCTGCGGGGATCGTCCGGTCCCGGGTGGTGGCGCACACACGACGGGGCCGCCCCGCGTCACGCGGAACGGCCCCGGGAACGTCGGGGGTCCTACTCGATGCCGTGCTTGCGCAACAGGTCCTCGATGTCGCCGAAGTCGGAGGGGTCCCCCTGCTTCGCGCGGCCCTTGGGCGCGCCGCCCACCTGCCCCTGCGAGGCGGCCGCACCGGCCGCGGGAGCGGTACCCGCGCCGCCCGCCGCGGGCGTGCCGCCCTCGGGCGTCGTGGCGCGGCCCCGGGTGCCCACCCCCCGGGCCTTCATGACCCCGGAGACGACGTAGAGCACCACGGCCAGACCGGTCAGCGCCACACCGGCCCACACGATCGGGTTGAAGATCAGGCCCAGCAGGATGCCCAGGATGCTGAGCGCGAACTGCCACACGGCGGCCATCAACCCCAGCAGTCCGGCCGCCAACGGCACCAGTGACCAGGCCACGCCGCGCAGCCCGGACGCCGCCCCCTTGGCCCGCCACACCAGGAGGCTGATGACGAGGCCCACGAGGGTGAGGCCGCCGCCGAGGATCACACCGGTCATCGTCGTCAGAGTGTCAGGCATGACGCCAGTCTCCCATCCATCGCCTCGGCGCGCATCGGGCCGATCCCCTAGGGTGCGCTCCCCCGACCCGGCGTCCCGAACGGAGGGCCTCCTCCTCACCGTACCCACCACGGGGCGACGGTGGAGGGACGCGGCGTAAGTGACGCGAAGGCCGTCGGTACTCAGCGACCGGCGACCAGGGACTCCAGCCACTCCAGGTCGACGCCGACCAGGCTGTCGCGGAAGACCACGCCCTCGCGCGGCGGGATCTCCACGTGGTCGGGCACCGCGACCGTGACGCACCCCGCGTCGGCCGCGGCGGTCACACCCACCACCGAGTCCTCGAAGGCGACGCAGCGCCGGGGATCGACGCCGAGCCGGCGCGCGGCCCGCAGGTAGGGGTCGGGGTGAGGTTTGTTGGCCTCGACCTCGTCCCCCGCCACCGAGTCGTCGAAGCTCTCCAGCCCGATGCCGCCGATCGCGTCCTCGACCAGTTCCCGCTCGGTGGAGGTGACCAGCGACACCGGCACGCCCGCGGCCGACAGCAGCCGCACCAGGTCCTTGGCTCCGGGGCGCAGCTCGGCGCCCTCGGCCAGCTTGGCGCGGAACCGGGCGTAGAGCAGGTCGGCGACCTCGCGCGGGGAGAGGTGGTGGGCGCCGGTCAGCTCGATGATGTAGCGGCCCACCGGTTCGGCGGCGTTACCGATGTTGGCGGCGTGGTCGTGTTCGGTCCACACGCCCCCGAGCGCGGCGACGGTCTCCGCCTCGGCCTCGCCCCACAGGTGTTCGCTCTCGATGAGGGTGCCGTCCATGTCCAGGAGCACCGCCTGGAGGCGGCGGCCGGTCGCGGCGGTCTCAGGGTGCGGCGTGCTGGGTTCGGTCATGAGCTCGGTGGTGGTCCGGGCCGGACGCACCACGCTCTCCCCTCGTGTGCAGTGCTGTCGTGTACGGACGTCGCCCCCGTCACGGCCCGGACGGGACCGGCCGCCGGTCCCATCGTGGCGGTGGTGGGACGATCGCCCGTGAAGTCGGGCCGTCGCCGTCCTTTCCACCGTACGAATTCTCGCCCCGCCGCGCAGGACGAAAAGTGACGAAACGGTCGAGAGGTGGCCCACACTCCGGACACGACCGTGGCCGGGCACCGGGCCCGGCCACGATCACGTCCTCGACGAGGATCAGACGTTGAAGTAGGTCGCCTCCGGGTGGTGGACCACGATCGCGTCGGTGGCCTGCTCGGGCACCAGCTGGAACTCCTCCGACAGGACCACACCGACCCGCTCCGGCTCCAGCAGGCGCATGATCTTGGCCCGGTCCTCCAGGTTCGGGCAGGCACCGTACCCCAGCGAGAAGCGGGCGCCCCGGTAACCGAGCTTGAAGAACGCCTCCAGTTCGGCGGGGTCATCGCCGGCGAAGCCCAGTTCGGCGCGCACCCGCGTGTGCCAGTACTCCGCCAGGGCCTCGGTGAGCTGCACCGACAGGCCGTGCAGTTCGAGGTAGTCGCGGTAGGCGTTCCTCTCGAACAGCTCGGCGGTGGCCCGGCTGATGGCCGACCCCACGGTGACCACCTGGAAGGAGACCACGTCCAGCTCCCCCGTATCCTTGGGCCGGAAGTAGTCGGCCAGGCACAGGTGGCGGTCGCGGCGCTGACGCGGGAACGTGAAACGGGTGCGCTCGGTCACCCCGTCCTCGTCCAGCACCACCAGGTCGTTCCCCTCGCTGTAGCAGGGGAAGTGGCCGTGCACGACCGCGGCCTCCAGCAGGCCGTCGGTCTGGATGCGGTCCAGCCACATCCGCATGCGCGGTCGGCCCTCGGTCTCCACCAGCTCCTCGTAGGAGGGGCCCTCGCCGCCCCGGGCGGCCTTGAGCCCCCACTGGCCCATGAAGGTGGCCCGTTCGTCGAGGAACGCGGCGTAGTCCGCCAGCGGGATGCCCTTGCTGATGCGGTCCCCGAAGAACGGCGGGACCGGCACCCGGTTGTCGGTGGCCACGTCGCTGCGGGTCGGCATCTCCTCGGGTTCGGTGACCTTCAGGGTGGCGCCCCGCTTGACGCGGCGCTCACGCAGCCGCGGCAGGCTCGCGCCCTCCTCGCCGCGCTTGACCGCCATGAACGCGTCCATCAGGCGCAGGCCCTCGAAGGCGTCCTTGGCGTAGCGGACCTCGCCGTCGAACACCTCGGCCAGATCCTGTTCCACGTAGGAGCGGGTGAGCGCGGCGCCGCCCAGCAGGACGGGGAACCGCTCGGAGATCCCCCGGGAGTTCATCTCCTCCAGGTTCTCCTTCATGATCACCGTGGACTTGACGAGCAGCCCGGACATCCCGATGACGTCGGCGCGCTCGCGCTCGGCCGCCTCCAGGATCGCCGAGACCGGCTGCTTGATGCCGATGTTGACGACGTCGTAGCCGTTGTTGGACAGGATGATGTCGACGAGGTTCTTGCCGATGTCGTGGACGTCGCCCTTGACCGTGGCCAGGACGATGCGGCCCTTGCCGTCGGCGTCGGTCTTCTCCATGTGGGGTTCGAGGTAGGCCACCGCGGTCTTCATGACCTCGGCGGACTTCAGGACGAACGGGAGCTGCATCTTGCCGGAACCGAACAGCTCGCCGACCGTCTTCATCCCCGAGAGCAGGGTGTCGTTGACGATCGCCAGGGCGGGCCTGCCCTCCAGTGCCTCGTCGAGGTCGGCCTCGATGCCGGCGAGTTCGCCGTCGATGATGCGGCGCTCCAGACGCTCCCACAGGGGCAGCGCGGCCAGCTCCTCGGCGCGGGAGGCCTTCATGGACTTGGCGTCCACGCCCTCGAACATCTCCATGAACCGGGAGAGCGGGTCGTAGTCGCCCTCGCGGCGGTCGTAGACGAGGTCGAGGGCGACCTTCAGCTGGTCCTCGGGGATCTGGTTGATCGGCACGATCTTGGAGGCGTGCACGATCGCCGAGTCCAGGCCCGCCTGGACCGCCTCGTTGAGGAACGCCGAGTTCAGCACGATGCGGGCGGCGGGGTTGACGCCGAAGGACAGGTTGGACAGGCCCAGGGTGGTCTGGACCTCGGGGTAACGGCGTTTGAGCTCGCGGATGGCCTCCAGCGTCTCGATACCGTCGCGCCGGGTCTCCTCCTGGCCAGTGGTGATGGGGAAGGTGAGGCAGTCGATGATGATGTCGCTCGTGCGCATCCCCCACTCACCGGTGATCTGGTCGATGAGGCGGGACGCCACCCGGACCTTCCACTCGGCGGTGCGGGCCTGGCCCTCCTCGTCGATGCACAGGCCCACGACGGCGGCGCCGTGCTCCTTGACCAGGGCCATGATGCGGGTGAACCGGGAGTCGGGGCCGTCGCCGTCCTCGTAGTTGACCGAGTTGACGACGGCGCGTCCGCCCAGCGACTCCAGACCGGCCTCCAGCACGGGGGGCTCGGTGGAGTCGAGCATGACCGGCAGGGTGGAGGAGGTCGCCATCCGGGAGGCGAGCTCGCGCATGTCGCGCACGCCGTCGCGGCCCACGTAGTCGATGTTGAGGTCGAGCAGGTGGGCGCCGTCGCGGATCTGGTCGCGGGCGATCTCCACACAGCCGTCCCAGTCCTCGGCGAGCATCGCATCGCGGAACTTCCTGGAACCGTTGGCGTTGGTGCGCTCACCGATGGCCAGGTAGCTGGCGTCCTGGCGGAAGGGGACGCTCTGGTAGAGGGAGGAGGCCGCGGCCTCCAGGATCGGCCTGCGGTTCTTGATCCCCCGTCCCTGCACCCGCTCGACGACCCGGCGCAGGTGCTCGGGGGTGGTGCCGCAGCAACCACCGACCAGGCTCAGGCCGAACTCGGACGTGAAGGTGTCGTGGGCCTCGGCCAGCTCCTGCGGCGTGAGGGAGTAGACGGCCCCCTCGGGGCCCAGCTCGGGCAGGCCGGCGTTGGGCATGCAGGAGACGGGCAGGCGCGAGTAGTGCGACAGGTAGCGCAGGTGCTCGCTCATCTCGACCGGACCGGTGGCGCAGTTGAGACCGATCATGTCGATGCCCAGCGGTTCCAGGGAGGTCAGCGCGGCGCCGATCTCCGAACCGAGGAGCATGGTGCCGGTGGTCTCGATGGTGACCTGGGCGATGACGGGGACGTCCCTGCCGAGCGCCTTGCGGGCCCGCTGCGCCGCGACCACGGCCGCCTTGACCTGCAACAGGTCCTGGCAGGTCTCGATCAGGATCGCGTCGGCGCCGCCGTCGATGAGACCTCGGGAACACTGCTCGTAGTAGTCGCGCAGGAGCGCGTAGGGGGCGTGGCCGAGCGTCGGCAACTTGGTGCCCGGCCCCACCGAACCCAGGACGTAGCGGGGCTGGTCGGGGGTGGAGAAGGAGTCGGCGGCCTCACGGGCGACGCGGGCGCCGGCCTCCGCGATCTCGTAGGTGCGGTCTTCGATGCCGTATTCGGCCAGACCGGCGTAGTTCGCGGAGAAGGTGTTGGTCTCGATGCAGTCCGAGCCCACCGCCAGGAAGGCCGCGTGGGTGTCGTGGACGATGTCCGGGCGGGTGACGTTGAGGATGTCGTTGCATCCCTCGTGCCCTTGGAACTGGTCCAGGTCGAGATCGTGCGCCTGGAGCATGGTCCCCATCGCGCCGTCCGCCACGACGACTCGCTGGGAGAGCGCTTCACGGAAGGTCAGGCGAGCTTTCATATTCCGCAACTCTAATCTCGGGGCACCCGGAGGATCCGGTGCGCGACCCCCGTCTTCCCCGTCGATTCGCGGTGAGAAGGGTGCCCGTGCCGGTGCAGTCCGGCTCTCCCCGTCCCGTGGGCGCCCCCGAGCAGTGGCGGGCTCGGTCGGACCCGTGGAACAGTGGCGGCGAGGCCGCCGGGCTGGTCACTCACTGAACCGATCCGTGGTGCGATCGGGTCGATGCGGCCGGGACTACGGTGTCCGAATCAGTCGCTGCCCCGAGGCTACAACATCCGCCGTTTCGCAACGTGGGTCAGGTGCTCGCACCGGTGTCCCCCGGGGTGTCCGGGAGCGTCGGCGTGAGGAGTCCGTATAACCGTTCCCTCCGCGGGGTGCCACCCCATAGGGTGGATTGCGTTCGCGTCCAGGAAGGGGCCGCCGATGACCAAGCTCACCCGGGAACTCGTGGACCCGGTACTGGTGGCTGCGTTCGAGGGTTGGAACGACGCCGGAGAAGCGGCGAGTCTGGCCGTGGAGCACCTGGCCCGGGAGTGGGACGCCCAGGAGCTGTGCGCACTCACCCCCGACGACTACTACGACTTCCAGGTGACCCGGCCGCGTTTGACGGTCGTGGACGGGCTGGTCGGCCCGGTCGAATGGCCCACCACCCGTTTCCGGGTGGCCACCATGCCCGGCGGGCGTGACGTGGTGCTGGTCACCGGCCCCGAGCCCAACATGCGATGGCGCTCCTACGCCGCCGACCTCATGGCGGTCGCCCGGGGACTGGGCGTACGGCGCGCCGTGATGCTGGGGTCGCTGCTGGCCGACGCCCCGCACACCCGGCCGATCCCGGTGACGGGCATGGCGTCCCCGCGCGAGCTGGGCGCCGAGTTGGGGCTGGAGGCCACCACCTACGCGGGGCCCACCGGCATCGTCGGCGTGGTGCACGAGGCGTTCTCCACCGCCGGGGTGGAGGCCGTGTCCCTCTGGGCGGCCATCCCCCACTACGTGGCGCAGCCGCCGTGTCCCAAGGCGACGTTGGCGCTGCTGGCCTGGGTGGAGGACTTCGCGGGCGCCACGGTGCCGCTGGGGTCGCTGCCGGAGGACGCGGCGTCGTGGGAGGCGGGGGTCAACGACCTCACCGCCGAGGACGAGGACATCGCCGCCTACGTGCGGGGCCTGGAGGAGGCCAAGGACACGGCGGAACTGCCGGAGGCCTCGGGCGACGCGATCGCCCGCGAGTTCGAACGCTACCTGCGCCACCGCGACGACGACTGAGACCCGTGTCACGGGTGTCCCCGCCCGGTCCCGGATCCCCGGGGCCGGGCGGCGGCGTTGGGCGCCGGACGTACGACCGCCCGATCACCGAAGGCCCGATCATCGAAGACCCGAGGACGAGAGGGTCCACCGGTGGTCGGTCCACTCCCCCGCCTCCACACCCGCCCGGCCGCGCTCCTCGCACGGGCGGGCCGAGTCACCCCTCCGCGGGAGCCCGCGCCCCCCCACCCCGCGGCGTGGGCGGGGACGGCTTCCGGGATCGAGGGGAGGACGAGCGCGGCGGCGACGGGACCGGGCACGGGTGCCTCCCCGGACGGGCGGTGACGGCCGTGTCCCGGCCCGCGGAGGGCCCGCCCTCGCGCGGAGGGCGTCCCGTCAGGGTCCGCCCGGATCCCCGCCCACCGATGGCACGCGTGGACCGCCCCGGATCAGTGGCGCAGGTGACGCCACTCGCCGGTGGAGAGCACGCTCGCCCAGGCGCCGGCGATACGGGCCAGGCCCCGCCGCACCTCGTCCACGACGGCGGGGGCGAGCTGCTCGCGTCCGGGCTGGAGGCGCACGGTGACGCGGAGGCCGTCGAGCACCTTCTGGCCGCGGGCGAGCACCTCGGGGTCGGGTTCGGGGGCGTTCTCCAGGACGGCGCGGATCCCCTCGCGCAGGGCGATGGCCTCGTCCAGGTCGGCGAGGGTGATCGGGATGGCCCCTTCGGTCGCCAGGCGGTGGGCGCGCAGGAACCGCGCCAGTCCGGCGCGGTCGCCGAAGGCGGGACCGGTGGAGACGAAGGCGGCGATGAGTTCGGCCGCGGGACTGATCCGCACGGGGGTCTGGGTCTTCATGGGGGTCATCCCACCACGCCTCGCTACCGGATTCCGGCGAATAACGGGGTCGGTGGCCACAGGTGGTCACCGTACACGCGCACATAGCAGCGAAAAAGGACGAAGTGCCCCTGATGACCCGAGAAGTCAACGCTTTTGCGCCGACCCGAAACGGGGCCGAAGTGCGGACCGTTCAGCCGGATCGACGCAGACGCCACGCCAGGGGCTGATCGGCCTCGTGCGGGACGCCCACCTCCGCGAAGCGGGCCCGCACCCGAGCCCCGCCCAACCTTCCGCGTTCCAGGTGCACGGTACCCCCGGTGGCCTCCACGGCGTGCCGCACGATGTCCAGTCCCAACCCCGTGGAACCCACGCCGCTGGCCCCGCGCCGCAACGCCGACGCCGGGTCGGCGAAACCCGGACCGGCGTCCTCCACGTTCAACGTCACCCACCCGGCGTGCCGGACCACGGTCACCGACAGCGGACTCCCCGCCGGGGTGTACCGGAACACGTTCCCGACCAGGGCGTCGAGCACCGCAGCGCAGTCCTCCGGGAGCAGCGCCACCCGGGCCGGCCCACCGGGCAGGTCCACCTCCACCTGTCGCCCCTGGTCGCCGCCGAGCATGGACCAGAACCCCATCCGTGAGCGCACCGCCTCGGCCAGATCGCATTCGCGTTCCCCCGCGAGCGACCCGGCGCGCGGACGCACGTTGCGGATGATGTCGTCCACGTCCCGTTCCAGGGCCGCGATCGCGTCCCTGATCCGCTCGCCCTCCGTGTCGGGCAGGAACTCGGCGTCCAAACGCAGCGCGGTCAAGGGGGTGCGCAGCCGGTGGGAGACGTCGGCGGCCATCTCCCCTTCCTTGGAGAGCAGATCCTGGACACGCTCGCCGATCGCGTTGATGGAATCCCCGAGCACCACCAGATCACGCGGGCCGTGCACCCGCACCCGGGCGTTGAGTCTGCCCTCACCGATGCTCACGGCCGTCATCGCCAGCGCGCGCAGGGCCCGGAGGGCGGGCCTGCTGAGCCGATCCGCCACGACGACCGCACCGAGCACCGCGAGCACCGCCGCGAGCACCAGACCGGCCAGCACGGGCAGGACCTCGCCCAGAACGGTGCCCGCGGGCAGGTACACCTCCACCACGGCGACCTCCCCCTCGGAGGTACGGGCCGCCGACAGGTGCACCGTGCCGCCCTCCACCCGGACCGGGCCGACCTCGCCGACACGCGCCGCCTCCACGTCCTCGGCCGCCGAACGGCTGGCACCGACGGCGGGGCGGCCGGGCAGGTGCACGGCGGCGTGCCCGCGCTGCCCGGCCGGGACGACGGCCAGCACCCGGTGCAGGGCGTCGGGGTCGGCGTCCACCGACACCGCCGTGGCGACCAGGTCGGCCTGGAGCATGACCCGGCCCTCGACGCGTTCGCGGGTGTCCCACCACAGCCACGGCGTCGCCACCGCCAGCATCACCACCGCCACGAGGGCGGTGGTCAGGGTCACCAGACGCGCGAGGAGGTCCCTCACCCGGGTTCCACCATCTTCAGACCGACGCCGCGCACCGTGCGCAGGTAGCGGGGATGCCCCGCGCTCTCCCCGAGTTTGCGGCGCAGCCAGGACACGTGCACGTCGATGGTCTGGTCGTGGCCCACCAACGGGTGCTGGTGCCAGACCGTCTCCACGAGTTCGCGACGGGTGACGACCTTGCCGACGTTCTCGGCCAGGTGGGCGAGCAGGTCGAACTCGCGGCGGGACAGGTCCAGGACCCGGCCCTCCAACACCGCCTCGCGCCGTTCCAGGCTGATGACCAGATCGCCCACGACCAGATCGGCCCGCTCGTCGTCGCGGGAGGGGCCGCGCGAGGACCGCCGCAGCAACGCGTTGATGCGCGCGGCCAGCTGCGTGCTGGAGAACGGTTTGACCACGTAGTCGTCGGCGCCGTCGTTGAGCAGCCGCACGATCGTGGGCTCGTCGCCGCGCGCCGTCGCCACGATCACCGGGACATCGCTGTACCCCCGGAGCATGCGCAGGGCCGAGGCGCCGTCGAGATCGGGCAGCCCCAGATCGAGGATGACCAGATCCGGGGTGTGCTCGGTGGCCTCGCGCAACGCCTCCAAGGCCGTGCCCACCGGGTGCACGACATGACCGAGGTGACTCAGGGCCCGCATCAGGGCCCCGCGCACCATGGGATCGTCCTCCACCAACAACACCGTCGCCATGCGCTCACGTTAACCAAGGATGAAGCGACGCACGAGCCCCGAGACACCGAACGAACAGGACGAACGCACCGGGAACCCACCGAACGGGGAGGAGGGGCCGCCGGTTTAAGTCGAATGAGACGGTGAGTTAAGGCTTCCTTAGGGTGCCCCGCATTACTGTCAACTCACGTCGCCGCAGGGTGGCGGGGGTCACATGACAGGTCCACCCGCCCCGGCGACACCGGTTCGACGGCGGCCCCGGTCCGGCCGCCACCATTCTAGACGGAGACGCAGTGGCGGAGATAGTGATCGACGGCCTGGGCAAGGTCTACACCGACGGGACCAGGGCCGTGAACGACCTGCGCCTGGACATCCAGGACGGCGAGTTCCTCGTCCTGGTCGGCCCCTCCGGGTGCGGAAAGACCACCGCCCTGCGCATGATCGCCGGGCTGGAGTCGATCAGTGAGGGGACGATCCGCATCGGGAACAGCGTCGTCAACGACGTCCCCCCGCGGGATCGCGACGTGGCCATGGTCTTCCAGTCCTACGCCCTGTACCCGCACCTGAACATCTTCGAGAACATCGCCTTCGGGCTGCGCCTGCGCAAACTCCCCAAGGCGGAGATCGAGGAACGGGTGCGCGAGGTCGCCCGGATCCTGGAACTGGAGGAGCACCTCCAACGCAAACCCGGCAACCTGTCCGGCGGCCAGCGCCAGCGGGTGGCCATGGGGCGGGCCATCGTCCGCCGGCCCCGGGCGTTCCTCATGGACGAACCCCTGTCCAACCTGGACGCCAAACTCCGCGTGCAGATGCGCGCCCAGATCGCCCGCATCCAGCGCGACCTGGGAGTGACCACGGTCTACGTCACCCACGACCAGACCGAGGCGATGACCCTGGGCGACCGGGTCGCCGTGATGAAACGCGGCGTCCTGCAACAGGTCGGGCCACCCCAGGAGCTGTACGACCACCCCCGCAACCTGTTCGTCGCGGGTTTCGTCGGCTCGCCCGGCATGAACCTGCTCACCGCCTCCCTCACCGACGACGACGGACACTTCCGTCTGCGCCTGGGCGACCAGACCCTCGACCTGCCCGAAGGCCTGCTGCACCGACGGCCCGCCCTGCGCGGCTACGCCGGGGCCAAGGTCGTCCTGGGCATCCGCCCCGAGGACATGGAGGACGCCGCGATCGTCGGCGCGACCGAGGGGGCGACCCTCACCTCGGTGGCCGACCTGGTCGAGGCCATGGGCTCCGACGTCCTGGTCCACTTCCCCCTGGACGCCGACCCCGTCGTCACCGAGGACACCCGCGAACTGGCCCGGGACGTGGGCGCCGACGACACCCTCTCGGCCGGTTCCGAGGGCGTGGTCCTCGTCGGTCGCTTCAGCCCCCGCACCCACGTCTTCGAGGGCCAGGACATCACCATCGCCGTCGACACCGAGAGGCTCCACTTCTTCGACCCGGCCAACGGCAAAGCCATCCACGACCACGAATCCCAGGAGTGATACCCATGACGTCATCCCCCTCTCCCTCGTCCCGTCCCGACCTCGCCACCCGGCGCGATCCGCGCCGTACCGCGCGCCGGGCCCCGGCGGTCACCGCCGCCGCCCTGGCCCTGGCCCTGGCCGCCACGGCCTGCGGTGGCGGTGACGGTTCCGACACCGACCTCGGATCGGTGAGCCTGGAGATCGTCGGCCCCTGGGCCGGCGACGAACAGGAGGCCTTCGAGAAGGTCCTCGACCTGTTCGAGTCCGAGACCGGCGCCACCGTGACCTACAGCGGCGTGGGGGACGAACTGCCCACCGTCCTCCAGACCCGGATCCAGGGCGGTGACGTGCCCGACGTGGCGCTCATCCCCCAGCCCGGTCTCCTCCGCCACTTCGCCTCAGAGGGCGCGCTGGTGCCCCTCACCGACGAGGTGATCACCGACATGGACGCCCACATGGCCGACGCCTGGCGCGAGATCGGATCCGTGGACGGACAGGCGTACGGCGTCTACCTGAAGGTCACCAACAAGTCCCTCGTCTGGTACAACGACGACCTCTTCCAGGAGACCGGCGCCGAGGTCCCCGAGACCTGGGACGAGTTCACGGAGCTGTCCCGGAACCTGGCCGACGTGGGCGTCAGCCCGCTCTCGGTGGCGGGTGCCGACGGCTGGGTCCTCACCGACTGGTTCGAGAACGCCTACCTCCAGATCGCCGGCCCGGAGAAGTACGACGCGCTGAGCGCGCACGAGATCCCCTGGACCGACCCCAGCGTCCAGGAGACGCTGGAGACCCTGGCCGAGGTCTGGGGAGAGCCGGACCTGCTCGCCGGCGGTACCGCCGGCACCCTTCAGACCGACTTCCCCACCTCGGTGACGAACGTGTTCAACGACGACCCCTCCGCCGCCATGGTGGTGGGCGCCGACTTCATCGGCGGTGTGGTCTCCTCCAGCACCGACTCGGCCGTCGGCGAACAGGCCCTGCACTACAGGTTCCCCTACATCGCCGGGGACGGTGAGGCCGTCGTGGTGGCCGGCGACGCCGCCGTGGCCATGACCGATGACGAGGCCACCATGGAACTGCTGCGCTTCCTGAGCTCCCCCGAGGCCGCGGGCGCATGGGCCGCCCAGGGCGGGTTCGTCTCGCCCAACCGGCACGTGACCACCGACACCTACGCCGACCCGCTCACCGGCCAGGTCGCCGAACAGATCATCACCGCCGGCGACAACATCCGCTTCGACCTGTCCGACCTGCAGCCCGCCGCCTTCGGCGCCACCATCGGCGATGGCATGTGGCAGGCCCTCCAGGACTTCCTGGGCGACCCCTCCGACGTCGAGGGGACCATGGAGCGTCTGGAGGCGGAGGCCGCCGAAGCCTACGGAGAATGACGAGCCCGCTCCCGTTCGCTCCCGTTCCCGCTCCCGCATCCACGACCAGGGTTGACATGATCACCGATGACACGCTCCCCGCCGGTGGCGACACCGGCGGGGGCGCCGCCCCGCCCCCCGGGGGACCCGTATCCGACCATCGACCGGGCCGCCTGCGCCGACTGTTCGGCCCGGCCGCACTGTTCCTCCTGCCCGCCCTGCTGTTCCTGGCGGTGTTCCTCGCCTACCCGGCCGTGTACTCCGTGGTGCGCAGTCTCTTCGACGGCTCCGGAGACCGGTTCGTCGGGCTGGACAACTACCAGCGGATGTTCACCGACCAGCGCACCTTCACCGCGATCCGCAACACCGGGATCTGGGTGCTGGTCGCCCCGGCACTGGTCACCGGGCTGGGGCTGATCCTGGCGGTGTTGACCGAACGCATCCGCTGGGCGACCGCCTTCAGGATCCTGCTGTTCATGCCGATGGCGATCTCACTGTTCGCCTCCGGCATCATCTTCCGGCTCGTCTACGACGAGAGCCCCGAACGGGGCCTGGTCAACGCGGCCGTCGTGACCGTGCACGACGTGTTCGCGGCCCCCTCGGAGTACCCGGGCGCCCGCCCCCAGGAGGGGCTGGCCGCGGACCCGACCCTGGGCGGGTACACCACCACGAGCGCCCACTCCCCCGGAGACGTGGTCACCCTGCCCCTGGTGGGCATCCGCCCCGGCATGCTGCCCGAACAGGCCGCCGCGGCGGACCTGCCCGAGGCCGAGCCCGACGTCCTCCAGGGGGTCGTCTGGCTGGACTCCGCCCTGGGCGGGGAACCCGGCGTCATCGACGAGGGCGAGAACGGCATGCCCCGGGTGACGGTGCGCGCGCTGAGCGGGACCGAGGTCGTCGCCACCGTCACCACCGGCGACGACGGACGGTTCGTCCTCCCCGACCTGGCACCAGGCGAGTACACGCTGCACCTGGCGGAGGAGAACTTCACCGAACCCTTCAACGGGCTGACCTGGTTGGGGTCCGGCCTGATCACACCGGTGATCATCTCCGCGTGGGTGTGGATCATGACCGGTTTCGCGATCACGTTCATCGCCGCCGGGCTCGCCGCCATCCCCCGCGACGCCCTGGAGGCCGCCCGGGTCGACGGCGCCACCGAATGGCAGGTGTTCCGCAAGGTCACCATTCCGCTGCTGGGACCACTGCTGCTGGTGGTGTTCGTGACCCTGGTGATCAACGTCCTCAAGATCTTCGACCTGGTGTTCGTCATCGCGCCCGGGTCGGTCCAGGCCGACGCGAGCGTGATCGCCCTCCAGATGTGGCAGGTGTCCTTCGGAGCGGGCGGCAACCAGGGGTTGGGCAGCGCGCTCGTGGTCCTGCTGCTGATCCTGGTGCTGCCGATCATGTACTTCAACATCCGCCGATTCCGCAAGGAGCGCTCGTGAGCACGCCGACCCGGAGTACACCCTCCGTCGTCGAGGTGTCGGTGTCCGGAGCCCCCCGCCGGGGTGCCGTCAGCCGACTCGTCGACCGTCTCGGGAACGGGACGCTCCAGTGCGTTCTCGTGCTGATCGCCCTGTTCTGGATGACCCCCGTGGTGGGGTTGCTGTTGGTGTCGTTGCGGTCGGAGTCGGCCAACACCAACAGCGGGTGGTGGACGATCCTGCTGGAACCCACCGAACTGACCCTGAACAACTACGAGAGGCTGCTGGACAACCAGGTCGTCCTCCAGTCGTTCCTCAACACCGTGTACATCTCGGTGCCCTCGACGGTGCTGGTCGTGTTCATCGGGGCGCTGGCCGCCTACGCGCTGGTGTGGCTCGACTTCCCCGGGCGCGACTGGGTCATGGTGGGCGTGGTGGGATTGCTGGTACTGCCCATCCAGGCCTCGCTGATCCCGATCTCACAGATGTACGGGGCGATGGGGATCTTCGGGTCGATCACCGGGGTGATCCTGTTCCACGTCGCGTTCGGGCTGCCGTTCGCGGTGTTCCTGCTGCGGAACTTCTTCGTGGGGATCCCGCGCGACCTGCTGGAGGCGGCCCGTATGGACGGGGCCGGGGAATGGCGGATCTTCCGCAAGGTGGTCCTGCCGGTGGCCCGACCGGCGCTGGCGTCGCTGGCGGTGTTCCAGTTCCTGTGGGTGTGGAACGACATGCTGGTGGCACTGGTGTTCACCAGCCCGGACGCGGCGCCGCTGACCGTGGCGTTGCGCTCACAACTGCGGCAGTTCGGGAGCAACATCGACCTGCTGGCGTCGGGGGCGTTCCTGTCGATGGTGGTGCCGTTGGTGGTGTTCTTCGCCTTCCAGAGGTACTTCGTCCAGGGGGTGTTCGCGGGCTCCACGAAGTGACGGTGTCCCGCCCCGGGTCCGGCCGCGGAGAGCGGCCGGACCGACCACACACCGTCGGGCGCCCTCCCCGACGGTGAGGGCGCGTCCAGCCCGATGCGGCACGTGCCACACCAGCGGCCCCGCGGCCCACACTCCCGGTCATCTCCGGGCCGCGGGGCCGCCTTTCGCGTGCCGCGGTCGGACGGAGGCGCGCCGGTCGGGAGCACACCGCGCCCGGGGGTGCGCTCATGGGAGGGCCATCCCTGGTACAGCCCTCTCGGGTGAGTCCGTGACCTCTCGGTCCCGGTGACTGCGTGGCCGGTTCCGCGAGCCGTTCGACGACCACGATGAGTTCCGCCCTCCCCGCCGGGCCGAGGCCGTCCGACCGGCTCAGGGGACACGCCCCGTGGCGAGCCGATCGACCAGCCCTGTCGAGGCCACGGTCGCCGACGCCGACCGGCTCGCGGGAAACGGCACCCGCACGCCACGCGGATCCTCGCCCGCGCCCGGCCGCGCGTGATGTGGGCCTGCTGACGTGACGGATACCGCGATGACCCCGTCGCACACCACGGCGGAGACGAGATCGTCACCACCTCGAAGGCGCCTTTCCCGGCGCAGGGGTCGACGGTGGTCCTCGTCGGGTCCGTTCGGGGACGACGACGGGGATCGGCGCCGGCCTCTCCCCGACCCGCGCCATCCCCGCCCATGGCGAAGGGGCCGTCCCACGGACGTTCCCGTGCAACGGCCCCTCACCACCGCACGCGCTCGCGTGCGGTCCTCCTCAAGCGCCTTATGTGGGTTTGTTGGTCGGTTTGAGCACGACCAGCCAGAGCGTGTGCGCGCACAGTACCGCCGCGGTGCGGGTCAACAACCCCCAGAAGGTGTGCGCGCCGTGCCGGGCCAGCCCCATGATCTCGGTGATCTCGCCGTTGGTGGTCTCGATTCGGTTGCGCAGCACCGCCACCGGACGCCAGTGGGAGGCCGGGGCGGTGCGGCGCTCGGCCCGGGTCGGGGCGAGCACGACCCGGGTCCCCCGCTCGGCCTGGGCCCGGGCGAAGCCCCGCCCGGCGAACCCGCGGTCCAGCAGCAGCCCGACGGGCGGGGCGGCCTGCTCCAGCAGGTCCTGGGCCACGCCCCGGTCGTTGACCGCGGCCCGGGTGATCTCCCAGGAGCGCACGATGCGGCTGTCCAGGTCGCAGCGCAGGCCCAGGCGGAAGCCGTAGAACCACTCGCCGTGGGCGACGTCGCGGCCGAACCCCGCAACCAGGTCGTTCGGTCCCGCCCAGGAGTCGGGGCCGCGCACCCGGGAGGGGTGCTTGACCGGCAGGGCGGTGGTGTCGATCTGCTGCCAGGGGTCCTGGCCGACCTGGGCGGCCAGGTGGGTGCGCAGCAGCTCGAAGGCGCCCCAGAGCCAGCGGGTGCGGCGGTTGACCTCGCTTTGGTGGGGCAGGCGGGGGAAGTAGTGGCTCCAGTCGGCGCGGACCTGGCGCAGCCAGGCGTGCTCGCTGGTGGAGCCGTGCAGGTGGCGGGCCAGGGCGATGGTGAGGATCTCGGCATCGGTGCAGGCCGGGGGCGGGCCCGGACGTGCGGGGATCGGCATCGTCCGGTCCTTGATCGCGTCATCTATGAGGACGTAGAGGTGGACGAACAGCCAGTTGAGGGGCAGCATCGGAACAGGACCTCCGGGCGCGGGAAAAGCTTCTCACTCTTCTCATCGCTCCGGAGGTCCGCTATATGTCAACCCACATAAGGCGCCTCAGCCCTGGTTCAACCCGTCAGCCCTGGTCCAGCAGGCGGGCGCAGCGGATCAACCCCAAATGCGAGTACGCCTGCGGATGATTGCCCAACGCCCGCTCGCTCACCGGATCGAACTCCTCGGGCAACAACCCCGTCGGACCCGCG